>PBJL01000013.1 GCA_002721105.1 Acidiferrobacteraceae bacterium | reverse complement strand
CATCCTTTTCCGGAGGTATATATTTTTCTCGGTGGTGTGGCGGAGTGCGAATGGGGCGATGAAGAGTTTGTTGCCGAAGTGGGGACCGTTACGCATTGTCCCCCTAATGTATCTCATGCGATGCGCGTCATCAGTAGTGAGTCACTGCGCTCAATTATTATTAGCTGGGCCCCTAACGGAGATCGAAATGTTTGGAAGACCCCTAGTGTTTTGTTAGACGATTCCGACTGAAAGCGAGTATCTATTGATTCAAAATATCTGTTTTGGTGAGTGCTTGACTACGGCGTTGGTAGACGTGTTTGTACATTATCAGAATGTGTTACGCCTGACGGGCTAGGAGATCCAGAATACGTTTTCTAGACTCCTGTGTTGCATTTTCTCCCCAGAGTGGTTCGGTGAGAGTATTGCAGCCACCGCACCCCCAGCCCATACCTGTGGACCCACGAATTTGCTCGATGGATTCCCCATTCGAGATGCGTGTTTCGATTTCTTCTTTGGAAACCCCAAAGCAATAACAAATAGTGGTGGTCATAATTCGTAAAACCGTTACGGGTAGATTATTTTAGCTTAAGTAGCTTACGGATGCACTGCAGTTTTGATCGTGCTGCGTAATTCAAGTGTACAGTGAGAGCCGATAAATATCTCAACGTGCTGTGCCTGTATAGTGCTTATGGGCTCTGAACTGTATATAGCTAGACCATCTAACAAAACTTGAGCGTTATCATTTGAAGATCAATATTGTCAGTCGCTGGCTTATTAAGCCAATCGCCGGATTCGGGTGGAGTTAATCCGTTTAGTGTGTTGTATCGGGACACGCATCAGGTTAGAACTAATTGCTAAGAAAGGAGAGTCTATGGAAGATCAGGAGATTGCGAGTCGAGGGATCTGGTCCCGAGCGAAGGAGGTAGCGATTCAAACCCCCGATTCGCGGAACCGATACGTAGATTTCCTGCGAGCACTGTCCATCTTGGCGGTTATATCTGGTCACTGGTTGATGACTGCGCCGCTTGTAATCGATGGTGAGTTAGGTTTTACGAACATGCTCGATGTGGAACCTTGGACCCGATGGCTCACCTGGGGCTTCCAAGTTATGCCTATATTTTTCTTAGTAGGAGGTTATGCCAACGGGGTTTCTTGGGATGCTGCCATACGAGACGGAAGTGGTTATAGCAAATGGTTTGTGAGTCGATTGGCACGGCTGATTATTCCTGTGCTTCCTCTTGTATTAGTCTGGATCGCGATTTGTGGATTGGGTAATGCGGTTGGTGTTCAGAGCGATCTTCTTAAGATAGTCTCGCAGGGTGCGTTAGTTCCGATTTGGTTTTTGTCGGTATACATCTTAGTCGTTTTGCTGGTCCCTATAAGTATGAAAGCGTGGAAGCGTTACCGGATGGCTTCCTTTTGGTTCCTCGCCCTACTTGCAGTAGTTGACGATGTTCTTTTTTTTGCTTTCGGTCTGAAAGGCGTTGGATGGTTTAACTATGCCTTCGTGTGGCTGGCTGTGCATCAATTGGGATACGCCTGGCGTGATGGATATTTAGGTGGCCTGCGTAGTGCTGTGATCTGGATGATGACGGGCGCTTTGTTACTCGTCGGAATGGTGATATGGGGGCCATATCCGATTAGCATGGTAAGTGCGCCTGGGGATGAAGTGAGTAATACGTTACCACCAAAGTTTACTATGCTGGCTTTAGGTATGTTGCAAATTGGCGTTTTGTTAGGTTTTGAGCGACTGGTCCAGCGCTGGTTGACCCGCCTCCGCTTGTGGACGGCTACAATAGTAATCAATGGCATGATTATGACAATCTATCTTTGGCATCTCACAGCATCTATGCTAATGGTAGGTTTGGCACTGCCACTTGGGAATATTGGGTTAGAGGCAGAGCCTGGCTCTATCCTGTGGTGGGTCTCTCGACCAATCTGGTTCTTGGGCTTTGTTATAGCCCTCGCTCTTTTGATGACTGTCTTTGGAGGTCTTGAAACAAGACCCTTAAAAGTCGACAGAACGATTGCTAGTTGGCGGCTGATTGTTGGTGCTTTAACAACCTGTGGTGGTTTGGCTTTGCTAGCCTTAAATGGTGTGGTTGGTAGCCATTGGTTTGGCTTCAACTCTACGTACTTTGTCTGCCGTTCATAGGAGCAGCAATTGCAGGAGTACTACCCATGCCTAAAATCTATGGGAGATGATGAGGACTTACACAAATAGTGGAAGCTATCTGATGGGGTAGGCTCTAAGGTGTCACCAGTTTCAATAGGTTTGGTCGATAGGAGGAGATTTGAATGAAACGGCTGATAGGGATCATTTTCCTTTTTGGGTGGGTTAATACACAAATGCATGGAGAACCGAGTCAGTACACCAAAAATCTGGAGGCGGCATTCCCAGGCTTTGAAATGCCAGAAACTTGGTTAAAGAATCATCCGCCTGTCCGAATTATAGGAAATTTATACGGAGTAGGAGGGTACGATTTAAGTGTCTATCTTATCACTTCATCGGATGGACATATTCTAATAAACACCGGAGCTGAGGGCTCTATAGTAGACATCGGCTCTAATATCGACTTACTGGGTTTCAAATTGAAAGATGTGAAAGTGCTCCTAACCATGCAGTCGCACTTTGACCATACTGCTGATTTGGCCGACATCAAGGAACTTGTCGGTGCCAAGATGTATGCGACGCAGAAGGATGCCTTGGTATTAGAAGATGGCGGAGTGAGNGATCCNCATTTCGGAGGGCTAGAAACATTTCGGCCTGTCAAAGTCGATAAAATTATTAGAGATGGAGAGGTCATTGAGTTGGGAGATACGAGGCTGACTGTNCATTACCATCCGGGCCATACAGAGGGTAGTTCGAGCTATTCGATGACGGTNGTAGAAGGTGGACAAACATACAATGTGTTGATTGCCAATATGGGTACTATTAATCCGGGAAAACAACTTCTTATCGATCCAACCTATCCCGGTGTTGCCGACGATTTTTCGGAAACGTACAAGCGCCAAAAAATGATGGATATTGATATTTGGGTTGCGGCCCATAAAAGCCAATACAATTTTTTTGAAAAATACGTAGCAGGCCAGCGATATAGTCCNGAGACTTTCGTTGATCCTGAAGGATTTCTTGANGCTATCGAAGTNCTNGAAGTNCNATATATCAAGCANCTAAACGCGGAACTAAAACAGCGNATCAACCANTANGNANGGNGTTNNGNGCNTCGANTGTTACGNANCNCTANNNGNAAAAAGGACANNNTATATNTNTCTATTTACTTNTTANNTNAGNGATAAATTGAATGGAATCAAAATCAAATTATAGGGTTGGCATCACGGATGAACAGGTCGCTTTTTTTCGCGAAAATGGNTTTCTAAGTATTCAACGTATCACTACCGACGATGAACTGGAGTCGTTAAAGACNACTTANGACGAATTATTTCGTCGAAGAGCCGGTGAAGAGCAAGGCCTCTACTATGATTTAGGAGCTCCGCGAGGTCATAAAGGGCGCGAGGTTCTGCCGCAAGTACTNGGCCCAGACTTGCACTTTCCGAAGCTTCGCCAGACTCTCTACTATCATAATGCGCTTGAACTTTCGGCTAAGCTGCTTGGAATCGAGNCCGAATCATTGACCCAGGCCGGCCATATGATTTTGAAGCCGGCACGTTATGGGTGCGAGACGCCTTGGCATCAGGATGAAGCTTACTGGAACCCCGAAGATATCCTGAATAGTCTTAGTGTTTGGTTGCCATTGGATCCGGCGACGGAAGAAAGTGGTTGCATGCAATTCATTCCTGGTTCGAATAAACAAGGAGTTCGCTGGCATCGGCACATCGATAACAATCCATTAATCCATGGACTAATGACGGATGATGTGGATCCATCGGAAGCTATCTCCTGCCCTATACCAGCTGGCGGGGCGACTTTTCACAGTCCGAGGACGTTGCATTACACAGCCCCAAACACGACAGGACNGTCCCGCCGCGCATATGTTNTGGTATGNTCTGGNNCGACGTCGAAGCGCGAAAAAGTGGCACACAGACCCTGGCAAAAAGANGAACGGGATGCGCTGGCCAAAGCCGGCATCANTGTCGAAGTTTTTTGACAAAAAATTTACNCNTAGGAAAGTTGATGAGCGAAACTGAAATCGATCCATATGCCGTACGTGANGAGAAAATGCTCGCCCCNCCGAAGAACTTTCTAGGACGGATAAAATATCTTGGACCAAGCCTNATCATCACGGGGGCGGCTGTCGGTTCGGGTGAGNTNGTACTCACTACGAGTCTGGGCGCTGTGGCCGGCTGGGCACTCCTTTGGTGGTTACTCTTGGCGTGCCTGTCCAAATCNTTTGTTCAAGCAGAACTCGCTCGCTATACGGTTGTTTCGGGTGATACATATCTGCGAGCAGTCAACCGGTTGCCGGGGAAGATCTGGAAAATTTCCTGGCCCATTTGGATGGGACTGTTGGCATACATTCCTGGAATGATGGGTCTGGGAGGCATTATCGGTGGTGGTGGCGAGTCACTATCCTTCCTCTTGTCCTTGGGTGGGGTCGATGTTGGTAAAGTTGCTTGTACAGGTCTCATTGCGGTNGTTATCTCGGCGGTATTGAGTACCGGTTCNTACCGTTGGTTGGAATCGATTAGTCTTCCATTGGTTGTCTCCTTCACTCTTGCCACTCTGGTTTGTGCGATAGCGATGCAATTCACAGATTTTCATATGACTCTCGATGATCTGGCCNTCGGTTTTTCGTTTGATATAGGGGTGTTTGTNGCGTTTGCGGCATTTGCGCTGGCCGCATACGGGTTCGTGGGGAGTGACCCTGGTGGTTACACCTATTGGTGNATCGAAAAAGGTTATCCGAATTATCTCGGGACTGACCGTAGCGATCCCCAGTGGGAGAAGCATGCACGCAGTTGGATGAAAGTATTGCATACGGATGTTTGGGTCGGACTGATCATCATGGTGTGTGCGACCGTGCCGTTTTATGTCTTGGGTGCCGGGGTGTTGAATGCAATGGGATTGGCACCGGATGGCAGTGGCGAAACCATCGCCGTGCTTTCAAATATCTTTACCCAGACGCTGGGTCAGTGGGCGGTCTGGGTTTTTAGTTTTGGTGCATTCTTTATCTTATTCTCGACCGTCCTTTCAGACTCTGCAACTCGTGGGCGCTTTATTCCCGACTACCTGATTGAGATGGGATTTATGGACCGTTCCAACGTCCGACTTCGCAAGGCGATTATTCGATGGTANGTCGGTATTCTACCGCTGGTNGCNTTCTTGATTTACCTCTGGGCCGAGAACTTTGTGTTCCTTATTATTGTTGGCGGAGCCACGGCAGCACTGTTTGGCCCGATTAATGCGGGAGCGACTATCTGGCTTCAGAAAACCAACATGGATCCCCGTATTCAACCAAGAGCACTTGCTCGATATGGTCTGCGAGTAATTTTGATGATGGAAATAATCATTGCTCTCAGCGTGATATGGTTTGTTGTCTTAGGACCTTTTTGGAGTTGATCGCCTACTGCGTGAGCGACGGGATTATGAATGTACTTGGTTGACAGTGGTTTTGATGAAGGGNGCGTTAGCATGCATTCTCTTCACTGTTCTATTGAGGNATCCACTCTTTGNTAAATTCGGTNAGCGTTTGCGTNTGACATGTTAGATTGCTGTCCCATAAGGCGTTTTGGAGCGCAAAGGTTGTTTGATCGATTCTGCTGTTTTCCCAATAGATGTAATTGATGTCGGTACGTACGGCATCCCGCCTCCATCCGCTAACTTTTGAGTCTCGAGAGTAGCTCCATATAGCAACAACGTGGCCCGCATGATTTTTTTCGAGAAGAAGGTGAATGNNACCAAGATTAATTAGTTGANTCGTTTCAGATNNGCATTTTAGTACTAGGTCAAATTGCGCGGTCTCTAAACCGGNAATTTTGTNGGCTGTTAATTTTTCGTTATCCGATGTGTCACATCCTGTGACGGTGAGAATTGTAAGTGCTGAAATNAGAAATNGATGCGTCACAAAACTCAGTATGGATTCNAATNTNGAATGGATGGCTGTTGAAGGAATCATCGATTTAGTCTGAAGCNACCGAAACCCTGTCTATTAGNTCCNCTTAAGANTAGCCACTGGTTACCTNAAACGTCAATTCGNNNGGGNTNTGGAGAAAATAATNTACGTCNCATCTTNAGTCCNAATTCCGCGTANNATATGAGGNCGGATTCTGCTGGATTATTCTATGCGGNTNGGTTGTCTNATTTTNNGTNTNTTTTTGGCAACGCTGCTTGANACGGCTAAGGCAGANTATGCATTACAGATCGTTGCGGAAGACTTGGANTTTCCTTGGTCGGTAGCCTTTTTGCCNGANCGGAACTACCTCGTGGCTATGCGGACTGGAGAGGTTCGACGAATNTCAACAGCTGNTGGGACGGGACCTCCTTTAAAGGGTCTTCCGGAGAGTTATGTNNTNGGTCANGGTGGGTACTTCGATATAGNCGTCGATCCGGACTTCACGAACAATCAATTCNTNTATCTTGCCCTNGCTCACGGAACTCCNCAGCTCAATGGNACGCGTNTNGTGAAGGGGANGCTAGTTGGTTCGAGNGTTNAAAACATNCAGATNATATTTGACGTNANGCCCCAAAAGGATACGCCTCTCCACTATGGNGGGAAGCTACTGTTTTTGCNAGATGGCACGCTAATGCTGACAACGGGNGACGGATTTGANTACCGAGAAGCNGCTCAAGATCCGTTCAACCTTATGGGAAAAATCNTNCGTATTAATAGNGACGGTAGTATCCCTNCGGATAATCCTTTCGTGANCNGCCAAAACGGTCATCCNGCGGTCTGGTCTTATGGTCATCGGAACCCACAGGGACTGGCTCAAGACAGTGCAACTGGGAAAATATTAATGCATGAGCATGGNGCGAAGGGCGGCGATGAACTGAACCTAGTCAAGCCCGGATTGAACTATGGTTGGCCAGCGGTGACTAGAGGAGTTAATTATTCTGGTGCCTATATATCGCCNTTGAGATCAGCNCNAGGGATTGAGGACCCGCTTCACTTTTGGGTGCCGAGCATCGCACCATCAGGTCTGACCATCTATCGTGGAGAAGCTTTTCCTCAATGGGATGGTCGGTTGTTGGTGGGGGCTTTAGTNAATAAGGAAGTNCGCAAACTGACTCTGCAAGATGGAAAAATTATTGANGAGANCGTGCTGTTTNCTGAGCTCGGTGANCGCATCAGAGATGTGCGGAGNGGGCCGAATGGATNTGTTTATTTGCTCACGGACAGTGATAAAGGCAAGTTGATCCGTGTGNNACCGGAATAGTTGCTTTTGTANAGGTAAGAAATANGCAGAAGGTAATTATGTCTAGAAACTTATTGGGNTATGTNGCAGCTGTAATCGTTNCTTATNTTCTTGGTGCTATATTTGTTAGTCAAGGGAATNTTGGTAGTGTGGTGGCATTAGGATTCGATATCACAATTGCTCAGCGAATCGAGGNNGCTGNGCANGACATTNCGAANATGANGGATATCTATCTGGTATTGGTGGCGGTGAGCCTGCTTATGGGTCTGCCCGTGGCTAAAGTTGTCATTCGCGTTTACCCAAATNTNNGTTTCTCAATCTATGTGCTANCCGGNTTTNTGGCCATGATNGCGNTACCAGTGATTATGAANGNCGTNCTTGGTGTTTCGGGTATTGCNCCGACTCGATTGCCGNTNGGANTGTTTGCACANGGGATTGCAGGTGCGGNGGGTGGGTGTGTGTTCTGGCGACTGACAGAAACACGATTGAGATNAGANAGAGAGAAGTAATCTGTTTNTCANGNTCTGNTATTCTTTATGTTAGNAAATGNCNGANAAGAATTNGGTCATAAATANACTTGTNNTCTNAAAATTNGNTNGGTTTGTAAAAANAGTCTGAAATCTNACTTTANCGTGTNAAACAGAGCTCGCATAAAATTANNCATTTTGAAAAGCTAGCATAGTGCTNGTTTGGGAAACGCCCANTAATGTCCATGAATNNNCCGTCNAAAAAAGTTGCNTTGGTTGGNATTGCCACAGCTTTTTCGTTGTTGGGAGACCAGGTNCTTTATTCGGTGTTGCCCGTNTATTTCGATGAGCTCGGTCTCATGCCCATCCAGGTTGGTCTCATTCTTTCGGNNAATCGTTGGATTCGACTNATAACCAATCACTTTGCACACCNNATGGTTCAACGGTTTCGATCAGATATCTTATTNGTAGGAGCNCTTCTACTGGGNNCTCTAACAACGGCNCTGTANATATTTGCTTCGNTGTTTAGCCTCCTTCTGGCNNCNCGNTTGTTATGGGGTNTAGCCTGGTCTTTTATTAGGCACATTGGCGTGCTTGAAATTATGCAAGACGTGCCTGAGAACGTCTCCGGAAGAACAATGGGTTTCTATAATGGGATATCGCGTTTGGGTTCTGTGGCGGGGCTTTTTGGGGGAGCACTGCTGGTTGATCTATTTGGATTTTCGAACGCGATTTTATCCATTGCGCTTGTTTCTTTATTGGCGATCCCTGTAGGAGTGAAGGCACGATTACCCTGTCGACCTATGTTCATACGATCGGCGATGTCCACCTCGAAAACCATGGGAAAATTGGGCCTCTATCCGGTGATTGGATTTGCATTAGGAGCCGTAGGTCCCGGGCTTGTGATGGCTAGCCTAGGCGCTGTTTTACTAGATCGATTGGGAACAACAACGGCCACTCTGTCGGCAGCTACGTTAACGGGAGCAGTACTTGCGGTGCGTTATGTTCTGGATTCTATAGCGGCACCCTGGTTGGGAGGATTATCCGATCGATATGGAATTCGCTCGACTGTCGTCTGGTTTACAGCGATTGGAGGAGTTGCATTGATTTTAGCCGCGGGCACTAACAATATTTATTTAGTGGTAGTGTTGACAATATTATTTTTCGCGATGGGCACCGCATTGCAAGCCGGAGTCACAGGTGCGGTTAGCCTGCTTGGCTCCGGTCGTTTTCAGCATTACGTTACCGCTATGGATTTTGGAGCGGCCTGTGGTCCCCTATTGGGATGGTGGTTGATGGATGTTCTTAAAATGGAGGTAGCGGCGATTGCATTGGGTGGTGTGATCTATTTGGGGATCGCAATCTTAGTCGCTAGCNTGCGTGCCGATAGAGTGCTCTAACTTGTCGATTTGCNTCGAAGTTTTAATTTCGCAATAGTCTTTTTTACGACTTCAGTANAANTGGATCGCNGGNAACGTTATCCATGCATCGTCAAACCACCTGAGACCGATATNGTCTGGCCGACGANGAAGTCAGCATCATCGCTNGCTAAAAAGGCAACCATTCCTNAAATATCATCAGCTGTACCTAGGCGCTTGAGGGGGATCGCACGAGCCAGACTAGCACGTAACTTCTCACCACTTTCTCCGGACCCAGCGAATTGAGCGAAAAGCGGCGTATCGGATGGCCCAGGGCAAACGGTGTTGATGTTGATCCCTTTTCTTGAGATTTCGCGAGACAACGTTTTTGTGAAGGCAATGATTCCACCTTTGCAGGCGGAGTAAACTGCTTCTCCTGATGAGCCCACCCGGCCTGCATCCGAGGCTATATTGATAATCTTTCCACGTCCTATTTTTAGCATGTGGGGAATCGTCGTATGGTGCATGTTCATCGGACCAAATAGGTTGATGGCGACGATTTTCGCCCATAGTTCTGGTTGAGTATCCATGAACGGAGCGGCCAAATCCCATCCGGCGTTGTTGACCAAAATATCCAGTTGGCCAAAATCTTTAACGACTTTGGCCACGGCGCTTTCGCAAGCTTTATAATCGGAAATATCGACCTCGTAGGAGGCACCTTGGTCAATATCTTCAAGAGTTTCCGCTGCTCCTTTTTTATCGATGTCGAAAATGATAATTATCGCACCTTCGACTGCTAGTCTCTTTGCCATTCCACGACCAAGCCCACTACCACCGCCAGTAATGATTACGATCTTGTCAGTTAACCCACGCATTAGACGTCTCCAAATTTGTTGTACACGACCCCGGTATGACGCGCCTAATATTATGGTCTAGGTGTCTTAAGGATTCTTTCACCGGATCCATTTTGGATGGCAACGTCGATGAATAGTTTTAACAGATGAAATGGCGAACGGAAATTAATTTGATTTGTGTAGTTCTATGAAAGATATATGCTTCGATGAAGTGGGTGATTTTCCTATTGCTAGGAATGTGCAAATAGGACTATAGCTAGAGAAGTTTCGGATTTGTACTCTAGAGTGTGAGTGGAGAGCAAATGTTGGTAAATAGAGGGAAGGTTGATGGAACACGAACTTGAGGTTGAGATACTCAAAGAGTTGATGCGGCAACTCGATGAAGGAAAAAATGTAGACGCAGGAGTTCAGTACCGTATGCCGACTACTTCATACGTTTGTCCTGAAACCGCGCGGCGGGAACAAGAAGAATTCTTTCGGAACTGCCCCCAACTTATCGGTTTGTCAGATGATCTGCCGGAGGAAGGATCTTTTTTCACGATGAACGATTTCGGAACGCCTTTGTTGGCGACGCGAGATAAAAAGGGCGTATTTCATGCCTTTCTTAATGCGTGTCGGCACCGATCAGTAAAGGTGACCTCTCAGGACCGAGGAAAGCGTTCTGTGTTTATGTGTCCGTTTCATAATTGGAGCTATTCGAATACAGGTGATCTGATATCAATTCCGGATGAAGATCACTTTGGGCCGGTGGATAAGTCGTGCCGTGGATTGCTGGAATTACCGGCTATTGAACGAGGTGGTTTGTTGTGGGTGCACCCCAAGATCGATGGCAAATTGGAAGTGGATGAACTCCTTGGTGGACTGCAGTCTGAGCTCGCATCGGTTGGTATGGAGAAACATAAGTTTGTCGGCGATAAAACTATTGATAAACGGTTAAATTGGAAATTTGCGAACGATACCTTCGGTGAGACGTATCACTTTGGTAAGTTGCACAAGAATACGCTTGGTCGGCTTTATTATGGGAATAATCTCCATTATGAGGAATTCGGTCGAAATCATCGATTCGTAACCGCGAATAGAGGCATCGACGCGATGCGTGATCTACCCGAGGAAGATTGGCGTATTGAATACGGTGGTTTCGTGTTGTACCACCTGTTTCCAAATATTCAACTCATTACCGGAGCGACTGCCACCACTCTCATTCGTATATATCCGCACGAAGAAGACCCAGGCCGTTCTATAACAAAGATTAGCTTCTACTATTCGCCGGAAGCGATTGAATTAGCTGCAGCGCAGGAAACTAAGTTTGATGAAAATAACGTCTATGACGCGGATGTACGCGCTACTATGGATGATGGTCTTGCTAGTTTGGAGGCGTCACTCGAAGTGTTCAGGAGTACTGTTGAAAACGAAGACTATGTGATGGGCGAAATGCAACAGCAGGCCGCGGAAAACGGGCAACTCGAGGAGATTCTTTTCGGTCGCAATGAGCCCGCTCTTCACCATTTTCATAATAATTATCGTGAAGCATTAGGGCAGCCACCGCTGGAAAAAAATTCGTAATTATAGGCAACCTTCCGAATGTCAAATATTATTTGGCTTTCTTGGGATTCTTTTCAAATAGGTACTCAAGAAAAGAGTGCTTTTGTTAGGGTCTGTTGAGTGGTTGATCTGTTAAATAATAGGAATCTTCCATGTCAGATTTTTTTTCGAAATCTCATCGACAACTTCAAAGAGAATATAACACGACTCGTTTGGCTGATCGCCTTCTGGATTCGGCTGTCACAGAGCGGCTTTCGGATAAACAAAGTGCGTTTATCCATCAGCGGAATATGTTTTTTCTATCTACTGTGGATGAGTTTGGATTCCCCACATGTTCTTACAAAGGAGGCCACACTGGGTTTGTTCGTGTCATAAATAATAACAAGCTTGTTTTCCCGAGTTATGATGGAAACGGTATGTTTCTATCAGTGGGAAATATCGAATCACATAACAAGGTAGGAATGCTTTTTATGGATTTTGGGACACCCCAGCGTTTGCGAGTAACAGGCCAAGCTCGGTGCGTATCAACAGGTTCGATAGTTGATAGTTATCCTGGAGCGGATTTGGTTGTCGAAGTATTAGTTAAGAATGTTTGGATAAATTGTCCGCGTTACGTCCACCCTATGCGCGCAGTAGAGCAATCACCGTATATACCCGATCGAGAAGGTGTCGCAACAATCGCGTTATGGAAGCGAATTGATTTGATGCAAGATGTGTTAAACGATCAGGATAGAGCTGAAGCGGCCTCGCTAGGCCTTATAACCGTAGAGGAGTATGAAGCGTACGTATCCGAAGGAAAGTTGCTTGGTTGACAGGACTGTCCTATGGAATACATAGGTTCTATAAAGAAGGATGCTGTTTAGCTGGTGCATTGATATTTCTTGTGAGAGTGCGTAACTGCATGCGATGATTCTTTCACTCAACGGATGAATCTCGTATTGTTATGTCGAATACACTTACATTGCGCAATATACGTGCTCGGGCTGTTTCTTTAACCCTGAAGCGACCTGTGGTTGCTAAAATTGCCACGATTCGTAAGTGGCCGTTAATTCTCATCGATTTAGAAACTGAAGAAGGCGTGACTGGTCGAGCTTATTTAGAGCCTTACATCGAGAAGTCCTTAAACTATCTTGTTCCAGCGCTCAACGATCTGGGCAATGAACTTAAAGGCCAGGCCGTTGCACCTGTTCAGTTATACGAGATAGCTCGAAAGACCTTGCATTTTGTCGGATACGAAGGTCTATCAATGATTGCAGTGGCTGGATTAGATATGGCTGCTTGGGACGCGATTTCTAGAGCAGCTGGTCAACCGCTATGCGTCTATTTGGGGGGTACGGTTGGCTCTGTACAATCATACAATAGCAACGGATTGTGGCTTCAGTCACCGGAGGAGGTGGCGGCCGAAGCATTGGAACTGCGCGATGAAGGCGGATTCACAGGACTGAAACTCCGGCTTGGCCGTGAGCGAAGTGTTGATGATCATGCCACTATTGACGCAGTGCGCCAGGCTGTTGGTGAGGACATGCACTTGATGATCGACTACAACCAAGGTTTATCAATGGCAGAAGCACTGGACCGGTGCCACAGAATTGATGATCTCGGTTTGACATGGATTGAAGAACCCGTTGTATACGATAATTTAGAGGGCTATGCGCAACTTGCAAGCCAGCTTAAGACTCCTTTGCAGATAGGGGAAAATTTCTACGGTCCTAGGGAAATGCATAAGGCGTTACAGATGCGCGCCTGTGATTTGACGATGCCGGATTTTATGCGTATTGGAGGGATAACGGGTTGGATGCGTGCTGCCGCAATTGCCGGTGTATGGGGAGTCCCCATTTCTACGCATCTTTATCCAGAAGTCGGGGCACATGTGATGCGTGTGTCGGAGACTGCACATTGGTTGGAGTGGCAGAGCTGGGCAGATCCAGTGCTGCAACAACCGTACGAGCTGAAAGATGGTGCTTTAGTGATACCTGACAGGCCGGGGCTCGGTTTAGAGTGGAATGAAGATATCGTTAGGGCGAATATCTGGGAGTAGGAGGAAGTTTATTGATGTTGAAAAAAAACGTTATCGTTATGATTCTGGCGGCCTTAACAACAACAGGTTGTGCCTCATTCTGGAATCCTGACACCCAATACACGCCTGCTACCCATGAAAAACAACTTGGACCGAGATGCTTTGAAAGACCGGAAGATTCACGATGTTGGGTCGGCATAAAACATGGCAGCTAAAACATCGGGAAGTAATGTTCAGTAAATTGAATTTTTCAAATGGTGGAGCAAAGCCCCATTCTTTATATTCTCCAAAATCAATATAACAAGAAGCGACAGTTTCACTATCGTTAAGTGGATATTTCGTTAGTCTGCAGTCAGTTCCATCTCTTTAGCCTTCCCGAAGACGAGGGCTTCGTCGTCAAAACGAAGAGCAGGTATCGTATCTTTTTCGTGGTAATAGTCCTGGCAATTGGTCCATGGGCCCTGGCCGCTTTGTTGTGGAAGACGACCGACTCCTCGTCGCATATATCCTGGCGCGAAGTCGTCGGGGTCTATAAATCCTTTTCCGTTCGCTCCGTAATCTTTGGCCCTCAGTGTTGGTGTACAGACTCGGACGTCTTCTTCGTCCATGTATTTCAATAGTCGACAGACATAATGAGCTATAAGATCGGAGCGTAAAGTCCAGGAACTTCGTATATAACCAAATGACCATGCGAGATTAGGCATTCCGGAAATCATCATGCCATAGTAAGTGAATGTGTCTTGCACGCTCACACTTTTGCCGTCGACTGAAAAGTCGACATCGCCAAGTCCACAAAGCTCGATACCTGTTGCAGAAACAATGACATCTGCCTGAAGGAGTCTGCCGGATTTAAGTTCAATCCCGTCTTGAACAAATCGATCGATCTCATCTGTAGCTATCGATGCCTTTCCGCTTGCTATTGCCTTGAACATATCCCCGTCCGGTAACAAGCACAGCCGTTCTTTCCAGGGGCCATAACTTGGCGTCAGGTGGGTCTCGACATCAAAGTCCTCTGGGAGCTCTGACCGCACCATGTCTACCAGCTCCTTTTTCATGGCTTCGGGTTGATTAAGGGAACGCTCCGTTAGCTCTTCTCCGAACTTCAGTGCCATGTGTAGTTTCACAGCGTGAATGGTGTCTTCGTGAACGCCCATTTTGCGCAAATCGAGAATAATTTGCTCCTCATTGGAGTTGTCCATTGATAAGTAATAGCTAGGGGATCGCTGCAGTTGCACTACGTGAGCAACCTTGTCAGCGACAGCTGGTACGATTGTTGCTGCTGTTGCTCCTGATCCGATAACTACCATTTGCTTGTCGGTATAGTCGTAGTTTTCAGGCCACTGTTGTGGATGGATAATTTTGCCGGAAAAGTCTTCTTCACCCTTGAATTCTGGTTGATATCCTTCTTGGTAGTTATAGTAGCCCTGGCACATGAAGAGGAAGTTGCCCGTAAAGACCCGTTGCTCTCCTTCATTGTTTACGGTTACTGTCCAATCCCCATCTTCGGATGAGAAGTCCGCGCTTTCCACCCAGTGATTGAAACGAATGTTGCGCTCTAGATCATTTTCATCGACGACTTCAGATAGATACCGGAGTATTTCTGGCGCGGTTGCGATCGGTTGTCCATGCCAGGGTTTGAAATCATAGCCGAAGGTATAGAGGTCGCTGTCAGACCTGATGCCCGGATATTTAAAGAGATCCCAGGTGCCGCCGAAATTTTCGCGTCCCTCAAGAATTACGTAGGTCTTTTCGGGGCACTCACGTTGAAGGTGACATGCCGCCCCAAGACCTGAAATACCTGCTCCGACAATAATGAGGTCAAAATGTTCTGTCGACATCGAGTTCTCCCTAGATAGATCGCTTTGACTATAGCAAATTCGGAGGCAGGTTCGCAGCGTGCTGACCAAAGAGCGTAGATAGGGTCGCGATATGAACTTCTTGCTGATTCTTTTAGGCCGCTTCCAACTTAGATTTCTTTTCTGCTATGCCGAGCCAGTTTTTCTTCGTCACAAGATAAAGCAACTACAAAAACGTAACCTCCGGTATTGTCGCGGGTTAAAACAGTTACAGCATTGGCGCCGATAGCATCCGCGTTGTTTGCTACTTCGGCTAATGCCTTATCCAAATCTTTGCCATGTATATCGTGACCGCTGGCAAGTCCCAATCTGTTGCAATCCAAACGATAATGTTCCTCGGCTTCTACGACGATGATCGTTTTGGGATGGCTAGTAGGGGTAGTTGAACACCCACTCATTGCGGTGATAATGATTAAGCAGATCCATTTTCCCATGCCTGGCTCCTACATCTGATGTCAGTCGCGTGATTGACTTGCTACCAGTTCACTAAAATCTTTCTTGGACTTCAGATCACAATAAAGGATTTGGTGCTGCTCTGCTGTATCGACATTTGTGGAGGTTATTTCGAGATTTATTAAGTCAAGTTGATGATTTAGAGTTGATTTGATTCCCGTAGTTTGGAGAGTAGCAGGAGAAAAAAAATCGTTGTGTTTCCAAGATATATGGTTCTCGTTTATGTCTACTTTTACTCTATGGACTTGGCTAAAATCTGCGTCGTAGGAGACCCAGACCTTGTCGGGCACATCAAGCCACAAGTACGTTTCTATCAATACGACGTATCTATTATTTTCCGAATTACAAATAAAGCCTTTATCGAAATCCACGTATTTGAATTCTGCAACCCAACTGATTGGAGCTGTGAGAAGAATTGCTAGAACGAATAATCGTTTCATTGTGATTCCTATAACTGGTTGCCTTTATACCGATCAGCCCAGATTTGCCGAAAGGCTATCCCATCTACGAGTTTGCACTGCGTTTGGTTGGATAGCGTTTCTAAAGTCAGGGTTTTCCGGTTTAACGTATAGTGTGTCGGATGGAGGTCTTTCCAGAATATGTGTTCGGGTTCTTTCGTTATTTTAGAAGGAAACCAGTCGCCTCTGTCCTTCTCAAAAACCCATACCCGTGTAGGATCCCCGTTTAAAAAACGAATTGGAAAGTTCCGTCCGTCTTCGCAGACAAGCACCTTGTCAAAATTTATACCTTCCAACTTGGCAGCCCAGCTAGATGGAACGGATACAACCAATGCTAGTATCAGTACTCGATGCATACATTTCCTCCGGTTTTCGATCCTAATCCTGCCCGTAAGTTTTCGCCATTTCAGCAAAAAATATTGCGAATGTTGACTCAGTGCATTGCTACAGCCAGTACCTAAAGAAGAAAGTGTAGAGCATGGTTTGTATGTTCAACCGTATTCCGATGTCTGATTTAACTGTATGGCTATTTTTCTCCCGCATTATATTGTGCGGGTGGTATGGTGGTTTTCATTTATTTGTAGATATTAGATATTCCCTTAAGATTGAATGCGAAAGCAGCCGTTCTGGCACTTTATAGAAGTTGTTTTAAGGTCGAACGTGGCAGATTACTTGTGGTTCCAGAAAAAAGGAAAGTGGTAATTAAGTAAATGAGAAGTTTCCAAAGCTCTTCGACCATATTGACTATCATTGTTGTATTAGCTACTGCGGTTATTGGCGGAGAGGAAAATCCGAAATTGTCAATAAACGCACTAAACTGGCTCGCTGGACAAAGGCAGGGACCGCATGATGATGGGTTGCTGGAACAAACGTGGCTTTCTCCCCGTTCTGGAACCATTACGGCCCTGGTGCGCTCTTCAGAAAAATCAGATACAAGGTTTGTTGAAATTATTCACGTCAGAGAAATCAACGGTAGTCTGGAACTGAACCTACAAATCTTTAACAATTCGTTAGAACCGGACAGAATCAGTTCCTCTCATTCTCAGATTCACAAATTTGAATTAACTGAAATTGGGGATAAATATGTATTTTTTCGTGGTGTTAGTAGTGGTTCTCACCGAAGTCTGAGCTATCAGCTCGCTGATGAAAATATTTTTTTTATACGCATTGAAACCAATGTCGGTGAGAAGATAGAGGTGCAGTTAAAGCCAATATTGGCTGAAGCAACCTCGAAACTCTAAGATTTATTGGACTGGGAGGCGGTTCGAGCAATCTCAAAGACTCAATACTCACTGCCGGTGATTATGGCGAAATGCCTATTAAAGAGATCTACGGTTAATTTCGTTTGGCGGAAGTATGTTGTCAAAACGAAAGTGGGACGCCATTGGTACAACGATGATTCTCGGATTAGATGTGGTTAGCGCTAATTTATGGGTGTTGTAGAGGGATCTGTTTTTTTGAGATCACCCCTACTCAACTTCGTCCTACCTCTGTGGAATGTTTGGCTCGCTTGCGAGCCTATATCACTTGCGCTTGTGCACGTATGTGCCGTTCCAGACGTTGGTGTCACCACAATCAACATATGTATTGTGGTAGTCGTTGTAGCTTCGGAAGCCACCTGCAGCTAGACGAGATTCATTACTCATCAAAGAAGCGGCACTGGTGTATGTTTGCATATGTGCCCAATCTCCAGGTCCACCGCCGAGTCGAGGAACAAGAATATGCCATGTTGCTGCAGGGAACTCCTCTCCGATTGATTGTAGGTAGTTATCATGCCTATCACGGAGTTGCTCGATTGATACACCTGGTCGTCTGGAACACCACTGAAAAGTTAGGATACGCCGGTCGGTACTTTGTATTTCGTCAACATTAAAATGCTTAGGTATCCCCTGGTGGAATTTAGCGATACAACGACTAACCTCTTCGCTATCGGCGACTAATTCCGACGCCTCTTCAGACGTGGTCCATTTGTCCCACCCGCTGCCGAATTCGGGAATAGGGGCGACGATCATAGTGGCGTAGTCCGGTCTAGGATCGAAGAGTGCACCTCGGGTAAAGAATGGTGTGAGGTGCATAATAGTGGCATTGATATCCAATTTCGCGAAACCTTCGCTTAAGCGTTTATTGATCTTTGCGACGTCATCAAGGCTGTAGCCCTCATTCAGCTCGCAAAGATCAAGTTGTAGGCCCATATTTTGGTCTGTTGGAATATCTCTATAATTTGCACCTGCGTTAGCAGCAAATCCGTTACTGACGACCAAAGTGGATATCACCAAGATTAATGTTCTTAGTTTGTTCATTTCTGTCCTAATGTGAGCTATTTGTAGGGGAGAGCGTACCGTGTTTTGGTGGTGACTAAAACTACATGTTGTGATAGTAGGTATCCCGTGATACGCCATGGTGTATAACAGGCAGTCTCAATATGTCATGACTACTATGGACCAGTGACGCCGTGATCAGAAATCCATGACCATTTCCCGTTGTCTTTTAGTAGTACATCCATCCAGCGTGATACCTGTATCGTTTCTTCGCCTGTTTTTTTGTTAGTTTGTTGTTGCTGAACGACGTAATTGACTATCGCAAAATTACCGTTTACGTATATCGATAAAGGTTTTAGCAGGATAAGTTCGCGGGCAAAGGTTTCTCGATCCGCGGAATCTAGATTTCGCCTATCATTCTTATTGGTAGGCATAGGTCCCAGATTCATTCCAAGACCTTTAAAATCATCGTGAAAGCATTCCATCCATTCATCAGCATTCTGTGTGGACTGGCAATGTATCTGAAAGGCTAAAACTTCTTCTTGTTCAGCGGTCCATCCATTAGCGGCTATATTCAATGGCAGAGAAATCAGAAATAGGCTTAACAACCTCATGAGTTTAGATGCATGTGTCATTTATAGTGGTTCACTCTATAGTGGTTATGGATTGATTAGTGAGCGTGATTACTCGGTTATTGAAAGTACATAGTTCATTTGTACCATTGATGATGTATAGCCTATGCGACAATCTCTCACAACAAACTGGACCGATATAGATCGATTGTTGAGGTGCAGTGAGAATGTATTGTAATTGCTCCCTATCTATAACGTTATAAATAACCAGTCCGATTAATCTTTTAAATACACGAGAAAACTTCGAATGAAAAAAATAATTTTATTGATTAGTGCCGTATTTGGAACATGGGTAGCGGCTAATGCTGATGACTATCGATCTGTTTATTCCTGCGAACTCAAGAAGGAGAAAACAATGGATGATGTGCGCCTCCATAATTCTAAATGGGTGACTTTCGTAAATAACAATGTCGAGGGGAGCGGGATTACGAGTCATATCATCACTGGCATTATGGGAGATGTCACTCCTGGAAAATTCAGTTTTGTGGATTCTTATCCATCGTTGCAGTCATGGGCGGCGCAACAGGCGG
>PBJL01000003.1 GCA_002721105.1 Acidiferrobacteraceae bacterium | reverse complement strand
AATTCTAACCGTTTTAAGTAACAAGTTGTCTCCAAAAAAATCCCCTTGGCCCCATGCGTCAGATTTAGAAAACAATTTTACCAATAGCAGGGCGAGGGTTAGGGACTTTCTGAATTTTAATTTTAATAACATATTCTTTGATTTCGGCTTTTTTCATTTAATTAAGCAATTTTGATACCAATCGTGGTTAAATTAGAGTTAAAGGGTTCTAAAGGTTTTCAAAACCTAAATTTTTAAACGTTTTAACCACAAACTATAGTATAAGGCCCAGAATCATTTTTTTCGACATTTTGATAAAAAACAGGATGCGATAAGAGTCAGTAATTTGACTTAATCTAAATTTCTGTTTTTATAGTCTTTTTGGCTTTGAGATGGCAAGAGTCACAAAGTTCGAAACTTGTTGAAAAAACAGAACGGCCACCAGGAGGATTCCGTTGAAGTCCTGGATAATTTGATTTGTTTGCTAATAATCATCAACTTCCTCAGTTAAAGCAAAATCTGCAAAATCATCGCAGAAAAATTACCTTTGATTTTATCTGTAAAGCATTTCTTTTTTTCCTGTTTGATAAAAACCACAAAAGATTGCAACTTATGAGTCGTAACCAATTGGGATTTAAAGAGAATAATTAGGTCCACTATTTTTTGGGCACAAATTATTAGCAAAATTAAAACCCTTCTGTATTTTTCTGGTTTTTTCAGTGTCAATTTATACCGCGTTTTTTTAGCATACTTTTTAAACCTAAATTTTTGACTATTGAGGAAGTTTTGACGCTTTAGTGAAAATTCGGTTGAACTATAAATTATTGTTTTATTTGACAAATTTGCTTCTGTAGATATAATATTTTTTGCTATGAAGATAAACATTGAATCAGAAAGCTTCGATATCATAGGTGAAAGCCAGCCCATTCGTGAGGTTTTTGACGTTGTCGAACGGGCTGCTGGATCGCAGAGCACCGTCATGATCTATGGTGAAAGTGGAACGGGAAAAGAACTCATCGCCCGTGCTTTGCACATGAACAGCCTCCGTGCCTCCAAACCTTTCATTGCGGTTAATTGCGGGGCTATTCCCCATGAACTTTTGGAAAGCGAGCTTTTCGGCTATGAAAAAGGGGCCTTTACCGGGGCTGTCAACACGCGTATTGGTCGAATGGAACTGGCCCATCAGGGAACCATTTTCCTTGATGAAATAGGTGATATGCCCATTTCTTTGCAGGTAAAACTTCTGCGGGTTTTGGCAGAAAGGGAAATCGATCGCATTGGAAGCACGAAACCAACGTCTATCGACATAAGGGTTATCACTGCGACACATAGAAATCTGGAAGAGTCCATTAAATTAGGAAAATTTCGTGCAGACCTTTTTTACCGTCTTAACATTATTCCAATCAACCTTCCGCCCCTGCGTGAAAGAAAAACAGACATACCGCTTTTAGCGAACCATTTCCTGAAACAATTTAATGGGGCCACGAAATCTAAAACTATCAGTAATGAAGCGATGAACTTTTTGGTTAACTATTCCTGGCCGGGTAATATTCGCGAGCTGGCCAATTTTGTGGAACGCATGGTGGTGTTGAGCATCGGCTCAACCATCATGCCAAGAGATTTACCGGATAAAGTGCTTGGTGATGTCCAGAAAGAAAAATGCCAACCGCTGGAAGAAAAGGAGGAGGGAAACCCCGCGCTCATGCTCCAGCAGTCATTAAAGCAATCTTTTCATGTGGGAATTCCTGAAGAGGGTATCAACCTAAAAAAAACGGTCGAAGACTTTGAAAAAGAATTGTTGCTAGAAGCATTGGAAAAAACCGGTTGGGTTAAAAACAAAGCGGCTAACCTCCTCGGACTCAACCGTACCACGCTTGTAGAAAAACTCAAAAAACTGAAAATTACTGGTCCCTGAAAGAACTCCCAACTGCTGGAATAATCTACCTGATATTTTATTTCCCAAAAGTGCCTCGCCTTCAAAATCAACTTGGTTCAGGGTTGGGAACATTTAAAAAGCAAAACGAGGTGATCTAGTTTCACTAATGGGTAGTCTTACCAAGGTGGTTAGACCATTAGGGTGTTATTCAAAGGAAGTATTAAGTTTGCATTGATGATACAGCTGGCATATAGATATTTAAAAATCTAACTCATCAGGATGATGTATTTTAATGTTGAGGTTTCCACAGTTTTAGCTGCAAAAATGCTAGCCTTCTATCCGGGCGTTGGCGAGTTCCTGACCTACTTTGACTATATCTTTCACAAATTTTTGGAAGGCCTGATCTGTATCTTTATGCTGGGTTTGTTTGCGGATTTTTTCGCCATCGGCATCAATTATAAGGTCCAGAACATTTACTCCTGGGGTCACATGATGTTTTCTGATTTCTACTCTGATCTCATTGATTTCCATGGGACTTTCTCCAAACGAAGCGGTTATTAAACATAAGTTAAACTAGGTTGCTTGGTGTGTCAAAACTTAAGGAAACAAATTAATAGCATTTCAAAGGAATGTGGTCAAGACTCTTTATTTATCTAAGTATTTGTTCTCTAGATGGGCAAATAGGAGGGATTGAGATTATAAATCAAGGGGGTGGGCCCGGGTGGGGGTTTCGAATCTGGAAAATAATTGTTGCAGGTGAGCCGTTACTTTCGCCAGATCGGTTGCCTTTATTAGACAGATCCCGCTGGTTTGTTTTGATGATGTTTAGTAACAGTCCGAACGCATTGCTCCCAATAGGGTGAGTCATTTTCTTCGCCTCAATATGATTAGCATTTAATCAGCTATATTGCAGAACTTCAAAAAAACAGGTGGACTTACATAGTTGTTAATTGGCAAAACCAATTAAAATTATGCAAAGTTTTTATCCTTTTAGAAAGTGAAATAAACACCTTTTAAAAAAATAAGTGAAACATCGACTATTGGATAGTTTTATAAAAGGGTAGAATTAAAGTTGTGGTTTTTCAAAATTTAAAATCTCGGGAACAGAGGTTATGAAAAATTTCAAACAGATCATTACTGTTATTTTTGTTGCCGGGTGTTTGGGAGCATTTTTTTATTTGGACCTTGGCCAATATCTTACCCTTCAACATATAAAAGAACAGCAATCCCATTTTTCCGAGTTTTATAGGAAAAATAGTTTACTGGCGATGGGTGCCTACATGGCAGTTTATATCTTGTCCGCGGCACTTACCTTGCCGGGAGCCGCTCTGCTTACTTTGCTGGGTGGTGCGTTATTTGGATTGCTTGTGGGAACGATATTGGTCTCCTTTGCCAGTACCATCGGTGCGACGCTGGCTTTTCTCGTTTCCCGTATGCTGTTGCGGGATTGGGTTCAAAATAAATTCAGCAGTTATTTGAAATCTTTCAATCAGGGTGTGGAGAAGGATGGTGGTTTTTATCTTTTTACACTTCGGTTGATTCCTGCTGTTCCATTTTTCGTTATAAATCTAGTCATGGGCTTGACTCCTATGAAAACTCTGACCTTTTTTGGGGTGAGCCAGCTAGGTATGCTGGCAGGGACTATTGTGTATGTGAATGCTGGAACTAAACTCGCCCAATTAGAATCTTTAGGCGGTATTCTTTCTATGGAAATTATTTCTTCGTTTTTCATTTTGGGAATTTTTCCATTGCTAGCAAGAAAAATTTTGGGCTTTTATAGGAGTAGAAGAATTCTGAATAAATTTAAAAAGCCCAAATCGTTCGAATACAACATGGTTGTGATAGGGGCGGGATCGGCCGGCTTAGTGACAAGCTATATAGGGGCCGCGACGAAAGGAAAAGTCGCGTTGATAGAGAAGCATAAAATGGGAGGCGATTGCCTGAATACGGGTTGCGTTCCCAGCAAAGCATTGATTCGTTCTGCAAAATTTTTGGCAGATGTAAAAAAATGTCAACAATTGGGTTTTAAAAGTGCTTCTGTTGATTTTGATTTTGCAGATGTTATGGAACGCGTCCAGCGCGTCATCAGAGCAGTGGAGCCCCATGACTCGATAGAAAGGTATACCTCTTTGGGCGTTGAATGTCATAAAGGTGAAGCCAGAATAATATCCCCTTATGAAGTTTCAGTAAACGGNAAAACNCTGANCACCCGGAATATAGTTGTGGCAACGGGNGCANGNCCTNCNNTACCNNCNATTGAAGGAGTNGAAAATATTNAATANNTGACCTCTGANACGATATGGAATNTTCGTGAGCAGCCNAAAAANCTNCTTGTGCTAGGTGGGGGACCCATCGGATCTGAATTAACCCAAGCATTTGCCCGATTGGGGTGCAATGTAACGCAGGTTCAACGTGACGAGCAGTTACTTCCCAAAGAAGACCCTGAGATATCGCAAATAGTTTTGGAAAGTTTTAAAAACGATAGAATTAATGTGTTGTTAGGGGCTATCCCAAAACGATTTTTTAAGCGGAATGGAAAGGATTTCCTAGAATGCGAGCAAGATGGAAATTTAATTGTGATCGAATTCGATGCTCTGTTGGTGGCATTGGGAAGGGAACCAAACACAACAGGTTTCGGGCTGGAAGAATTGGGAATAGAATTAACTCCGCAAAAAATGATTCAAGTAGATGAATACATGAGAACCAATATTCCAAATATTTATGCATGTGGAGATGTTGCCAGCCCCTATCAGTTTACCCACATAGCCGCACATCAAGCCTGGTATTGTGCGGTGAATTCAATGTTACAACCATTTTACGGCTTTAAAGTAGACTATAGCATCGTGCCTTGGTCGACTTTTACCGATCCTGAAGTGGCACGCGTAGGTTTGAATGAAACTGAGGCCAGAGAATTGGATATCCCCTATACAGTTACCACTTACCATATTGATGGCCTTGACCGGGCCATTACTGAGGAAGCCGCATATGGTATCGTTAAAGTATTGACCATTCCCGGAAAGGATAAAATTATTGGTGTGACCATTGTAGGAATGCATGCCGGGGATATCATTTCAGAATATGTTGCAGTGATGAAAAATGGGATTGGAATGAACAAAATATTAGAAACCATTCATATTTATCCCACTTTTGCAGAAGCCAATAAATTCGCTGCAGGGAATTGGAAAATGAATAATGTAACCGAAAAAACTCTGGTCTGGGGAGATAGAATTAATAAGTGGAGAAGAAACTTTTTTTAAAACTTAAGCGCTCATTACTTTATTCTATCGTGAATTATTTCAATGCGCATAGGCCTCCGAACATTTTTTGAAGGAAAACTAGATATTTTTATTTGATCACTTATATCTACCACATTGGGTATATGTCATCACCTTCTTCTTTGTTTTTCTTAAAAAGTTTTTTAAAAAAATTTACAATTAGTTTAAACATGTATATTTCCTATTTATAATTCATCTTTAATTAAACCTGCTAATGCATCATAACCCAATTCAGTTAAATGAACAGGATCAATAAAAAAATCTAATGGCATCTTGGCAAAAGGCTTAAACGCAGGAACAAGCCTTAAACCATCAATTTTTAAACACTCTGCCTCTAGTTGCTTAAAGCCTTGATCCATTAAATCATCGAAGGGTTCGTTAATATAAGGAAAAGGCGGCCTCTCATTAAACTGGCTTCTAGGTCTGCCGTAAGTGAAATAAGGTTGTAAAACAACTAATAATTTGATACCGCGTGCAGTAGCTATATCCCTAACGATTTTCAGCCAATGAACATAATTTTTTATGCTGCTTACAATTAACTTCTGACCACGTTTTTGAAGGGTTGCATCTGATTGGGCTTTTGCATTTTGTGTTAATTTGCTGAAAAATATTTTTTTCAATAAATAAACCGTTTTGGTCTGAGTTAAGAGCTCTTTAGGTAGATTTTTTAGGAGAAATTTTATTGGGAGAAAATTTCTATAGCGTTGATTCACGAAAGTTTCATAATCCATTTCATCATACATGGCTATTGGATCGTCTTTAATCTCAACATAATGATAATTAAAAGGGAGACCTAGCGACAAATTATTGGCTCCATTGACTAGAACTATCTGCTTTGGGGAAATGGTATCAATATGTTTTATAATCGTAATCACTTCTTGTTCAATATTAAATCCTGGAACTGATAAATTGATTATATCTATCTCGTATTTATTTCTAAGCACTCCCGTAATGTTTGTTTGAGGACTTGTTGCGCCTGTTCCAAAAGCCGTGCTTGCTCCAACTAATAAATTTTCACAAGGCATTATTTTATCTTGGAAACCTTCCGCTGTAATGTCGAAGGTGCAACTTACAGGTTTTTGTAATGGTAAGTTATAATGTGCAGGACTCATATTATAGGTTAGCCGCCTAGATGGGTTTACAAACATATTGTACCTAGAATATTGATAAATTGGCTTCTTTTTATTTCTCTTCCGTCTTGTTAGCGCTATATCAAGGAACAATAAAAAACTTGCCCCCAAGCCTATGTAGATAATTTTAATAAGGTATTCCATTTTTCTGTTACTCTTCCTGCTCTAAGTCTGTTGAACAGACTATAAGATTAATTTGCTCAGTTTACTTTGGTTGGTCAGCTTCCATACGCTAACGGCTCTTCCAGCAGCCTATCAAACTCTCCGTTGTCTACTTGCAGGCTGANNAGCCGCTGCCAAGTTAGTTTAGATTATAGGTCTGAGACCAGGGTANCCTCCTTTAGCCCCNNTGTATAACTTTATTCCTGTTNTATCACTTAATGTTAAATCTTTGCGATAATCATATNCNCTTGCAANAAGAGCATAGGAAGGAACGTCTGATTTATTTAATACCGATGNATGCGGAAGATTTGCNTGGAAAAACAATCCGNTTCCAACTCGTAGATCAGTAATCAGGGTCTCTAGATCAGAAATCTGATTTTCAGGTAGTTCAAGTTGATAAAAGTAGTTTTCTTCTACACTTTCGTATCCTTCAATTTTATCGAATCTACTGTATTCATTGAAGTCATAATGTCGCAAATGCCCTTTAAGTTTAACCATCATTGCCCCGTTTTCCGNGTTTTTGTCGTGAATTATTGGCATCCAGAAATTTAGAAAATTCTTTCTGTATGGGTAATAATGAGCTTCTGAATAAAAAACGATAAAGTCTTTGCTTATTTGATGGGATGTTTACAAGTATTCCATCGAAATGAATTTTAAGAAGAGGGATAGGGCATTCAAGTAATTCAGAACAAATGGATAAAAATTCTTGATTTATTAATTTATAAAAACTTGGACATTCCCTTAATTCTTGGAAAGCAAAATCAATTGATATTTTATTTTTTTGATTTAAAGATACTACAAACTCATCTATTCTTTTTGTATCAGGTTCAATGTCGTAATTGTAAAAAATTGAACCTTGAACCAATCCAATCTTATAACCTTGTAGTTTTAGCCGGTTGTAGAAATCGACAGTAACATTATTCAGTTGCAAATCTGAAAACACATTAAGTATTTCAAACCCATCTAACTTCATGGATGGGTTTGAAATACTTAAAATACTTCGCATAGCAGGTCCTTTGTTAAGCTGAAACAAGTATTTGTTCGACTAATTGTTTCGGAGCGCCATCCCGGTTATAAGAAGATATACCAAAAAACCATTTTTTACCCTAGTATTTTAAGAGGTCTAAATAGCTAGAAAACTATTCTAACAAACTTTAATTAATTCAATTATTACTATTCTTTTAAGCGAGTGCCATTGACCAGACCCCGTTATTTATACCAAATGTTAACCTTTTAAAAACTATTTGGTAAAGGGGGGGATTATAATTGGTTGGTAACTTCTTCTAAAAAAAATCAGTTATTAAAATTAGATATCTTATCTAATTCTTGGGAGGTATTCTATGTTTTATTAAACCCAACCTTCTTCTCCCGGAATATTAGGGGCAATGTTCCTGTAATTGTGATAAAATCACATTTTTTATTTATAACTTTTTAGAGGTTTAAGGCTGAAGCATAATGGTCGATATAGTTTTAGTAAGGTGCAGAAACCTCACCGATAAGGTTGGAGGAGATGCGGGGAAGTTTGGAGGAAGAGATTACCCCGCCTTCGGAGTTCTTTATATACAGACCTATTTAAGAAAACATGGGTTTAAATCAATAGTCATGGACCGCTATGATGAAAAATATATAAATTTAGATGCAAATCAGTTTATTGAACAAGTACATAAAGTTAAACCACGCTTTATTGGTATCTCCGCTATTACCTGCCAAAGCCCTGATGCAGAGAATATTGCCCGACTTTCCAAAACTAAAAATCCTAGTATCCCACTAATTTTTGGAGGTGTTCATTATGGTGCGCTCCCCGAAGAGGGATTAAAAATTGCTGATTACGTTGTAATAGGGGATGGAGAACACGCGACTCTAGAAATACTGCAAGGGATTCAGAGCCCTGGAGCAATTCAAGGTAAATCCATTGATCCTGATGAAGTTCCCTTTCCCACAAAACAAGATTTTTCCAATACCGGGTATTGGCCAGAAAAAGTTGGAAGGTTCAGCTTAATCACAGCAAGAGGTTGCCCTTTTGAATGTTATTTCTGTAAAGATGGATTTCGCGGCAGTGCCGTCAGGCACCATTCGGTTGAGTATGTAGGGAGTATGATGGAGTTTGTCTTAAAAAATTACTCAGTAAACAAAATATTTATCTTGGATGATATTTTCATCCCAAATGAAGAACGGCTGAGGGCCTACATTAAAGAATTTAAAAAGCGAAATATACAAGTCCGCCTTGAAGTATTTTTTCACCCCAATACAGTTCGTGAAAAACTTTTACCCTTATTTTGGGAGCTGGGAGTTAGAAAAGTTTCACTGGGTATTGAATCTGGTTCCGATCAAGTTCTTTTGGAAATGGGAAAACATGTAGGCAAAGATCTCATAAGAGAAAGCGCCAGACTATTGCACTCCTATGGCTTTGAAGTCAGCGGACTTTTTATTATTGGTCATAGAGGAGAGACTTCCGAAACAATACGCGAAACGTTAGACTTTGCCCGTGACCTTTCATTATCCACAGCCTGGTTTTCTTATATGGTTCCATTCCCAGGAACCCCCGTCTGGGAGGAAGGTGTCGAAAAGCACGGTAAAATTGTACATGATGATATTTCAGATTGGGGCAACCTTATGCCTATTTTCTTACCCAAAGACCTTACTATAGGTCAAATGACAGAAGGAATGATGGAAGCTCAGTTGATCAAAAAACAAATTAGAAAACGATTCAGCAACAAAGTACAAAGGCTAAAAAGAAAAATCGAATTTCAATGGAACGGTCGCTTTAAGAAACTTCTCAGTTTAAAATCAACTGCCCATTAGTAGTTATCCTATTTCAGAAATCCACCACTCTTAATGCATTATACCTTTTGCGGTTAAAGAAAAGTAAGTTTTATCCATTTTCCGATTAGCAAAAACCTCTACGTAAAATTCTTTTCCTTTTTCAATAGCTTTAGTTTTGCTGAGAGTTCGTAGGCCTTTTCGTGCGTATTTTCGTTCGTTGTTCAGCCGCATCCTAAAGTGCCAATAGACACCTCTTTTGTAGATGAAAGCTTCATCAAAAATGGGAATTTCTTCTTCGTTGCAGTTCTGCCTTTTTAAAGCCAACCTTTCACCTTACGTTACTATGGTTTTCAGTAGTCACAGTTTTGTGCGACTTTTTCTGTAACGTTATGAGAAGAGTTCAGCAAAAACAATGACAGCCTTTTAGGCGGGGAAACTATTTTGAAATTACTTTTGATTGGAAATCAATGAGTTGTTACTGACCTTTTATTCCCATTCAATAGTGGAATATATGTAAAGCATTGGTTTATATAGCATTTAATGCTACTTTCTGACAAGTTTCTAACTATACGCTTCGTTAGAAATTGCGAAGGGAACTATTGAAACTCAATAGTATCAATGCGTTAGTAAAAAGGTGATCGGAACTCTCAATCCCCTATATGTAAAGAAAGGGTATTACGGACTATCTTATCAATTTTGAAATTGTTTTAATTGAAGTAGGGTGCATCCTTTTACTCCTAAGAAAATAAAAGGGCTCACAATAAATATCTTCAATATCTTTTGGAACATCATCAAACAAATGAGCATATTCTGACGCGACGAAAAATGCATTAGCACCACTCAAATTGCAACAAACCAAACGATAACCATATGAAGAAAATAAATTGTTGAAAGATTTTAAAGACGCACCGAAATAGTCATCACCAACCCAAGTATGCGTAGGATTATAATCTATCTTAAATTCAATGGGAGGCGGAAATTTTGCATTGTACTCCACTATAAATAATTTTGGCTGAACTTTATTTGAAAGCAATTCCTCAACAAGATAAATATCATTTCCATCCAAATCTAATGAGATGACATCAGCACTTTCATTTAGGGAATTGTATAGACTTAAGATGTTATCTTTAGATATCCATACTTTTTCAAAATTAAGTTTATCCGAACAAGAGGTGTCAAAGGTTAACTCTTGGCCTCCAAACCAAGCGCCTTTCCAATTGCACGCAAGTAGAATTAAAGAATTATTTTCTGTGCCATCACCTACACCAAATTCAACAAAATAACCAAAGTTCAAACCAATTCTTCTTAAAATCTCAAGTGTGATGCCGTCCTCATCACTCTGAGCAAACCCACTGAATACGGAAAACTTATTCAATGGATTAATATGATTTGAACGTTTCTCTGCAATCTCTCTGTGTAATAACAAGTCATAAGACTTTTTTAGATAGTTCTCTAATTGCACTAAGTTTGTAAACTTGTTTATTAATTTTTTCATTGCACACACCCATCAATTAAAAAACCAACATTAAGTTGGAAATAAGCCTTTAGCCACGGCCATTATGGCGTTGGTAGCAACCTTCTTCTTTCTACTAACAGCAACTGACACAATCCTTATACAACAAGGAGAAGTTGCCCTAAAGGAACTTCATTATTGTCAAGGTTTATGAGTTTGTAGTGACCCTTTGCCCCTAAAAGGGATTTTATTTTACGCAGATTCTTATCCTTAAATAAGGATCGAACAGGGTAATGTTTTATGAGATACAGATTAGTTTCTCTATTAAAATATTTTTTCAACTTATCAGGATTTAAATTAGGATCATGATTTTCAAAAATAATAGCGACTGAATTTTCCGGAGGGATTGTTGCAGCAATTGCCTTAATTATATAGGGCTCATAACCCTCAACATCAATTTTAATTACTCCTCGTGATCCTACTGGAATTTTAGTAGAAAAAATTTCTCCTAAGTGTGTTCTGGAATTTTTTATTTCGACTTTAACATAATTATATGCTTTCGAAGGAACTCTAATTCCGTCTTTTTCTATTAGAATTTTGTTTGAGTATGTATTTCCCTCTCTTAAAAATGCTCCGCCATAATTAGTTTTAGGAATAGTAAGCTCTAATTGTTTGTCGCTGTCACCAAGGCCAAAATTGTTAAGTGTTACACCGTGCGAAAGGCCAAATGTAATCTCAACATTTGTCTGCAATATTCGGAATACTTGCAAGTTTGGTTCAAAACAAAATATTTTATCAAATTCTTTTCCGACAAGGCAGGTTGTCAGTCCAATATTTGCGCCAAAGTCTAACAAAAATTTATTATAACCATTTCCTCTATACCATTTAATTAATTCCTCGGTAGCCACCTCATGTCTTCCAAAGACCAAGGGGTTCTTTGATATTATATCTCTTCCTTTTACAAAGAGGTTTGCAGCATTCTTGGTTATGCTTTCAAACTGATCACAGTATTTACGAATTCTCAAGAATTCCAGATCGGAATAGGAATAGTTAAAATTCTCAGCTATGTTAATTCCATTTTTCATTTAATTATTTTTATAAATGGCTTGTAAAAACAATTCTTAGTTTTACCTTTCACGAAGAGGTACTCTCATTGAAAATGGTTTCGAATTCAGTATGGAAACTATAACTGTGGTTTTCAGTAGTCACAGTTTTGTGCGAATTTTTATATAACTGTAAGAAAATTCCGCTTTGAAATCAATGGTTTATTTTTATGCTTTTTACGTGTTACGTTGCTATGGTTTTCAGTAATCATAGTTTTGTGTGACTTTTTGTGTAACGTTATGAGAAAAGTTCAACAAAAACAATTGCAGATATTAACAAATATTTTTTTTGTACCTTTCTCAAAAGTATTTTGATCATAAAATGCCTAGCCAACCGTTTTCGCAAGATCAATAATAATATTCACTTCTCTTCTAGTGCTCACTGCGATTATAATTTAGTGTTTTAGCTCTCTATAAAATCTATCAAAAAGGGCTTGCACAGCATATGTTGAAGTAACCAATCGATTGTTGTTCCCACAAGCACCAGTTGCATTTTAAATCGATTTCTCTACATTAGAACAAAAGAGAACGGCAATGAATACAGATCACGAGACATGCCAAAATTCTAAGAAGATTGAAGAGTTAGAAAGCATTAGAGGATTAGCTGCGTTACTTGTTGTGTTTTTTCATATACCAAAATGGAATCCGATATTAAATATTGGCATCATAAATAACGGCTACTTGATGGTTGATGTGTTTTTTGTTCTATCCGGATTTGTAATCTTTAATTCCTACGCAAATAAAATAAAAAACAGCAAAGATTTATTGCGATTTCAGTTTCTACGCTTTGGACGGCTTTATCCTGTTCATTTAACGTTCTTATTATTTTTTTTAGTACTTGAAGTTGCAAAATACATGGCAACAATAAAACTTGGAGTTCATGATATTAGATCAACTCCTTTTGCCAAAAATAATTTAATAGCGCTTATTCAACAAATATTTTTAGCGCAGGGCATTGGACCAACCGGGAATGATTCAACCTTCAACAGCCCTGCTTGGTCAATAAGTGTAGAGTTCTATACTTATTTGATTTTTGGACTATCTGCGCTACTTTTTAGGCAACAAAAGAAATATATTTTTTTTATAGTAGCATTTGTTTCAATAGCATTGCTTGTCACCCAAAATACTTATGGGTTTACAAATTTTTTCAGGTGCTTAGGCGGTTTTTTTATTGGCTGCCTTACAGCAAGTGTGATTAAAAAAATAAAAATAAAACTACCAAGCTATTCATCTGCGCTACTTTTTATTTCAATAATTTTATTTGTTCAGCTAAAAAGTTCAAATTACTTCAATTATGCCATCTACTTTCTTACATCCGCATTAATCATGACTATTATGCTTTCAAAAGAAGGAGTTTTTAAAATAATCCTCAAACATAAAATACTAGTATGGTTTGGGCAAATATCATACTCTGTTTATATGTCACATACATTTGTGTTATGGGTGATTTCAAATATATTTAAACGAGTTTTAATACGGCCAGTGCTACAAAAATCAGATGGTATATTTGTTCTACAATTGANTACATTTGATACATATGCTGCTATTTTGGCAATCATATTTTTTGTTGTATTAGTTAGTTGGGTAACACATCTCAAAATTGAAACACCAATGCGTGAAAAATCTCGTCGTTTTGCGAAAATTAGATTGACTTAGAAATCAGAGAGTTACTATTGAACCTTTATTCCCATTCAATAGTGCCGGGGGTTGTTTGCTTTCCTAGCATCAAGGTTCCCCTTTTTTGTTTAATGATAAATAATTTGCAATTTTTTGAGAGCATAAATAATCGATCCCGATCAAGGTGTAGGGAACTACAATAGGAAACAAGCTAAGTAACATGCGCCCAGTGTTAGCACTTAAAATAGCTAATAAAACTGGAATAGGAACTATAAGAAATAGAAAAGGAGGAATTTGATAAAATGTACTGGCTTTTTTAAACTCAAGCCATACTCCAAAAGCTGCAATCAGCCAGAATATTGAGAATGTTGAAAAAAGGCCATGCCAACCTTCTACGGAGAAGAAAATTTTTATCATGTTTTCTGGTACTGATGCTAGATGTTTAATGACGATATCAAAAATTGGGTCATTGACCTCAACAACATTAGGCAGCGCGACAGTGATTTTTTCTCTTACCCAGAAAAAAATTACAAATGAANCCGATAAAGACGCGCCGATAAGTTTGCGATTGATAGTTTTAAGAAAAAGAGGGAGGAATAAAAAAGGTATTATTGTCTCTTTGGTAAGAATTAGGAGTGGAATTGNTAAGGCTAGCGCAATTGTTTGCTGAGTTAAGCAAAAATAAACTATTATAATAATTGCTAAGTGATATAAGGAGTCAACAATAGGTGCAGCTGTAGTTATAATTGTAATTCGGCTTCCCAAAAATATAAATACTCCCAATAATGATAATTTAGAGTCGAATTTTAACTGGGCAAGAAAGAAATATAAAAATAAGCCTGTAAGGCTTGTAACAAGACAGTTGACGATATAGAAACTAAGTGAATCAACTCCCCCAAGCCAATATAATTGTTCGGCAGGGACTAGCGATTGGATCGAACTCCTAACAAAACCAGCAAGAAAGGGAATGATGATTCGGTAGCGATGACCTGATGGAACACTATACTTGCCGTTTGACATATCAAGATAGCTTAGAGAATCACTCAAGCCTCTTGTATCAGTCCAGTCATAATGAAGAAACTGCTGAAAGCTTACGCCGTAGTTAAATCCAAGAATTATGAAGAATGTTAGGGATATTTTAAAAATTTTTCGATATGCGGCCTGCATTTTATTTCCATTCAATAGTAACGTTTATTTTTAACTATTTAAAAGCAACGAGTTAAGTAGCCATTAATAGTAATGTGTAACTTTTGTGTAAGTTTTTAGAGCAAACCTTGTTCGAATAATGACCAACGTTACTATTCGATTTCAATAGTCTACATGTTTTGTGGTTACACATTGTGCGGCAGTTTTTCTTTATTCATTAGAGCTAATAGAAATAAGTTTAATTAAAAATTATTTAGCACTCGCTTCAATCAAAACAATATTGTTTTTTGCATTATCTATAAAATTAGCAAGTGAGTTTTTGGGATCGGTCGGAACTACTACAATACCTCTATTGCTAACNAACGTTTCTGGCAGCATNGGNAANAGNTTTTTNATNTAANTCGACTTGATGGCATAATTTACATTTTGGGGAAGTGCGCCAATAGACTCAGTTGCCAACTGCGGATCTAAAGAAGCTTGCGTGATTCCAATGACTTCACCACTTTGGTTAAAAAGTGGACCACCACTATTGCCTGGTTGAATTTGAACGCTTATTTGAAAAACTTTCGGATCGTCTCTAATACCAGAAAGTGCATTAATAACACCTTCAGTATATTTTGGATTCTTCCCCATAACCCAATGAGCTGGGTAACCAATAGTAAATACTTTATCACCCATTCTTACGTTTGAAGAATTCCCAACCTTTAAACTACTTGCTGGCAACTGCGGTGATTCTTCTAGTTTGAGAAAGGCAATATCATTTTTAGCATCTTTTAGCACAACTTCTGCTTTGATCTTTTCTCCGTTTAAAAACTTAACGTTTATATTGTTAGTGTTACGAACCACATGCCAGTTCGTAATGACGTAGTCTTTGCTGCCGAACATAAAGCCGGTGCCAGAGTAAAACTGTTTTATGGTTTTAGATGATTGTTCGGGATAGGGTGTTTTTTCTGTTGGCAACTTGGGGGTTGCTTGTATGGATGGTGGATTTGCCTTAGCACTACAAAACTTTTCTCTGCTCTCTCTTGTTTTAGTATCTTTATATTTATTTGTGGAGAAATTATACTTTACATCTACCATTGTTATGGAATTATTTACTGTAAGGTCAAGTATCAGAATACCTGCGCAGTTTTTTAGCATTTCAGAAAAACCTATTGATACATATCTAAAGTTTCCATCAGGGTCATACGGGTCAGGTGTAAACGTAACCATAACCGTATTGACTCCTAATATGCTTGACGTGGAAACTGTGCAGTAAAGACTTTTATCAGTCTTAAAAGACAACTGGTAATTAAAATCTGTTGCAATTCCAGCACTAAGGTTGATGTGATTAATTAATTCCTTAGACTGAAGACCCTTTTCCTCGCAATTTCCTTTGAATGCGTTGGCTTCACTGGTAAGGGCTAGAGCAATCATGCATGCTAGATAAAATAATTTTAGTGCAGATCTCAGATCACTAGCAAACACATCACCTTCTCTACCTTTGAAGTAGAGACTCCAATACTTAAAAATTTATTCATGGCAATTACTTTCTCCATACTCTCTCCCCAGGCTCAAAAGCCGTCTGGAAATATCAATACTAGATTGATAATCCCCAATTTCAAAAAAATCCATACTCGCACTGAAGTGGCTAACCAATACTCCTCTAATACGCAAAGCTGAATTTTTACATTTTTTTGCAAGCATAAGTAAGGCAAAACCCTTTTCTTTTGGGGAAAGTTGCTTTGCCGCTATTTGCTTAGATTCACCTCCGCATTCAACTGTTTCCTGGTCTAAATACGTAAGCTTTTTTAAATTATCGGATCCATACTTTTTCTTTAACTCTATGTTTAATTTGCCCCCTGCAAGTGAGAATTCTTGCTTGGTTATCTCTCCTTTTTCTATTCTTTTTTCTCTTATTGAATTGTACAATCTTAATTCTTTCATCAAAAGAGGTTCATTATATGTCCCATCAAAAAAAATTGTTTGTGCGCGAAGGTTTACTATAAAAGCGTCACACGCCAAAAACCTAGATTTTTCCATCGCTAGCAGTCCCGGTTCAAAGGCTTTTTCTCTCGCTTGACGCTCTTGCCTTTCCTTCTCTGCTTTTTCTGCCGCCAGTTTTTGCTGCGCTAGCCTTTCCCGTTTTGCTTTTTCTGCTCTTTCTAATTTTTTAACTTCGTACATAGCTGCGTCTAAGTTTTTCTGTGCGGTCTTATTCCCTTTTACTGCCGCAAGACGCAACCACTTGGCTGCTTCTTTGTAGTCTTGTGGAACCCCCTGTCCTTGGAAATACATCACACCCAAGTTGTTTTGTGCATTCACATCACCTTGTTCTGCAGCAAGTTTCAACCACTTGACTGCTTCTTTGTAGTCTTGTGGAATTCCTTTTCCGTTGGAATACATAGAACCCAATTTGGCTTGTGCATTCGCATCACCTTCTTGTGCCTCTTTCTTCAAAAGTTCTAATGCTTGCTTTTGTTTTTCAGCTTTTTCTTTAGCCAGTCTTTCCTGTTTTGTTTTTTCTGCTTCTAACCTTTCTTTTTCAGCTTTTTCTTCAGCCAGTATTTTTCCTAATTTTGTTCCTGATACTTTTGCTGTTCTCCACTTTGCCCCACTCAAGTCTGCCCCACTCAAGTCTGCATCACGTAAGTCTGCCCCACTCAAGTCTGCATCACGTAAGTCTGCCCTACTCAAGTCTGCCCCACTCAAGTCTGCCCCACTTAGGTTTGAACCAAGCAGATTCCAACTGCGTAAGTTTGACCCACTCAGAACAACCCCACTAAGGTCTGAACTCACCAGGTGTAACCCTGGCCCATTATCCCCAATCCAACATTTTTCACATTTTTTTGTTTTTAAAAACTTTTCTTTTTCAGCTTGTAGCAAACCATGTTGATGATTGATTTGAGATATGTTCATCTTTAATTTCAATTTTGTTTGGGTGTTCCCCGACTTTTCTGCGTTTTCTGCACCAGCATTCCACCACCACCTTGCTCCACGAAGCCGTTCAAATTCTGTTATTCCTTCAGGCAATCCTTGTTTTTGAAAATACATAACTCCTAAATTATTTTGCGCATCAAGATTTCCTTGTTTTGCTAACCCTAGAAATATATTAAATGCTGTTTTGAAATCTTGTTTGGTATAAGCATCTATACCAGTTTGCAAATCATAAGTCTTTGTTTGGCCATTCGCTTGTTTTTTCGGTTGTTCTTGTTTTTTCGGTTGTTCTTGTTTTTTGGGTTCTTCTGCACTCTTTTGCTTTTCCTTCGGTTCACAGATCATCTCAGAGTCACCAAAAACATCGGTAACTTCTCTGCAGTTTTGGTTTTTATCTGTTTTCTGCAATTCTTTCGCGAGTTCTTTCGTTACAGAATTTAGCGCACCACCTAAATCAAACCCGAACGAATTGCCAGTAGAAAAAATAGTAGATAACGTTATTGTGGTTAAAAATATTAGTTGTGCTGTTTTCATGGATTTATCCTCCTCAGCAAATAAAAATTTTCATCTCAAATTTGATAAAAAAAAACGAGATGGCTCTATTGGGTCATCTCGTTTATTAGAATTTATTAATTTTGAAAAAGTAAACAAAGCACCGAACCTCGATTGGTTTTTATTCCAATTCGTTCTGCATCCGCAACTTACTTTTTAAAGATGGGTAATCATAGCATATATGGTGGGGGGGGTATTTTATGTTTTCTTAAAGCCAACCTTCCAACTTGCGTTACTATGGTTTTCAGTAGTCACAGTTTTGTGTGACTTTTTGTGTAACGTTATGAGAAAAGTTCAGCAAAAACAATG
>PBJL01000012.1 GCA_002721105.1 Acidiferrobacteraceae bacterium | reverse complement strand
GAAAAAGAAGGAAGCAGAAGCTAAACGTGTAGCAGAAGAGAAGAAAAAGAAGGAAGCAGAAGCTAAACGTGTAGCAGAAGAGAAGAAAAAGAAGGAAGCAGAGGAGGCTGAGAGAAGGGAACAGGCTTCCGCTGTTGATGCATTGACAGCGATAACAGGTGCGATTAATGCAAAAGTCAGGCAAAATTGGAGGGAGCGGAATTTAGATGATGAAGACTTATTAGCAATAATAGAGGTTAGTGTTAAACGAGACGGCACGGTGATATCTGCAAATATCTACAAAAGTAGCAATGATCCAAGGTTTGATAGTTCGGTGTTAGCTGCGGTGAAAAAAGCTTCACCTTTGCCATTTCCAAAAAACCCTAAATATTATGATCATATTAAGCTATTTCGTATTAGATTTAGCCCCGAGTTATAGTCATGTGCGAAACTAAAATGTTGAAGAGGATTGCCTTATTGATATTTTCCTGCTTCGTATTTTTAGTGTTACCTATGCGCTCTGGGGCTGTAGTAACTATTGATGTCACAGGAGGTGTCGAATCAGGAATTCCGATCGCAGTCGTGCCTTTTGAATGGCTAGGTAATGGCATGCCGCCGGAAGATTTTCGAAATATTATTGCATCGAATCTTGATCGATCCGGTCGCTTTGATGTTCTGCCTGTCGAAGATTATTTAAGTCGTCCCAGTAATGCAGAACAGGTTCGTTACAAAGATTGGAGACTCATCAAAGCCGAAGCTCTTGTTGTTGGCAACATAAGACCACTGAAGAATAATCGGTTTGAAGTTAAAGCTTTTTTATTTGATGTATTTTCTGAAAAACGCCTTACTGGCATCAGACGAGTATTTGACTTAAAAACATTTAGGAAAAATGCGCACGTTATAAGTGATAAGATTTTTTACGAACTGTTAGGAAAAGAAGGTGCATTTGATAGTCGAATAGCATATGTAACCGTTGAGCAGATAGCCAGTAAAGGTACGATTCATAGGTTGATGGTGGCAGATTCAGATGGCCATAATCCTCAAGAGCTTGTTGAGTCGTCGGATCCAATCCTATCTCCATCTTGGCATCCTAAAGGGCGTTATTTGGCTTATGTGTCTTTTGAAAATGCCAAAAAGGATTTGACCACAAAAATATTCTTGCATGATATTTTTTCGGGGAAGCGCGAAAAACTTTATGAGGCAGAAGGAACCAACCAAGCACCAGCATGGTCACCTGATGGAAAAAAAATAGCTATATCATTGTCTATAGATGGAAATTCTGAAATAGTAGTGATTGATCTAAAAAGCCGGAGGTTACAACGTATCACTAATAATATTGCCATAGACACCTCTCCGGCCTGGGCGCCCAATAGTCGATCCCTTGTGTTTACATCAGATCGAAGTGGCAGACCACAAATATATAGGGTTCCAGCTGCTGGTGGTAAGGCGGTTCGAATAACTTTCGATGGACGGGAAAATTTGCGTCCTTCCTATAGTCCGGATGGGAAAAATCTATTAATGGTTACAAAAGCGAGAAACGGACACCAGATTGGTGTATTCTCTATGTTTGACAAGAACTTAAGAATTTTGACGAGTGGACCATTTGATGAATCACCGACATTTGCGCCAAATGGTAGCATGGTATTGTATGCAACGAAGCGAGGTGGTCGCCAAGTTATGGAGATTATTTCTGTTTATGGCGGGGCGCGAGAGGTGCTCAGATTTCCGGGGGGTTCCATGCAGTCACCGGCATGGTCGCCCTTAAACCAATAGTTGTAGGGAGAAAATATAATGCAAAAGATTCTAACCTTATCGCTGATTATGATTTTTGGGATCACATTAAGTGCTTGCCAAACTCAACCAAAAAAGGACGAGATCGCCGAGGTAGAAGAATGGAATCCAACGGGCCTAGGTATTGAGGTAGAAGACGATTCTACTCTTACTGTTTCTGGTTTGTCAGATGATGATGCCGGAGATACTTTGGCGGGAATTATTAGTGATGAAGAATTCAGTGATTCTCTGAGTAAGCGTGTTGTATATTTCGAATATGACAGCAACGAATTAACTCCAGAAGCTATGACTATAGTCGAAGCTCATGCCGAATATCTTTCTAGTAATGTTGGAATGGCTTTAGTATTAGAAGGCCATGCTGATGAGCGTGGAACTCGAGAATATAATTTAGCACTCGGTGAAAGTCGGGCGAAAGCAGTGGCAGGAGTTTTTATTGCTCTAGGTTTAAGTGAGGATGCGATTCGTATCATCTCCTATGGTGAAGAACGCCCGGTTGACATGGATCAGACTGAAAATGCTTGGTCAGTAAACCGACGTGTGGAGATTCTTTATTAAGGGAAGAGTCTATAACAACAAAGCAGTATTAATTTTTTCTCAAGGTTATTGGGTCTTATGATTTCTGCCCGGCTAAAGGGGATTTTATCTAGAATCTCTGATGGGATGATGGCACGAATGGTGTTTCTTTTTGCCGCTAGTCTCTTGTTTTTTTACCTACCAGCATTGCCAGTTTTGGCAGATTGCCCGCCTGGAACTCGGAATAATTACAAAGGTGAATGTATAGTTTTTATATCTCAGGCAGATGAGGGAAGCTCCACCGCAGAAAACTCCAAAAAATGGGTAGAACCAACTGGCGATAACGATGAAGTCGACAAGGCATTTGATCAGAGCTCAGAATCTGGAAATGCTATCTCAGGTAGCACGATTTCTGAATCAGTTTCCCAGGTAGAAGTTGACGAAGTTTCAATAGACATCGAGACTAATAGCACGATTTCTGAATCAGTTTCCCAGGTAGAAGTTGACGAAGTTTCAATAGACATCGAGACCAATTCATTAGTTTCTGAAGTTGAAAAAAGTGAAATTACTGATCGTGGTAATGTCGCTGCTATTAAAACGATTTCCTTGATCCAAGAGCTTAGAGAAGAAATTCAGGAACTGCTAAATCGCATAGAACTTCAACGCTATGAATTGGAAAAATTGCGCACAAGACAAATTGATCTATATCAGGATCTTGATAATAGGGTGCGGACACAGGAGCGCTTAACACTTGTTGTCCCATCGCCAGAGATGCCATCTGTTGATGCAATTATAACGAAAACCACCGAAGTTGACGCTGTGGTTGATGAGCCTTCTCCCCTTATTGTTGAGGAGGCTGTTGAGGATCTAGTAGAAAATGTTGGTCAAGAAGATCGGGAAATTGTGACAAATAGTGACCAAGATCGTTCTAGCGATATAAGTAGTCCACCAAATCCAATTATCGTTGGGGATGGAGATAATAAGGAGGAAATAGTTGAAGAGATCGAGATAGAAGCACTAGTTTCTGAAGAAGATGAACAGGTCGTTTTTACCGAAGTGACTGAGCCCCCTATCTTTACTGGAACAGTTGAGATCGTAATTGAGTCGAATGAGGAATCTTTGCAACAGGTCACCGCCACACCTTTAAAGCAAAGGAGTCAAGAATCGGACTTGATTGCAACAGATAACTTGCCCGATGAAAATCTCTTGTCAATCATGCTTGGCCCTGAGGTAAACGATCCAACAGAATGGGCTACAAGTGTTTCGGAACAATTAAATCCAACTCCTTCGCCAATAGTGAGTAATGTTGTTAAAAACGATAGCAATAGAGAAGAATTATCAGATTCACCTCGAGCCTCAAATTTCGATGAGATGCCAGACCAACTTACTCTAAAAAGCGAAACGAATAGCAACATCTCGACCAGTTCACCAACTCAAAGCGCTAGGGTGCAAAACAAACCAGATGAGCAGTCTGTTGTTCTCTCGACAACAGTATCGCTCGAAGAGCAAGAGTCATATGATCAAGCTTTTAACATGCTTAAGCAAAGTCGTTATGAGGAGGCCGCTCTTGAATTTGCGAATTTCTTACGTACTTACAGAAATAGCCAGTTAACAGATGATGCTTGGTATTGGATGGCAGAAGCTTACTATGTTTCGCGGAATTATGATGAAGCGCTTAAGGCATATCAAACAGTGGTGAACTATTTCACCAATAGCCCAAGGATTCCAGCATCACGTTTAAAGATTGGTTATATTCAATACGAAATTTCAGACTATGAAAGTTCACGTGAAACTTTAACGACATTATTACAGGATTTTCCCGCTCATCGTGTGGCAGTTTCGGCCCAAGCTAGATTAAGAAAGATGGATCGTGAAAATAAATGAAGTGTTTTGTATAGCCCAAAAAATGTTAGTGAGATCATTCAAGAATATGGATAGGATTATTAGTTTACCGAGCCTCCTCACTTTAGCCGAACTTTAGTCATCAAACTTCGTTTTTATGGTTACTTACCACCTCTAGACCAAATGCTTACCCATTTTTTTAAATTATTAGGTGATTGTTTTGAACTATAGTGTAGTAAGAGGAGCTGATGGATAAAGGAGCTCTAGCCTTAATTGGTAATACCCCTCTTATTAAACTTCAAAAAGTTGTTCCAGAAAATGGGGTAGAAATTTGGCTCAAGTTCGAAGCAATAAATCCGACCGGATCATACAAAGATCGAATGGCCCTTTCGGTTCTAAAAAGCGCTATGGATCGAGGTGATCTGCACCCTGGAGATACCGTGGTCGAGTATACAGGAGGTAGTACTGGATCGTCCCTTGCTTTTGTTTCTGCTGTACTCGGACTTAAGTTTGTTGCTGTTTTCTCTGATGCTTTTTCCAATAGCAAACAACAGACAATGGAAGCGTTCGGTGCCCATATAGTAATTGAAGAGAGTTGGGGAAAGGGAATAACTCCAGAACTTTTAGAGCGAATGAAAAAAAGGGCAATGCATTTATGCAATGATTCGAATGCATATTATGCTAACCAGTTTGGCTCTCCTGATGTCATGCTAGGATATCAGCCGATGGGCCGAGAAATAGCAGAGTTACTCGGTAGGAACATCGATACGTTTTGCGCTGCAGTAGGGACTGCTGGCGCGCTAATGGGAGTCTGGCAGGGGTTAGCTGAAACTTGTTCAAAAATAAATGTCATTGCTTTTGAGCCTACACAGTCGCCTCTATTAACAACAGGAAAAGGTGGTGCGCATCGCGTTGAAGGAATTGGGGTCGGTTTTTACCCCCCGTTTCTTGATAGCACCGTTCTAACTGATATTCGTACGGTGGATCAGGAAGAAGGATTTGCAATGTGTCAGCGACTAGCAAAAGAGGAAGGTATATTCTGTGGTGGCTCGACAGGGCTTAATGTCGTTGGCGCAATAGCACTATCAAAAGACATGGAGCCAGGTCAAAAAATAGTGACCTTAGCATGTGACAGCGGTTTGAAATACCTTGGAGGGCATATATATGCTTGAAATATGGGCGTAGTATTGCCTTCAGGCTACTTATCCAAGTTCTGATATTTGATAGCATCTAATAAAGTCATCTGAGTGGTTATCTCACGTTATCTCGGCAATTAAGGTGCCGGTGCTAGGCCGTACCTATTGGGCCTTTCTGTACCTTTTTGGCAACACCATATTACTAGGATAATTTCTCCAACCACGGGAATGAAATCCAATAAAAGCCACCAACCACTGCGATTAATATCATGAAGGCGCCTCACTGCAACTGCAAATGTGGGAATCGTTACTGCGCCAATAAATATCAAAAGAATAGGTATGAATCGCATAAGAATTAGAGAGGTAACCACAAGGAATAATATCCAATACCAATATTCGGATCTGGTCGAGCGAGTTTTAAAGTCGAAGTACTTGCTGAATCCCAACTTAATCGATTCGATTATGCTCATGATAGCCCACACGCTCTTTTGTAAGTAGCTTAAAGTTTCCAAGAGCTCATTTAGTTGAATTACTGATCTATAGCTACAAAGATTTAACTCAATATAGAGTTTTATCTTCCCCGTTCTTAATTATTTTATCGTATCAGTTTAGATAATTTTATCGATCGGTTCCTTCCCTGAAAAAAAGTTGCTAAGGTTGTCAAGCACTCTCATACCCATCGCTTCACGGGTCTCTGTCGTAGCGCTTCCAAGATGAGGTAATAAAACGACATTTTCCATCGAAACCAGTGCATTACTAACTTTTGGTTCATATTCATAAACATCAAGAGCGGCCCCTGCAATTTCTTGATTAATTAAAGCAGTAACCAAAGCGGTTTCATCAATCACATCACCGCGGGCTGTATTAACTAAAAATGCATGCGGTTGCATCATTGAAATAGCTTCTTGATCGATTAGATGATGTGTTGCCTTGCCTCCGGGGCAATGAATAGAAACAAAATCAGCTTTTGATAATACTTCTCTCATAGTCGAGCAGGGAAATGCAGGAATATCAGCCAGGACGTTACTTTCTGGTGGCGTTGGATCGTAAAACAATACGTTCATGTCAAAACCGAGAGCGGCTCTTTTTGCAACAGCTCTAGCAATACGACCCATGCCAATCAATCCAAGAGTTTTTCCACTAACCCGCGTGGCCATCATATGTGTTGGACGCCACCCAGACCAATCACCATTTCGCAGGTGACGCTCACCTTCACCGATTTTACGGGCCATTGTTAATAATAAAGCCATTGCCAAATCTGCGGTGCAATCAGTGAGCACTTCAGGCGTATTGGTCACAGTTAGACCAGCATTTTCTGCAGCATTAAGATCAATGTGATTAAACCCTACACCATAACTCGCCAGTATTTTCGCCTTAATTGGTCTTACATTTAATACTTCTTCGGTTATCTTATCCGACACCGTAGGTAAAAGGGCGTCCGCAGTCTGTAACGCATTTTGAAGTTCATGCTCGCTCATAGGTTCATCTTGAAGATTGAGCGTGGTATCAAAGATGTCTGACAATTTCTCTTCAATCTTAGATGGCCATCGTCTCGTTACAATCACTTTTGGTTTGCTCATAATCTTTTTTTACTATAACCTTTTGCTGACGGGTAATTATGTTTGGAGTTAATTTGGTGATATATCTTAACGCAAAATTATAACAATCATAGGAAGTCTTGTGGTATTCACCCATAATGTCTAAAAACCATAGTATTATCAGATTTTTGGGCTCTCTAGTAATTCGAGATTAAGTTATGAGATAACCTTGACAATATGCTGCGAGACAATTTATACCGGTGCTAAGATTGATGATTTATGAGAGCGACATGAAAACAAACCCTAGCAGTAGAATTCCAGTAAATATGTATTTCGAAGACGTAAAGGTTGGTCAAGAGTTGTCAACAGAATCGCATTTCATTAGCGAGAGTGATATCTTTACCTTTGCGAAGGTTACTAGAGATCAACACCCATTGCATACTGACCCCGAATATTGCAAGCAAACTGAATTTGGAAAACCTATCGCACATGGCCTTTTTGGTTTATCTTTAATGGAGGGCTTAAAAGCGGAGACTCAAATTTATGAGCAGACCTCGATTGCATCCCTCGGGTGGGATAAAGTCCGATTTCTAAAGCCCCTTTTTGCTGATCAAAGGGTATATGTTGTTTTCAAGTTCACAGACAAGAGATTGAGCCGAAAGCCTCATAGGGGCGTGGTAACGGAAGAAGTTAAACTCATGACCAACGATGGTGAGATTTTGGTAGAGGGTTTGCATATTACATTGCTCAAGTGCAGATTTTCTAGGGACAATTGAGGCAAGGTTATAGTTACAATATAATCTTTCGATACAATGTTGCTGAATTCGAAAAACCACTTTATACCAATGGAATGGGAATAAGGGGAAATTGAAATGGAGATAGGAGTAACTAACCTAGCCAATCAGCTACTATTGATTGTTGGCGACTACGTTTTAAATATTGTTGGTGCGGTATTTCTTTTGGTAGTAGGGTGGTTGGTTGCTGGGTGGGTCCATCGATATACCCAGAAGTTGCTTCGACGTGTGCCGAGGATTGACGAGACTCTTCGATCCTTCCTTACTCATCTCGTTCGTTATTCCATCCTTATTTTAGTTATTGTCGCAGTCCTTGCGCAGTTTGGTGTCCAAACTACAAGCATCATAGCGGTGCTTGGAGCAGCTGGCTTAGCTGTGGGTTTAGCATTACAAGGAACACTATCAAATATAGCGGCTGGGGTTTTATTGTTATTTTTGCGTCCGTTTAAGGTTGGTGAGTATATTGATGCGGGTGGTGTATCGGGTACAGTAAGGGATGTTGGTTTGTTTTCGACAGAACTGAAAACTTTCGATGGTATATTTATGATGGTACCCAATTCTCAACTGGCTTCGGCTGCTATAAAAAACTACTCACGATTCCCAACTCGTCGCTTGGATCTTACTATTGGCATTAGTTATGCGGACAACTTAAACCGTGCCATGCGTGTTCTTAATGCAGTGTTAGAAACGGAGAAGCGAATTTTAAATGACCCTCCACATGAAGTCTTGGTAACAGAGCTCGCTGATAGTTCGGTTAATATTAATTTACGGTGTTGGACAAAGCGCGAAGACTATTGGTCTCTATTATTTGACCTCACTAAAAAATCAAAACTTCAGTTGGATGACAACGGAATCACGATACCCTTCCCGCAGAGAGATGTCCATCTTTATCATGAAGAAAGGTCAATTGAACCCCCGATTGAGTTGGAAGAAAGTGAGTACAGTCCTTTGAGACAAAGAAAAACAGAAGGAGATGATGCAGACTAGGTTTTATTAAACCAGTTTTTGATTGTGGGGGAGGTGTGAATATCAGTCAGCGCCATAACTGCAAAGCATACATGGCGCTAATCTGATATTCGAAGTCAAAGATTCATCTTAGGGAATGATTGTTCAACTTGCCCCTTGAGACCGTCTAAATGCTAACGAACCACCCAAAATGACTAATGTTAGGGTCATAATGATCCAGCTGATAAACCAGAAACCATCGTTGCTTACGAATCCACCGATGATGAAAAGAGCCCCCGGAATTACCAATAGACCTGATATCCAATCGGCGCCACTTTTTGGTTTTAAAGCGCCAGACACGGACGCCCAGCCAAGTACAAACATACCCATGCCGTAAGACCAGGGCATGGCGTCAGTAGCTCTGCTACCGATAAGGTGGAGCATACCAGCATGATTAAGATTTCCATCGGCATACAATTCCATTGCGCCTAGGCTAAGACCACCCTGAACGTAAAAAACGGTGATACTTACCATAAAACCGATATTGGCTAACATAAGCCACTGTGCCTGTAATCCTGAGGCCTGACCGATAAGTTGTCGCGACAATAGTATCAAGCCCGATTGCATCATAGTAAACGCGACAGCAGCCCACAACAGATAAAAAGTGCCCAAGGTTGGGTTTTTCATGAGCGCCTCTACTGTCTCTAAACCATCTTCTCCGTCGGGCCAAAAACCGATAAAGAGTAAGAAAAGTAAAATTGCACCAAGTCCAATAAATAGGCCAGTCATTCTGTTCATAATATCTCCTAAAGGATGTTGTCAATGATCAAAATAGAGGTGCATTATAAGACCCTTTCGGTCTCAGACCCATCCAGTGGCTCAATAGGGGAAGCATTATTGAGGATATGATTGCAATTGTAGGAGTGACCATGCATCATCCGCACTTTTAGTAATTCATTTCACCAATTTTTTTTAGATTTTTACCAAATGATCAAGGCAAATCTTAGTTGCTTTATCGCAATGATTCTCTGGGCTACTGGCTTTGTAGCTGCAGAGGAGCTACTAGACAGCTGGGGCACTTTAGCGATGTTGTCGGCACGGTTGATCATTAGTGCTGTTTTTCTTATTTTTTGGTGGAGTGCCATGGAGAATTTGAGAATTATTGTGACTGCACCATGGATCAGAGGGATTTGGATCGGCGCACTGGGGTGGGGTGCAGGCGGGATTTTTCTTCTCATGGGTCAAAAGCTATCGGATCCGGTAACAACTGCGATAGTGGTCGCGATGATGCCCATCGCAGCAGCTGTCATTGAAGTGCTTTTTAGTGATCGTGCTTTGACTAAACGCTTGAGTTTAGGCATTTTTCTAGCGGTGGTAGGTGGTTTTCTAGCAACAGGCGCCCGATTGTGGGACCACTCTTTTGGCTTGGGGATGGTTTTTTGTTTGGGAGCAATTGGGGCCTTTGCGTGGGCAACTCGTATGACAACTCGTACCCTAGAAACACTTTCTGCGACAGGGCAGGCCACCATCACTTTGATTGGAGCGACATTTATAACGCTACTCATTTATTTCGCAGCATTCATTTTAGGTTTTAGTGAAACCGAAATTGGGGTTTTTGATCATGATGCGTTGTTTGCATTATTCATCTTTGCATTACCATCGTGTGCTATCGCACAGCTTTTTTGGATATGGGGAGCGGGTCGCTTAGGAGTGTTATTAGCATCATTTCACATGAATGCAGTACCCTTTTACGTTATGCTGATAATGGCAGGATTAATGTCATCTGAGTGGCAATGGACGCAAGCAGTGGGTGCATTTATAGTTGTTGTCGCAGTTTTAATATCGCAGTTTGGCTTAGCGCCATCGGAACGTTCTGCAAAGGAAACTATATAAAAGCACATAATTCATTATTCAAATGAGACTTAAAGGAATCAAGATCAATGTACAAAGCGCGCATTCATAGTTCGGAACCTCAACAGATATAAATTGAATTGTTTTGAAGCGACGAATTTTTATTGATACGGATACAGCCTCTGATGACGCCGTAGCGTTATTGATGGCGTTCGAGCATTTTGAATCATCTTTGGTAGGAATTGGAGTGGTTGCGGGAAATGTACCTCTCCAACAAGGAGTCCAAAATGCAATGTTTGTTCGCGACTTAGTCAATATGCTAACTCCGGTGTATGCCGGCGCTTCTGAACCTATAGCTAGGCCTTTAGAGACTGCCCAAAATGTGCACGGTCAGGATGGTATGGGGGACATAGGGCTCCCAATCGGGCAAAATTTTGCAAATCAAGGACATGCTGTAGATGCGCTGATTGATGCTGCTGATCGATATTCAGGCTCATTAGAGTTAGTGACCTTGGGTCCGCTTACAAATATCGCCCTTGCGATATCAGAGAAGCCTGAGATTGTTCATCAAATAAAGCGTTGTTTTATTATGGGAGGGACAAGTGACAATATTGGAAACGTCACCCCATTTTCTGAATTCAATATGTGGGTGGATCCAGAAGCAGCTGACATTGTTTTCAGGTCTTGCTTGAGAAAAGTGATGATAGGCTGGGATATTTCAAGGAAATATGCAGTAATTAATGACGAAGAAGCCCAGATATTGCGATCACTCGGCACAGAAAAAGCAAGAGTTGCAGTCGATAGCCAAAAAGTGCTTAGACAATTTTGTGAGCAAGAAACCGGAATTGACGGATTTGATCTACCAGATCCTATTGCGATGTCTGTTGTTTTTTCTGATGAAGCAGTTATAAGATCAATAGCGTCATCTGTTCGAATCAGTTTAGAGGACGGATCTAAACGAGGAATGACAATCATTGATCATCGAGACAATGCTGATCATGAGAAGACCACTGTTATAGTCCTTGAGTGCAACAGACAATATTTTATGGATAAGTTAACTCAGTCTTTAAGGTGAATAATGGTTGATTTTTGGGCGTGACTATGTAGAGGTTGGTGCAGCAGATTCGAGAGCTACTCCATTCACGACAATTCGGTGCATCACTCTACGATAACCGTCATAATCATTTATGGAAGTATGCCATGTCGCTTGGTTATCCCATATAGTTATTGTTCCTGGCGCATGTCTTAGGCGACAAGTAAATCTAATATCGGATGCATGGTTGTACAGAAAATTCAAAATGAATTTACTTTCATCATCAGTTAGTTCCTCAATGTGTGTTGTAAAGTCACGGTTCACAAATAAGCATTCTTTACCTGATAGGGGATGCTTAATTACAACTGGATGAATAACATGATGTGTTGCTAATTCAGGATTATTTACTCGCCCGTCTTTATGGGTTTCATATCGGTCTTTTGCATTCGATCCAAAAACATGGCTAGTGGAATGATGAGCCGAAAGATTACGTAAAAAATCTTGCATTGGTTTGGATAGAGCGGCAAATGCAGCTGACATTGAGGCAAAGCCAGTGTCTCCACCGATGGGCGGGGCCTCAATAGTGTGAAGCATCGATGCTCTGCATGGAATAGCATCATATGAGTGATCTGAGTGCCAGCTCTCACCAATTGCCATTTTTTGATGGGGCTCTTTAATCACCAATGCTATTTCTGGATGTTTTGGATGCGGTGTGAAAAATGGATTGCAATTGATGCTGCCAAAACGTTGTGCGAAACGGATTTGATCTTCTGGTGTTATTTTTTGATCTCTGATAGCAATAACACCATAGTCGACAAATGCCTGAAAGATATCTGTAAAGGTCGATGCTTCTCTGATATCTACATCAGATATTTCAGCACCCAAAACACCTGTCAAAGGAGAAATTATCATATTTAGCTTTATCTTTTCTTGTCTAGTGAGAGCATATCACTAGCTTTTGATTTTTTCTTAAGTTTTATTTCTGGCTATATAAAAAAATACAATTTATTTGCCTTGATATTAGTTATTTGATTTAATATATGATTAGATCTTACTAAGATAATATCATGACTAATTGCAGTTTTTTCAATCATGATTGAGCTTAGTGCTGTATTTGTTATCAGCGGTAATCTTAAATTTGTTATTTAAAATAATATGAAATTAGAGCTGAAAGATTGGTGGAAACCGGAAGTAGATGAGAAAGAACTAAAGGACCTTTCAACTCGTCGGGATATTTATGCTTGGATTCACTTGATCTCTTATTTCATAGTCCTCGTTGTTGCAGGTTTTTTAGCTGTTGCGTCCTGGGGTACATGGTGGACATTGCCTGCTTTTTTCGTGTATGGAACAGTCTATTCATTTAGTAATGCTCGGTGGCATGAGTTCAGTCACCGCACAGTGTTCAATTCACGTCGTGCCAACACATTTTTTTATCAAGTATTTAGTTTTTTATGTTTCTATGAAGCTCAACTGTGGCGCTGGACACATGGAAATCATCATCGAAGAACAATACATACCAGTGATCCCTATGATCATGAAATTCAGGTGCCTTATGGTACGGGACCGCTAAAACTGATTTATGAGTTTTCTGGTCTGCGGCCAATATTTTCAGAGTATAAGAAGCTGATTTTGCACTCCTTTAACGTCATGACTCCTTCCGCAAAAGACTGTGTGCCGACAAACCATTGGCCCAAGGTAGTGATGTCTAGTCGAATTTACCTAGTACTAAGTTTTCTGATTTTGGGCTTTTCACTATATATAGGGAGTATTTTTCCTATACTTTTAGTTATAACTCCAAATCTTTATGGAAGACTATTGCTTAACCTGACTATAGGGTTCCCGCAACATGCTGGGTTGCAAGAAAATGCTCTTGATCATCGTTTAAACACCAGAAATGTGATGGTAAATCCAATTCTTGGCTTTCTTGATATGAACATGCACTACCATCTTGACCATCATTTATTTCCTCAAGTTCCATTCTATAACCTACCTAAACTGCATGAGAAAATCAAAGATCAACTGCCACCATCATATCCTAATTTATGGTCATGTTATAGGGGACTGATACCTTTACTATTAAATCAAAATAGAGAAATTAGGTTAACAGCTGCAAAAAATTAAAAATCTGTGGGGGCTCCGCCCTCAGCTTTTCTTCTGACTATAAAGGCTTCTAATTCTTCACGGATGTCTTCACTCATATGCGGCTTTTCATAGTTTGCCAACGCCTCTTTATAAATTTTATTTGCTCTTTGTGGGGTTGTTAGACTGCCACGTTTCTGCCAGTTTTCAAAATTACTCCAATCGGACAAGAATGGACTGTAAAAAGCCTTTTCGTATCGTGATGTTGTATGATCACTAGCCAAAAAATGGCCTGTTGAACCCACTTCCTTGATAGCCTCTACTGCTAAATCATCTTCACTAACCGGGATCGGTTGGTGGTAGTATGCAATTTGTTGCAACATTTCACAGTCGATCACAAATTTTTCAAAGCTTGCTGTTAAGCCGCCTTCCATCCATCCAGCTGCATGAAAGACAATGTTTGCTTGGGCGGTTGAGCAAGCCCAAAGCGATGCAAAGCTTTCCCATGTGGCTTGTGCATCAATGATGTTGGCGGCATTTGCATTTGAAGAACGCCAGGGCAAATTATAATATCTTGCGAGCTGCCCCGAGATTTGGGTAGCACGCATATATTCCGGTGTGCCGAAGGCTGGCGCTCCTGTCTTCATATCAACATTAGATGTGAAGGAGCCGTAAGCAACAGGTGCGCCAGGCCGGATGTATTGTAAGAGAGCTACCGCGACTAGGCACTCTGCTGTTTGCTGTGCCAAAGCTCCCACAAGAGTAATAGGGGCCATCGCCCCGGATAGGGTGAAAGGGGTGACAATAACCAGTTGATTGCGGCGAGCCATTCGCATTGCACCATCAAGCATTGGCCAATCATGCTTTAGCGGAGATGATGAGTTTATGTTAGTGGCCATCCTGGTATGTCGGTCAAAATCTTCTTCGCTAACACCGGCTGCTATTTGAAACATAGTGATAGCATCTTCGATTCTTTCTGTCCCCAGTGAAAATACTGACATTACTTTGTCAGTAAGCACAAGGGCATCGAATAGTGCATCTAGATGACGAATTGATGGATGTATGTCAACCGGCTCTACCGGATACCCACTATTAAAGTGAATACAATTAAAAACTTGGCTAAGCTTTAAAAAATTTTGATAATCCTTACGGTTGCCTGTTCGGCGGCCATTATCGAGGTCTGACGCATTTGGTGGACCTCCAACGATACCAAAAGCAGCGTATGTCTCTCCAAGAATAATTGATCTATCTGGGTTTCGAGGTACAATCTTAATCATTTTTGGCGCCTTAGCGATTTGCTCCATAACAAATCCGCGATCCATCCGTACTGTCGGCGTGTCACTGGATACATCACAGCCAGCCGCCTGAAGTATGTTGCGCGCTTCGTCGTTTAAAAAGTCAATGCCTACTTCTTCAATGATTCGCATTGCTGCATTATGGATAGATTCTATATCTTCCTCATGCAATGGTTCTGTAGGTGAATCAATATATTGTGGTTGGCGCCAAGGCATTTGCTCCAACCATTTTTTTTTATTTTTTCGTTTTGTTAGATGACCACGGCGTTTATTTATATTAGGCGACAAATTTGGTTTTTCCATTTAGACGATTCCAAATACTTTTTTAGAGTTAAAGGCCAAAGTACATAGTTTTCTGCAATAGAGTTGATTGCCTACGGTTCAAAAGGGCGTGGCGCCCAATCAAACGTATCAATCGCTTTTTGATGGTTATAGCAAAGATCTTGATTTACACGCAATACCATCTCCAAGGTTATATCACGAAATCCCGGGAGCCATCGAAAAACAAAAACTAGGAATCCTAGTAAATAAGTGGGTAGGGAGATGATTCTAGGACGTATCTCTGTAGTCAAAAATATTCTTTCAATCATACTTTTATATTTTAGAGTCTCACCACCAGCTAAATTAAATGTATGGGTACCACTTTGATTGTAGTTTAGGCATTTGTATGAAAGATTAGCCAGATCCTCAGCATGAACTGGTTGGCGGAGTCCGTTGCCTTGACCAGGCAATACAAAAAATCGAGTTATTTTTATGAGCTTCTTAATTCGATTTATATTTTGATTTTGATTTCCACCGTAGATTATGGTGGGACGAAAAATTAGCGCTTGTCGATTCTCTTTTGAAAAGTATTCTGTTATCCACAATTCACCTTGCTGCAGCAAGTTTGCGATTTCTCGTTCTGAGTGGTTTGAACTTTTCTTCTTGCTTTCAATACTAGTAGAGCTAAACGCAATGATACTAGTCGAATTAATTAATGAGAGAATATTTTCATATTTCTTCAATTGCCAGATAGGCATCAAGCTGATCACAATTGGGATTTCAGTATTTCTCAAGTAACAATTTTCATGAAAATCATCTTCATTAACCCAAATCACTGAGGTCTGTTCACAATCAGGAGTTCGATGTGAGAATGCATAGATTGATCGACCAGACTGTATAAGTAATGGGAGCAGATAATATCCTATATCGCTCCGTGCTCCAAAAACCAGAACATTATTGGAAGGCTCTATTCGATCCATATTTTATACTGCCGGGTCTGGTGCCTAGTAATCTAGTTGATTACTTGGGATATACCTCCAAATAGAATATCGTATGGTGGTATTTTGTACCATGTACCTCAACGGGAAAACGTCCTGTAGCATTTGCTTTTACCTGGAATATATTTTGCGATTTATTATCAATGCGGAATTCAATATCATAGCCGTGGAGATGAAGAACATGTGGTTCATTGCTTGAAATACGAAATTCAGCAATTTCACCTTTTTTTACACGGAATGTTTTGTCAGGTTTTTGAACTTTCCCATCTTTTATAACTAGCTCAAATTGAACGGTTGGTAAATTCGTGATGTTAGGTTCAGATTTGGTTTGTTTCTCATCTTCATCTTTATTTTGTTTAGTATGTAGGTTTGCATCTGGACCGAGTATAGGAACAGATATAGTGATATCACCTGATTTTTTGAAAAATAGAGTCAGAGGAAAATTTTCTCCTTCAATTAGAGGTTGCTTTAGGTCTATAAGCATTATGTGCAATCCTCCTGGAGAGAGAGAAACTTTTGTGTTATACATGATTGGAATACTATCAATTTTTTTCATGCGCATTAATCCATCTTCGTGTGTATGCTGATGAAATTCAACGACTCTTGCAATGGGCGTGGTAGATCGAATTAGAAAATCTTCCTTTTCACTTTTATTGACCATTTCTAGAAAAACAGCGCCATTTTGGACATTTGGAGGTAACGTTCTGGAAAAAGAGTTAGCAATAACTACTTCTGCGTGCGCTGATGCTGTTGCAATACTTGAAATCCAACTTCCGAATACCATACAGTGAATAGCTAATATCCAAACTCGTTGTTTCATAGTTGTAGAGATCATCCTATTAGAGATTTAACTTAAAGTTATTTCTTCATATTACAGAAATCGCATCAATTAATGTAAGGATATAGACTGTGTTGCTCACGACTACTTCGACATTTGTTACATTATGATGAAAACGTAAATATTATGACATGATTTGGGTCTGCAGGATGTCTATTAATATTCCCCTTATGCAGAGTTAATATGAGATACAACACGGGTAGCATCTTCTGTATTGGTTTCTACAAGAAGTTTGTAGTGTTTAGGTATTAGAATTTCTTAGAAAAGCATAGAATCTAGCTAATTTTTGAATACTGAAAACTTAAGCCAAAAATAATCCTCAAAAATATATTAAAAAAAGGGTTATTTTGTGGTTTTTCTACTTTCTGTTAGAGAAAATCCTCTCAGTCAGCCTACAATAATATCTAGAGGACTTGTTGTAGTAGGATTGAAAAGAATTATGGTTTTGAAATTTGGATTGTTATTAGCGAAAAATTATTGCCGGATAAACTCAACTGGTGAGATAAAATGGTCCAAGTTGTGACCAAGAATTGAGAAATGGAAAAACCAATGAAGATAATTTTTATGGCATGCATGCTAGCATTACTGCCGGCAACTCTCTTTGCATCCAACTATGGCAATGTTGTGTTAAAAAATATTGATGTAGTTGCCGTCACCGATGGGAAAAGTTTTCGAGTTGACATAAAACAATGGCAGCCTATTATTGGTGAAGATATTGACGTTTCGGTGCGTGATATTTCTATACCACAGATTGATGGCTTATGCGAACGAGAAAAGCAGTTGGCTAATGATGCGAAAAGGCTTACTTCGAAGTTCTTAATGGAGTCAGATGCAATTGAGTTACAAGATATTGAGCGTGATTTAGATCAATTCCGATTGATTGCAGATGTTAGTGTTGACAGCATTGACCTTGGTAGAGCATTAGTAGACGCTGGATTAGCTTATCATCTTGAAGATGCAGTTAATGACAATTGGTGTTCTACTAGAATTGAAGATTTGTCTTATAACGATGGTAGATTCTCCGGCGACATAATAGATGGGATTCCACAAGGCATCGGGAGTTGGGTTTCTGATGATGGGGTGGAAGAATACACTGGCGATTGGTATGAAGGATTATGGCACGGACAGGGCACTCATAGAGGAAGAGATGACTCGATTACTACTGGGCAATACCAAAAAGGAAACAGACATGGGGATGGTTCATGGACTCACCCCGATGGACGTAGCTATGTGGGGGCATTTGTTGATAATCAGATGCATGGAGAAGGTATACATACATTTGCGAACGGTGATATATATTCAGGCACCTTTGTCAGCGGGAAACAGCATGGGGATGGAACATATACCTTCGCTGACGGTTCAGTTGTATTTGGCGAGTGGAAAGAAGGAAAGCCCTGGTCTGCTCAGTACTCGGATATATCTGGCAAAGTGATTGGAAATTATGTTGAGGGCGATTGGATGTAATGATGAGATTGATTGTCTTTTCATACTAGAAATTTGAAAAATAATTTCTCTCTTTGTGTTTAATTATTGATCTGCAATTTGCAGGATTTTTATTTGATCAAGCCGAACCCATCCACTGACATGATCAGCTGATTTAATTCGCTTCCATTCTCCTTGGCGGCTTATAAAGAAAACTTCAGAGTCTTTAGGAAAAACTCCGAGTACTTTTGAGTTAGGATCAATTGATGGTTGAGATCTAGCTCGTACTGAATCAGTATTAATTAACCAACGTCCGTCAGTTTCAGTAAGATAATCGCCATAAACCCAAACATAAAGACCTGTGGGTACTTCTACTCGTGCCCAGTCGTCTGTTTTTTCGACAATCTGGACTGTTTTGTTTTTAGCGAGTAATGTTAACAGTTGTCCTTTATCAGTTGGCCCATCAAATATTTCTGTAAAGTTCGCGCTCACTGTTGCCGAGCTAGAGAGATTATTAGGTTGTTGTATATTATCCCGAACCGACTTTATTTGGTTCTCGGTAGTTTCTGACACATCTGAATTCGTAGGTTGCGATAGTCTCTCCAACATCTCGGGCTCACTTCTCTTTTGGGTGACTGATTGAGTGGTGTGAAGTTGGCTTAAGGCACTCCATTTTTCATTCCAGCTCTCGTCGGTTTCCGATGTAAGTCGTACGTGACGCGCGGGAATCCAGATTGATATTAATTCGGGTTTAAGGATTTGACTCCATTCATCCTGGATACCCTCGACTTCAATCAAAGAGTTCACAGGCAGTATACCTACAATAGTAGATGATTTATCTGTAGATGGTTTTGTCCTTACCCGAACAGCGGGTCGAATTGTCTTATAACTGCCCGCATCTAAACTTACGTACTCTGAGTATACCCAAAATTTGATTTCATTCGGTACTTCAATACGTGACCATCCGGACTTAGTTTCAAGTACACGAATTGGTGAGCCCATCTCCAATTTATCAATTATGATATTTTCAATGCTAGGACCGGCATAAAGATCTGCTAGCGTTTTTCCTACGTCTGCGCCACTGTATCCGAATGAAACTTTTCTGGAAGATATCTTTTCTTGTGAAAGCAGCTCTCTTTCAAGGCGTGGTAAGAAGCTAGTAGCAAAATCGTGCCCTTGATTTGCTGCAAGTTGAAAAAGTGCAATGGCTTTGTTTAAATCTTTATCTACCTCAACACCCAAATAGTAAGCTAATCCAAGATTATATTGAGCAGCCATTATATTCTGAGTTTTAGCTTTTTCCCACCATCGGATGGCTAAAGATCTGTTTTGTATAACCCCCTTTCCATCCCAATATAGGGCACCTAGATTAAACATTGAAGCACCATCGCCTTGGTCAGCTAGTGGTTTCCATAATTCATATGCTTTCTTATAATTCGCAGTGGCATAGGCCGAAGCAGCGTCACCAAAATCATCTGACAAAGCCGAGAGTGGAAGCAACAGAGCCAACAGGAGGAATAACCGGTTCATAAGGCGCTATATTATTCCCTTATAATGCTTACGCAAACAATAATTTGCTAATTCGATCTGAAAACACGCCAGAAGACTTACCAATGGCCAAGTTTCGCAGATTTTAGCACTTTAAATTGTCAATCAGGAATTTTGGCAGCCATATATGATCGTATATGTAAAACCTCAAAATGCCAAAAAAGATTAGTAAAATTAAATCCCTGAGTGTTGGATAAGCTAGGGGATAGCCATTCAAGAATGGATTAACGATCACCCTTAAATAGTATGTCACGTTGAAATTAAAGAACAATTAATCAAATGGAATATTAATGAACTATTTTTAATATTTTTTGACGGGGGAATTTAAAGTTGAGTTTCCCTGAAAAATATTTTTTACATAAATGAGAGATATATGATTGAGATAAATAAAGAACGTTTGCTTGATTCTCTTTACCATCTACGCAGCATGGGTGCTCTGGATAGAGGAGTGGTAAGGCCGGCATTTTCAGATGCAGACATGTATGCACGGAATTGGTTGCGACAAGAATTTATTGAAGCTGGTTTGCGTGCAGAGATTGATGGAGTTGGCAATGTTCTTGGAATCTCTAATAATTCAGGTCCGGCTATCCTATTAGGGTCTCACCTTGACACGCAACCAAGAGGCGGATGGTTAGATGGTGCTCTGGGTGTGATTTATGGTCTCGAAGTAATGCGAACACTCTCTGAAAATTCTTTGACTAAGGATTTAGCAGTTGATGTTGTGGCTTTTCAAGATGAGGAATCACGTTTTTTAGGGTGCTTGGGGAGTCGTTCTTTTGTCGGTATCTTAGATGAAGATACGTTTACTACGGCGATAGATAAGGATGGAATTCTTCTTACTGATGCCATTGATCAAGCAGGCCTTAGTGGAGTGAACCGAGCTAAGCTTGATCTGGATCGGTATGTTGGTTTTTTAGAAGCTCATATTGAGCAGGGCCCTCATCTTGAGGCTAAAGATATGAAAATAGGTATTGTGACGTCGATTGTTGGTTTGAGTAATCGTGAGTTTGTGTTTCGAGGCCAGCAAAATCATGCCGGAACAACGATGATGCAGGTTCGAAAGGATGCAGCCACAGCCCTTTTTGATCTAGCCCATACGTTAAACCATGCATTTTCAGCTGCAGCGACCCCAAGCACAGTGTGGACTATGGGGCGAGTCCTAGTTGAGCCAGGCGCTGTTTCTATAATTCCGGGTTATGCAGAGCTTGGTCTTCAATATAGAGATCCATCTAATGAGATCTTGGATTTTTTAGACACCGAAGTAGACCGTGTTGTTGAAGAGGTATCTAAGAGAGTTTCTGCGGAAATTTTGATAAAAACGGTAGGCGACCGAATCAAACCGATTGAACTTGATTTGTTATTGCGCAGAAAGCTTGGTTTTTCTGCCGAACAGTATGCGCCAAGCCAATGGATTGACATGCCAAGTGGGGCATATCATGATGCAGCTATAATGGCAAAATCACTGCCTGCAGCGATGTTATTTATTCCGTCAATTGGTGGGATCAGTCACGATTTTTCTGAGGATAGCTATGAAGACGACATTACACTAGGGTGTAATGTTTTGGCAGCAGCTACCATTAAAATTTTAAGCGATTAAAATAGGAAACATAAGCTATAGTTACCCTTTAATTAATGATTAATTTACAGGAATAAACTTTACGTGATTTTGTCAGTTTCAAAAGAATTAATAAATAATCTTAAATCTGCTGGCGTTGATTTTTTTGTTTCAGTTCCATGCAAATTATTGGCAGGCCAGATTGAGCTTCTAGAGAAAGATAAAGATGTTTATTATTTGCCAGTTACTAGAGAAGAAGAAGGGTTTGGTTTATGTGCAGGTGCTAATTTGGGCGGACACTTCCCGTGCATATTGATGCAAGATTCTGGTCTTGGGAATTCGGTAAATGCTCTTAGATCGTTAATTCAATTTTTCCAGATACCGGTGGTAATGTTAATGAGTTATCGGGGAGCGCCGGGAGAACCGGTGCCTGCTCAAGTTCCAATGGGAAACCTTATTCCAGATTTTTTAAGATTGATGCAAATCCCAGTTTTATATTGCAGTGAACAGAAAGATTTAGATGATATTGGTTCACTTGTCACCCACTCAAAAACTGCTGAATGTCCTGTTGCTATCCTGATCGACTTCCATTTGATGGAGAGCGAAATATGAGACGCTACGAGCTGATTGAAGCGTTGATACCAGAATTCAAAGAAACGCTCGTTATCTGCAATATAGGAATTCCATCGCAGGAAATGTTTTCAATTCGTGACCGAGACAATCATTTCTATATGCTAGGAAGTATGGGGCTATGTTCATCAATTGGTCTTGGGCTTTCGATGACGACTGACAAAACGGTTGTTAGCTTGGAAGGTGATGGCTCACTTCTTATGAATTTAGGGTCTTTAGCAACTATTGCTAATCACGCTCCCAAAAATTTTATTCTTCTTGTAATTGATAATGGTACCTATGGATCTACCGGAGACCAGCCAACGTTTACTAGTCAAGCGACATCACTTTCAGAAATTGCGAGTGGTGCAGGTTGCGCCGATGTTATTGAATGCGATGGCCAAGATGCTCCACAACATCTTCGCACAGCTATCTCTGCAGGATGCGCAAGCGTGATTGTTGCAAAAGTTGAATCTGGAAATGAGGCCTGCCCGGTGGTGCCGCTTCATCCAATAGTTCTAAGAGAGCGCTTTAAAAAATTTGTTATAAGCTGAAAATACCATTTTACCAAATGAAAAAATTGATCTAGGAATAGATGGAAGATTAAAATGAGTGAACATTTATGGCGATTAAGTGCGGTTGAGATCGTTGGCGGTATAGAAGCGGGTCGTTTTTCTGCGCAAGATGTGATGGTTTCTGTTATTCAGAGAATCGAAACCTATAACCCGAATCTGAATGCTATCGTTGAGATGTATTTTGCTGATGCAATGCGTGAAGCAGAAAATGCTGACCGAACATTTTTAAGGGAGGGATTAACCGGCCCTCTTCATGGTGTCCCTGTAACAATCAAATCGAATATTGATGTTGTCGGAACACCAACTTCTAATGGTTTGCCAGCGTTGAAGGGTAATATTGCGCCTGACGATGCTCCGGTAGTTAGTAATCTAAAGAAAGCGGGTGCGATTGTTGTAGGGCGAACAAATACTCCAGAAGTGTCCATGAGATTAAATACGGATAACCCACTTTATGGCAGAACTCTAAATCCGTGGGATACTGATGCTAGTCCAGGAGGTTCTTCGGGTGGCGCTGGTGTTTCAGCAGCGTTTGGTTTTGGGCCGATTCATCATGGAAATGACATTGGTGGTAGCCTGAGATGCCCTGCATCAAACTGCGGAGTAGCTACAATCAAGTCCACATTCGGTCGGATCCCAACCTTTCTTCCATCAGCACCCGCTGAACGCGGTATCCTCACACAGTTTATGTCTATTCAAGGAGCGATATGCCGGGAAGTACGTGATGTGCGTTTAGCTACAAAAATTATGGCTAAAGGCGACCCTCGGGATCCATGGTGGATGCCAGTTCAGTTTGATGGATGGCCTCCAAAAGATTCAGCTATGAGCGTAGCAGTCACTAAGAATTCCTACGGATACTCAATTAATTCCGAGATAGCAGAGAATATTGACCGGGCAGCTGGGTATCTCAGTGACGCTGGTTATGCGATAGAAGAAGTGAATACACCTTCTATTGATGAGGTTGCTCAGCTTTGGTTCGATGTTCTGGGTAGTGAGCTCGATATTTTTCTTGGACCAGTAGTGAGAGAGCAAGGAAGCGAAACGATAAAAAATATTTTCAAATGGTATTATGAAATGGGTGATGTTGTTAATGCTGAACAGTATCAGATTGCTATAAAGGAACGTACTAGACTGCTTCGCGAGTGGAATATATTCCTTGAAAAATATCCTCTAGTGCTTACACCATACTTAATGCGCCCTAACTTTGGATGGGATGAAGATAGCCATAGTTTTGAAGCATTGCGGGATATATTCGAAAGCGCCAAGTATAGTATCAGCGTCAATTATCTAAGTCTTCCGGCGGGGGTAGTGCCGATTGGTTTTGCTCAAGATTTACCTACTGGGGTTCAAATTATAGGTCGTCGATTCCGTGAAGATCTAATTCTAGATGCAATGGAAGTGATTGAGAAGAAGGTTGGTATTTTGTCCCACGAATTGTGGTCTAGAGAAGAGAAAAGATATAATAAAGATGAGTAATTGAAAAATTTCAGTCAGACTCCAGTTTTAACAGAATTTCATCATTATATTTTCTTGCTGTTTTAATTATTAGGCCCAGATCTAATTAAATCCCAATTTCGACTTTCTTCCGTGATCGATACCTCAATCAGATGTCTGTATATTGAATCAATCATGTCAGGATTGAGATTAAATTGATGGGCTAGGGTACGAACACGATCAATAATTTGTTCTATGCGTTTAGGAATCCGGACATTTTCTTTAGTTTTTTTAAATTTAGCAGCTTGGATGACGTAGGTTGTTCTCTCTGCAATAAGTTCAACGATTAGTGCATCTAATCGGTCAATTTGAGCACGCACTTGCTCCAGGTCATTACATTCAATAGGCATGGACATGATTATTTTACTTTCTCTTGTCGAAGGGATATTTTAAAGCTCAATTTTAAACTTGTTTAGGAGTTACAAAGTGTAAAAGTGTGCCACTATGCTGCTTGATCTCAGGCCAAAACTTATTCAAAGCGATCACTGCGATAGCTGCAGTTGGCATAGATTTTCCGATTGACCCGTTACCCGAGCACAAGTAATTAACAAGATCAGAGAAGCCAGGGTTATGTCCTACCATGAGTAGCGTTTTAGCTTTGTAATTAGCATTCGATAAAATATCTAATAGATTACTAATATCGGCGCCATAAATTCGTTTATCCCAGCATACATCATTTACAGGCATATCGATTTGTTTGCACACATATTCAACAGTTTGCTTGGTTCGCATTGCCGGGGAACAGATAATTTGATCTGGTAAGTATTGATTAGTTTTAATCCAATTGCCCATCATTGGTGCATCACTAATTCCACGACTTGCTAGTACTCTGTCAAAATCTTTATCTATTTTAGATGACCAATCCGATTTTCCATGCCGCATTAAAAGTAAGGTCCAACTCTCATTTGATTTAGTGGTATTTTTAAAAATTGTCATCAGATTAAGTTTTTTATCTTTTCTCCGTTTAACTATTTTTTTGAATAACTTTCTTTAGGGGAGTTGAACTAATTTTATCTAATTGTTTTCCATTTTTTTTCTCGCATGAGAACACGCGTTCGGGCTCAATATAATTGGTCAATTCTCTCATACAGAAATTAATCAATTGTCTTTCCAAATTTGGGTCATAGGTGATTAATGTCGATCGGTTAGATAAAGGGCTTGCGAAAAGTGGTTCTTCTGGATAAAGATTAGCAATGGATTGAAAGAAACGTTTCGGCATACGAAAAACACCTAAGGTTACCGAATGAATTGCCTTAATTGGGAGGATGTGGAATACTTCTCTGAATAGATCTCGGTATCTTTCTTCGAAACTATCATCAAAAATCAGTGGGTCAAATCGAAGCCCTAATAGCCAACCATGTTCAGCGAGACGCTTCATTGATTCCAGACGCTTATTTATGGAGGGTGTCTTTTCTTCAAAGTGATCAGCTGTTTTTGTAGGACTTAGGCTGAATGCTACCACGACATTGGGATTAGGCGTTCCTGATAAAAGGGCCCGTATCTGAGTACTTTTTGTGCGAAGTTCAACATGTACCTCTGGGCGAGATTGGAGGAAATCTAGCAAAATACTGACAAAATCTGTGATTGTGTCTAGAGCTAGGCTGTCGCAGTCATAACCGGAAAAAAACCATACTTTTTGTTTTGGAAGGGCTGATGTCGTGTTATCGATAGCGTCAAAAAAATCCTCATAGTTTATAAACAGAACATAATTAGCGGAAGGATACATTCCCTGAAGAAAACAATATCTGCAATCGTAAATACAATTCAGCATATGAGAAAAGTAATAGTTATATCTGCCCCCGATACCATAACCGTCGGGTGCTGATAGAACCCTTTCCCCAGTCTTACTTGCAATTATTAGGGACGGTTGCTTTTTTTGTAGACGGAAATTTTGATTCTTAGGATTAAAAATCTCTTTATAGCTATCGCAGCGAATTTGTTGTGCATTCGGGATTCGCGACAATACCTCTTTCGTTCGAGGATGATTCGATACGCGATTTTCTATATATACCGTCTTTATCATATTCGCATTAAGGATTTTTATGCTTAAACTAAATTTTATCTGGATGCAGAAAAAGCGATCTGGCGTTGAGTTTATTTTCAAGCGTTTCTATCGCTTTTTTTGCGCTTGGGCAATCTATAGGGATCATGGCGCTTAGGTTGTCTTCTTTTGTTAGCACTAACCATCGACGTACAATTTTTTTTAGTTGGTGTTTCTGAGTTATTGTAAAATGCCATCGTGTGTAAAAATTTTCTAAAACTGATGGCTCTATTAATTGTGGCATAGCTAGACGAGATAGTTTTATCAAAATTTGAACAAACCGATCAATTTCGTTAAGGCGGTTACGAATCAGATTTTCAATCTTAGTTGCGTCAAGTTTTGTAGCCGAAGATGTTGGGTGATCTGAAATGATTTTTAGGCTTTGTGCCAGTTCAGCAGTAGTGTACCGTAAGGCACTAATGTAGAAAGCATACCCTTCCATATCGTAAGCAGCGTCGGTTTCATACATACTTTCTCGTTTATCAACAGTAATCAAGTGGCTTCGTTGTAGTGATTCAAAGATTATCTGGGGCGGATATTTTGTATCCCCTGAATTTTTTTCAGTGATTTTATTTGCGACTACTGGCATTCCTTTGATTGGACGATGATGGCCAGCAATGCCAATATTCAAAAATGGCTGATTTCTTGATTCGCCAGATTTCAAATGTAGATAGGTCGTTGCTATCGCTGAGTTGATTTTTCCAATGCCCGAAACTACGAGAAAATAGTTATTTTTTTGATATATCGGGAATATCAGATTACCACCCATGGGAGTTAAATTGTATAGCTCTATTATGGGCTTTGCCTCAGCCAATAATGCGGTCACTATGCGCATAAAAAATCCTTTCGTTTTACTGATATCAGGCTATTTTAGAGTTTAATTGCATCTTCTTATAAAAGGTTTTTTTTCTTTCATAGGATTCTATTTCAGTGAATCGCTGCCTTCGATGTGCGCCTCTAAGATAAATATCGAGTTTGATCAATAATTCATCTAAGGTGCAACGCATCTGTTCCGGTGTTAAGATTCTAGACGCGATAATTTTCTCTAATGACTGGATACGATATCTATCAATGCCCCACTGCGATCGAGATAATTGATCTGAATGTCCCCCATATTTTTGTATTAAAGGCGTTGGGATGTAAGAAACCGGAAGTATCGCTGTGATACGTAGCCAAAAATCATAATCTTCACATAGTTGGAGATTTTCATCGAATTCTCCGAATTCTTCAAAAATTGATCGATGCAACATCGTTGATGATGGTGATATCAAGCATCGTTTTAGGCAATCCTTAAAAATATAGCCCCCTTGTTTTTTATGTTTTTTCATAGGATTTACTCTTTTCCCGTGCCTAATCCAAATTTCGTCACTGTGAACAAACCGTGTTTTTGGATCCTTTCGAATTGTATCGATTTGCAATCGAATTTTGTTTTTTAACCATTTATCATCCGAGTCTAGAAATGCTAACCATTCACCTTGTGCTGCCTCTATTCCTCTATTTCGGGCATGACTTACGCCACATCTCTCCTGAGATATTACTAATACCTTTGGAAATTTGGCTTTGACGAGTGATACTGTACGGTCGGTAGAGCCATCGTCAACTACAATCACTTCGGTAATTAGGTCGTTTTGAGCGTATACGGAACATAATGCTCTCCCAATCAAGTCTATTCGGTTATAAGTCGGGATGATTACTGAGATAGTTGGCATGCTTATCGCTTGCTAATTACATTTAGTGAGTAGAGAATACTCGGATACCGAAGTTCATTGTCTCTGAAAAACGTTTCCAATTTTAGTACCAGGGTCAGGAAGACTAGCCGAATTAGGGCTAATGCGTCTCCTCATCATATGTGGATTCTCTATCTAGATTTGAAGGCAGTCAACTCAAGGATAAATACATGATGAAAACTGCAGAATGAATATTTTTCGATGGGCTTGGAAACAGCCCGTTATTCTCATGTCGCTTACGTGCTTATTTTGGGGTGGGAATACAATAGCGGCAAGGATAGCAGTTGATGACATTAGTCCTTATCAGGTTACGTTTGGGCGCTGGACTTTGGTTTCTTTAGGGTTCGCTCTTTTTTATCGACAACAAATATTGGATGCCTGGCAAAATTTGTATGGTCATCGAACCTACCTTATTTTGATGGGCTGTAGTGGCTTTGTTCTATTCAATTTTTTGTTTTACGAATCAGGCCATAGAACAACAGCTTTAAATATAGGTATTCTGCAGGGCTCCATACCTATATTTGTGTTAATTGGAGCCTTCCTCGTGTATAGAGCAAGAATAACGTGGCTACAAATTGGAGGAGTTTTTACAGGATTTCTGGGAGTTTTTACTGTTGCGACTGGTGCGGTGCCCAGTGAGATATTAAATGTTAGTTTTAATTTAGGCGATCTTCTCATGATAACGGCCTGTTTGGTATGGTCTGGTTTTACCATTGGCCTTAGAACCAAACCACCTATACCGAGCATAATACTATTTGCAATTTTTTGTTTTGTAGCCTCTTTTTTCTCGGCACCTTTCGCAATCTATGAAATAGCAACCGGACAAGCAAAATTTCCCACCGTCACTGGATGGTTAGTACTTTCGTACATTGCTATCTGCGCCTCAATGTTTGGGCAGCTGTTCTATCTTAGAAGTGTTGATTTAATGGGCCCAAGCAGAACAGGAATGTTCTTAAATTTAATTCCGATTGTAGCGGCATTTTTAGCAGTCGTACTTCTGAATGAAACCTTCTTTTTATATCATGCGCTAGCTTTAGTTCTAATTCTTGGAGGGTTATGGCTCTCAAAAGATCCTAGTTCAGAAAAGATCATTAAACATCGGAATAAAAATTAAAGCATGCAGGCCGAAGCAAAATCTCTGTATGTGCAAGGAAATGTTTTTGCGTTCCTAGGTATGATTATCTGGGCAATGACGTATCCTCTCACTGATGTTCTTCTTGGTACATGGCACCCTCTAACTTTAGCGGCCACGCGAATTTTTGGTGCGGGGCTTGTCTTGTTTCTAATATCTGTGCTTGTTCAATCAAATTTTGTAGGGTGGAAAAATTGGCCACTGAAAAGAGCTTGTGTAACGGCAGTTGTAGGATTGGGGTTGAGCACAATATCTATGAATTTTGCGTTTCAATACTCGAATCCTGTCAATATTGCTGTCATTGCGACTACCGGTCCTTTGGTTTCGGCAGTCATGGGCATGATTCGAGGTGAAGAGAAAATTACTCCTAGATTGTCTTTTGCAATCATCATGGCAATTGTTGGAGGTGTTTTGGTTTCAGTTTCTAACCTAGAAACAGAATTAGGATTTCAAGGTGGAGAAATATTGATGATTATCGCTGTAATTTTGTGGGTTTGGTTTTCTCGTGTATCTGTAACTAAACTTCGTGTGATTCCAGCCTTTCCTAGAATGGCCTTCATGTCTGTGATTGCCGGCATCGCAATTTTCCCTTTTCTAGCTTTAATTGAATTTACCGGTTTGACTTCAATCATGCCAACATGGAGTGACATGGAACGTTGGTTGTCAGTAGTTTTGATATTTGGTGTAGCATTTTCGATGGTGTTCTGGATGATGAGTGCCGATCGAATTGGAGTTACTATCGCTGGAATGCATGGCAATGCTGTTCCATTCTACGTCGTTTTAATCATGATCTTTTTCGGAGGATCTGTTAACGGTTGGCAAATTACAGGTGCGATCTTGGTAGCAACCGGAGCTACCTTAGCGCAGCTTGATATTGTGAAATTGAAAGATGCCATTGCTTAAGTGAATAACAGGTTTTCGACTTTATAGTACTTTGATCTTTCCGCCAGCCTCCCTCAGTTTTATGCCAAATTCTTTTGATTTTGCAAGTTTATCTCCTGAGAATACTGGACCATCCTGGCATACTAAATCTTCATCCAATGAACAAATTCCGCATAGACCAATACCACAGGCCATATACCGTTCTAAGCATAGTTCTGCTGGAACTTGCTCCCTAAGCGCCCACTTCAGCCCCGTAGCCAGCATTAGTTCAGGCCCACAAGCGTACAGTTGATCTGGCATCTCTTTCTCGAGTAATTCAGTAACTCGCCCGTGATAGCCGATTGAGCCATCATCTGTAGCCAAATGAACGATACCAGGGAAATCATCAATGTGAAAAATTTCATCCTTGTTTGCACCACCGAGAAGTATCGTTGGTGTGATTCCTTTTTTGATAAAAAGCTCAGCTAGAAATAATAAGGGCGGGGCACCAACTCCACCTCCCATCAATAAAGGTCTAGTAGCTTCAATCGAAAATCCATTGCCAAGTGGACCCGTTAAGCCTAAGTAATCACCAGGTTGACAATCCAGAATTGCCCCAGATGTGGGACCCAAGTTTTTGACTGTTATTCGAATACATCCGTCATCCCAACCTGCGATAGACATAGGTATTGAGTTACAGACATCTCTATCATAGGTTTTTGGAGGATGGGGCAACCATACCATCGTAAATTGTCCAGGCGTAGGAATAAGATCCCAAGGTTTTTTAGGTTTTAGCCATATCGCATGACCTACAGTAGTTGAGCTAGTTACTTCAATAATTTCTGCGGGGTAGGGGTATTTCATGTAAACCAGCTCAGGATTCGACCTCTAAAATCGCAAAGTTCACGGTAACCTTTACGGTTCATCCATTGTTCGAGATCATCCTTAATATTAGTCATTTTTTCTGGATTTCCTGTTAGACAAGTCCCAATTTGTATCATATGTGCCCCGCAAAGTAGGTATCGAATTACGTCATCTGCATTGGATATCCCGCCGATCCCCATAACAGGTACATCAAGGTCTTGTGTATGAAGCGCTTGAACTATCTCAAGTACTTTTCTTAGTCCAATCGGACGGATCGCTGATCCAGATAAACCTCCAAAGCTATTGCCAAGAAGAGGCCTTTCAAGTTCTGGATCAACATCTATTGCTGCGAGTGTATTAATAGCGCTGATGGCAGTTGCCCCAGCTTTGGCACAGGCAACTGCAACAGTTCCTATATTGGTTACGTTGGGAGTTAGTTTTGCAATCACCGGTATATGTCTAGCGACTGCTTCCACGACTTCTGCGGCAGCTTCGGGATCTTGACCGGTGAGGGTGCCAACATACCCTGCTTTCGGATGAGGGCAGCTTAGATTTATTTCAACAATTTTCGCGCCGGCAGCGGCCATTGCTATAGCGAGTTTTTCGAACTCTTTAGGTGTTTCAGCGACTATATTCGGTATTATTGGTAATTTGAGCGAGGTAAGCGGAAATTCCTCCAGAAAGTCCTCTAATCCTGGATTTGGCAGACCCATAGCGTTAATCCAGGTGCCAGGGGTGATTTCGACAGTAGTAGGGCCAGGATAGCCGGGCCTTCCATCAAGAGAAATTGATTTGGTGATCAGACCAGCTGCACCGCTCTGTGACATTCGCCTAAGGATACCAGGGGTTGAATCCAGTATCCCTGATGCCAACAGGATCGGGTTATTAAATTTTACCCCAGCTATGGTGACAGCAAGATTTACCATTGGATAAATAGCTTACCTAAAACCTTTTGAAGTAATGTTAACCTAATGCTCATAATTGTTCATCCCTGATTCATAAAATACACATCGTTTTGCGAGAAATACAACCTGTCACTTATTAAAGATAATACTCATGGTTATAGTAGGAGACTTAATAATCAATTGCTTGGGACGTTTGGAGTTTTAGGGATCACCTCATCGCGAAGAATTGTCGGCACCGAAACAGTCGGCGTTATCTATGTTGTTGGTAGAATTGAAAACCTAAATTCGATAGGCTGCAGCCATACAAAATTCTGTAACTGGATGAAAGTTTCACACTCAGTTTATGACGCAACCTATTTGGAAGGCTTGGTTGGGCAAGGTTTTTAAATGAATGCCAAGGTGCATTTCACTACGAAAATTGCTGAGTTTGAGCCGGAAGATTGGACTGTGGGTGAGAGATCTGACGATGTGATTCAAAAAACCATACTTTTCAACAAATATTTTTCTAGATAAAATCTTCTAGACGATCAATATCTCGAAGAATTGAATTATTTTCTGCCTCCACAACGGTTATGCTTTCATTAGCATCGTCTAGAAGATTCTTAGCGCCTTTATCCCCCCTTAGTTTCGTCAAATCATCAAACCAATTTCTTGGAAACAGAATCGGGTGCCCTCGTTGCCCCAAGTAGTGCATTGCGCAGACTTTATTTTCATTGAATGCATCAATTAGCATGTCGAAATGATTTGATGTTACCCAAGGCATATCAGCTAAACTGAATATCAATCCATCAACTTTTTGATATAGTTCTTGCACGGCTCGACTAATTGAACTAGCTATGCCATCCCTATATTGTGGGTTATAAATAAAGTGGACAGCTGTGTTTTCAAAAGTGGTGACTAGCCTGTGGTTTTGGTATCCTGTCACTATATGAACACAGTTGCTTTTTGAGTTGAGCGCAGCATTAATAGCATATGATGCTAGAGTTTTATTCCTAAAATTTAGTAATAGCTTATTTTTGTTGCCGGTACGAGCAGAGCAACCAGCCGCAAGAACTACAGTATCAATTATTTTTGACACTATTTTGTTGACCGTTTCGTTCACATATGATTTGAGCAAGAATTGATACAGCGATGTCGCTTGGATCATTACCCCCAATATCAAGGCCTACGGGACCGTGAATTCGATCTAATTCATTTGTGTCATAGCCTTTATCACTTAAACGCCTTATTCTGTTGGAGTGATTATGCTGACTTCCGAGGGCACCGATATAAAATGCAGGTGATTTAACTGCTATTTCTAGAGCTTCGTCGTCAATTTTTAAGTCATGAGATAACGTCACTACTGCACTTTGATAATCTAATTGCAAGGAGTTAAGTGCAGTATCAGGCCATTTAGCAAGTAACTTTACATTTGGGAAACGATCTGTATTAGCATAGTTAGTTCTCGGATCAATGATTGTTACATCGAATCCTGCAGCAGTTGCGATTGTAGATAGAGGTTGTGCGATATGAACTGCTCCTATCAAGATAAGGCGCCAGGGCAGTATAAATGGCCGTATAAAATATTCAATATCTTCCACAGTGACTATTGTTGATTTACTAATTTTCGATACCTCTTTTGCATGCTCCCATAGTTTTTGATTTGGTGGACTCGTGCTGAGCCATTTGGTTTCTGTGCAAAATCCTATGCCACCGGTAACAGTATTCGCCAACAAAGTGATTGGGATCATATCTCCTGCTAATTTCTCTAAGTCAGATTTATTAACTTTTACGATCAGTACTTCAATAATGCCTCCACATGGGAGCCCAACAGCCCAAGCTTCGTCATCGGAGATTCCGTAAGAAAGTCGCTTTGGAATACTAGACCGGATTACCTCATTAGCTTCCTGGATAACCGAATTTTCGACACACCCACCCGACAACGATCCCTCAAATTTACCCGAATCATTGATAGCCATCATACTCCCAACTGGTCGCGGTGACGAACCCCATGTCTTTAGCACAAAAGCTAAGGCCTTTTCGCAATTTGGCCAACGACTAATGCGTTCGATTAATGGAACCTCATTATTTAATGTCATATATTTTATTGATATAGATCAGGATATTCGTCCTGCCACGTGCTATACCATCAATGACTTGTCGATTATTGATAGCTTACGTTACCATTACTGAGCTCCTGGCTTTGATAAAAAGCTATTTTATTGAATTATTGCTAATTTTTTGTTACGCCAAGTCGTTTATGCAGGAGGCTACTGGTCGTTGTATATTGAACTCTTTGTTTAGTGTTGGGGTCAAGGTATTTTTGTATCGAATAAGCGGCTAATGCGGCCTCGTGGAAACCACAAAGTATCAATTTTTTTTTGCCTGGATAGGAATTAATATCACCGATTGCAAAAATACCGGAAATGTTTGTTTCGAAAGTTTCGGGATCAGCGTCTATATGTCGCTTATCAAGGTTCAATCCCCAATCAGAAATCGGTCCAAGATCAGGAGTCAAACCATAAAATACCAACAGATCATCTAGGCTAACTCTCTCTTTTTTCTCAGAATCTTCACCAAACGCTTTTACATCGATTGAAACTATGTGTCCACTAGTATGCGCATAGTCGGTGACTCTCCCAATCATATACCGTACATTAGCCCCAGACTTATTCGCAAGTTTTTTCATCTGCTCAACTGAAGAAGGAGTTGCTCTAAATTCCTCTCGACGATGCACCAGAGTAAGGCTAGAAGATAACCTAGAAAGTGACAATGCCCAGTCAATTGCAGAATCCCCACCTCCAAGTATTACAATTTTTCGGCCTTTGAACTGATTTATATCTTTAACAGAATAATGTAGGTTCGTTTCGACGAATTTTTCAATTCCTGGGAGGCGGAGAGGCCGTTCTCGAAAGGAGCCAAGGCCTGCTGCCAGGATTACGGTTTTGGTGTAGAAAACAATACCTAAACTTGTTTTAAGAATGAAGGACCTATCTTCAAGTTGTTCTAGGTGAGTGACTTGTTGATTTAGATGGTAAGTAGGGTTAAATGGCGCTGCTTGAGTAACTAATTGATCAATTAAATCTTGCGCGTTGATTCGAGGTATCGCTGGTATATCATAGATCGGTTTATCGGGATACAGCGCGCTGCATTGACCGCCGACCTCTGCCAGGGAATCGATCACATGAGCATTTAAACCAAGAAGACCAAGCTCGAAAACTGAAAATAAGCCTGCAGGACCAGCTCCTACTATCGTGACGTCTGTTTTGATAGTTTTCATGGCTAAAAGTTCCTAGAATTTGACCATTATTACTTAGCATGACATTTTATGTCATGCCTGTCTTACTTTAGCAATCACACTCAATCAGGTGTTTTTTGGCTAATCAGTTTACTTCCAATTAGAAACATTCCATATAGAAGAGCAACTACACCATATTCAATGATTGGAATACGCACCACTTCATGAAGCATATGCAATTGATTTCCCATACTATAGGCGATTAGGACGGAAATTATAAAAATTGTAACCATAAGTGTTCGCAATCTATAACTTAAGTTTAAGCCATGCATCTGCGTAATAATAAATATAGCAGCAAAGCCAAAGCCAAACATGCGCCACATGTTAGCGGGTTGGGTGATAGCGACTAGCACTCCGTGAGGAATGACTAAAGTTTCCAGAGTAATTGTCCACCATCGATTTATATGGGTTCGATTAAAGATAAGAATCGATTGCCAAAATAGCATGAACATATAGAAGAAACCAGCCAGATGCCCAATCGTCGATTCGGCGGGATGATACCAAAATGTATAAATGATTGCCCATGAGAAGAAATATCCATGGTACTCACGAACAATTTTCATGAATTTGCGATCAAATCTAACTCTTTTCCCAAATGCAAGGCCTCGTCGAGGAGCTTCGAGAATCAAGACGATCATAAGCATGAGAGCAACGGAAGCGAGGGCGGTGATTTCTGGCACATCTTGAGCAAGCCCATCATAGAAAAGATGTGTTTGCAGAATATGCAGCCCGATAAAGCTGCTATTCACTGCTAACATTGCCCAGTTATACCATTTGAATTCAGTTTGAAAGCTTGATTTAGCACGCCGTGCGAAGTAGATAATTAGCCAAACAAGAAGGTTATGGAGAGCATAACCAGTCCACGCTGAAACCTGCGCAAGAGCACTGTACTCAACTAATCTCCAGGGATACGCGAATGGAATAGTGGGTCCAACAATATCAAACGTAAGAAGTCTATCAGCCGTTAGTGCAATTACTAGGGTTGTTCCTATCGCAAACATAACGCCAATTGATATCAACTTGCGGTTATCAGATCTATTCATATCAAAGTTTAAGCGGCAATGAACGCAATCGTTTGCCTGTTTTTTTATATACCGCATTTGCAATTGCGGCGGGTACTGGACCAATAGCAGGCTCACCTACGCCCTGCGGCGGAAGATTACTAGGCAATAGTGTGACTTCGATTATAGGAGTTTGTTCTAACCTTAGGAGAGGATAATTATCAAAGTTTCTAGCCGTAGCATTTCCATTTTCAAATATCACCTCTTCTTGAAGTGTGGATCCCACCCCCCACACGATGTTACCTTCTACTTGATTGATAGCGCCATTAGGGTTAATGACTTGTCCACAGTCCATGGCAGCCCAAATCCGACGAACATCTATAGCATTATTGATGATATCAATTTCGGCAACTACTGCGACTACTGTTCCATAGTCATTACAGCACGCTATTCCAAGAGGTATACCATTTGCTTTTTGCTGTTTCCAGTCGCTAATTTCCGTAACGCGAATTAGCACATTTCTTATCCGCTCATATTTTTTGCCAGACAAGTGTTGCAGTCTAAATCTAACAGGATCTTGATTTGCTAAAATCGCAAGCTCATCAACAAAACACTCCATAGCAAACGTGTTTGCTAGTAAACCGAGCCCTCTCCATGAAGCTGTAGGAACAGGTAGTTGCACACGTTTCGCTTGCAAGTGAATGTTTTCGATTTCATAGTGGGGATTAATACCTCGAGTTGCTGCAAAATCTGAGCCGAGTATTGTTCCGGCGATAGATGGTAGGCTTGAAAGGAGAACATCACCACTGGCTTGCAGATGGTTGAAAAAGTGAATTTTGTTTTGTTTGAGCTTACCTCGTAGTACATGCTTGGTAGCAGGGCGGAAAAGATCATGCCTGAATTCATCTTCACGCCTCCAGCCAACATGCACCGGTAAACCGCTAGAATATGCGAGAATTGATGCTTCGATAGCTGATTCCGTTACTGAACGCCGGCCAAATCCACCACCAAGATAAGTAGGCAGCACATCTATCTTTGAGCTTTCAATATCAAGCTCCTCAGCAATTTTTTTTGCTGTTGCATTAGGGAATTGGGTTGGCGCTTTAACATGCAGGATTTCGTCATTTCCTATTTCTGCAAAGGAGGATTGAGGCTCTAGCGGGGCCGTTGATGCAAAGGGTGTTGAATATTTTGATTCGATTATGTCATCCGATTCAAGGTGTTCGAAGCTTCCTTGTTTCCTCAAAGTTATCGCACCATTTGCAATTGGCTCGAACATGGCTTGAATGCTTTCTTGATTGACTGGGCTGTCAGGTATTGTCCAGGTTACATTCAGCGCATCTGCTGCAAGCCACGCGGCTTCTCTCGTTGTCGCGATGACACCTGCAAAATTATCCTTAATAACTACCTTTACAACGTCCGTCATCTTTTCTACTGTTTTGCTATCTACTGTCTGCTGTATAGCTCCAATCATTGGAGCTCGAGCAACGGCACCATAGTAAGTTTGATTACTGCTGGATCGTGCGTCATACGCGTATCGTGGGCTTGCAGTTAGTATGTCTCTCAAATCTAGTCTGGGTACGGATTTTCCAATCAGTGTAAATTTAGACGTTGGCTTCAACGCTGTATTGTTTTCTGGCATTATCCATTCACGATCTAATCGCGAAGCTTCGCCTAATGACATACTTAAGCCACTTGAGTTTCGGAAAATACCAGCCTCAAAGTACACTATATCATTTAAGATATCTGCAGCAGCTTCTTCTAGCATCGTCCTGTAGTTTGCGGCTAATTGACGAAGTGGCGTATATAGCCCACTGACACTCGCGCTACCACCGGTACCAAAACTATCAACAGGTCCTGAAAGGGTGCTAGCCTGAAATACACGGACTGAGTCCCAGGGAAGTTCTAACTCTTCCGCCGCAATTTGACCCAAAGCAGTATGGATACCTTGTCCCATTTCAACTTTTGGAACATAGACTCTCAAATGATTTTGTTTAGTTAGTTTTAACCAAAGAGTTGGTTCTTCGCCAACTCCTCCGCCAGGCGGCTGTCCATCTGCTAAAAAATTAAATATCTGACGTCTTGCAAATGGTAGCCCAAATTGTAGTCCTGCTGCAAGGCTACCGCTGATAACTGCTCCAGCGATCAGGAAGTTTCGTCGTCCCCGCTTCATTTATGTCTATATTTGAGGGTAGTTACTTGCTATTTCTACGGCACGACTTAGGCGGGAATAACAACCGCAACGACAATAATTTTTTGTGAGCGCAGCTTTAATTTGTTTTTTTGTCGGTTTTGGGAATTTATCCAGAAGAGCGACTGCTGCTAGCATTTGGCCTGACATACACCAACCGCACTGAGGTACCTGCTCACTAATGAAGGCCTTTTGCACGGGGTGTAAAGTGTTCTTATTCTTTAAACCCTCAACAGTACGGACTTTCTTGCCATTTGTGGCCGATTTTAAGGTTGTGATACAGCTTCGAGTAGGTTCACCATCAATTAGGACAGTGCAGGCACCACATATCCCAACTCCACATCCAAAGCGGGTACCGACTAGTCCCAAGTCATCACGCAGAAACCAAAGTAATTTTCTGCCCTTATCTTTTTGGTCTACATCATAGGTTTGGTTGTTAATTATTAATTTCATTCTTCCTGTTTTCTCTTGATGGAAAAGTCATTCCGATAGTTTAGTGGCGATGAATAATTAGTAGTTAAGACGGACAGAGATATTTTCACCATCAGAAATTTGGATAGCCGCTTTTGAGAATTGAGGCATCGCACGAGGTTTATAATTGTTACTGAACGCAAAACCTTCTTTTGGTTGCCAAAAAAGACCCGTATTCAGTTTCCCATCTCCATTTTCATCATGATAAACACTTGCCGCTAGTTTTCCACCCTTAAAATTCTTTAGAGTAACAGATACATCCCCCTTTTTTGCTGGGATTATGATGTGTTCTAAAATTTGATCATTTTTTAGCCAACTTTCCGCATCGCGAAAAATTCTGATATCGATGGATCCTTTGTCATGCTGAATTCCGGTTACTATAAAGTCGATATCCGCAAAGCAATAGGGAGAAACAGTGGCTAATAGAGCGATCGCTACCAAAGATTGCTGTAATTGATTGTTCATGGGTAAATTCAGCTCGATTGGTTCTAGTGTGGTTTTTGTAACAAAAGTAATAGTCTGTAAAGACTATCGTTTCGTATCTTTGGTGAATGTCTTGTGAACGTCGTTTCTTAAATATGAAAGAGGAATCAATGACATTCACTCTAGCGGCGATTTTTTTAAATATTTTAAAAGTCTAAAAATGCAGCACCTGCAAGATTGCCCAAAAAAACGAAAAGGAGCCATTATGGCTCCTTTTCATGTTACGACTATAAGAACAAGGTTAGGCGCGTTTACTATAGGCCCACCACAAGATACCTAAGGCAACTAAGCCAACCAGTCCTTCACTGCCTAGAGTCTGTACAAATCCAACTACACTTCCCAGTATATCCATCGGTAGGAATGGGATAGCGCCTGAGTCATCTCCGAAGAGAATTTGCAGAATTACGCCGAGGGCAATTATCGAAATGCCCAACTCCGCAATTGAACCTACCCAGCGACGAATTGAGTCTATAAAGTGCACTTTTGTTTCACCTCTCTAGGTGTATATGGGGAACGGAAGAATATCCTGATATACCAAAAACGTCAAGATGTTGTGTTTGATATTAGCACCGGAAACAACATATTGTGCGTAAATACAACAGATTTGACCAAATATTGCGCCGGAATTAAGCAGATGTAGCGGTTCCCGCTAGAGTTAACCTTTGCTCCAAAATTGAACAAATTTAAACTAAATTTCAAATTGTTCATTAAGAAATCGTCAGTGTCTCGCAATCGGATATCAATTCGAGCTTTTCACCTAAGTTAGCTTGTTTAGTGCATCGGTTAGTTCAGAGTGGGAAATTTCCAAAATCGGAAGGTTAACTAGTGCTGAGATTCTTGTTTGCAGTAAATCAAATACTTTTTCGAAGGTTGCCATTTTTTTATCGTCATTACCCAAAACAGTTGCTGGATCAGGAATACTCCAATGAACTCGTGTTGGTTCTCCGTACCATACAGGGCATATCTCGCCGGCAGCATTGTCACAGACCGTAATTACTAAATCTAGTTTGAGTTCATTGGGCATTGAGAATTCGTCCCAGGATTTTGAACGAAGATTACCTGTAGGATAATCTTTTGTCTTAAGTAATGTGATTGCAAAAGGATTTACCATGTCCGCTGGATCACTGCCCGCACTGTATGCAGAGAATTGTTTACTGCCAACTCTCGTTAATATTGCTTCCGCTAATATGCTACGAGCAGAATTTCCCGTGCATAGGAATAAAGTATTGTATTTCTTGTTTTGCATTAATTCACTATCGTTGTGGTACGAAAAATGGCACTCATACGTTAAAAAAACTTCCCCATTAAGTGTTTTATCAGTTTGTAGAAATATAAAAATCTAATGTAATAACGTGTTAAATCATAGAGCTTTTATATGACAGCAATATTACGGAAACAATTGTACAATTTGTGGAAAGTTGTGTTTTGTTCATGGGAATCAATTATGCGTTAGAATTTGTGTAATGAAATTGAAACAATCGTTTGATTAAATAACTTTTTTAGAATTAAATCGAATGGGAGTTTATTTTGTCTCCAAAGATTTTAGTTGTAGAAGATGACCAAGCGATTCGCGAGATGTTGCGGTTTGTCTTACAGCAGAAGCATTTTGATATCCTAGAGGCGGAAAACGCGGAGCAGGCCCTTAGGCTAATACATGATAGGTCGCCTAGCTTAATTTTGTTGGATTGGATGTTGCCAGGTATGAGTGGAGTGGATTTGGCTCGGAAATTAAAGGAAGTACAAGAAACCAGTAACTTGCCAATTATCATGATAACTGCAAAAGGTGAAGAGGAAGATATGGTCAGGGGCCTAGATAGCGGTGCTGATGATTATGTTACAAAACCTTTTTCGCCACGTGAGCTCGTAGCTCGCATCCGAGCTGTATTGCGACGCGCTGTTCCACACAAAAATGATGAGCCAGTTGGAATTAGAGGGCTCATGTTAGATCCCACAACTCATCGAGTGACAATTGAAGAAGAACTAGTAGAAATGGGCCCTACAGAGTTTCGACTTCTTCATTTTTTTATGACGCACCAAGATCGTGTGTATAGCCGAAGCCAATTGCTAGACTGGGTTTGGGGGACGAATTCTTATGTTGAAGAGCGAACCGTCGACGTCTATGTAAGAAGGCTACGCAAAGTACTAGAGCTAGAACAGTACGACAAAATGCTCCAAACGATCAGAGGTGTTGGCTATAGATTTTCGCAACACGCTGCGTGAAGAATTTAAAGAACCTTTGGTATTCTGAATTTAGCGTAGTTTTGTTAGCGATTCTTGCGTCAGGAATTTTAGGCCTGATATTCGGTTTTCTGTTTGAATTTCTTTTTTTTGGATGCTTATTACTTGTTTTTGTGTATTTTCTGCAGTTTGGTTTGATAGTCTATGATGCCAGTACAGAGGTGGGACTAGATAGAAAGTTATTTTATTTAACTCCATTTGCACGACGTTGGTTTACTATTGTTCGAAACAATAGAAGCCTTGTAAATCGCCTCGAACTAAGTGTTGCTAGATATAAAGGTCGCGTGGCAAAACGAAAATTACGAATGGCCACAGCTGTAAGAGGCTTTCGTGATTCATTATCAGTGATGTCAGATGCTATTGTTTTAGTTGATCGACAGAACCGAATTGATTGGTGGAATCCAGCAGCTTCGGAATTACTTGGATTGTCTAGATCTATAGACCGCAATAAACCTTTAAAGTCATTATTTAATGGAAAAGAATTTGAGAATTTTGTGTCCAATTATGAAGATGATGACTCGATTGAATTACGTTCTCCTACTTCCGAAGATGCTCTTTTATCGCTTCGACTCACTCCCTACGGTAGAGATAGATTAATTTTACAAGCTCGGGATGTAACCCGGATAAAACACTTAGAGCAGGTCCGTCGCGATTTTGTTGCGAATGCCTCTCATGAACTTAGGACGCCACTCACTGTAGTTCATGGATATCTTGAAACAATGATGGACAACCCGGAGTCCGTTAAAGACAATCTTTCAGATGTGTTAGGTCAAATGCATCTGCAAACAGTCCGGATAAAGGTTTTGGTGGAAGATATGTTGACTTTGTCAAGATTGGATCAGTCATTTAGTCATGATGTTCAGATTGTTTCTATGGAGTCTCTTTTAAAAGAGGTTTTAGTTGAAGCAAAGATTCTTAGCGGAGTAAAACAGCACAACTTTATTCTTGATACAGTTTCCGGTTATAAAATACATGCCAATTCAGAAGATTTGCGTAGTTTGGTGACAAACCTAGTATCGAATGCGATCCGTTACACACCAGCTGAGGGTACGATTGACCTTATGTGGTGGATAGATGATACAGGTGCTTATTTTGCGGTCCGTGACAATGGGATTGGTATCGAAGCCGAACACCTGTCGCGCATTACAGAACGCTTTTACCGTGCGAATGTAGCTGAGTCTCGAGCGTCAGGCGGTACCGGTTTAGGTTTGGCTATTGTAAAAAACGTCATGGAAACCTTGGGTGGAGAGCTTTCGATAACCTCAAAACCAGCCTCCGGGAGCACATTTACCTGTTTTTTCCCTCTATCATGCATTGAGCATGAGACCACCCAACTAGAAATCCTTCCCGATTAGTGAATTGTAATAATTCTGTAATATTTATTTAATAGTCTAGTAAACGACGATATTTAGTCTGAGCCCCGTCAAATTGGCCAATCAGATGCCTTTGACATAAAAAGGTGATGAGTCCTGCGATAACAGTTGGCCGGCTCGTCACTAATTGAAAACTCAGATCAATAAAAGGAGTGAAGACTATGAAGTGCCAGAAATGGCTTATGGCCTCTTTTTTGTTAGGTTTATCGTTACCGATGTCAACAGCTTTTGCCCGTGATTACATCAGTATCGTTGGATCCTCTACGGTTTATCCGTTTTCGACAGTTGTTGCTGAGGCTTTTGGAAATAAAACTGATTATAGAACACCTACTATTGAGTCAACCGGGTCGGGCGGGGGAATGAAATTATTTTGCTCAGGGATTGGTATTTCTTATCCTGATATAACGAATGCTTCTCGTCGAATGAAGAAATCAGAACAGGAGAAATGTTTTGCAGCAGGAATTACCGATATTGTTGAAATAAAAATCGGCTATGATGGAATCGCAATTGCAAACTCCAAGCAAGCAGCTCAGTTTGAATTAACACGCAAGGATATTTTTCTCGCTTTGGCTAAAAATGTCCCCAATCCAGATGGCAGTGAATCATTGGTGGAGAATCCCTATAAGACCTGGAAGGACGTGAATGTGTTATTACCGGCTGTCGCCATTGAGGTGCTTGGGCCGCCACCAACATCTGGTACTCGTGACGCATTCGCAGAATTGGCTCTTGAAGGTGGATGCAAGAAGATCGGATGGATTAAAGCGATGAAGGGCACTGACAAAAACGCCTATAAGGCACTTTGCCACACTATACGAGAGGATGGTGCGTATGTAGAGGCTGGTGAAAACGACAATTTGATAGTTCAGAAATTGGTTGCAAATCCGGATGCCTTGGGGGTTTTTGGTTTTAGTTTTCTTGATCAAAATACCGATAAGGTTCAGGGCTCTTTAGTGGATGGTGTTGCACCTGAATTTGATGCGATTGCTGCGGGAGAATACCCTGTTTCCCGACCTCTTTATTTCTACGTGAAGAAAGCTCATGTTGGAGTAATCGTTGGTATAGAAGAATTTCTCAAAGAATTCGCTAGTGAGGCCGCATGGGGCGATGAAGGGTATTTGACCGATAAGGGCCTTATCCCAATGCAAAATGAAGAGCGAGCCAAATTTTTCTCTGACGCAGTTGGGCTCTCGAATATGCCTGATTTATGATAATTTTTACATTTCTCAGGGTGGTTTCACGGAAACAGCAAATGGCGCTTGAAAACAGGCGTCATTTGTATTTTTACAGGAACAGTTGTCTCCCATGATTTGGGCATTGTTATTAATATTGTTGCTAGGATCGACTTTTTACTATTTCCTGGGAAAACGCAAGGCACTTCTGTTAGCAGGAGGTCGATCTCGTAACCTCAAATCTCGACCAAACTACTATGGTGTGTATGCGTTGCTATGGAGTGGCTTGCCAGCCATCGTTGTCTTGTGTGTTTGGTTAGCGCTTGATGGCACAGTAATTACCCATATAACTCTCTCTTTGCTGCCAGAGGTAGGTCGTGAGATGTCTCAGGCTGAATTGGGCCTTTTTGTAGCTGACGTTCGAAATTTAGTTGATGGTAATGCATTTGCTGGTCGCTCAAATGAATCAGCTCAGCAAGCCGCGGAGCATTACAAGCGTTTTGAGATAATTAACCAGGCAGCTTTAGCGGTGGTGACGTTGATCATTGCAGTATTATTTGGAACAATTGCGATGCGCAGAATTCGTATTGATCAAGCCGCGCGCGTGACGGTCGAAAGAGCGCTTAAGGCAGCACTAATTTTTTGTTCTACGGTAGCGATCTTTACAACTATAGGCATAGTCTTATCTGTTTTGTTTGAATCAATACGATTTTTTCGTTTGGTACCTTTAACAGAATTCTTTTTTGGTACCCAGTGGTCGCCTCAGCTAGCAATTCGAGAAGATCAGGTAGGATCTTCTGGAGCATTTGGTGCAATTCCAGTTTTTACTGGAACTCTGATGATCACATTGATCGCGATGTTAGTAGCGGTTCCGATCGGATTATTGTCAGCAATTTATCTTTCTGAATATGCTACTCCACGTTTTCGTATGTTTGCGAAACCGATACTGGAAATATTGGCTGGTGTTCCAACGGTAGTTTATGGTTTTTTCGCTGCCCTTACGGTTGCGCCTTTTCTTCGTGGCTTGGGGGATTCAATTGGAATAAGTGTATCGTCTGAAAGCGCATTGGCCGCAGGAGTTGTTATGGGTGTAATGATCATTCCATTCGTATCTTCTTTGTCGGATGATGTTATCAATGCTGTTCCACAGGCGCTAAGAGATGGATCTTTGGGTCTTGGAGCGACCCGATCGGAAACAGTGCGTCGCGTCATTTTCCCTGCTGCTCTGCCGGGTATTGTTGGTGCGATTCTCCTTGCTGTGTCGCGCGCCATTGGTGAGACCATGATAGTTGTTATGGCCGCTGGTTTGGCGGCAAATTTAACTGCGAATCCATTGGAGGCAATGACCACAGTCACTGTACAGATTGTTACTTTACTCATTGGAGATCAAGAATTTGATAGTGCTAAGACGTTAGCTGCATTTGCTCTTGGATTGATGTTATTTCTTGTTACTCTTTTTCTTAATGTTATTGCACTGCGTGTGGTTCGTCGTTACCGAGAGCAATATGAATAAGCAACAACTTAACATTTCGCAGACTTCAGGTTCTGAGGTTACAGAAAAGATTAGAAGTGGATTAGATAAACGTTATCGGAGTGAGCGACGTTTTCAAATGTTTGGCTTTGGATCTATTTTATTGGGTCTTCTTGCTTTGATTTTTCTTTTTTTCAGTATCGTGAGCAAAGGTTACAGCGCATTCCAGCAAACGTATGTGCAACTTTCAATCGTCTTGGAGGAATCAGTTCTTGATTCTGAAGGTACAAACAACAAAGAAACGTTAAGAAATTTAGATTATGGTTCGATAGTGAAAGCCAGTATCCGTGGTGAATTTCCAGAAGTAACAAAACGGCGGGACAAGCGGGCACTCTATAGTTTACTAAGCCCAAGTAGTGCTTATTATTTGCGAGATACTGTCTTATCTGATCCAAGCCTTATTGGATCAAAAATAGAATTGTGGTTTCCTGCTGATGATGATATCGACATGCTCAACAAAGGCCACATTGATCGTTCAGTACCGGAGAGTCAACGTAGGGTAACAGATCAACAAATAGCGTGGATAGACAAGCTGACTTCAGAGGGGCGCGTAAAGAAGCGTTTTAACTGGATATTTTTTAATTCCGGAGATTCAAGGGAGCCAGAGCTTGCAGGTATTGGCGGCGCTCTCGTTGGGTCATTGTTGACCTTAATTGTGACTCTTTTGTTATCTTTCCCAGTGGGAATGGCTACCGCAATCTATCTAGAAGAATTCGCACCAAAGAATCGATGGACAGACCTAATCGAGATAAATATAAACAACCTTGCGGCTGTGCCATCCATCGTTTTTGGATTGCTCGGGCTAGCCGTGTTTTTAAATTTCTTCCATCTACCTCGATCTGCACCGATTGTTGGTGGTTTAGTGCTCACTCTGATGACGTTGCCGGTTGTAATTATTGCAGGTCGTGCTGCTTTACAATCAGTTCCGCCATCAATCCGAGAAGCGGCTCTTAGTATGGGCGCCTCAAGAGTACAAGCAACATTTGATCATATTTTGCCATTGGCGGTGCCTGGCATGTTAACTGGTACTATTATTGGTATGTCTCGCGCACTAGGTGAAACTGCGCCTCTATTAATGATCGGTATGGTTGCTTTTATCGTCGACATCCCAGGGAGCTTCACTGACCCTTCAACAGCTCTACCCGTCCAAATTTATCTATGGCTAGACAGCCCAGAGCGAGCTTTTGTGGAGAAGAGTTCAGCAGCAATCATGGTCCTACTGCTATTTTTGATTACAATGAATTCTCTTGCGGTGTTTTTGCGAAGCAAATTCGAGCAACGCTGGTGAACAATGTAATAGTATGGCAACATATAACTAGAGATTCTAATATTTATGACTACGAACCACTCATCTCTAGAAAATAAAGAACAAAAAGAAATTGATAGTGTTCTTAGCAGTGCTTATCCTCGTGAGCATCGGGGTACAGTTGGCATGTATGAAAGCCAAACACCTAGGATGAAATGCCGAAATCTGAATGTTTTCTATGGCGAGAGCCAAGCAATTTTCGATGTTTCTCTTGATGTAGGTAAGCACGAAGTGATCGCAATGATTGGACCGTCTGGTTGCGGAAAGTCGACTTTAATTCGTTGCCTTAATCGGATGAACGACACTATTCCAGCCTGTCGTGTCACCGGCACAATAGAAATGGATGGCGAGGATATCAATAAGAAAGATGTTGATGTGGTGTTGTTACGCTCTAGGGTCGGGATGGTATTTCAGAAGCCGAATCCTTTCCCCAAGTCGATTTATGAGAACGTCGCTTATGGACCAAGAATTCATGGGTTGGCAGATAACCGTGATCACTTGGATGAGATCGTTGAGACTTCGTTAAAAAGAGCAGGTTTGTGGAAAGAAGTTGTTGACCGGATGAGTGAGCCCGGCACTGGATTATCTGGTGGGCAACAGCAGCGACTGTGTATTGCGCGAGCGATTGCAGTGAGTCCTGAAGTAATATTAATGGATGAGCCATGCTCTGCACTAGATCCAATTGCCACCGCGCGAATTGAAGAATTAATCGATGAATTGCGTCATAATTATGCAATTGCAATTGTGACTCATTCAATGCAACAGGCAGCACGAGTATCTCAACGCACCGCTTATTTTCACTTGGGAAATTTGATAGAAGTCGGTGAGACTGAGCTGATTTTTACTAGCCCTCGTCATCAACTTACAGAAGATTACATTACAGGTCGATTCGGCTAATTATTTTTTATAGGAGACACATTTTGGTTGATCCAAAAGAAGGTCACATTGTAAAACGATTTGATGAAGAAATGCAGGAGCTGCATGATATGGTTCTGAAAGCGGGAGGTCTAGTTCGTGATCAGATTCGTCGTGCTGTAAGAACTTTGCAAGATGAGGACGCAAATGCAGCAAGGTCAGTCATTGCCCGAGATTCAAAAGTAAATGCGGTTGATAATCAAGTTGAAAGCGCAATTGAGCAGATTCTAGCGAGGCGTCAACCGATGGCATCTGATCTTAGAGAGATCATTTCTATCGGTAAAATAATCGGTGATCTCGAACGTGTTGGGGATGAAGCAATAAAAATAGCCCGCCTAACCATTCATTTTTTTGAAACTGATTCGAGTGCGCCGAATTATCAGTTATTGCAAGGAATGTCGGGTACGGCTCGTTTGGTAGAAAGAATGTTACAGGAATCACTTGATGCGTTTGATCAAAGGGATGTAAAGAAAGCGTGTGAAGTGATTCGCCTAGATATGGAGCTCGATGGAGAATTTAGAACATCCTTGAGACATCTCATGACTTTCGTCTTGGAAGATGCTAGAACGATTGGTCATTTTATTGATGTAGTTTTGGGCGTACGAGCGCTTGAGAGAATTGGTGGGCATGCCAAGAATATCGGTGGTCGCGTCATCTACGTTGCAACTGGTTTAGATGTGCGTCATGAAGACTACGAAAACATTATCCAAGAACTTGGATTAACTTAAGAATTTTTCGACTGTGATTGATTTTCCTCTATCACTAAAGCGCAGTCGCGCCGATTACGCCATCTTTTGACTCAGCTGTTATTTGGCCCCAGTTTATGAGTGAGATCTCGAAAAATATCTCTCCCAGAGTTAGAATGGCCTTCAGTCTGTTTATATCCATATGAAATTGACTTCAATAGTTTCTGATTAGGCCTGGACATTCTCAAGATCACTGATGGGATTAATTTCTATTATTCAACGATCGGGTACTTCGGGTTACGGTTCATCTACTACAGCTGAGCAAGTTACAGATGGGCTAGACCTGAGAGATAAGACTTATCTTGTGACGGGATGTAATTCCGGTTTAGGTAAAGAAACTGTTCGGGTGTTGGCTCTGAGAGGAGCTAGCGTATTTGCTTTGGCAAGGACACTCGATAAGGCTCAGCGAGTAGCTGACGAAATTAGTGGTCTAATTTTGCCCATCGAATGTGATTTGTCAGAACCTAGAAGTATTCGGTCGGCGATTAGGCGTATTGGGAAGCAAAATGTTGGAATTGACGGACTGATCGCTAATGCAGGTATTATGGCTCTCCCAAAACTCAGCACGAAATATAATCTTGAACTGCAGTTTTTAACAAACCATGTCGGTCATTTTATTTTAGTTACAGAACTTCTGGATAACCTGAAAGAACAAGGTCGGATAGTGATGATCTCTAGTGCGGCACATGAGATGGTTCGTTTTAATGGCATCAATTTTGATAACCTTTCAGGTGAAGATGGATATTCTCCTTTTGGATCATATGGGCAATCCAAACTTTGTAACTTACTTTTTGCGAGACACCTTGCGACTCGTCTAAAAGAATCTGGACGAACATCAAACGCTGTGCATCCCGGTGTAATATTAACGCCGCTAATTAAGAATCTCAGCCCAATCATGCGAATCGCCGGTAATATAGTAAGCCCAATTTTTATGAAGAATGTTGAGCAGGGAGCAGCGACACAGGTCTATGTAGCCACAAATCCCAATCTTAATAAGACCACTGGACAGTACTTTGCTGACTGCAATGTAAAACAGCCAAGTAGTTTAGGAAGTGACGTTGTTTTAGCGGCTGAACTTTGGGAGAGAACTGAGATGTTTGTTCAAAGTCTGCCATGAATTCGAATGTATAGATGTCTTTGGTGCTACCCAATTATTGATCCGGAAATGGCTTGAAGTGTAGTTTAATTATAAGTTATTGAATTTTTTTGTGACGAATTAGGATGTTACAAAATATGAATCGATAGATAAATTGTTTTGAAGTAGACTTAAACAGTTATTTGTTCGGGGTAACAGAACATTCGTACTAGACAAAAATCTTTATTTTTTGCGTAAAAAGAATGAATGAAGAAAATTTTTTAAATCGAACTAGTGAATCGGTATCCGACTTTCTTCAGAAAGATGAATTCTGGTTATATGATTTACGTGTTGAGGTGGTACAGGGCGATAAGCCCTTTATTTGCAAGCATAAAGTGGGCGCCTACTTTGTGGTAGAAGGTGAAAATCTTATATTTAAGGAGGGCCAAAATTTCCCAATGTATTCGATTTGGGCTGTTTTGCCTTTTCTTCCGGCTAAACAGCGTCATACAGATAGCAACGATTGGATGACCACAGATTCTGAAATTGCATGCCCAGATCCCCATTGCGGCGGATTATTTCGTATTACAAGGATCGGGCGAAGAAAATTTCGACTTTCTGAAACAACAGGCCTTCCTTTGCTTCGTGGTACTCCGTATTGGGATGAAAGTACTGGTGGATAATAACGGGTCACTCGGTAACCGAAGTAAAACTATGTCATTGCGGCGCGATTACAGCATTTCTAGAGTCATTAATGGTGGATGGCAGCTAGCTGGGGGGCATGGCCCAATTGATCGAAGTTGTGCAATTGAAGATTTCGAAAAATTTTTTTTTGCTGGTGTCAATACTTTCGATTGTGCTGATATCTATGATGGAGTCGAGACCATGCTTGGCGAGTTTGTTGCTAATATCCGGAAAAGATATGGTGATGAGATCGCAAGACAAATAAAGATACATACAAAATTTGTACCGGACTTTAATGAGTTGAGTACTTGCGATGAAATTTACGTAGAAAGAATTATTGATAGGTCACTAAGTCGTTTAAAAGTTGAACAATTGCATCTCGTTCAGTTTTTTTGGTGGGACTTATCTATTGGTTCACCAGTAACCGTTATGTCCTCGTTAAAGCGTTTACAAGAGAAAGGGAAAATTCTTCATCTAGGTATTACTAATTGGGATGCTGCAGATGTGGAATTATTTGTAGATGCGGGGATGGAAATTGTATCTGCACAAGTACAATACTCAGTTTTGGATCAGCGCCCAAAAAAGAACCTGATCGCTTGGTGCGAAAAGAATGATGCCAAGTTGTTATGTTATGGCACACTTGCGGGTGGGTTCCTTAATGAATCTTGGTTAGGAGTACCAGATCCAGGCTTCACATTCGAAAATCGTTCTTTAATTAAATATCGTCTTATTATTGATGAATTTGGAGGTTGGGGTTTATTCCAAAATTTACTTTTAAATCTAGAGAAGTGCGCAAAAAAGCATCGTTGTTCAATAAGTGCGATTGCTACTCGATATGTTCTTGAACAACCTCAAGTAGCAGCAGCAATCATTGGGTCTCGCAGTGCGGATAGATTGACAGATACTCTTTCCGTTTATGACTTCGAGCTTGATTCAGAAGACCATGCATTGATTGAGATAATACTTAATGAAAGCAAGGGTCCCAATGGTCCTGTGTATGGCCTCGAGAGTGACCGAGAGGGGCGCCATGGATCAATTATGAAATATAACCAAAGCAACCTTTAGATTTCGTTTAGCGTAGGTCACCTAATACCGAATTCAACGCTGTTAAGCTTGCAGCCCCTAGTTTTTTGCTACGATCTGATGACCATCCCGTGAGTTCATTTTTAGAGTGCTCTGTATCTTTGAATGGTTGTTCCACAAGAATACTTAAACATTGGTATTTTTCACCGATATAATTCCATGCCATTCTTAGGTCAGGATTTTGAGGGGGGCCGCCAGGGTATTCGTAACCTCTTTTATAGTCGGGATTTGCCATTTGAAGTCCATCCTGAAATTTTCGAAAATTTCTTATCATTCGGTCGGTCACCGATGGCACCTCAAGAGGCCCACCTAAAAATACGTATGGAAGTTCTTCTTCTCCATGAATATCCATAAAAAAATCGACGCCAGTTTCGCTCATCTTTTTTTGAACTAATAGAACCTCTGGACTCTCCTCAAAACTTGGATTAACCCACTCCCGGTTTAGATCCACATATGATCCATTTCTGCGAGTTCGACCATCCCATGCGCCGTCGGGATTCATACATGGGACAATGAAAAAGGTTGCCTCATCAAGAATTTTTTTAACGAGTGGATCTTCTTCATCTATTAGCCTCAGTAGCAAGCCCTCAGAAAACCATTGAGCCATCGTTTCAGATGGATGTTGTCTAGCACATATCCAACAGGATTTTTTTTGTTTGTCGTGCTTTCCGACAGTTATAAGTTCAATCTCATGACCATTTTTTGTTAATCCCAAAACTTCTAGAGATGCTTGTGGAGAGATTAGAACTGTTGATATTAGATTGGAATGCTGATCTCTTGTATATGGGGCGAAACTAGCAAAATAGATCGCATCGCTAGTCGGTTTATAGTTAATTTCTATAACACCATTTTTGAATGTAGTGGGAACCCGAAACCATTTTATTCGGTCGTAAGATGCACAAGCTGAATAATCAATCCAGGGGCCTGGAATGTCAGTGTTTTTTCGTTCGTCTAGCCTAAAGGCATCGCCTGCATTGAGTAGTTGGATTCGACAGATTTCGTTTCGGGCACCGGTTAGGCGAAAGTAGAACCAATATAGTTCGCCGCCCACCGGATCGGCTGCAAGCTCTAGCAGGATTTCATCCGGCGACTCTACTTTTGAGCAGTGTATGCTGCCTCCGTCAAAATCAGATGTGATATTAATGGCCATATATTTATTTGTAAAATCTTAAATTATCAATAAAAACAATATTTTAACTGGTAGATCTAGAAATAATATAATTATATATTGGTAGTTATAAAATCGTTACACAATTATTGTTCTATTTTTCTTCAGGAACTTGGATAATATGTAGTTAACAGACATTACTAACTACGTAACTCAATTGATTGTCTGCCCAATATCTTATTATAAGATGCAAAAAGGAGGAAAGCTGTGAAAAAAGATTTATTTTCGCTCAAAGAAGGCCTAAATCGGCGACAGTTTTTGCAACTAAGCGCAAATGCTGGGTTGTTGATGGCTGTAACATCAGAGACTGCGTTTGCTGATGGTCATGATGAGCTAGTGGTTGCAATACCTGCTGATACCGGCGGTTGGGATCAGGATTACCTGGCGTTTGATCTCGTAGGGTTAGCTCTGTTTAAGAACTGTTACCCATATATGATCAACTACGGCGTCAAGGCTTCAGGCAGCTCTTTGGTTATGGACACTGACAGCATTATCCCTGTGTTTGCTGAATCATGGGAAAGTGATGCAGCCGGTCAAGTGTGGACTTTGAAGATCAGAAAGGGCATTAGTTTTCCGAGTGGAAATCCGCTGACCGCCCACGATGTAAAATGGTCTAAGGATCGTGCATTTGCTGCTCAAGCAAACGTCGCTGGTATCTATCGGATGATTGGCTTGACTGAGTCGGATCAGGTAGAGGTAGTTGATGATTACACCGTGCGTTTCACGCAGTCTCAGCCTAGCAGTCTGTCATCTCACATACAAGTCATTTGTTTATATGTTTTTGACTCAGAAGAGTTAAAGAATCATGCGACAACCGACGATCCCTGGGCCATCGAGTGGACCACAAAAAATCCGCAACATGGAGGCGCTTATAATGTTGCGTCCTACAACCCAGGCCAGGAAATTGTGCTCGAGGCGAATCCGAATTATCCTTTAGATCAGCCAAGAGTAAAGCGGGTTCGGCTTCAAGTTGTGCCATCTGCCGCCAACCGACGCTTACTTCTTGAGAAAGGTGAGGTTGATATTGGAATCGGCTTGTCTAGACGTGATATCGATGATCTTCGGGACAAATCCGGCATTAGTGTCATATCAAGCCCAAGTAATGAGTGGGTTTTTATGCCGATGTCTGCAACCGTTCCACCATTAGATAATCCGAAGGTGCGTCAGGCCTTAGCGCATGCTGTTCCATATGATGCCATTATCGACAACGTATTTAATGGAAACGCTCGTCGATCGACTAGTCCAGTGCCTCTTGACATGCCGGGGCATTCGTCAGGCGGCTATCCATTCCAATATGATCTCGATAAAGCTCGTGCTCTTCTAGCTGAGACTGGACACGAAAATGGTTTCGAAGTTGAAATCGTAATAATGGCTGGAGATGTGGAACAAGAACGTATGGCTGTTATTGTTGGCAGTTCTTTTAAGGAAATCGGCGTTACGCTCAATATTAGTGCGCTAGATCCCGGAACTCTGTTTCAGCGCCGCACTGAGAAATCTATACCACTACAAATTGCGAGTGGTCAAATGTGGGTGAATGATATTGAGTATCTGCTTGCTACCAGTTTGACGCCCGGCGGATTTTTGAATTATGCGGGTTATGATAACGCTAGAGTACAAGAAATTTTTCTTGAACTAAATAGCTTAGCAGATGACTCTGCTCGCGCGGTCTTGTTTGAAGAGTTGCAGGGTATTCTTGCTAATGATGTCCCCTGGCTTGTATTGGCACAGCCCAATTTTGACTTACCTGTTTCCTCGAGGGTATCGAATTGGGTGCAGCCAGTGGATGGCTTATTCAGACTCGAATACCTCTCAATGTAGTTATTTGACTTAAAAGAAATTAAGTTGGGTAGTGTGCGTGTTATCGCACTGATTCTGAAGCGTTTACAGCGACTGATCCCGGTTTTGATCGGGGTCAGTGTGCTGTGTTTTGCCTTAATTCGTGTATTACCTGGGGATCCTATTCTTTCAATAGTTCCTGAAACAGCTACTGCTGAGGATATTCAAAGAATGAGGGTGCGGTATGGGCTTGATAAGTCCATTGGAACCCAGTATTTGGACTATATGAAAGGAGTGTTGCAGGGTGATTTCGGCACATCAATCCAGACTAATCGTCCGGTTTTTGAGCAAATTCGTGAAAGACTTCCGAGGACCTTGGAGCTTATTGGTTATGGGTTTCTTTTTGCATTAATCCTATCGCTTTTTCTTGGGTTTCTGAGTGCAGCTAAGGTCGGAAAATCGGCAGACCATACGTCTCGATTAGTGGTTCTTATTGGCAACTCATTACCTGAATTTTGGTTTGCATTAGTCCTAATTTTGGTGTTTTTTGGATGGCTTGATTGGGCTCCGGCACCAATCGGTAGAATTGATAGTAATCTGGGATTTCAACCGATTACTGGTTTTCTTACATTAGATGCTCTTATCACTGGAAATTGGCAAGCTTATCGTTCAGCATTTAGCCATCTTATTCTTCCCGTTATAACTCTTGGTATTGTTGGTGCTGCACCAATGATGCGCTCGGTTAGGGCATCAGCATTGGAAGTTATGGGTTCACCTGGGTATCGTTGTGCGGTAGCTCATGGCATGAAATCAGGCGAACTTTTTTGGAAGTATGTGTTTCGTGAATCAATTATTCCACTACCAGTATTGGCGGGACTCATCTTTGGGAACCTCATCGGTGGCAGTGTATTGATCGAGTATGTTTTCTCATGGCAGGGGTTTGGACAGTGGGCTTTGCGAGGGCTTTTACTTCGGGATTATCCAGTTATTCAGGGTTTCGTTTTAGTTACAGCCTTATTCTATGTAATTATTTTTTTAATAGCCGACATTTTACAAGCGGTATTAGATCCAAGGGTGAGGGTCTGATGTACCAGCTCGGATTATCAGCGATAACGAGAAAAAAGATCCCTGGTGAGAAGCTGATTTTAGTTGGTGGCTTGATTATATTATTAATGTTGTTGATTTCGATCTTCGCACCATGGATTACCCTTTGGAGTCCAACGGAAATAGATTTCTCGGCATTTTTAGCGGAACCTAGTTCTAAACACTGGTTTGGCACTGACGGCAACGGTATGGATGTTTGGAGTCGTATTGCTCATGGAGCCCGTCTCGACCTTAGCATTGGCATAGCATCGGTTCTTATTGCTGTTTGTCTTGGTGGCTTGATTGGAGCGGTCGTTGGTTATATCGGAGGTTGGGTTGAGTCTATTGCAATGCGTTTTACTGATATTTTGCAAGCATTCCCGCCTTTCATATTAGCCTTGACTGTATCAGCGATGTTTGGTCGAGATTTTATACATCTTGTATTGGCTATTGGGCTTGTTTTTACTCCAGCTTATATACGTTTAATGCGAAGTGAAGTTCGAGCGGTCCGAGAAAGAATGTTCATCGAAGCGGCCGAATGTGCTGGCAATAATATGATGCGAATACTGTTTAGGCATTTATTGCCGAATTCTTTACGTCCTTTGTTAGTTATTGCGCCATTGAACTGTGGTTGGGCGATGCTAACTTTAGCTGGCCTATCATTCTTGGGCTTGGGTGTTCCGATTCCAGAAGCAGAATGGGGCTCAATGATTAGCACAGGCGCGGCTGATGTAGTGGGCGGACGATGGTGGACGTCAGTATTTCCTGGATTAGTACTTTTTCTTAGCGTCTTAGGCTTCAATTTAATTGGAGAGGGTTTTTTGGAAAGGAGTAATCAAAGACAATGACGGAAACTGAATTACATGTAAACAGTCTTTCAGTATCCCTTACTGGATCACACGGTAAGGTCGTAGCTTTAACTGACGTCAGCTTCAAAGTTTCACCTGGTGAAGTGGTCGGGTTAGTGGGTGAGAGCGGCGCTGGAAAAAGTATGATTGCGCGCGCGATTGCGAATCAACTGCCGAATAATGCCGATATTTCGGGAAGTATATTTATGGATGGTATAGATTTGTTGGCGAGTAGAACAGAACATACGGATTTAAATAATAAGGTTAATGCGGCGCTATGTTTTCAAAATCCACGATTAGCGCTGAGTCCTACCCGAACAATCGGAAAACAAATCGCCGATCGTCTTGGTAAGCATCAAAATTTATCAAATAGAAAGATGTCTGATGATGTCTATGAGCTTTTACGACGTGTTGGTATTCGTGATCCAGAGCGTATGTATAAATCGTTTCCTCATGAATTATCCGGTGGGATGTGTCAACGTGCCATGATTGCATTGGCTCTTGCCTGCCAATCATCTGTTTTATTAGCTGATGAACCAACAACCGGATTAGATGTTACGTTGACAAGGGAAATATTGGATTTATTCCGAGAAATGGCTGATCGCGATCATCGGCAAGTTTTGGTGATTTCGCATGATATTGCCGCTATTGCTTCAATTTGTGATCGCCTACTAGTTCTTTATGCGGGAGTGTTGGTAGAGGCCGGATCAACTCTAGACATAGTTCAGAATCCCATGCACCCTTATACTCGTTCCTTGATCGATGCTGTGCCTCAATTAGACAGGGAGATCACCCATTCTCTGCCCTTGGCTGGAGTCATGCCCCAACTAGTTGCTATTCCAGAATCTTGTCCATTTTTGCCTCGATGTAAATTTTCTGATCATGAATGTGAGGCAGAGATACCCCCTACAGTTATTCGAGACCAAAAGAGAGAAGTTAGGTGTTTTCATCCATCTGAGTTCACCAGGAAAAAGAATTATAATTATGATCATAATCATGCATACCAATTCACTCAAAAACCAGTCGATTCAACAACGAAAAGAAAGGATTATAGTGATCCTATAATACGGCTCGAGAATATTCGAGTTGGTTATCAATCGAGAACGCATAGCTTTTCTCAAACAGTTTTGCGCGACATCAATCTTACCTTTAATCGTGGCGAGGTAGTTGGCATTGTGGGTGAAAGTGGTTGTGGAAAAAGCACTCTTGCTCGAACCATAATGGGGTTAATTTCGCCTCTAGAAGGAGAAGTTTGGTTTAGAGGCTCCAATTTAAAAAACAAGAATCGAGCTGAACTGAGGCGTTTGCGGCGACATATGCAGTTGGTGTTCCAAGACGCTTTGGATTCGCTTAATCCAAGATTGCCAGTGGATGAGATCATCACCGATCCCCTTAGATTAAAAAAAGTAAGTCGGGATGATAAGAGAATCTCAGTTGAAAATATTATGAATAAGGTCAGCCTTGACCAAGGCTTTAAAAAAAGATTTCCACGAGAACTTTCGGGGGGGCAAGCTCAGCGGGTCGGAATCGCTCGAGGTCTTGTTGTGGATCCAGAGTTGATTATTTTTGACGAGCCAACGTCGGCTCTGGATGCAACTATCCAAGCGCAGGTTTTACTTTTAATTCGTTCCTTAATTGAACGGAAAGATCGTACTTATATTTTTATCACTCATGATCTCGCAACAGTGTTAGGTCTGTGTGATCGTGTTATTGTTATGTATCTTGGTCGAGTTGTTGAGGATGGTCCAGTTAATCGAGTATTTAAAGATCCAACACATCCCTACACTCAAGCACTTCTCGCCGCAATTCCTCGCTTGCTTGGAAGAGCGGTGGATGATGCTGTAAAATTGAAACGCGATTTCGAAGAGAATCTGGAAGGCGTTGGATGCAGTTTATTGCCTCGTTGCCCAATTTCTACTTCTCTTTGTTCTCAGAATCCTGAATTATTGGAGGTTAGCGAGGGACATAAAGTTGCCTGTTGGCAAGCAACAACATAGATGTAAAACTGAAAAAGAAGACTGCCCTTGAATGGTAACGTTTTTGAATGGAAGAGGAGAATATGGCTGAGGGAAAGACGGTCCGCATTGCAGTAGATATAGGTGGCACCTTCGTGGATGCAATCAGGCTTGATACTGAATCGGGTGAATTTACTTTGCACAAATCTTCAACTACTCCTAAAGAACCATGGGTTGGAGTAATGAAAGCGTTACGCAACATAGATCCACTTTTATCTCAGATCGATACCTTTACCCACGGAACCACGCTAGGACTAAATTCATTGTTAGAAAGAAAGGGTGCAAAAACTGGAATCATCACTAATAAAGGATTTCGCGACATTTTCCTGATAGGGAGAGCAAATGTACCGGATGCCGATATGTATAACTTCCAATATCAGAGACCAGAGCCTCTTGTTCCTAGACATCGGATTCTTGGCGTGGGTGGAAGACGTGATCATCGAGGTGAGGAGGATCAGATACTAAGTAAAGATGATGTCAGAGATGCTAGTAAAACACTTATAGAGGGATATGGTGTTGAATCAATTGCAATTTGTTTTTTATATTCATATGTTTCGCCAGAGGATGAAAATACGGCTGCTGATTTAATTAGAGAGATCTATCCCGATACTAAGATTTCTATTTCTAGCAACATTGCGCGAGAGCATCGTGAGTATGAAAGAACGAGCACAACTGTTTTAGATGCATACATAAGACCTGTGTTTGAAAGATATATGAGAAGGCTAGAGGATGATTTGGCGCAGGAAAAATTCAATGGGCGATTTTTAGTTATGCGATCAGGTGGTGGCGCTATGACAGCTGATGCCGCCAAGCTATCACCGACTAACACCATAATGTCTGGCCCGGCAGGGGGTATTGCAGGCGCTGAATATTTTGCTGACCTGCTTGACTTGGACAACTTAATCACTTTTGATGTTGGCGGGACTTCGCTTGATGTTTGTAAAATTGATAATGGCATACCAGCAACAGCTTTTGAAGCTACAATTGAAAATCATCCACTTTTAATTCCAGTTTATGATATTCGATCTATTGGCGCTGGTGGCGGTTCCATTGCTTGGATCGAAGAAGGCATTCTCAAGGTGGGACCTCATAGTGCCGGTGCGGAACCTGGACCTATTTGTTACGCTAGAGGTGGCCAGGAACCAACAGTTACAGACGCCGCTCTGACTCTCGGTTACATTAATTCCGAACGCTTTTTAGCTGGCGGCATGCAGCTTGATCCGAGTGCATCTCAGGTTGGAATTGAAAATAAGTTGGCGATTCCACTTAGCATGTCGAAGTTAGCAGTAGCAGCAGGTATTTTCGATATTATGTTGGCTAAAACGGTCGGTGCCGTCAGACAGATTACTGTAGAGCGCGGCAAGGATCCGGCAGAGTCTAGCTTGCTAGGATTCGGAGGCGCCGGACCCATGCTTGCACCATTAGTTGCGTATGAGTTAGGAATCTCTAAGGTCATTATTCCCCCAGTCCCAAGTGGATTTTCTGCTTGGGGCATGCTCAATGCCGATATTGTCGATGATTACTCTCTTACATTAGTTACATTGATTGATGATATTTTATTGGAAGAACTTGAATCACACTTTGCTGAATTAGAGAATGAAGCATTGAGATCATTAACTCATCAAGGTATTAGCGATAAAAGGGTGTTATTGATGCGCCAGCTAGAATTGCGTTATTTAGGGCAGGAACATGCGTTAGGCATCAGTGTTGGAAGGCCGGTTGATTTTTCCTTGATTCATGAGGTGTTTACTGAAGAACATCAGAATCGTTATGGCCACACTATGGAAGCTCCGATACAGGTTGTAAATCTTCGGGTTCGAGGTATTGGCCAATTTTCTAGACCGAAGCTTTCTGAGATGCCGGAAAATTCAAACCTAAAAATTTCAGCATCTAGCTCTAAGCAGGCTTTTTGTTTTGTTAATAGACAATTTATGCAATTTTCAATTTATGAGCGGTCAGAATTAGCAAGGGGTGGGAGTATTGCCGGCCCTGCCTTAATTGACGAAGGCACATCAGTGACTGTAATACATTCGAATCAAGTATTATCAGTCGATAGATATGGAAGTTTGATAATTTCAACCGGAATTTGAAGATTGAAACAAATTAATCGTGATGTAGATCCATCAGTTGTCGAAGTCGTACGAAATTATCTTATCTCGGCGGCGGAGGAAATGCGTGCAACACTGATACGTACGGCGTGCAATCCCGTTATTTACGAGGTGCTAGATTTTGGCATTTCCATATATGACCGCAATCTTGATTTAATTGCTGAGGGTCCCGGATTAACAAGCTTTTTGGGTGCTAATGACTACAGTATCGTCAAATTAGTGGAATATCTTGGGGAAGAATCATTCGAGGATGGTGATGTTGTCATATCAAATTATCCTTATTGGAATGCGGCTCATTCGTATGACGCAACGTTGACAGCTCCTGTTTTTGATAATGAACATGAGTTATTTGGTTATCTATTAGTCAGAGCACATTGGATGGATCTCGGAGCTAAAGATCCAGGATATGTACTTGATTCCACTGATATGCATCAAGAGGGATTGATATTTCCTGGAACAAAACTGGTAAAGAATCGGGTGATAGATAAGGAGCTCATAGAATTAATCCGCTTCAATTCAAGAATGCCAGATGTAGTTATTGGTGATTTTAATGCGATGGTTTCGAGCCTAAGAACTGGTGAACGCCGCATCAAAGAGATACTCAGTAAATTTGGAAGCCACATAATTGATAAAGCTATAAAGCAAATACTTGATTCGGGAGAAAAGGCTACTAATAAAGCTTTACAGGACCTTCCGAAAGGAACCTGGACTGCATCAGATATCATCGATGATGACGGTATAAGTGAGCATGCAATCACTATGAAGGTCACAATTACAATTAAGGATAGTAAGTTTATTGTTGATTTCTCAGGATCAGCCGGTACACAAAAAGGCCCAGTTAACATGCCTTTTGGTACAACTTTAGCGATGTGCAAGGTTGTGCTGAAAGCTCTTACAACGCCTTCTGAACCATCAAATGCAGGTCATTCTAGAATATTAGATGTAGTCGCTGAACCTGGCAATTTATTTCATGCCGTTTATCCCGCTCCAACTTTCACGCTTTGGACCGGTATCGTTGCGCTTGAATTATTATTTAAGGCGCTTGCGAAGGCAGTCCCCGATCGACTTTCAGCTTCTTCTGGAGGTGATGTGCCTGGTTTTATGATGCTGGGTATTCATCCCGAGACAGGTAAATTCTTTGCCTTAAGTAATAACGATTCAATTGGATGGGGCGCTTCTGCATACCATGATGGCTCTAATGGATTAATACATTTGTCTGAGAGTATTTGCCGAAATACACCGATTGAAGTGCTCGAACCAAACACCGGGATGTTTTTCGAAAAAGTGGAGTTAAGAACTGATTCGGGTGGTGCTGGAAAAAATCGGGGCGGCCTTGGTTTAAGTCGAGATATTCGATTTGTCAGTGACGGAGAGTTTTTAACTGTAATGAAAAAATCAAAATCGCGACCATGGGCACTAAAAGGGGGTCGTGAACCTGAGGCGAATATAATTATCGCCTTTCCTGGCACGGGTAAAGAAATGCGGATGAGCACGAAAAGAACAGACGTTGTTTCTGGTGACCGTATTTTGGTATTAACAGCAGGCGGTGGCGGTTATGGCGATCCTAAATTACGTGATTCTAAACGCGTCAAGCAAGATGTGCTTGATGGATTTGTGTCAATTGAGGCGGCACGAGAAATTTACGGATATCATGAGGACTAGTTTGGATTATGGTCCAAAAATTTTAGAAATGTAACCTACATATTGAGAGAATTGCTCTTAGATTCACATCTGATTCACATCTGATATAAATATAATTTGTGAGTTAGATGGGCTACGTTGTAGTCATGACCGGTAAGTTGGAGTGACTTAGACCTTTGTAATGTGATCTCTTATTGCTTCTCTTTGGTTGCCACTAAGCTTTACTTTCGATAAATTTTTTAATAGTCGATTTTTATAGGTAGTTTATGAGTGAATTGAGTCGTTTGCGCATACAACGCTACGCAGTCCTATTTTTTTTCTTTATTGTGTCTATTTTTATGGGCGCAGGGTTCATTTTTGGGTCGAATGAAAAAAGTCGTCCAGCGTTTACTCTGGAGAATGACCCAGTTTGGAATGCTGGAGAACGTGCCGATACGTTGATGCCTCCGCTTGGTCGTGATGTGCCATTATTCGTAGGGCCACTAGATTCAAATGTTGAAGCAAATGTTCTTGCGCTGCCAGTTCTGCGAGAACTTGTACGCCGTTATGATCTTGTTATGGCGGATAGCAATATCAGTAAACATTTTGTCTCTCGATATTATTGGATGGTACAAAAAGAGGTCCGTGGTCCTTGGGGTATGGCAGAAACTGTGAGAAGCATAATGAATCAAGCATCTCCGGTTAGTGATCAGATTGGATGGATAGGAGCTCGTTTTGACGAAGCTACTGATAAAGATCTAACAGATCTTTTAACACGATTGTTTGAAGTTGAGGCTGACAACGGACAAAATCCTTATCAGACCTTTGTGTCTGGCCTAAAAAAAAATCCGGATGGCTCTTGGAGAGCTAGCGCATTTTATATTTTGGGAGTGGCAGATACCGAAAGTCTGTATGGTCCAGCTGGTGAATTTTCGAAAGCCCCTGGTGATGAAAAACCTTTTTTTGAGGTATGGGAGCGAGCTATCGATGCGATTTATGCGCTCCCTATGACCGGCACGGGGGAAAGTGTACATGTCTGGTCATTCTTAGGCTTAGATAGTGAAGTTAATGATGAGGTCAATCAAACATTGCCTTTGGTCGGCGTGTCTTTCCTTCTTATGATTATTGTTATTGGGTTATTTTTTAGAGATTGGCGAGATGTGTTATCCGCGGGGTTAGGATTGGGTCTTTTGATGATATGGATGTTTGGGACGCAAGAATGGTTAGGTTATCCACGCACTCAAGTCTCGTCCATGTTACCAATATTATTATTAGCTCTTGGAGTGGACTTTTCATTCCATGGCCTGCATCGGTGGCGCAAATTAGCAACAGAAACTGGTGCTACCAATGTGGCGAGGCTTTTAGCAGGGTGGGCTAGTATTAAAGCTTTGCGGCCGGCATTAGGTTTGGCTACGATAACTACTATGGTAGCTTTCGGAACAGCTGCTTTTTCGTCTATTCAAGATCTTGCTGAGTGGGGTCGATTGGCTGTCATATATATATTTGAAGGCTACCTTCTTTTAGGTATTTTTGCCGTTGTATTACGTTCTGGAATGAAGGTCAGCACGTATGATTACAAAGCAACTTTAGCGACAAAGTTAGGAAAATTTGGAGTATTCCAGGTGCGACGTCCACTTTTTTTTATTTTAATTCCGATCTTGATAACAGCTATTGCTTGGATCATCGGGCAACCAGGGACTGATTTCGATGTACATGACTACCTTGATTCCAATTCCCGGATGGTTCGATCTATTGATATTGCTGATGAGCTGTTCGATCAGTCGAATCAAGGAGAGCCTGGAATTATATTAGTTGAGGCAGGGCAGGATGGAGATTTGGCTGATTTTGATACGTTAATTGCTTTGGATGGTTTGATGACCGAAATTCGTTCAAGGGATTGGACCTATGGTGATCCCACTATAGTTGATTTAGTTCAGTGGCAGGTTAAGTCAGTTAGTAACGGGGGGCCGGGCTTTCGGTCAAAGAACATTGATTCAGCCACACTAATTCCCAAAAATTCTGCTGATATACGGTCAATTCTAAAAGATATTCAGAGGTCTGGCGTCACTGATCCTGATAATATTCGATCTTATACTTCAGCACGCCTCGTAAAAGCTATAGCACATATTGATGCCGAGACCGGTCGACTCTCTATGCTTAGTCTCCCCATTAAAGTGGAGAAAGCAGAAGATTGGGTCTGGATGGGAGCATTTAAAACAGATTTAGAAGAAATACTTGAAACATATTTGGATAGCGAAGATGACGTAACTGCCACATTGACGGGTAATTCATTTAGACGTTTTGTTTATGTAAACGCTATGACTGACTCATTTCAATCCAGCATATATCTTGCTATCGTAGCCTGTCTAATTGTCTTGATTCTTGTTTTAAGAGATGTTTGGTTGTCGGTTTTAACAATTGCACCAGTGGTAGCTGTATCTCTATGGCTTAACGCAGGGATGAATATTTTTGGAGCTAGTTTAAACTTGGTAACTCTTCAGGTTGCGTCCCTAGCTATTGGTTTGGGACTTGATTTTGCTATTCATGTGACTCAGGGAATTCGAGAGCAACGTTTGCGAAATCCGAATGGTGGTCTTGAGGCTTGGGTTAAGCAAATGATGAGTCATACTGGCCTCGCACTTTTTGCAAGTGGAATCACGGATATTCTTGGATTTAGCGTGTTAATGTTATCAATTATGCCGATGTTCACGATGTTTAGTAAAGTAATGATTGCAATGGTTCTACTAGCAATGGCAGCTTGCCTTTTTTGTCTGCCAGCGTTACTTGCACGATTTAGTAGGTTAGCTAATCCACCTTCTCAAGGGTCTTCTGGCTCCAACTTAAAAGCGAGCAGTACTTAATGCTAGGATTATTTTGGATTAAAGATAGAGTTTGTTCAGCTTAGATCTGTTAATCTGCTGAATCATAGCGGAACCCAACGGTTCTCCTTTTTTTTGTTACATTTTCCATAAAATGCATTGGTCCAAGCTTGTGTCCGGCTAGATTTGAACCAGCCATTAGAATTAAATCACCAGCCTCTGCAGGAATTTCTTTAGCGTCTGTACCATCCCGTGTATCGCAGATATTGAAATTACCATCCCCGCTTAAAATAAGGATACCTATTACAAATCTGTAACGAATATTGTCTCGATGTGGTGTAATCCCCCTCGATTCCGGAGAGTAATATTGTGCGATAATATCGTTAAATTGAAAAACCTCGTGCCCGATTAACCCCAAGTCACGCATACCAATTTTTACGTACGCTTCTATTTCTTTTGCAATACACCAAAGAAGATTATCTTTAGGAATGTTATAGCAAAGATCAAAATCTTGATAGACGGGTGTTTTTTTGTTACCGACAATAGGGTGAGCGGACCGACGCGGTAGACTGTCAACAATTGAGACGAGATTTCTCATATTCTTATCATCAAGGCACTTGATGCCAATCGATTTGAGCTCGACTAATTGCTCAAGAGCTAGGGTAAAACTTTTCAAATCAAGGCAGGTTAGATTCTTGGGCATACGATTATCTACTTAGAAAAATTAGAACTAAGAGATTAGTGCTTGTTGATCTGTTAGGTTTTTCGGTATATGTATAATTTATTATCCGCGTCCAACAAGAGGCATATTGGTAGCCATGATTGTCATAAAAAGAATATTTGTATCAAGAGGTAAGTTTGCCATTTGAATAACCGCCTTTGCAACATTATCTACCGACATAGTCGGCTCTTTTTTAATAGTATGATCCGATTGCACGACCCCTGTTTTCATTCTAGCCGTCATTGATGTTTCAGCATTTCCGACATCAATTTGTCCACATGCAATTCTATATTTTCGACCATCGAGGGCTGTCGCGCGAGTGAGGCCGGTGACTGCATGTTTGGTTGCTGTGTACGGTATTGAATTAGGTCTTGGCGCTTGTGATGAGACAGATCCATTATTGATGATACGACCTCCGATGGGTGATTGTTTTTTCATCATTTGAAACGCTTGTTGTGTGCAATAAAAAACTCCATTGAGGTTGACATCTACGATTTTCTGCCAGTCTTCAATAGATAGTTCTTCAACTGGTATTGCAGGCGCACTTATGCCTGCATTATTAAATAATAGATCAAGTCTTCCAAATTCTCTGGATACAGTTGAGAAAAGCTTTGACACGGATTCTGGTTTAGATATGTCAGTAGAGCACACTACCATTTGACCATTCCATTCTTTGGAAAGATCTGCAGTACGAGTTAGAGAGTTCTCATTGCGGCCAGCTAGCACTACAGTATAATTTTCTTGAGAAAGCGCTAGTGCAGTAGCCCGTCCAATCCCAGAACCTGCTCCAGTCACAATTGCTATTTTGAGGGGTGCTTGCATATGAAAGCCTCCTTTATCGCTTATCCTCACCTATTTATGTTTACTTTTGATTATAGTCTCAGCTATTACTTGTTGTTAGAATGTCGCCTGTTTAAGCTGATAATGGCGTATATTGAATCAATTGATTATACGTATTGCAAATTTAGATAAACATATAGTTGAAATGAAATTGGTATTCTAATTAATTTGGTTTTTTGTGTGAGCCAAGAAAGAAAAAAATGATGGAGATGTTTTAGATTTAAAAAGGCATCCTTTATGTTTTTAAATAAAAGTAGCTTGACCTTAGTTAAGTGACGGTAATCCACCATGAGCGATCATATTAAAACCACAGACGAGATTGTCAGTCGTTATGCAATAACCGCTAATCCTCTGAAACGAAGAACACATATATTTCTCGGATCTATGTTTATGTTTTCGATTAGTTGGCATTCAGGATATTTGGTATATTGCCAACAAAGCGCGCATTCGTAAGTGATATTATGAACCGAAGAGCTGCATTCTTTAGACCATTCTGTGACATCGTTGGCTATGACTAATTTAATAGCATGTCGTGCGATTTTTTTTGTGCTAGCGTTTTATGTAGGCAATTGGACTATCAGAATTCCTGATATCAAAAATCAGGTGGATACAGGTTATAGTGGCATGGGATTGAATGGAATGGCGTTTGCTGTAGGGGCTATTCTGATGATGATTATATCGAGTTCGGTAATCCGTCTATTAACTACCAAGCGAGCTATTTCTTGGTCGGCATGGATTATTGCTATCGGATTTGCCGCAACCGGATTTGCTCGTGACTTGCCGGTTCTTATGTTGCTTAGCCTGATTACTGGAATAGCGTATGGTCTTACAGAGGTAGCTATGAATGCCCAAGCTTCTAATCTGGAAGCAATTCATAAAAGATCTATGATGTCTGGTTTTCATGCTTTCTTTAGTCTTGGCCTGCTGACTGGTACATTGTTTGCGAGCGGCATTGTTGAGCTAAATATAAGTCTTTCTAGACATTTTCTCGGTCTTGCTATCGTATTATTACCCTTTGGGTTATTTTTTTCCCGCTATCTGATAGAGGATCGAGTTGATGGTGAAACGCCAGCCCGAAACTCTATTTTTTTTCGTTGGCCAAGAATCATTCTAATACTCGTAGTTCTTGCAGTTTCTGGCTCTCTTTTGGAGGGCGCGGTTGACTCATGGTCGGCTCTTTACATGCAAGACGTCGTCAAGGTTCGTGGATTTCGGGTTGGTTTGGGTGTAGTTGTATTTAATATTTTTATGGTTGTCGGGCGGCTTATTGGCGATAGAGTCGGTGATCTTTTGGGCTTAAAAAAATTCTTGTGTATTCAATTAGTAATGGGCATTATTGCTACTTTCATCTTATATCAATACCCTGGATTTTGGTCTTCAATTATTGGTTTTGGTTTGGCAGGCTTGGGTGTGTCTAATCTGGTTCCAGTTGCGTATAGCCAAGCGGGGAAAAGTTCTAGTATCGAAACACCGGTCGCGATAGCAATTATTTCATTGTTTTCCTTTGGTTCATTTATGCTAGCTCCGCCAATCGAAGGCTTAGTAGCAGATTGGTTCGGCCTGCCTAGTATCTTTTTAGCCATGTTTTTTCTATTTATGTTGGTGTTAGTTTTAACGATTCTTTATGGGATACGCTACATAGAGAATACAATTTCAGACCGTGACTAAGCTTGCTTGCACACTTCGTTTTGAGTCTTAAAAGCCAAGATTTATGTCTTTTTTGCACACAAACCTGCCATTTATGGTTACAATAAGATTTATTGATAAATAAATATAAGAGCCCTCTGATACGGTATGTTGGACTATTTTGACTTGTTTTTCACATAGATCTTATTAAGGTGAGACTACTCCTAACTAGCACAGTGTTTATCAATATTTTGAATAGAGATTTTATTCTAGCGTTCGAAACAGGAGTAAGCAGATATTTCCTATATTTTTTGATGCCGTCTTTCATGTGCAAATTATCATTTGCATCTAGAAATATCTTGACTATCTAGTGTTCAAATACGATCCACTGAAAGTAGCTCGACCGCTTGTGATAAATTTTTTTGTTATGAGGTTTTCCGCAACTTAGATTACACATGAAAACAACTAACGTATCAAATCCTAATTATTTCCATCGAGTAGTTGATTGCCAGTGGGCTTGTCCAGCGCATACGGATGTACCAGAATACATACGCTTGCTTGCACAAGGGCGTTATCGTGATTCGTATTTATTGAATAGGGCATCTAATGTTTTCCCAGGTATTTTAGGGCGTGTTTGTGATCGACCTTGTGAGCCTGCGTGTCGTAGGAGTCGAGTTGAAGAAAAGCCTGTTGCAATTTGTCGTCTAAAAAGGGTTGCTGCAGATTTAGCTGGTGATGTTCGTCCATGGTTACCTAAAATCCCTAAAAAAAAGAACGGTAAGCGTATTGCCTGTATAGGTGCAGGATGCGCTTCATTAACAGTAGCTAATGATCTATTGCCTCTGGGTTACGATGTCACTATTTTTGAACAGTTTGAGGTTCCCGGTGGTCTAATGCGTACCAATATCCCAGCTTTTAGGCTTCCAGAGAATGTATTAGACGATGAAATCAATATGATTCTTGAGATGGGTGTAGATCTTCGCTTAGGCGAAAAAATAACCAGTATGCGCGAATTGATTGCAGAAAATTTTGACGCTGTATTTATCGGGACTGGAGCACCAAGAGGCAAAGATTTAACCATACCGGGACGAGAAGATAGTGATCGCATTCACATAGGCATTGATTGGCTCGAATCGGTGGCGTTCGAGCATACAAAAAGTATTGGCCAAAAAGTTCTAATAATTGGCGTTGGAAATACGGCTATGGATTGTTGTCGCACTGCACTTCGTCTGGGAGGTAATGATGTTAAAGTGATGGCTCGTAAGCCGCGCAACTATTTCAAGGCATCTGATTGGGAATTGGAAGATGCCGAAGAAGAGCAGGTACAAATCCTTGTTAATCACTCCCCGAACAAATTTGTCGTAGAGGATAGTACATTAGTTGGTATGCAGTTCGACCGGTTGGAATACCGTTATGATTCCAATGGCAGGCTCACTCCTGAAATAGTCGGCCAAGAGATTGTTCCGTGTGATGATGTTATTCTCGCAATTGGACAAGAGAATGCTTTTACTTGGATTGAGCGTGACATTGGTATTGATTTTGATGAATGGGGAATGCCGGTCATTGATAAAATCACGCACCAATCTACATTACCCGGGGTATTTTTTGGTGGTGACGCGGCATTTGGTCCAGAAAATATAATATGGGCTGTAGAGCATGGGCACCAATCAGCGATTTCCATACATCGGCATTGCACTGAACAGAATATTGAAGAGCGGCTCCCAGTTGGAATGAATTTATCCACTACCAAGATGAGTATTCATGAATGGAGTTTTAGCAACGATTTTGATCCTTCTCAGCGACGCAAGATGAGACACGTCGATCTTCAAGAACGATTTAATGAGTTAAACATTGAAGTTGAGTTGGGATTTTCAAGTACTGAAGCCGAAGTAGAAATCGAGCGATGCCTTAATTGCGATATACAAACAGTATTTACAGCTAAATTATGTATCGAATGTGACGCTTGTATTGACGTATGTCCGGTTCGTTGTTTAACAATGACCGACAATACAAAGGAAGATGACCTGCGCAATAAACTAACAAGTCCAGCCTTAAATAAGGATCAGGCATTATTCGTTTCAGAAGAGCTTCCACAAACAGGTCGTGTAATGGTTAAAGATGAAAACCTTTGTGTTCATTGCTCCTTGTGTGCCGAACGTTGTCCAACCGGCGCATGGGATATGAAAAAGTCAACGATACTTATCCCCTACGCGAAAGATGAGGATAGCGACCAATGGCAGAAAGCGGGATAAACGATTTTGTGGTGCGTATTGGCACCGTAAATGGCACTGGATCTGCCAGTGCTAATACCTTGTTAATGAAATCTATATTTCGTATGGGCGTTCCGGTGGTTGGAAAAAATTATTTTCCTTCCAATATTCAAGGTTTGCCGACTTGGTATGAGGTTCGAGTCACCGAGTCTGGTTATCTTTCTCGCGCGGGGCGTGTTGATATTATGGTTGCAATGAATGCCCAGACGTACGAAGAGGACTTGGCATGTGTTGAACCCGGCGGTGTGTTGATATATGACTCAACTTGGCCGCGGAAAGAACTTGAAACAAGAGAGGATGTACGAGTAATGCCGTTCCCTCTTTCAAGAATATGTAATGAGATATTTGAAGGTTCGCGCGAACGTATTCTGATGAGAAATATCGCATATGTTGGGGCATTGGCCGCGTTGCTTGATATTGATTTAATAGTCATTGAAACCGCCTTAAAGGAAACGTTTGGAAAAAATAAAAATCTTCTTGATTCCAATCTAACATCGATTAATGTCGGATATGAATATGCAATTGAAAATTTCAAGTGTCCTCTGGAGACTAAGGTTAAGCGTTCAAAAAGAACCGATTCAGGTATCATGATTGATGGCAATACTGCTGCTGCGTTGGGTTGTGTGTACGCAGGAGCTACTGTAGCTAGTTGGTACCCTATAACCCCATCAACGTCTCTTGTCGATGCATTCGATCTTTTTTGTAAGGATTTACGGAAAGATGAGAAAACTGGAAAAAATAATTATTGTATTATTCAGGCGGAAGACGAACTTGCCGCTATCGGTGGTGCGCTAGGCGCAGCTTGGACTGGGGCTAGGGCATTTACGGCCACGAGCGGGCCAGGACTTTCTTTAATGGCAGAGTTTTTAGGATTAGCGTACTTTACTGAGATACCCTTGGTTTTATTTGATATACAAAGAGTAGGCCCTTCAACGGGCATGCCAACTAGAACACAGCAGGGCGATATTATAGCTGCAGCCTATGCATCTCATGGGGATACTCGCCATGTATTATTATTCCCTGCTAATCCAGAGGAGTGCTTTTATTTGACTATAGAAGCATTTGATCTCGCAGACCGCCTACAAACACCAATTGTAGTTATGTCAGATCTGGACATAGGAATGAATGATTGGCCGTGTCCACAGCTTGAGTGGGATGATAATTATCGACCAGATTTTGGTAAAGTTCATAGCTCAAGTGTGCTTGAAGGTATGCAGCGTTTTGAACGTTATGTGGATACCGATGGAGATGGTATTTGTTATCGAACTTTGCCTGGTGAGCATCCGACTGGCGCTTATCTAGTCAGAGGTTCCGGCCATAACAAATATGGTGGATATACAGAGCGTGATGATGAATATCGAGAAGTAGTAGATCGGTTGCTAAAGAAATTCCAGACAGCCGAAACGCTAGTTCCTGAACCGATAGTATCAAAATATGATAAATCCGATGGCGCTATTATTTCTTATGGTAGTTGCGATGGCGCGGTTAGAGAGACTATAGATATATTGGCGCGTCGAGGCATCAATTTGGACTACATGCGCATTCGTGCGTTTCCCTTTGGCGACAAGGTTAGAGAATTCGTAAAATGTTATGAAATTATTTTTGTAGTAGAGCAAAATCGTGATGGTCAGTTACGTACATTAATGTTGAACGAGGCCGGTGTGAAGCAGGAAAAAATGATATCTGTTCTTTCTTACGGAGGTCAGCCACTCTCTAGTCCAGATATTATTAACCCCATTCTTGAACGGTTTGAAGCGGAGAAGGTAGCATGAGTTTTATCAAAAAACCAAAAGTTTTGGGCCCTTATTCCACATCTAATAAAATTGGATTGTCGCTAAAGGATTATGAAGGGGCCATGTCAACTCTTTGCGCTGGCTGTGGTCATGATTCTGTTTCTGCTGCTATTATTCAAGCATTTTTTGAGCTTGATATTGAGCCGCATAGAGTTGCTAAACTTTCAGGAATCGGCTGTTCTAGCAAGACTCCTACTTATTTTTTGAGGGGGGCTCACGGATTTAATTCAGTGCATGGGCGCATGCCATCCATTGCTACCGGCGCTAATGCAGCAAATAGAGATTTGCATTATATAGGTGTTTCAGGGGACGGAGACTCTCTTTCAATTGGCTTGGGCCAGATGTGCCATGCCATTAGGCGAAACGTTAATATGTTGTACATAATTGAGAATAATGGTGTATATGGACTGACTAAAGGCCAGTTCTCGGCTTCAGCAGATGTTGGAACTTTAGCAAAGAAAGGAGAAGTCAATTCTTGGCAACCAATTGACCCGGTCTTAACAGCTATAGATCTCGGGGGATCTTTTGTTGCTCGTGGATTCTCTGGTGATAAGGCAAACCTAATTCCGCTTATAAAATCGGGTATCATGCATAAAGGTTTTGCTCTGTTAGATGTACTATCACCTTGTGTGACTTTTAATGATCACCAAGGGTCTACTAAAAGTTATTCGCACACTCGGGAGGTTGGGCGTACGGTAGTGTATGCAGACTTCGTTCCCGAAAAAGAAGAAATCACCACTAAATTGAAGGAAGGGTTAACTCCGGTAATGTTACATGACGGGGGACAAGTATATTTGCGCAGCGTGGATCAGGCCTATGATTCGCAGGACAGAAATAAGGCTGCATCCTATATACGTCAACACCAAGATCAAGGGGAAATAATGACAGGTCTGTTATATGTGAATGAAAACATTCCTGACCTTCATGAAACAAGCGGCACGGGCGACACACCATTGGTTGATCTAGATTTTAGTACACTTAATCCAGGAGCAAAAGTCTTGAATCGCATTCAAAAGAAATGGGGGTAGTTTAACCATGGATCCATTTTTAAGCGGGCTTAGAGTTGTGCATTTAATATCAAAACATTATTAAATTCGTATTTCTACTTTTAGCGAATCTACTTTCAAACAATAAAAAATTTAACCATGAAGAAAATTGCTAGCGTGGTTGGGAATGTCCGATGTATTTGGACAGGCAACAACATTTGTGGTGAAGGGCCCATATGGAGTGTAGAGCACCAAGCACTTTATTGGGTTGACATAGATGGACTAAAGGCATACCGCTACCAGTTTGAGAGCGAAACTGTAGATTCGTGGCCCATGCCGGAGAAAACAGGTTGGTTGCTACCTTGTGGCAACAGGTCTGAGTGGCTAGCAGGCTGTAAGTCTGGTATCTACTTGGTTGATCTTGACAAGAACTCATTTGATTTTTTAATCGATCCCGAGCCAGGATCTTCAGAGAATCGATTAAATGACGGCAAGATTGATGCTTCGGGCAGGCTATGGTGTGGCACAATGAATGATGAGAAGAAGATCCCGTCAGGATGGCTCTATCGTATTGATAGTCATTTAGAGTGTACTCGGTGTGATGGGCCGTACATTGTTACTAATGGGCCTGGAATCTCTCCGGATGATAAAGTTTTATATCATGTAGATACAGCGAACGGTATAGTCTACTCATTTGATAAATCCTCAGATGGCGCAATAAAAAATCGCCGGGTTTTCTTAAAAATAGACAGGGCAGATGGTAAGCCCGATGGGTTAACAGTTGATGACGATGGATTTATTTGGCTAGCTCATTTTAGGGGCGGGCGAATAAGTCGGTTTTCGTCCAATGCAGTACTGGATGGCGTGCTTGAATTACCAGCACCTCAAGTTACAAGTTGCACTTTTGGAGGCCCTAATATGAATATTCTTTTTATTACAACCGCAGCAAGGAATATTAATCTTACAGAATATCCAAAAGCTGGAAATCTTTTTTGCGTTGAAACAGCGGTCCGAGGAAATCCATCTGCATCATTTAATTTAAGTGTCACATAGTAAATTATTGAGTTATTAAAACGCGTAAAGTCCTAAACCTGGCGATTCATTGGCTGTTAATATAAGTTAGGTTGCTTAAGTAATTCTATTTTGGACTCTTAACTCCAGTTTGTGAGGTTATCATTGCATAGTGTGAGATTTGTCTATGCGAATTAAAGTTGAAAATTGTTTCTTTTGGAAAATTACATTCATCTAGATCGCATTCAAAAGCTATAATTTCATCCTCTTCAGTTTTTGCAATCGCGACGATTTCGCCGGCAGGATTGACTATGCAAGAACCACCCATAAGTGCAAAACCATCTTCGTTACCGGCTTTGGCTGCACCAACGACCCAACATGCATTTTGATATGCTCCTGCCTGCATGCAAAGGTGGTTTTGATGCATTCGTGTCTGCTCAGATTCATCTTTCTTAAGAGAATTAAGTTTTGGGGTGTTGTAACCTAACATAACGAGTTCAACACCCTGAAGACCCATTACTCGGAAAGTCTCAGGCCATCGGCGATCATTACATATACACATTCCCATGTTGCCCCCCATAGTACGCCACACGGGAAATCCTAAGTTACCTGTTTTAAAGTAACGCTTCTCGAGATGCTGCCATTGGCGATTTGGTTCATATTCAGAGTGCCCTGGGAGATGTACTTTTCTGTATTTGCCAACAATATCGCCCTTTTTGTCTACAAGAATACTCGTATTATAGCGCTCATTTGTCTTTGTCTTTTCAGCGTATCCGAGCGTGAATCCTATCTCATTCTTCTTGGAATAACTGAATAACGACTCAACGATTGAGTTTGGCATGTCGTCTTCAAACCAATGATCCATTGCATCATGTTTTTCAGCATAGTACCGTGGGAAAAATGTTGTCAGTGCGAGTTCAGGAAACACGACCAGATCACATTTTTTTGTTTTTCCTTCATATAATAGGTTTAAAAGACGGCCAACAACAGTTTTTCGGTTCTCTTGTTTTGGTATTGGGCCGAGTTGGGCTGCTGCTACTTTAATAATTCTTGTCATGATAGATTTTGGTTTATAAGTAAATTAAGTCCTTATGGGCTAGAATTATTTGATAATTTTACGCGCAAATTTGGTATTTGATCAAAAAAAGTGGTTTAGAACTGTTTGTGCTGTTGAATCCAATATAGGATACCGAATCACTATCCTTTATACTTGCATTAGTAGACTTCGGAAGAATAATTCTCGGCGTGATTGACTTTTTAGAAAACTCGTTAACGATACTTTTACTAACAGCATTTGCTGGCGGTGTTTTTTTTGCATTTAATTCTATCCTTAATCGAAAAGCTCTATGCTCTTTAAGTGATTCTGCATCAAAACGTCAACCACTAGTATCTGTTCTGATTCCTTGCCGCAACGAGGAGGAATATATTGCTAGCTGTTTAGATTCTTTTCTTGCGCAAAACTATAGTAATTTAGAGATTCTTATTTTAGATGATCATTCGGATGACGATAGCGCAATAGTGCTTGCTGATTATGAAAATAAGCACGAAAAACTGACAATCCTAAAAGGTAAGGAGTTACCCGAAGGTTGGACTGGTAAAAATTGGGCATGCCATCAACTCTATGAGCGCTCTCAAGGCGAAATTTTATTGTACTGTGATGCTGATACCAAAGTCGATGATTCTTTGATAAAAAATGCGGTTTCTGATTTAGAGATAAAGAGGTTAGGTTTTCTTACAATTTTCCCCCAACGAAATAGCTCCAATTTGTTCGATAGGGCTGTATGGGCGTTTACTAGTTGGGTAATCGCAAGTTGGGTTCCGTTATGGCTAGCATATAAGACTCGTGTTCGTTTTTTTGCAGTTGGGTTTGGCCAATTTCTGATGTTGCGCCGAAGTGCTTATGAGTCGATAGGAGGATACGATAACCTACGAAATAAAAGTTTGGATGATTTTGAAATAGCTAGACGTATTCAAATGGCAGGTATTGATTGGCGGGTCTATAGAAGTTTTGGTAGGCTGACAACAGAAAGTTATAAATCAACCAAAGAGACAGTCGATGGGTATGGAAAGAGTATTTTTCCGGCGTTAGGGGCAAACGGCTTAATATTGTTAGTGGCATGGTTATTTCTCGCTAATTTAGCATGGACTCCAGTTTTGCTATTAATTTTTGAATCTTTGCATTGGATTACTGTAACTAGTGACCAGCTTCAGATAGCGAGCCTAACTGTAGTCGCAGTTTTGAGTTCTTGGGCATTTTCTGCAGTTAATCTTAAGATAAATACTATCGCAGTGTTACTGTATCCTATTTCTATATCAACTGTTTTGTACACTGCGATCGCATCCTATATCACGATTCGACGTGGCGCGATGAAATGGAAGGATCGCATTATTCGAGATGCAGACGAATTGGGCACTTACAAAATTTTAGGAGAGACTGAATCTCTGGAAGATGTATCGGAAACGTCGACTGGAAAATCTGAACCGTGAGATTTCTTGAGGGAACATCAGTCACCGTATATGGAGACGGTGACGTCCAGTATCTTGGACTTCATGGTTGGGGCGCAGATCATCGAGCCTTCAAACCTCTTGAGCCTTATCTTCCAGACAATATTGGACTGGTATGCCCGGATTTCCCGGGATGTGGCGGCGTACCCCCTCCCAATGAATGGTCAATTAGCTCCATAATAGAAGGCACGGTAGACCTACTAAAAGAACGATCTTTAGATAATCCATCTGTTATTATTGGTAGTTGCTTGGGTTCAGTTTTTGCTCTTGAAATGTTGTATCGAGGAGTAATCACAACACAACGTCTAGTGATTATTGACCCATTAATTTTTTTCCCTATGTATTTACGAGTCTTCTTGCTTGGAAAATTTGGTGAAGGAGCCTATCGAGCTTCCATGGAAACTGGTGTAGGCCGAATTATGGCAAATATGATTTCTCAACTTAATCGCTCAAGTAATGTTAATCTAACAGCAGATTTGAAGGATATAGATCATGATTCTGCATACCGTTATCTGAAGCTAATGACTGATTTGCCCAATCCAAAGAGATATGCAGATTTAGAGTTTGATGTCGATATAATCTACGGCGAAGAAACATTTCGGTTTGCACGAAAATCTAGCAAAGCCCTCAAGGCAATATGGCATCATGCGCGAGAGCACCAAGTTCCAAAAGCAAGTCATTTACCTATAGTGGAGCAGACAGCCTATACTGCAGAATTATTATTTGGAGATCACATAGTTAATACAGAGTAATTTATAATTTCTTAGGTTTTCGAGACTCTTTATGTGTCTAGTTGTTGTGTCAAAAATTAGAAGTTAAGTGTTAATGTGCGGTCGCAAAAGAAAGAAGTATGCTGATCGTTAATAAAAAAATGTAACTGGTTAATTCCCGTAGATTGAAAAAAGTATAAATCCTATTATGAAAAAAGAATGGATAGAGAAAAAAGATTTTTTTGAGGCGCTTAGCCAAACAGTGGCAACTGTTTCTGTCGTAACAACAGACGGAAAATTTGGCCGAGGAGGGCTTACAGTAACTTCAATGTGTTCGGTGTCAGCAGAGCCGCCATCTATCCTAGTATGTATTAATAAGGGAAGTAGTGTATGCGATATGATCCGACGGAATCGCGTAATGTGCGTAAATATCCTTCGTGAAGATCAGGCAAATATTTCGGATATATTCAGTAGAAAATTGAATGATGACTCAGAGGATCCATTTAAGGCGGGTGAATGGGTAACAGCAAATACGGGAGCTCCGCTTCTTGTTAATGCATTAATTAGCTTGGATTGTCATATTCAGAGCGAACTGAATCATGGTACGCATTTTATTCTCATTGGTAATATAGAGCATTCGAAGTTAAATCAATTAGGTTGGCCATTAGTCTATAGAGCTAGAGGATATGAAGCCTCAGTAGGTTTAGGATCTTTTTCCTAGGAAAAATATTCATGAGATTGTTAATTATGAATCAAATAATAGAGACAGAGGACGTAACAAGATTATTAGACCAATTGCATCACACATCTTTCCAGGCAACCATGCTGCTGAATTTATAGCCATTGATATACAATATCTTTTTTATTATCAAAAAAACTACAGCTCCAAATAGCAACAAACGCATGGTTTAGCATGCACACATAGTGATTTGTCAGATATTTTTAGCTAATGCAAGTTCATAGTAATAGATTAGTAGTAATTTTGTTTTTCGCCCAAGTGTTAGCTATGGCCGGGATTGCTAACTTCGCCGTACTCCTTCCTGAATTTACACAAATGTGGGAATTAACTAGTCTAGAAGCAGGTTGGATTAGTGGAATTTTCTTCGCTGGATATATTTGTACGGCTCCATTCTTAGTAGGATTGACAGATTCAGTAGACTCTAAAAAAGTGTACTTGGTTGGATCGATATTTGGAGTAATTGGACTATTTGGTTTTGCTTTTATTGCGGATGGTTTTTGGACAGCTCTATTTTTCAGGTTTTTATCTGGAATCGCAATGGCTGGTACCTACATGCCCGGATTACAAATTCTCAATGAACGCCTTCAGTTTAAGAAGCGCCAACAATCAACTCCTTGGTATTTATCCACGGTTACTGTAGGCACAGGAGTTTCTTTTTTTTTAGGCGGGCATTTATTTGAAGTGTTTGATTGGCATTATATATTTTATTTATCAGGCTTATTACAGTTGTTAAGCTTAACTCTAATTCTTTTTTTTGTACCCGCTAAAATCTATATGGTTGATGAGAAAACAAGAAATACTCGTCACCCTCTCGACTTTAGGCCAGTATTTAAAAATCGGAAAGCGCTTGCTTTTATTCTAGGTTACCTAGGTCATAATTTTGAGTTGTTTGCTTTTAGGGCATGGATAGTCGCTTTTTTAGTTTTTGCATCAGCTTTGAATATGAATTCGATCGGTCGGTCTGAAATAGGTTCCTACGTGGCAGTTTTTAGTTTTTTAGGCATGTTTTGCAGCATATTAGGGGCACGTATTGCTGACCATCTAAGTAGGATTAAAATTATTAGATACTTAATGGTAATATCATTTATAGTCGGAACTACTTTGGGTTTTCTTTCAAATTTGCCATTCATTTTTCTATTAATGGTAACAGCGATCTATTCGGGTTTGCTTATGGCCGATTCGGCTATATTAACTACGAGTACTGTTGAGGCAGCAACGGACAATACTAGAGGAGCTACGTTAGCAATTCACTCTGTTTTTGGTATTTCCGGAGCCTTTTTAGGGCCAATAGTGGTTGGATTTGTGCTCGATATCTTTGGTGGTGTTGAATCATACAAAGGTTGGCAGTTTGGCTGCATCACGATGGCTTCCGGATCTTTGATCGGTGTGGTGTTATTATCGATGATGAGAAGACGAGTGGAAAAATCGGACTATAGTTAGTTTTTACCGGAAGGATGTCTCTGCTACGCTTAACTAATTCTTTTCTGACTAGATTTGAGCTCCAGACGCCTCTTATGTAAAATTGGTTCGGTGTAGCCATTAAGAATGTCCCTTCCAAGAAATATCAGATCGTGCGCAGCCTTAAATGAGATGCTATCGAAGTTAGGGGACATCTTAGAATAATACGGATCCTGGATATTTTGCTGATCTACAATCTCGGCCATTTTCTTTAATATTTCTATAACTTCTCCTTTAGAGGTAATTCCATGGTGAAGCCAGTTAGCGATATGTTGGCTCGAAATTCGTAGCGTTGCTCGGTCTTCCATTAAGCCAATATTATTAATATCAGGCACCTTTGAGCATCCGATACCCTGGTCAATCCATCGAACAACATAACCAAGAATGCCTTGACAGTTATTCTCTAGTTCTCTACGGATTTCTTCAGAAGACCATCTTGGATTATTGGCTTTTGGTATGGTGAGGATGTCTCGGAGTTTTGCACGTGATCTTGTTGCTAATTGACTTTGTGTTTCAGTAACATTTATTTGGTGGTAGTGAATGGAGTGCAAAGTAGCAGCAGTAGGTGATGGCACCCAGGCTGTAGTAGCGCCAGATTTTGGATGATCAATTTTTGACTCCATCATTTTTGCCATTTCATCAGGCATAGCCCACATACCTTTGCCAATTTGTGCATGACCCGGTAATCCACACTCAATTCCAATATCAACATTCCAGTCTTCATAAGCTCTTATCCAGGGTTGAGCTTTCATTTCGACCTTCGGAATCATAGGACCTGATTCCATTGAAGTATGAATCTCATCACCTGTGCGATCAAGGAAGCCTGTATTGATAAAAATAATGCGACTTGATGCGGCCCGAATGCATTCCTTAAGATTTACAGTAGTTCGACGTTCCTCGTCCATTATGCCAATTTTTATTGTGTTCGGCTCCATATTTAGAGCTAATTCGACGCGTCTAAGTATTTCAACAGCAAATTGCGTTTCATCGGGGCCATGCATCTTAGGTTTTACAACGTAAACTGAACCAGTTCTGGTGTTATTCAATTGACTTTTATTTTTCAGATCATGCAGTGAGATCAAACTTGTGATCATTGCGTCCATTAAGCCTTCGAATATTTCTTCTCCGCTCTCGGTAATAATTGCAGAATTAGTTGTTAGGTGCCCCACATGTCGAATTAGCATTAAGGAGCGACCAGGTAAATAAAATGTTTTGCCACTAGGGTCTTTGTATTCTCGATCAGGATTTAGCGAACGATTAACAGTTTTTTTATCTTTGGAAAAACTGATTGACAGAGTCCCTTTCATCAAGCCTAACCAATGGTCATAAATGTCAATCTTATCCTTTGCGTCCACGGTAGAGACCGAATCTTCTAAATCTTGAATTGTAGTAATTGCAGATTCGACGATTACATCACAGAGGCCACATAGACTTTGGCTACCAATAGGATGTTTTTTATCTAATTTCAATTCTATGTGGAGCTGATTGTGCTTACACAAAATGGACGAAGGGTTGTCCATTGGCCCGTTATAACCACAGAAACTGTCGTTATGCAATAATTCAGAAAACTTGTCGTTATTTAGCAGTACAACTAGTCCATTATTACTAACTTGATACGCTTTGACATCTTTATGTTTTCCATCTTTGATTGGAAGCACTTCATCTAAGAAAGTAGATACATAATTAACTACCCGCTCTCCTCGCAAGGGGTTATATTGAGGGCTTCGAACCGCTCCATCTGTTTCTGGAATAACATCTGTCCCATAAAGAGCATCATATAGTGATCCCCAACGAGCATTTGCTGCGTTTAATGCATAACGTGCATTATTCATTGGAACAACGAGCTGTGGTCCAGCTATTACTGAAATTTCCGGGTCAATATTACTAGTAGTTATTTGGACTGGCCCTTGTTCCTTTTTGATATATCCAATTTCGTAGAGAAACTTTTCGTAGCTTTCAGCATCATGTTCCTTATCCTGGTTTTGAATATGCCAGTCGTCAATCTTTTCCTGTAAGTCTTTTCGGATTTGGAGTAATTCCTTATTCTTGGGTGTTACATCACGAACTATGGTTGCAAAGGATAACCAAAATGAAGCAGGATCGATGTCGGTTCCTGGTATATATTTTTCGTTAACAGCTTTGTAGAGACAGCGATCTACTTTTAGTCCATTGATTAGAATGCGATCTTCCATTTTTTATTAATACAAGGTTTTGAATTTCACTAATCATACTCAAAAATATACACTTTGTGGAGTTTAGAGAAAAAATTTTTGTGATTTGTCAAGTAATTTGTATTAAGGTATAACATCTGATACGGTAAGAGCTTAGTTTAATGAGGTGTGAGGGAATGGCAGATATAGGTACCGCAAAACAATTTCTAATTGAGGAGCATCAAAAGGAGCGCGAAGAGTTAGCGTGTGCGTTTCGTTGGGCATTTCGGATGAATTTACATGAAGGTGTGGCTAACCATTTTTCACTCGCCTTATCAGATTGTGGTACAAAATTTCTAATCAATCCGAAACTCCGCCATTTTAGCCGTATTAGAGCCAGTGACTTGATAATGCTAGATGCAAATAATTCTGAAACAATGCAGCAGCAAGATGCACCGGATCCGACAGCATGGGGCTTGCATGGAGCGTTGCATCGCCAATGCCCTCATATTCGTTGTGCAATTCATGCGCACCCAACATATTCAACAGTTTTATCAAGTCTTGTTAACAAGGAAATGTTGCCAATCAATCAAACTGCTGCTCGATTTTATGGGAGAGTAGTCATTGATGAATACTATGGTGGATTAGCATTTGAGGAGGAGGGAGATCGTTGTGCGAAATTATTAGCTGATCCAAAGGTAATGGTAATGGTTATGGGAAACCATGGGGTTTTAGCTCTTGGTGACACTGTATCAACTGCTTTTGATCGTTTATATTATTTTGAGCGGGCTGCCGAGTCTTTGGTAAAAGCCTATATGACTGGAAAAGAACTTAAGGTGCTTTCACATGAAATAGCTGAGAAGACCGCTAGGGAGATAGCAGAATATCCTGGTTTGTCGAATAGGCATTTTTCTGAGCTTCAGGCAATTCTTGAATTAGAAGAGCCAGACTATCGAAGCTGATGCTAGAGTATCGCCGACAAGGACGGAGTCTAATATAGATGATTTACTCTATTCTAAATTAGTGATGATTATAAAATTCCCAACACTTTCTCAAGATTGAAGAGCGCTTTAGTTTTGTGTTATTAGGATTAGTGATTCCTTAGACCATTCTAGCCAGACCCTTTGGTGAGTATTCAAATCTGTTGATTGGAATTGATCACCGTTTTGTATGGATACCAGAATAGTTTTATGTCGATTTAAAGTATTGACATAGCAATAGCTGCGGTCACCCATATACGCCGAAGGGCCTATATCACCTTGAACGCACATCTTATTGCCCCCTGGGTAATGCAAGTGTATTTTTAGATTTTCCGGGCGAATTCCGATCCAGACTGTTTTATCAATTTTCACCAGAGCTGACGAGTTGATCATAATCTCGCCTAAGATATCAACCGATACTTTTAGGTCTTGATCAATACTGTCAGTAACTCTACCCTTAAAAAAATTCATGTTACCGAGGAAGTTAGCAACAAAATAAGAGGCCGGCGATCTGTATAATTGACGTGGCGGAGCTATTTCAAGCACTTTTCCATCTGACATAACCGCGATTCGATCTGAAAGAGTCAATGCTTCTTCTTGATCATGAGTAACGAATATAAACGTAATACCTAGCTCTTTTTGTAATATACGCAGTTCAATCTGCATTTGCTCTCTAAGTTTTTTATCTAATGCGCCAAGTGGCTCATCAAGTAACAGTACTTTGGGTTGCTTAATTAAGGCGCGAGCGAGTGCAACTCGTTGACGTTGACCACCTGATAATTCGTTTGATCGCCGATTTCCATATCCCGGCAATTTGATAAGTTCAAGCATCTCATGAATCTTTCGATTTGACACACGTTTAGATAAGCCAGATTTTCGCAACCCGAATCCAATGTTTGCATGTACATTTAGATGAGGGAAAATTGCATAATTCTGAAAGACCATGTTTACTGGACGCTGATTCGGTGGTAAATTTGAAATCGGTTGCCCATCGATAAAAATTTCTCCAGAATCAGGAGACTCAAATCCAGCGATCATTCGAAGTAAAGTTGTTTTTCCGCATCCGGAAGGGCCTAGTATTGAAAAAAATTCACCCTTTTCAATATTGAACTTTACGTTATCTACTGCTTTTATTTCGCCAAATGTTTTACTAACGTTGTTGAAAGAGATGATTGGATTAGAAATCATTTTATATACTGGATTGAGACCGAAGGTTTGCTCCTCGTTTTCGTAACCATTCAGAAAAAGTTATAATGAGGAAGGAAGCAATAAATATTGTTGCGCCAAGCGCGAGAGTTGGTGGAAGTTTGGAAGGGAATCTTAACGAACTCCATATATAAATTGGTAGTGTTTGCTCGGTACTTGACAAGAAAAACGCTAATACGAATTCGTCAAAAGAAATAGTGAATGTCAGTAGTAAGCTAGCGACAATGCCAGGCAATATGATTGGAAAGGTTACTCGCCAAAATGTCATCCAGGAATTTTCACCAAGATCAAGGCTAGCTTCTTCCATGCTTTTGTCAAAATTTTCCATGCGCGCAATAAGAATAAGTATAGAAAAAGGAACACAGAGGAGTAGGTGGGCAAAACCCACTGTTACCAAGGAGAGTGGAATATTAATAATACTTAAAAGGATTAAAAGTGATATGCCAAGAATAATTTCTGGTATGACCAATGGAGTTAACATGAAACCTATTATTGGCAATTTCCCAGGCAAGCGATATTTAGTTACTGCTTTAGCGGTTAATAAACCTAGAATAGTGCTAAGAAAAGATACAGTTAATCCGATTTTAAAGCTATTCATCAAAGCATTTATCATGCTTGGATTGTTGATCATATCTTGATACCACGCCAGTGTAAGTCCTTTTAATGGAAATGACACATATTTAGAATCATTTAGTGAGAATAGGGGTATAAAAAGAATAGGTATGTAGATAAAGCTTAAGTAGAATATGGCATAGACATAAAGCCCACTAGGCAATAATTTTCCTTTACTCCTGTTCATATCCCACGTTTACGATAGCTGTAGTTAACCCAGAGAATTAAACTAGTTAATATTGTTACTATCGTTATTAACATTATGGATACAGTCGCGCCCATAGGCCAATTTTGAGATTCTCCAAACATCGATTGGATTATATTGCCGATCATTATTCCTTGTGGCCCCCCAACAAGTGATGGTGTCACATAGTCCCCGACGGTGGGTATGAAGACAAGTAAACTGGCAATGATAGTTCCGGGAAGTGATAATGGAAGTGTAATTCGAATAAAGGTCATGAAAGAGCTTTCTCCAAGATCGCGAGCGGCTGCCAGAAGATCACGGTTAATCTTGTCGAGAGATAGATAAATTGGGAGGATAGCAAAGGGGGCCCAAGCATGCGCCAAAGTGATGATGACGGCTATTGGGCTGTAAAGTAGAAAAGTCAGTGGTTCCTCTATTAATCTTAGTGAAATTAGGCCGGAATTAATTACCCCACTGTTTCCGAGCATAATTTTCCATGCGAACACTCGCAAAAGATAACTAGTCCAAAATGGAACAGTAATTAAGATCAGCCACAATGTTTTGTTTTTTTTTAGTCGAAAAGCAATGAAGTAAGCCATAGGGTAAGCGAGCACTACCGTGATTACTGTGACTATCGCTGCTATCCCTATGGACTTTATCAGCAATGCTATATGAATTGGTTTATGAAAAAATTCAGTATAGTTGGTTAGTGAAAAAGTTCGGATCAAAATCAGATAGTCCTGCGACCAGAAACTCAAAATAAAAAGCAATGTTAACGGTATCCCTAAGCCGATAATCATCAAGACTAAGGAGGGAGAGATCAGCCCGTAGCCTTGAACTGATTCACGCTTAAAACGTCGCTTTTTTGGGGGTGTGATATCAGAATCTGGATTCATGACTGCATTAAACTTCTACAATATAACTTAGTAATATACTGATTTCTCTAGAACATAGTAGTTGAGTCGAGCAGAGCAGATTTTTACAGGGATACAAAAATTTAGAGCCCAGCCTTTACTTCGTCAAACATTTTTTGCAATTCTGCCTCGTTGGCCATAGCTACTTGGAAAATACCGGAATTCAACATATCATCAGGATCATTAGATGTGAATCCAAGGCTTTTTACGATTTCGGGATCAATTTGTTGGAATGCTTTAGAATTCCCGTGCCCATATCCGTATTCAGTGATATCAAAGACTCCAGCCTCTACGCTCATATACGCATCAATGTAATCGTAAATTTTTTCGATCTTATCAGGATCATGTCCTGTCATAATAGAAAATCCGCATACCCATGTCATAGCTCCCTCTTTTGGATTCATAAATTTAACATCATGGCCTTCACTAATCATTGAGGCAAATGAATCATTCCAAGTCGTGCCGGCGATTAGTTCGCCTGATGCTAAACCTTGTTCGACTTCAGTTGGACTATCCCAGTAAAATCTAATCAAGGACAATTGTTCTTTGAGTGCAGCACGTGTTTTCATAATCTCATGCGATGTCATATTAAAAGGATCTTCAGCTCCCGCATGAATTGCCGCAACCATCACGCCATCAATTAGGCTGTTAGACATTGATAGTCGTCCCTTGTATTTTGGATCCCAAAGGATATCCCACGTTTCATTATCGATATATTCTGGAGCTAGATCTGGTCGGTATAGGACGGAAGTCTGTCCCCAATCGGTAGGGATAAAATAGCGCTGACCATCGATAACAGTACCAGGAATTGTTTTAAGACTTGGTGCAATATTAGTCCAATTACTGAGTCGATTTGTATCAATTGGTTCGAGGAGACCAGCCTGATGCCACATCGGAATTTTGTAGGTACATGGTTGCGTGATATCTACTTGAAAACCGGCACGCATTTTCGCAAATGCTTCTTCTTCATCAGCAAAAATTGCGAAGTTTGGAGATCGACCATGTCTTTCAATATAATCACCATGTAAATCGGGCACTTCCCAGCCTTCCCATGTAAAAACTGTCGGATGATGTTTGCTTGAACGTAATTGCTCGCAGGCGGTTAATGGAATTACTGTGATTACGCCACCAATTGCCATTAAAAATTTACTGAATTGCCGACGAGTCATTTTTCCAGTGGTAATTTTTTCTATTGCTTCGTCTTTTCTCATTCGAGTCTCCTACAAATTTCCATGGCAGTTTATTTTCTTTTTCGTAATATCGAAAAAGCGTCATCGAGGCTTTTTCTAACAATTACCATTAATTTATCAATTTGTTCAATATTCATTATTAGTGGGGGCGAGATTATCATTGTGTCACCTACTGCTCGCATTATAAGTCCATTGTCAAGAGCTGCTTCTCTACATAAAGTGCCAGCCGTGCCTGGTGGATCATATCTTTTTCGTAATTCTTTTTCTTGTACCAATTCGAGTGCTCCTAAAAAACCGATCCCTCTCGCTTCACCAACCAATGGATGGTCCTGAAGGAGATGCCATTTTTCTTGAAAATAAGAGCCAGTAAAATTTTTAACTTGGTCGATTATCTTTTCATCTCGAAGAATCCGAATGTTTTCTTTCGCAACAGCGCAGGCAGCCGGATGTCCGGAATAAGTCATTCCATGAAAAAATTCGCCACCTTCCTCGATGACTACTTTTGCGATGTGTTTAGAGATCATGACGGCTCCAATCGGGAGATAACCAGATGATAATCCTTTGGCAATAGTCATAAGGTCGCATGGTATATTGAACGTATCGCTACCAAACCAAGTGCCGGTTCTTCCGAATCCACATATAACTTCGTCAGCGACAAGTAGTATTTGGAAGCGACTACAAATATCAGAAATTTCCGGCCAGTATGTTTCCGGTGGAATTATGACACCGCCAGCACCCTGGACAGGTTCTGCAACGAAAGCGGCTACCCGATGCTCGCCAAGCTCATCGATTTTTTTCTCTAATTGTATAGCCATATCTTTCCCAAAATTTTCTGGATGTTGATCCCCTCCCTGTTTGTACCAATAGGGTTGATCAATGTAATCGATATCTGGAATAGGGAGGCCTCCCTGGCGATGCATGTATGGCATCCCTGAAAGGCTTGCCGCAGCAACTGTGCTTCCATGATAAGAGTTTTTCCGACTTATAATTATTTGCTTTTCTGGATGGCCAAGCAGACTCCAATAAAAACGTGTCAATCGAACTATAGTGTCTATAGATTCTGAGCCGGAATTGGTAAAGAAAGCGTGATCGAATTGTTTCGGAGTAACTTGTGAGAGAACTTCTGATAGCTCGATAACAGATGGGTGAGCGCTTTCAAAGAAACTTGGATAGTAAGGTAATCGTTCGAGTTGGTCCCTAGCAACATCTACTAGTTCCCGTCTACCATATCCAATGTTCACACACCACAAGCCTGCCATTCCATCAAGAAAACGATTGCCTTCGGAGTCCCATAGGTAGATCCCATTCGCTTTTTCGATTATTCTACTTCCTGCCGAGTGGAGCACTTTGTGGTTGGTGAATGGATGAAGGAAGTGAGAACGATCAGTTTTTTGCCATTCATCGGTTTGACGATTTTGATTTTTCATCTAGTCTTCTTTTAGTTTTGCAGAGAAATCTCGCTCGTCGCAATCCCGATATGCCGACCTATTTTTAATGAGTACTATAGAAACACGGGTTCCTTAGGGTTACCATCACAATGATACAGTTAGCGTGATTCAAGAAAACGTTTCGGCACCATTCACAAATGCATTACGATCGTAACCAATAAAACATGGAGTTTAATCATGAAAAAATACTTAAATTTCGTATTAACTGTTATAGCAGTGAATTTGACTATTCAGACGTTTGATCATTTAAATCAGGGTTTTATACAAGATGCACTAGCTAACCCATCTAGTGTACAGAAAATCGCCATCTGTGATGACATGGGAATAAAGTGTGCAGATATATCAAGTTTAGTTCGAGGCAGTTTGTTGATCAAAGAAGGGCCTTAAGTCTTTTTTCAGAATGGAATTGTAATACTAATTACATGCGCGTTAATTCCAATGTTGGGACTGCCAGAACCGCCGTTTGAAACATGGAGCAAGCGGTAATCAAGAGAATACGGTTTGGTAGCGCGTTGGAATTCTAGACCTGCGCCAATGTGAACTAAGAATTGGGATGCAGAATTTAGAGGCTTGCCACCGAAATCTTTCCAATTTGTTCTACCGAACCCAATGCCTCCCAACAATTTTTGGCTCCATGATTTGTTGGGGCTATGAGTTCTATATTGCACCATGAGAGGGGATAAATTAATGAGGTAAGATTGTTCGTTTTCATTACCATCTGTTATGGTGGCTAATCCAGCCTCCATTCTCCATGACAATTGACCTCTAGCACCATCGACCAATTGGTGTTGTATAGGACGCTCATAGACGCCAAGAAGAGATATGAATCTGTGGCTTCGTCGAGGTGGTGGGCAATTTGAGCACGCTGGAATATCTGCAGTTTGCCCGACACCGATTTCAAATCCAAATTGGTTTCCATGTTGTTCAGAAATCAAAATAGAATCAGCTGCTTGGCTAGAAAATCCAACTAGTGTTGTGGAGATGAAAAAGTAAATAGGGATACGTTTGAGCCATTTATGCATAAGGTCTAAACGGATTGAGGAAATGAAGACTGTTTCAATCTTGCGCATTGTTCGGATTTATCTAGGTTTAGTAGAATAATATTTTATCCGACAACCGACCCAATGTGGTGATCAATAAGCGTTTTGATGCCTAATTTCTCCTCTAAAAAGTTAGTGTTATTAATTTGTTGGGTGGTTCGCCCTAGTCTTTCTTGAATTTTATCCGTTGTTGCCAATACTTTAGTGAGACAAATGCTAAAGCAGTCCCACCGCAAATTATTTCAAGCAACATTACTTCGGGATAAACAGGTGGTCTGAAAATTAGATAAATAGATGCAGCAAATGGTAATAGGGCATTAAATTCTCGTATTATGATCCACGATGCTACTGATGTATTTTGGCTAATCCATATGCCGAGAAGGGCTATTACATACCCTATTAGTCCACCAACTGCGATGTCTAATGGCCAGTGAACTCCAATAACAACTCTTGTCGCTGCTACCACTATCCCAATGAGAGGAAGAATTAAGGACCACCTATTTTTTTTCAGATAGAGCAATAATAAAGTAATGGCGCAGATTATGCTGGCAGAATGACCCGATGGGAAAGAACGATTACTGGGTCTATAAATACCACCATAAGTGCCTTCTTTAAGAGCCAAAGATTCCTTTGAAAAAGCAATGCCAAACTGTTCTTTTGTCACTTGCCCATTCATTCGAGGCACCCAATAGAGGGCTTCTTTTGATGACGGATCTGATTGGATCAAAGCCCATACAGCAGAGATATCTACTCGATTATCGACAAGTTTTTCGTAATCGATCTTCATATTAAGATTTACTGAATCTTGGAGTGTTGGCGTTAAAACACGGATTTGATCGACTGGTAATTTTGCTGGTGGCCGAGGTGCATCGAATGTGTGCTTGAGACCTTGAACGATAATAACTGAGAATAGAATTGATATTGTGAGGGCGCAGAGCCATTTCCTATGCTTGTATAGAAGCGCACTGAATAATGTGACTGCAACTGCGGCATCCCCAAGATGAGTAAGGTTTAGCCAAAATAACGACCCCCCCGGCATGTTTTGATTTATTAGCTGAAAGATATTTAGATTTAAAAATATACTAGTAATCAGCGTCAGCCCCAGAAGTCCAATTAATAGACCACTGCTTACGATCATAGTCTTGAACGTTAGTGGTTTATTTGAGATTTCCATGCGTAGATTTGTTGATTTTCTGAAGAGTTAGTTTTCTTCTCTACTTTAATTTATTAATTTTACAAGATGAGACGAATCCTTTTCATAAATGCAAAATTTCCTAGTAACCCAAAAAAAGGGCGCCTAATGGCGCCCTTTTTACACAACTTTATAAATGAGCGACTTAGAAGCTGTAGCTCAAAGTACCTTTAAGTGTAGAGCTTGCGGTGCCATAGCTGGCTCCGAAACTCATACCGCCACCAAGGGATGAACTCCAACTTACAGTAGCTGCACCGCCTGAAGCGGCTGATACTGATAGGCCTAACAGACCAGCGCTAATGCTGGTTGAACTGCCGTCATAACTGAGGCCTAGAGATACATCACCGGCATTACCACCTACGGATGCACCGGTTTTTCCAGTAGCAGTGTTATAGGTTGCTCCAACGCTAAGTCCTGCAATAGTTTCAGCTAAACCGACGCTGAATGATGCAGTCTTGCCGTTGGTAGTGATTGTTGCGTTAGTGCCAAGGATGCCGGAACCGGCCCATGTGACACCAGAATTACTCAGGGAGACGGAGCCAAAGTCGCCGGCTAGGCCAACACTTGCGCCAGTTCCCCCACCGGTCACGGAAAAACTGGCGGAACCTGATACGCCGTTGCCGAGATCGGCACTGCCGGACATACCTAAGCTGCCACTTCCACCACCGAGTGTTACGGTGCTGCCTGTAACCGATACGCTTTGACTGACGCTACCACTCAGGGACCATTCTGCCATGGCCACTGTTGGTGCTGCAAATGTGCCGGCTACGGCAATTGCAAGCAGTTTCTTTTTCATTGAAGGAAACTCCAGGTTAAGTTAAAAGATTGCTCTTGTACAAAAGCAGTTTTATTCTCGCTACTTTTTTCCCTGAATGCAACACCTTTATGGTAAAAAAACGGCAGTATTCAAGGTATTTGTTGTAAAAAGGATACAAATAGTTCTGGACAAGGAAAAGGTGCTATCAAATTTATTTATAGAGTCTTTGGGCGACAAAGCTGTTCATGAGTTGATGATAATGGTAGGGCATATAATTATACGTCTATTAGTATTTTTATGCCCTCATTGTGACTAATATACAGTTGTCTGTACCAACTGCAAATACAAGATTTTGACTTGAGTAAGGAGAATTAATTCCTGATGTGCCAAAGTAGAAAAATTCTAGTTCGCTGCCGAAGTGGAATTATCGGCTTTTTTTATATATTAGTTATCTCAATGCTTTTTGGATGCGCCAGACCTGTATCTGTCCCAGATCCCGCATCAGTTGGGATTAATCCAGCTTATATTTTTGGAGACAGGCGTCCTGGGGAAGATACATATGTCATAGATGATTCCAACTATATTGAGTATTTAGAGTGGAAGCGGTGGCAAGATTTTCAAGCATATCAAAAATGGAGAAGATTGCAGAGGGAGCAGGTTATAAATGATGCTCCTTCTGACTGATTTTTAGTTCTTTAGTTTTTCAAAGATAGCGTAAATAACTTCCTCACCTTTCTCTGCCGGTTGTTGATTCGCATTCCAGATCGAAACGATTGTTGATTCCATAGAAATGCCTGGCTCTAATTGCATACGATATTGATCAATAATCTCTGGATATTTGTTTTTTCTAAGCCCTAAACGCGCGAGCAACCCTTGGTTGGATTTATTTCCAGGTACAACGTATCGAATCCAAAAATGAAGACTATCAATATCACTCTTGTCTATGTAGAAATTAGCTTCTCTCAGCGCTCTATTTATTGTCCTCCAAGCTATTTCAGGTTTTTCTGGAATAATTAGTTGTGTTTGACCTGATGTTGTTTTATAGAGACTTAACCCTGGTAATGGATTAATGCCTCCAATCACAAATTGCTGATCTTCTCCTGCAAAAGTTTTAAGTTGCACCGCAAGTTGACGTAATAAAGAATTTGCTTCTGGCGTAGCGATAGTAATGTTATTCCGGTCGAAAAGGGACGCTATAACTATGCCTTCTTGTTCCTCCAATTTAAGTTGGAAAATGATACGCCCCGTTAACAACGTTGCCCAATTGCGCCATCCTTGATTTGTACCTCCATCACGTCCAACTTTATAGGATATCCGAAAATCATAATTTGATTTGCTGCTATTCAAGAGTTGAATATTGAGATTGATTAGAGCTGTATCAATACGATTCCAGCTACTGTCCAGAGTATCTCGGACTAATAAAATTTCCCGACCTTGATTGTCAGAGACGATCAGTACCCCGTCTCGGCTAAGCTGTGTATTTTGCTGACTTTTTTTAAATTCACGAAAAGCCGTTATACTAAGGCTCTCGGCATCATTATTAGTTTCGCGCCAAGTTAGATAGTCTTGGTACTTCGCTAATTCTTGACTAGACTGAAATTCTTCAAATTCTGCGAGAGTTTGTGCCGATATAGGCGTTTCAGTAATGTTGGGAACTCGTTTGGCACTTATTGTTTCCGGTGTGGTTAGATCTGGCGGAATCTCAAGCATTGTGGGTGTAAAATCGCTATCCCGATTAAAGTTAGTACTGCATCCAGCGGTGACTATAACAACTAGGATAGGAAAAAGAATGTGTATCGTTCGAGACATAACAATTTATTTTAGTTTATTTTGGTGAGTTGTTTAATCGCTGAAAGGTTTTTTCCAATTTAGACCTAACCTTAAAATATTCGCTGAGGTTATTATAGATTTAATATTGTTCATTCAAATTGGCAGATTAAATAACCTTAGCAAAAAATTAGTGATAATGGGGCGAATTAATGTCAAATAAACAAGGTATGGTTACGGGCGCAATTCTTTCTGGTGGTCGCGGCACTCGTATGGGCGGAATTGATAAAGGCCTAGTAAATTTGAAGGATCGCATGTTGATAGAGTGGGTGCTTGATAGGCTAACCCCTCAAGTTTCGAATATTATCATTAATGCTAATCGAAGTTATAAAAAGTATGCGAAATTTGGATATCCTGTTGTAGCCGACACCGTTAACGATTTCCGTGGCCCACTGGCAGGGGTAGCAGCTATTCTTTCCAAGTGTGAAACTCCATGGCTGATGACTGTACCCTGCGATTCACCCCTGATACCTTTAGACCTTGTTTCGCGATTAAAGAATCAGGTTTTTAAGGAGCAATCACGATTGGGCGTGGCTTATGATGGCGATCGACTACAACCGGTTTTTATGTTTTTGCATCGAGATTTATTGCAAGATCTGAATCTATTTTTAGATAATGGAGGCCGGAAAATTGATCATTGGTTGGCTAACCATTCTTTTGAAATGGTATCTTTTTCTGATTGTCAGGAGATGTTTTTAAATGCAAATACACCTGATGACCTTCAGCGCGCGCAAGTATCATTAAACTCGGCGTAATACACTTGGCCTTGCATAGAACTTGGGTAACGCTATGCTAGAAAGGAAATAACCCTATATTCTTTAGCGTATTTTGTGTTCTTGCTTGATTGATTTAACGCATTTAATTGTTATGAGCATTTAGTTCTGATTAATAGCGACTTTGGCACCTAGATCATATTAAAAAAATAGGAAAATGAGTAGACTAGGCACTAGCGATGTTTGATAAATTATTAATAGCGAATCGGGGCGAGATTGCTTGTCGTGTTATTCGGACAGCACAACAACTTGGTATATCTACGGTGGCTGTCTATTCAGAGGCTGATGAAAATTCTCTTCATACTCATTTGGCAGATGAGGCAATTCTGATTGGACCTTCAGCGCCGTCTCAAAGCTATCTTAACGTTGAAGCGATCGTTGCGGCGTGCCTAGAGGTGGGGGCTGATGCGTTGCATCCCGGCTACGGTTTTTTGTCGGAAAATGCAGAGTTTGCTCGGGCACTTGAGGCAGAGAATGTTAATTTCGTGGGGCCCAGTGCTGAATCAATCGAGTTAATGGGAGATAAGATTGCCTCAAAGAAGCTAGCCGCGAACGCAGGAGTTTCAGTTATTCCTGGATACGCGGAAGCTTTGATTGATTCTCATGATGCTGTAGCGCATGCAGAAGAGATCGGTTACCCCATTATGTTGAAAGCTAGCGCTGGGGGGGGTGGAAAAGGTTTGCGTATCGCATTCAACGCTGCAGAATGTCATGAGAGTTTTAAGCGTGCTCGTAGTGAAGCTGCAGCAAGTTTTGGTGACTCAAATATATTGATTGAGAAATATATACCCCGTCCTCGCCATATTGAGATTCAAGTCATTGGAGATAAGTATGGAAACCGCGTACACCTTGGAGAAAGAGAGTGTTCAATACAGCGGCGTCATCAAAAAGTAATCGAAGAATCGCCCTCACCTTTCGTGCATGAAAGCATGCGTCAAGCCATGGGCGTGCAGGCTCTAGCTCTGTCTGATGCTGTGGATTATTTTTCAGCTGGAACTGTTGAATTTATAGCAGATTCGAAAGGGCATTTTTATTTTCTTGAAATGAATACGAGACTTCAGGTCGAGCATCCCGTTACAGAGATGACAAAAAATATAGACATTGTCGAATTAATGTTGCGTATCGCAAGTGGTGAGCGATTATCGCTATCACAAAATGATATCAAAAATAATGGGTGGGCAATAGAGTCTCGTATCTATGCGGAAGATGTATATCAAGATTTTTTGCCAGAGACTGGACGAATATTTAGTTTTATGAAACCTATAACTAGTGATCATCTGAGGATAGATTCAGGGGTGCGGGAGGGGGACAATGTTGAGATCAATTATGATCCGATGTTAGCCAAAGTCATAACTTGGGGAAAAAATAGAAATGATGCTATAAGGTTAATGACCAAAGCGCTTGATTATTTTTGCATCAAAGGAGTTATGACTAATGTGCCGTTGTTAGCGCAGATATCTAGACACCCACTTTTTGTTCGCGGAAATTTCAATACCGATTTTTTACAAGAAGCATATCCAGATGGTCTCGGTTCAAGAAGCTTAAGCCCCAATGATCAATTACATTTAGTTGCATTAGTAGCATCTTTAGATAAATATGAGTCTGACAGGAGAGAACAATCGTTAGAAAAAGACACCTTGTTTCGCCATGTTCGACTGACTAAATCTTTATTTAAAACAGAATGTATCAGTCTCTCAAATGAGTTTGTTGTTAAGGTGCGATCAAAGGAAATTCGAATTGTTATCGAGAGATATAATAGACAACTACAGGTTGAATTCACGATAGATGGGGATAATAATGTAGCTAACGTGGAAAGATTTGGGTTTGACTATAATATTTTTTTTCGCGGAATTGACAGCGCTTTAACAATATTATCACCGGGGACAGATGAACTAAATCTTCTTATGCCGGATGTACAAGATGAATTAGATTCAGAGTACTTGTTATCTCCAATGCCAGGGCTTCTGGTATCTTTGGAAGTGGCGCCTGCCCAAAGAGTTCGAATAGGGGATCGACTGGCTGTAGTAGAGGCTATGAAAATGGAGAACACACTTAAGGCCGAACGGGACACGATGGTATCTGAGGTTTTTGTATCAGAAGGGCAGACACTAAGTAAGGGCCATAAAATGATTAAGTTTAAAGATACTAAATGACCATTAACGAAGAGGGTTTATTGCTAGCGAATGCTATCCGATCCGGAGACAGGAGCGCTTTAGCGAAGGGTATTACTTTGACTGAATCAACCTTAATTGAGGATCGAAAAAGAGCTGATAATCTCTTGTTAGAAATTCTTCCGTTTTCTGGTAAATCCCATCGAATTGGTGTCACGGGACTTCCAGGTTCAGGTAAATCTACCTTGATAGAACAACTTGGAGTTAAAGCGCTTGATATGGGTTATAAAGTTGCAGTTCTAGCGGTAGATCCTAGCTCAGAGAAAAGTCGAGGATCAATTCTGGGTGATAAAACCCGTATGACATCACTGGCTGTTCATCCAGATGCATTTATACGGCCATCGCCTTCAGGATCCTCTCGAACCGGCATTGGTAACCGAACCCGTGAATGTATTTATCTTTGTGAGGCTGCAGGTTTTGATTTTTTATTTGTGGAGACTGTCGGGGTTGGTCAAGTTGAGCTCGAAGTGTCGGAAATTTGTGATATTGTACTTTTATTGCTTTTGCCAGGAGCTGGAGATGAATTGCAAGGGATGAAGCGAGGCTCTACTGAGTCGGCAGATTTGATTTTGGTAAATAAGGCTGATGGTACAACAAAAAGTTCGGCGCAAATTACAGCATCGGACTATCAGAATGCGCTCAATCTCGTCAGTGGATTGCGAACTCGTGCCGCTGATGTAATGTCTATCTCAGCACTTGAAAATCTAGGAACTACTGAAGTTTTAAATAAAATTATCGGCTTACATCAGAAGCAAAGTAACACTGGCGAAATCAAGACACTTCGCTCTAAGCAGTGTAGAAATTGGCTTTGGCGCTCCATAAAAGAAGTCATTGAAGAATCAATGTTAGGAGGTGTTTCTATGTTAGATATTATTTTGAAACTGGAGAAAGACGTAACACTCGGTCATATTACGGGACGAATCGCAGCGCAAAGGTTTGTCGATCAATATCTTAAATCTGTAAGTGAGCATAAAACATGATTGGTCGTTTGAATCATGTTGCAATCGCAGTCCCAAATTTGGGAAATGCGATAGATGTTTATCGTAATATGCTTGGAGCAAAGGTATCTGAGCCTGTGAAATTAGTTGATCATGGCGTGATTACAGTTTTTGTGGAATTAGACAATACGTCAATTGAATTATTACATCCGTTAGATGACTCTTCACCGATAAAAAAGTTTCTTGTGCGTAATCCGGCTGGTGGGGTTCATCACGTATGTTACGAGGTTAAGGATATTATTTTAGCTCGAGACGAACTGAGAAACAGTGGTGCTAGAGTGATAGGAAGCGGAAAGCCAGAAATTGGAGCACACGGACAGCCAGTTTTATTTTTACACCCAAAGGATTTTTTTGGTACTTTGATAGAACTACAGCAGACACCGTAGCGCTATTTTTTGGCTAATCGTTAAATTACCACTACCCTTCATTCATTCAGATCTTTTGTGGGAGGGGTTATAGAGATCGGTTACCACTCCTTGATGTACCTCAGCAGAGAGTGGAATAGTTTCAGAAAGTGTTGGATGTGGATGAATTGTAAGACTGATATCATCTGACTCACATCCCATTTCAATTGCCAGGCAAGCCTCAGAGATGAGATCTCCTGCATTTGCACCCACTATCCCAACTCCCAGAAGTTTTTTAGTGTGCGGGTCAAACAGTAATTTGGTTAATCCTTCACTTCTGTTCATGCCGAGAGCTCTACCGCTAGCAGCCCATGGAAAAATACTTTTTTCGTATTTAATAGCTCGATTTTTTGCCACTTTTTCTGTAAGTCCAACCCAAGCGATTTCCGGATCTGTATAGGCAACGGAAGGTATTCCCTGAGGTTGAAATATTGTGTTGTAACCTGCTATTACCTCAGCTGCGACTTTGCCTTCATGAGTGGCTTTATGGGCTAACATTGGTGGGCCTACAATGTCTCCGATAGCAAAAATATTTTGAACATTGGTACGCTGTTGTTGATCAACGGTAATGAAGCCATTTGAGTCAGAGGCAATTCCAGCGTTTGAAAGGTCAAGATCTGATAGGTCAGGAGATCGTCCAATTGCAGTTAGCACTGCGTCGAAGTCACTTGATTTTGGGGCCTCAGGGCCTTCAAAAGACACATGTATGCATTCTTCTCTTGGTTGCAGTTCTAAAACTTTTGTAGCAAGGTAGATTGCGGGACAACGCTTTTTTAGTTTTGCCATTAACGGTTTTACTAAATCTTCATCTGTTTCAGGCATTAATTGGTTAAGATATTCAACAACAGACACTTTGGCCCCTAAAGAGCTATATATGCATGCCATCTCGAGTCCGATTATACCTCCCCCAATTATGAGTAAACGATTTGGGATATCCCTGAGTTCCAAAGCTTTTGTTGAATCAAAAATTCTCTCGTCATTCTCAACATTTTGCAGTTTATTCGGTTGTGATCCAGTAGCAATGATTGCATATTTAAAGTCTAGAAAAACACTGTTATTCGGCTGCGTTATCAGAATGCGGTGATCAGACTCAAAGTGAGCAATTCCTTGCACGATTTCAATTCCTCGTTTCTTTGATAGCGCTGAAAGTCCTCCGGTTAATCGAGTAACTACCTTGTTTTTCCATAATCGGAGTTGTTTAATATTTATTGTAGGTGGTTCAAATTGAATTCCCGCTCCCTTCAGATCATCGGCTTCGTCAATTACTTTCGCAGTATGCAGCAGTGTTTTTGAAGGTATGCAACCAACATTAAGGCATACTCCGCCTAGCTTTGGATATTTTTCTATGAGGACAACTTTTAAGCCAAGGTCAGCAGCTCGAAATGCTGCTGTATATCCGCCGGGCCCAGATCCAATAACGGCAAGATCCGCTTCCATACCTACTTGATTAGGAATACTCATAAAGTTATTTTTAGAGACCTGTTATCATAGTAGAAGTCGGCGTATGTCTTCCAAGCTTTTTTTTAAGAAAGCTAAGAATCTTGCTGCACTTGCACCATCGATGACTCGATGGTCATAAGAAAGATCAAGTGGTAACATTAGACGTGGTTTAAATTCGTTTCCGTTCCATTCCGGCATAATTTTTGCGCGACTGACACCCAGGATTGCTACTTCCGGGGGATTAACAATGGGTGTGAAACTTCTACCGCCGATTCCACCTAGATTAGAAATTGTGAAGCAGCCTCCTTGCAGATCCTCGAGTTTGATTTTCCCACCCCTTGCCTGAGCGCTTAATTCCAGGATTTCTGCAGCAAGATTACGGACGTTTTTTTTGTCGATATCTTTAATGACAGGAACAATTAAACCATTTTGGGTATCCACGGCAACACCGATATTAATATATTTTTTTAATATTAAATCTGTTTCATTAGCTGCGAGAGATGAATTAAATTGGGGGAACGCATTTAATGCTACAGCTATGGCCTTCATCAAAAATGGTAATAGCGTTATTTGGAAATCTTTGTTCCCATCCTCTTGATCATAGGTTTTCCGAAAATCTTCTAAATCTGTAATGTCAACTTCTTCATGGTTAGTTACGTGAGGGATGCCGATCCAGGCATTCAAAAGTCTTGGACCAGAACGCTTTTGAATCCTCGACAATGGTTTTATCTCAATTGAACCCCATTGTGAAAAATCTACTGTTATTTTCTCTGCAGAAATATCTGGTTTTTTTATAGAGCCGTTTGGCGTTTTTGAAAGTTGTTTTTTTACAAATTGTTCAACATCAGATTTAAGGATTCTTCCCTTTCTTCCTGTACCGGTTATTCGTTCCAGTTCAACTCCAAGCTCGCGCCCAAAACGTCTGATTGCTGGACTCGCGTGGCTATGTATATTCGCGTTTTGTTGCGTCACAAGAGGCTTAGAAAAAGTCGGAATAGGGTCCTTTTGAGATGAAGCTTTTTCATTAAATTCTTTAATTACATCATTTGATTCATTTACGACTTCAATAGTTTTATTTAGCGATGATTTTTTTGATTGTTCTACTGATTCCTTTGGTTTTGAGTTAGGTTCAACATTTTGATTATCTACGCTTTGGTTAGAATCAAGTAATAAAATTAGACTACCTTCAGATATCTCATCGCCTACACTCACACGAAGCTCTACCACAGTGCCGTCATGTGGCGAGGGTATATCCATAGAAGCTTTTTCGCTTTCGATTGTGATTAAAGAATCATCTTTATTGATTGATTGCCCAATGCTAGCTAATATTTCAATTACCTCAACACTTTTGTAGTCGCCGATATCCGGGAGTGTTACGCTAGTTACATTGCTCATTTTTTAGTTTTCTCAAAAGCATCAATTAGTTTTGTAAATAATTTTTACGCCTGGATTGGGTTTATTTTCTCAGCATCAATAGAATAGCGTTCGATAACACTCGATATCATTTCCGTTTCTAAAAAATTTTCCTCTACCAGAGCTTTTATTGCCGACAATACAATATAACGTCTCTCAATTTCAAAGAAAGCTCGTAAATCTTTTCGAGTTCCGCTACGGCCAAACCCATCCGTTCCCAATACATAATAACTGTTCGGTATAAATTCACGGATTTGTTCAGCGTAGTTGCGAACGTAGTCTGTAGATGCTATTACCGGTACTTTTCGGTCATTTAAGCATTCAGTAACATAGGGTACCTTCGGGACATCGGTTGGGTGTAATCTATTCCAGCGTTTTTTGTCGCGTCCTTCTCGGGCAAGTTCATTGAAGCTTGTTACAGCCCATACATCTGATAACACTCCAAAATCTTTTTCAAGCATTTCTGCTGCAGCAAGCGATTCTCTTAGAATTGTTCCGCTACCTAGTAGGTGCACTCGAGGAGTATGTTTTCGTGTCTTTTTTGTTTTTCGAATTTGATACATTCCGTTTATTACCTGCGCTTCAATATCTTTAGGCATCTTTGGATGTTCGTAATTCTCGTTCATGACAGATATATAGAAAAAAACATTCTCTTTTTGTAAGAACATTCGTTGAAGTCCGTTATGGATAATCATTGCTAATTCGTATCCATAAGTAGCTTCATATGCGACACAATTAGGAATTGTGGAAGCTAGCAACATGCCGTGACCATCTTGATGTTGTAATCCTTCCCCCGCTAAGGTTGTTCGTCCAGCTGTTCCGCCTATTAAGAACCCTCTTGCCTGTATGTCTCCAGCCGCCCATGCTAAATCACCCACTCTTTGGAATCCAAACATAGAGTAGAAAATATAGAACGGAATCATAGCGACACCATGATTTGAATAAGATGTAGCTGCAGCCATCCATGATGCCATAGCACCGGATTCTGTAATCCCCTCTTGTAGTACCTGGCCATCAGTATCTTCTCTGTAATACATCAATTGGTCAGAATCTTCTGGAATATAGAGCTGACCTTGAGGCGCATAGATACCGATTTGGCGAAACATACCTTCCATTCCGAAAGTCCTGGATTCATCAGGAACTATAGGGACTACAAAGCGATTGATACTGGCATCGCGAATTAAGGCAGTTAACAATCGGACAAGTGACATAGTGGTCGAGATTTTTCTTTGGCCCGTGCCCTCTAGCTGAGATTTGAATATCGAAATATCAGGAATATCAATTGATGGAGCTTTATCTTCACGACTTGGCAGATAACCTCCTAATTTTTTACGTCGTTCATTTAGATAAACAAGTTCTGGGCTATCCTTATCTGGTCGATAGAAAAGTGCTTTAACAGCTTCCTGATCGGTAAGTGGTATTTTAAATCGATTACGAAATGCAAGAAGTGCATCACCGTCCATCTTTTTCTGTTGATGTGTAATATTTTGACCTTCTCCCGATTCACCCATACCATAACCTTTGACAGTTTTTGCTAGAATAACCGTGGGTTGGCCTTTGTGTTTGACTGCTGTTGCGTAGGCAGCATAGACTTTTTGTGGGTCATGTCCCCCTCGATTTAATCGCCAAATATCTTCATCGGACATGTTGGCAACCATTGCTTCCAGTTCGGGGTTTTCGCCAAAAAAGTGTTTTCTAACAAAAGCTCCGTCTTTGGCTTTAAATGCTTGATATTCTCCATCAACGGCATCTTCCATACGCTGCTTTAACAATCCTTTAGTATCACGCGTCAAAAGTGGATCCCAATATGATCCCCATATCACTTTGATTACGTTCCAGCCTGCGCCTCTAAATGTACCCTCCAGTTCCTGGATTATTTTTCCATTGCCTCGGACGGGTCCATCAAGACGTTGCAGATTACAATTGACAATGAAGATGAGATTATCGAGAGATTCACGCCCAGCAACTCCTAAGGCTCCTATAGATTCGGGTTCATCCATTTCGCCATCACCAATAAATGCCCAAACTTTTCGATCAGACATTGTCTTTATGCCACGGTGATCTAAATACTTCATGAATCGTGCCTGGTAAATAGCTTGGATGGGGCCAAGCCCCATTGACACTGTAGGGAATTGCCAAAAGTTAGGCATGAGCCACGGATGCGGATATGAAGAAAGTCCATCTTTGATCACTTCTTGCCGGAAGTTTTTCAAGTGTTCTTCTTCGATTCTTCCCTCTAGAAAAGCTCGGGCATATATGCCGGGTGCGGAGTGTCCTTGAAAGAATATTAAGTCAGATCCATTTTCTGAATCCGAACCCCTCCAAAAATGGTTGAAACCAACATCATACAGAGTTGCTGATGAAGCAAAGCTAGCAATATGACCTCCTAGTTCTGATGTCCCTTCATTGGCCCGCACTACCATCGCCATTGCATTCCAGCGAATTAAGGATCTGATTTTTCTTTCAAGCGCTTGGTTACCCGGAATTGTTGGTTCTTTTCCAACGCTTATTGTATTAAGGTATGAGGTTGTTGGTCTGTAAGGGATGAATGCGCCTGAGCGCCGTGCTTGTTCGATAAGTTTCTCTATTAGGAAATGTGCTCGATTTTCGCCATCAGCTTCCAACACCGAAGCAAGGGCATCTTGCCACTCTTTGGTCTCCAAGGGGTCAATATCGACAGCCTCAGATTTATCTTCTTTACCGGTTCTTTTTGACGAGAGAGTCTTCATTGTGATCAAAATAATACTTGCATATAACTTAGCGTAGAACGGGCACTGAAAGCTTGTACGATCTGATATGATACTGACCCAATTCTAACATGTTACTTGTCCTTAGCGTGCCGAACTAATTAGCTCACATGTGAATTTTTCTAATATTTGTGATCTTCTTTAGGATTACTTAAAGACAAATATCGCGTAGAATTCTCCATCTATGATTCTAACAAATGTATGGCTCAGCTACATGAGTAGATGGAATAAGTGTTCTCACTGACTCTAAATAGACGCCAGCTCTATGATTTGGAACTTTTAGGAAATGGCGCACTCAACCCGTTGAGTGGATATATGGGTCGTGACGACTATGAGCGAGTGTTACAAGATGCACGTTTAGTCGACAATACATTATGGCCTATACCTGTTGTACTCGACATTTCAGAGGAAGCCGCGGAGCAAATTGCTGTGGGAGATTTGTTAGGCCTTCGTGATGGTGAGGGAGTTAATATTGCTTGTTTGCGAGTCAATGATATTTGGCAGCCGGATCGTATGCAGGAAGCACACGCAATTTACGGAACTACATCACGTAAGCACCCCAGTGTTCGTACTTTATTAGATAAAGTCCAGAAGATATACGTTGGTGGAATTATTGAGTTTTTTCAGCAACCTAGTCATTATGATTTCTTGCACCTAAGGCAGCGAGCTGACAAAATTCGCGGTGAGTTTGAGAGCGCGAATGAGCGACAAGTGGTTGGTTTTCAGACCTGGAACATATGTCATCGACTTGAAAGAGATTTAATTATCAACATTGCAAAAAAAAATAGTGCAAAAGTACTCTTGTTACCGGTTGTAGATCAAAATGAAGCAAGAAGTAGAGAATTTTTTTCGCGCGTTCAATCTTGTGAGGCTATCCTTCGTCATCTGCCACAAGGTATAGCAAAATTATACTTACTACCTGTTATGATGCGTATGGCTGGTCCTAGAGAGACTTTATGGAAAAGTATTATTCATCGAAATTATGGATGCTCTCATTTTGTCGTAGGCCCAAACGATTGTTCCCCACTAAATGAAGATACATCTCAGGAATTCTACGGCAAGTATGAGTCTCAGGAGTTTTTAGAGAAATATGTCGACGAAATTGGTATTCAAATGGTAGCGGTAGAAGAACAATCTTATTCAGTAAAGAAAAAGATGTATATATCTAATTTAAAGGCGTTAGAAAAGGCCGAAAAGATTAGCAATTATGCGGAGAAAGATTTACGCAATGATTTAGCATTAGGAAATAGGATTCCTGACTGGTTTAGTTTCCCCGAGGTGATACAAGGTTTATCAAAAATTTACCCATCAAATAGTCAAATCGGATTTACATTATTTTTTACAGGACTTTCGGGATCNGGAAAATCTACCCTAGCNAAAACGATTGANGCAATCCTNNNNGNGCGTGGTGNGAGATCTGTNACACTATTAGATGGCGATATNGTTCGNCANAANCTATCAAGCGANNTAGGNTTTTCTCGAGCACATCGTGACTTAAATATTCNACGGATNGGTTTTGTTGCNAANGAGATAACAAAGAATAGGGGAATNGCAATTTGCGCNCCNATCGCACCNTATCGNGCTGTTCGCCGTGAGGTNCGAAGNTTAATNCANGNAAANGGNAGATTTATAGANNTTTATCTTTCCACTCCAATNNCTGTTTGTGAANAACGNGACCGNAAGGGTCTNTATGCTAAAGCTAGANCAGGNGANATAAAACAGTTNACCGGNGTNAGTGATCCTTATGAAGTNCCNGAAAANGCTGAAATNGTNATTGANACATCANAATTNAGCNTANCNAAAGCNTGNGATGAAATNATNGATTATCTTTTGNAAAANGGTTTTTTAGNANTAANTTGAAACTANANAANNTNNNTCTGTNAATCATNCNNNTGNNGAAGNATTATTTNNCAANAGAGGNANCAGAAATTGTCCCGTATAAGAGTCNNGAATTTGAACCANTTCTTCGGGTGTTCCNGCTCCAATTAGATTACCACCTCTNTGNCCNCCTTCAGGGCCTAGATCNATGANCCANTCAGCAGTCTTTATTACATCGAGATTGTGNTCAATTACNANTACTGTATTNCCACGATCNCNCAANCGATGTAAGACTNNGAGAAGNTGTTTNATATCGTGAAAATGAAGGCCTGTTGTNGGNTCNTCTAAGATATATAGNGTTCGACCAGTATCTCTTTTAGAAAGNTCNTTNGANAATTTTATTCGTTGTGCCTCTCCTCCTGANAGGGTTGTCGCGCTTTGCCCAACTTNNATGTATCCNAGACCAACATCAATTANTGTATCTAATTTTCGTTTGATNATGGGTANAGCNNAGAAAAATTCTNCNGCTTCNGTTACGGTCATGTTNAGNACATCACTTATAGTCTTTCCNTTATATTTAATATCCAATGTTTCTCGNTTATAGCGAGCATTNNTACATNCNTCNCAGGGNACATANATATCTGGAAGNAANTGCATTTCAACTTTTATAAGACCATCTCCTTGGCAAACTTCGCAACGACCACCGCGGANATTAAANGAAAAACGTCCNGGCTTATANCCGCGTGCTCTTGATTCGGGNGTGCCNGAAAATAATTCNCGNATTGGNGTGAANANNCCNCTNTAAGTAGCAGGGTTNGATCTNGGNGTACGNCCAATAGGNCGTTGNTTNATTTCNATAACTTTATCAAAATATTTNAGNCCNTCAATANAATCATATGNNTCNNNTTGACGACGATTTTGATNNAANTNTTTNAAGAGAGCNGGAAAGATTGTTTGGTTTACTAGAGTAGATTTGCCAGAGCCNGANACTCCTGTGATNCAAGTNANCAATCCAACCGGTATATCAATATCAATATTTTTNAGATTATTNCCTCGNGCNCCTCTAACTTTNAGTTGTTCNNTNNNANTTNGNTTTNTNCNTTTATTTGGNANNTCAATAGNTAANTNTTTTCCTAGGTATTGACCNGTTAAAGATNTNNNACNAGTCATAANTNCTTTAGGTGATCCAGAGAAAACNACCTCNCCACCTGTTTCNCCAGCACCAGGNCCNAGGTCGACTANNTGATCAGCNTTNAGTATAGCTTCTTCATCATGCTCAACNACGACNACNGTATTTCCTANATCNCGAAGTTGCGTCAAAGTNCGAAGTAACCTNGCATTATNTCTTTGATGCAANCCAATTGATGGTTCATCNAAGATATACATTACNCCTACTAATCCNGANCCAATTTGAGATGCNANNCTTATNCGTTGTGACTCNCCACCTGANAGAGTNTCTGCAGATCNATNTAGNGTTAGGTATTCGAGACCNACGTTGNCTAGAAACNTNANTCGATTAATGATTTCATTTACAATTTTTGTCGCAATNTCTCCTTGGCGACCAGNTAAATTNAGNTTCTCAAAAAACTNAAGNGNTTTTTCAATNGTCATTGACGNTATTTCNTGAAGAGGTAGNTCGTTAACNAANACAGATCGTGATTCAATNCGTAATCGGCNACCNTTACAANTNNNNCAGGGTTGTGTNTTNAAATAACGTGCCANTTCTTCTCGAATNGTATTAGATTCNGATTCNCTATATTTNCGNTCCATGTTTGGNATTATTCCTTCGAANGCNTGNGTTCGGCGACGCCCNCTACGNCCATGTGAACGTTGGTAAGTGAAANNTATTTTNTCNTCACCACTACCNTANAGNATTATTTCNTTNAGNTNTTTTTTAAGTCNTGNAAANGGTNTATCAANATCGAAGNCATAGTGNNTAGANAAACAGGANAGCATATTAAAGTAAAATGCATTGCGNCGATCCCANCCTNAAATNGCNCCAGCTGCNAGNCTTAGTTTNGGNTCTTGTATCACTCTATCTGGATCGAAGAATTGACGNGNACCNANNCCATCACAATCAGGACATGCACCAGCTGGNTTNTTGAATGAGAANATTCTNGGTTCNAGTTCTTTTAGNCTATATCCNCANTGNGGNCANGAATANTTAGCNGAAAATAANAGATCTTCANNTGGGTTTTNATNNTCNGACGNTACCACATGAACTAANGCNATATCNTTAGCTAATGCTANNGTTGTTTCAAAAGATTCNGCCANTCNTTGTTCAANACCAGNATCAGTNANAATNCGATCAACAACGATNTCNATACTATGGNTNAGNNTTTTNTNNAAAGNTGGTACTTNNTCNANGTCATAAACTNCTCCATNAATACGNGCNCGAATGTAACCTTGCCTANGAAGATCNTGGATAAGTTGTTTGTGCTCNCCTTTTCGTTCTTTNATTANTGGAGCNAGAAGNAGNAAACGTGATTGNNTTGGNAATTCCATNACTNTNTCGACCATTTCNGATACAGTGCTTGCNCTNAGAGNNCGATTGTGNTNCGGACANCTNGGCTCTCCTACACGNGAATAAAGCAATCTTAGNTAATCATAAATTTCNGTTACGGTNCCTACTGTAGATCGGGGNTTNTGCGANGAGGATTTTTGTTCGATNCTAATAGCAGGTGATAATCCTTCGATCAAATCTACATCAGGTTTTTCCATTAACGAAAGAAACTGTCTTGCGTATGCAGATAACGATTCAACGTAACGTCGTTGACCTTCTGCGTAAATAGTATCAAATGCAAGAGACGATTTACCTGATCCAGAAATTCCAGTGATTACAATCAGTTTGTCGCGTGGCAGATCTAGATCAATGTTCTTAAGATTATGGGTTCGGGCACCGCGGATTTGGATTTCTTGCATTATTAGGCTGAATTTTATGTCTAGCTATTGATTTTCATAGGTTAGGCAAAATAAATTTTTTCGTAAGTTCTTTATAGAATCTGGCCATCAATCCTATAATAAAATGAATTGGTTTATATTTTTTTTGATGCGACTATTTGCGCTTTGAGTGTATTATAGAATGTTGTCATTCATATCCAAAAGATTTACTTTAAACNTAGCTGAAATCATTTTTATGGGTACACTAATGTGAACAAATCAATGGATGACTTAATGCGCAGGTTAAGACATGTGTTAGGGTTATCTATAGAATAGGAGGAATCAGATATGGCAAGAGGAGTAAATAAAGCGATTGTCGTAGGAAATTTGGGGCGTGATCCCGAGGTAAGGTATACCGCCAACGGTAGCGCCATGGCAAATATTACCGTTGCAACGACCGAGAGTTGGAAAGACAAACAGTCTGGGGAACGCCAAGAGAGAACGGAATGGCATCGCGTGGTATTTTTTGGTCGTTTGGCAGAAATTGCCGAGGAATATCTAAAAAAGGGTTCCCAAGTTTATATAGAGGGTAGTATAAGAACGCGCAAATGGAAAGATCAGAACGATCAAGATCGATGGACTACTGAAATCATCGGTAACGATATGCAAATGCTTGGATCACGAACTGGCGCCAATTATAGCGAGCCAAATGATGGAAACCCAGGGGCTAGAGCGCCTGGATCAGATGGTAATGATCTAGCGGTTAAGCCGAATGATCCAGATCTTGATGATGACATTCCATTTTAGCACTGATTGACCAAATAAAAAAAAGAGGCCGACGAATTTTATTCATTTAATAGTTGAATTCCCTAAAGCAAAAATCTTAAGTTCTGTTTTATGACTTGTGTGTCAATAATTTCTTATTTTTGAGTCTCGGAATATAGCTAATTTGCATCAGGAGAAACACAGATGATAAGAGATGCAGCGGTAAACTCTACACCCTCGTTACGGACTGTAGCTATGCCAGCAGATGCAAATGCAAACGGTGACATTTTTGGTGGTTGGCTCATGTCTCAAATGGATCTTGCTGGAGGAGTTCATGCTCACCAAGTAGCAAAAGGACGTACGGTAACTGTTGCAGTAGATGGCATGTCCTTTCATCTGCCTGTACAAATTGGAGATCTAGTCACATGTTATTGTGAAACCGTCCGTATTGGAAGAACCTCCATAACTATAAAAGTCGACACTTGGGTTAAAAGAAGATCTAGCGGGCATGAAGAAAAAGTTACAGAGGGATTGTTTACTTTTGTTGCTATTGATGCTGAAGGCAATCCGAGAATTATAAAAGGATCTTCGAGCGGGTAAGGAGTCGATGAGTCATCTTTTTAGCGCTCTAGAAGAGCTTAACAGCAGAAAATTGCCTCCTGTGAGACACTGGAATCCACCTTATTGCGGAGAAATCGATCTAAGAATAATGAAAAATGGTGTTTGGTTGTATGAAAATTCTCAGATCAAAAGAGATCGTTTAGTAAAATTACTTGCATCTATATTGAGACTGGATAATGACGGTAAATATTATTTGGTTACGCCCTCAGAAAAGTTGGGCATTCGCGTCGACGATGCTCCTTTCCTAGGGATTGAGTTTTCAGCAGATGGATATGAAAAGAATCAAAGGTTAGCATTTCGAACCAATGTGGATGATACCGTCTTAGTGGATGCTAATCACCCAATTCGAGTAGTTGAGACCATCGATACTGGCGAACCATCTCCCTATGTAATGGTGCGGGACGGCCTAGAGGCACGGTTATCACGGACAGTTTTTTACCAACTCGCGGATTTAGCTATAGAACAGAATCAGCTTCGGGATAATGCCATTGGAATTTGGAGTTGTGGAACTTTTTTTTATTTAGAGAATAAGAGGTTTTAACCCATTTCCGCAGTAGCCAATTCACGTTTTGGTTGCCTATAAATTTTATGGCAAGTGGAAACGTAAAATAATTCATCAATTTGGAATACCTTGATTTACACCTCCGCTTCGATACAGCGAACAAAGTTAATATGGCTCATTTTTGAATAAAGTACTTAGTAATCATAAATACATCAGGTTTTTTCAAGAGCTTCTTCCAAATCATTGATGATGTCGTTTACATCTTCAATTCCAACTGATAAACGAACTAGCCCATCCGTTAACCCACGCCTTACACGATCTTCCAATGGTACATCAGCGTGAGTCATTGTTGCTGGATGAGTGATCATTGTTTCTACACTTCCCAGACTTTCAGCAAGACCGCAGAGCTTTACATTATTCATCAGTTTTTTGCCACTTTCAGTACCACCAGTTAGCTCAAAGCTAATCATACCGCTAAACCCTGACATCTGTTTTTTTGCTACTGAATGTTGAGGGTGCGATGCAAGACCAGGATATAAAACAGATTCAATTTTATCGTGGGATTCTAAGAATTTAGCTACTTTTAATGCCGATTCAGCATGCCGTTGCATTCGTAAATGTAATGTTTTCAGCCCACTTAAGTTGAGCCAACAATCGAAAGGGCTGGACACATTCCCTATAGTTTTTTGAATAAATTTCATTTTCTCTTGTATCGCTATGTTGTTGGTAGCTAGTACACCTCCTATTATCTGATTATGTCCTGATAGGTATTTGGTGGTGCTGTGCATCACAATGTCAGCGCCAAACTCTAAGGGTCGCAAAAAGACCGGCGTAGCAAAAGTAGAATCTACTCCTAGCAGTATGTTATGTTCGCGAGCAACAGTAACCATGGCTTCAAGGTCAGTTATTTTGAGAAGAGGGTTGGTTGGTGTTTCAATCCAAAGTAATTTTGTTTCGGGTTGTACCGCGGAGCGCACAGCTATAGAATCTGTGGTATCCACATAGGTAAATTTTAGGCCATAGTGGGATAGCACCTTGTCNAAATGGCGAGTCACCCCACCATATACGTCATCTCCGCAAATAATATGATCTCCTGATTTAAGGAGTTTAAGGCAGGCATCAACAGCCGCCATTCCACTTGCAAAGCTAATTGCGAAATTAGCATTTTCAATCGCCGCCAAATTTTCTTCTAATATTTGGCGTGTTGGATTTGATGATCGAGTATAGTCATAACCTCTATCTCGACCGACTTCTGGTAATACATAAGTTGCGGTTTCATAGATTGGGGGAACTATAGATCCGGTATGGGGGTCGGGTACGATGCCAGCCCTGACTACTTTAGTATCAAATTTCAAATTAAAACTCCTTTACTGTGCTTTAGCTAATTTTCTTTGATTTAGGTGAATTTTGCTTTGAAAGAAACTCTAATAGATCAATTTTGTTAATAATACCAAGGATTCTTCCATCATCTACGACTACAGCTACGTTATTTTCTTCAAATATTTTGTGAACGTTATCTAACGTTTGATTCGGAGTGACTTGCCCATCAAGAGGTCTACAAATATCACGAGCCCGATCATCGAGTGTATATTCTCCACCTGCGACCGCTCGCAAGATATCTAACTCCTCAATCATCCTCAGATCACCTTGACTGTCAATGACTGGCATTTGCGAGATTCCATAGACTGCCATTTTCTTTATTATAGATTTGAGTGATTCGTTTGGATCAGCAAGAACCACCGGTCGATCTTGTAAATTTAACAATTCTCGTACCGTTCCTAAATGGGAATCAGGACTAAAATAGCCCATGTCACGCATCCATTCATCATTGAAGACCTTGCTGATATAACGATCACCTGAGTCGCAAACAATCGCCACAACGATTTTTCCTGGGCCTAAAGCTCGTGCTTCTTCTAGAGCGCCATGGAATACAGTACCCGTCGACCCACCTGCGAAAATACCTTCATGGCGTGCAAGTTTTCTAGCCATAAAGAACGAATCTTTATCAGATACATTAACTATTTCGTCAATGACAGAGAAATCTAATGTTCCGACCATAAAATCATGTCCGATGCCCTCTACTCGATACATTGTTGGTTCTTTCCACTTTCCTTCCTCGAATGCTTCTTTGTAAATGCTACCGTATGGATCTGGAGCTACTACTCGTAAAGATCTATCCGACTTTCTTGCCATCTCTTTGAGATATTTCCCAGCTCCTGAGATAGTTCCTCCGGTTCCAACTCCTGCAACAAATGAGTCAATAAGTCCATTTGTCGCGTTCCAAATTTCTGGTCCGGTAGTCAAGTAGTGTGCTTCTGGATTATCAAGATTGTAGTACTGATCTGTGTATAGAGCTCCATCAATTTGAGCTGCCATACGTTTTGCAACTTCAACATAATTATCTGGATGGTGATGATCTAGATCTGTGGGCGTGACTATGACTTCTGCCCCATATGCTTTTAGCATGTCTATTTTTTCTTGACTCATTTTGTCCGGTATAGAGAAGATGCAACGGTATCCTTTGATTGCTGCTGCCATCGCNAATCCAAGACCTGTATTCCCTGAAGTACTCTCAACAATAGTACCGCCTGGTTTTAGCTTCCCAGACTCCTCGGCTCTTTTAACCATATTTATAGCCATTCGATCCTTGACGGAGCCTGTTGGATTCAAAGTCTCCATTTTCGCGAAAACTGTTGCCATGTCAGGCGTAACAATATTGTTGAGTTTGACGAGCGGCGTATTGCCTACTAGATCAATTACACTGTCGTGTACATTCATAACGTCACCTGCCCTCGAAAGATTTTCATCATTTTTTTGAATGAAATGTTTTGTCATAAAAAAGTATTCTTCTTTCTATTTTGTCACAGCCTCCTTGCGCGATTAAGTGACATTTGATTCGATAATCTGACGAATGCTCTCAATTACATGACATATATCTTCGTCGTCAGTGAAAAATCCTGGCGCTAATCTTACTGTGCCATTTTTTTGGATAGTATTTTGATCTTCGTGAACGATAGGTGCACAGTGTAATCCCGAACGTACGCAAATTCTGTGGTCAGCATCTAGCATTGCTCCAACCTGATCCGCCGGTAAGTTTCCAACATTTATTGACAGGGTGGATACTCTAGGGTGTTGGATTGAATTTGGCCCATATATAGTAACCTCTGGCATGTCATTGAACGAATCGAGCAACTTACCAACATGTTTGAGCTCCGTGGAGTGTATGTGGTTGACTGATGTTCGACACGCTTTTCCGTGAGACGCTGTTGACGCAGTTTTTTCTGATTCTGCCAAATTTGCAAACCATTTTTGTGCTGCATGGATTCCAGCGATACCAGGTATCGATATTGTGCCAGCTTCTAAGCGTTGTGGATAGTCATTTGGATGGAAGGGAGCTAAGGAATCGATCCCAGTGCCGCCAGTTTTTGTGGGTTTAATGTCTACATCTTCGGCCACTATCATGCCTCCAATGCCACTCGGGCCAAATAGGCCCTTATGGCCGGTAAATACTAAGACATCGATACCCCAAGCATCCATTTCTATCGGGATTACACCTGCTGTTTGGCAACTATCCACAACAAGTATCGCATCGGTCTGACGGACAATCTCCCCGATTGCGGCTATATCTTGTAATGATCCTAAAACATTAGACGCATGATTTATCACCACCACACGCGTTTTCGCATGGAGATTCCGCTTGATGTCTGAGGGATCAATATAGCCATTCAGATCAGATTTCACACGAGTTATACGCACTTTCTTGTCTCGCTCGAAATGATTTAGAGGTCTTAAGACGGCATTGTGCTCAAGGCGTGTAGTGACTACATGATCCTCGGGCTGTACTATGCCTAATAACGCTGTATTCATCGAATCTGTTGCATTCATTGAGAATGTTACTCTCGATGGATTACCTTTGTACCCAAAAAATTGACTCAGCATGCGACGTGTTTGCTCAATCATTAATTCCGCTTCGACGGCTAATTCATAGCTAGATCGACCAGGATTCACGCCAAATTTTCGAAAGAATTCGTCCATAAATAAGTAAACCGACTCAGGTTTCGGCATAGTAGTTGCAGCGTTATCTAGGTAGTAGTGTTCTTTCATCTGATCAAGGGTTATTGAATGGATTGGTCAAGAGTTAGAATTTTGGTAGTGAGGATCATTATAGATTCTCCCTAGCAAAAACTACTTTAAAAATGTACAAAAACATATGTTAGCTTTTATATTTCGATATAATTGACTATACCTTGATTTTGCCGGCTGAGAAATTGTTTTATCCGTTAATTGAAATATAGATAGAAAAAACTCTTCTAAGTGACCTAATACCGATTGCCAATGTCTGACATAGAAACTATTCGACGAATTCTTTCCCAAACCAGAGTTATAGCAGTTGTGGGTTTATCAAAAAATTGGTGGCGCCCTAGTTATTTTGCCGCCAAATATTTGCAGGATCATGGATATCGTATTATTCCAGTAAATCCTAATTATCAGTCAATTCTTGGTGAGATCTGTTATCCGGCCTTGGAAGATATTCCAACCGAAGTAGATATAGATGTTGTTGATGTCTTCCAGCGTTCAGAGATGACGCCACCTATTGCGAAGGCAGCAGTTAAGGTGGGGGCGCGGGTTTTATGGCTACAGTTAGGCGTTATCAATCATGAGGCAAGTACTACAGCTCGATCAGGTGGTATGGAAGTTGTTTACAATCGTTGTATGAAAATCGAGCATGCTCGTCTGATGGGAGGATTAAATTTGTTTGGAGTTACGACAGGTGTGATATCGAGCAAGCGTCCAAAGTGGTGGGTGTACTAGATATTATTGATATGACCACTGATCGAAAATTTGGTTTTGAGACATTATGTTTGCATGCAGGTCAGTTGCCCGACGCTGCAACTAGCGCTCGTGCAACCCCGATTTATCAAACATCATCATACGTTTTTGATGATGTCGATCACGCTGCAAGTCTATTTAATTTACAGACGTTCGGTAACGTTTACTCTAGAATGATGAATCCCACCAATGCGGTGCTTGAGGAGCGTTTAGCTACTCTCGAGGGAGGTCGAGCAGCAGTAGTAGTGGGCTCTGGTATCGCAGCACAGATGGTTGCTTTACTTACAATAGCGGAATCTGGGGATGAAATAGTGTCTTCGAACGCGCTTTATGGGGGCACATATTCTCAGTTCGATTATGGGTTTCGTCGACTAGGAATAACAACGCATTTTGTTGACCCAATAGATCCAAATAATTTTGCCAGCGCAATCACCAAGAAAACTAAAGCGTTATATGCTGAAATTATTGGTAATCCTCTAAATAATGTATTGGATATTGAAGCTGTTGCAAATATCGCACATGCTGTTGGTATACCTTTAATCATTGATAGTACTTTTGCAACACCCTATTTATGTCGTCCAATCGATTACGGTGCAGACATCGTTGTTCATTCAATAACTAAATGGCTAGGCGGCCATGGAACATCGATCGGCGGAGTTCTGATTGAGTCTGGATCTTTCCCATGGGACAATGGAAATTTTCCTGCGATGACTGAGCCATCTGCGGGTTATCATGGTATACGATTTTTCGAAACTTTTGGTGACTTTGGGTTTACGATGAAAGCTAGAATGGAAACTCTTCGTACCATGGGGCCCTCGCTAAGCCCATTTAATGCTTTTTTATTTCTTCAGGGAATTGAAACCTTACCTCTAAGGATGGATCGGCACTGTCACAACGCGATGGCCGTGGCTGAATTCTTAGAGAACCATCCTATGGTTAGTTGGGTTAACTATTCAGGGTTACCGACCAGTGCATATAAAAATTTGGTGGAAAAGTATTTGCCTAGAGGGGCAGGAGGGGTCCTAACCTTTGGAATCCGAGGAGGAAAGAATGCCGGAACTCGTTTCATAGAGAATGTCCAGTTTTTGAGTCACTTGGCAAATGTAGGAGATGCAAAAACCTTAGTTATTCATCCAGCAACAACTACACACCGTCAGATGACTGAAGAGGATCAGATGAAAGCAGGTATAAAGCCAGATATGATTCGTTTATCAATTGGACTTGAGACTCTCGATGATATTATTTGGGACATCGATCAAGCTTTAAAAGCATCAGAGTAATCAAGGTTAAAGAATTACCCTCTAGAGTAAAATTCTACCTAGGGATCTCCCACCTACCAAGTGCATATGTAAGTGATATACCTCTTGATGCCCATGGTCGCCACAATTTACTATCAAACGATAACCCATGCTTGAGATACCTTCAATTTCAGCTACTTTCTTAGCGACTATGAATAGATGACCAAGGACTGCTTCATCTTCATCTGTTATATCCTCAACAGTTGGAATTAATTTGTTTGGTACAATTAGTATATGTGTCGGAGCTTGTGGATTGATGTCACGGAACGCAGTAACGCGATCATCTTGAAATATGATGTCGGCTGGAATTTCTTTCAGTATAATTTTTCGAAAGAGAATATCTTCACTCATGATGTTTTTCCCATAGTTTTATGTGGATTAGATTCATCTTGAGCGATTTTATAGCAATAATGTATGCTGATCCCAGATAGTGCTTCAGATACAAAAATAAAATTGTACATTTAAGGTAATTAAGCTATGCGTTTTATTGGATATAGAATACATAAGGATGACCTCGGTGTTTCGGCCGATTTTGAGGAAATGGAAATCGATCAATTAACCCCCGGAGAAGTCGTTATTCAGGTGAATTACTCAGGAATCAATTATAAGGATGCTTTGGCCGCATCCGGAAAAGGGCGCATCCTCAAAGTTCAAAAGGTTAATGGTGGAATAGATCTTGCTGGTGAGGTAGTTAGTTCAATTAACGATCGATTTAAGCCCGGAGATCGCGTACTTGCTTGTGGTTATGGCTTATCCGAAACCATAGATGGAGGGTACGCGGAGTATGCCCGACTAAACTCTGATAAGCTGGTAATGATTCCAGAGAATCTTAGTTATAGGGAAGCCATGGCAATTGGAACGGCCGGATTTACGGCAGCTCTAGCGCTGATTAAGATGGAGATCAATGGTCAGACCAAAGATGATGGGCCAATATTGATTACGGGCGCGACTGGAGGTGTAGGCAGTTTTGCCATAAATTTATTTTCGATGCTTAATTATGAAGTAGTGGCAATGACAGGGAAGACTGAAGCAATAAGTTATCTTACAGCTATTGGCGCGAACAATATTCTAGATCGAACTCAGCTTCAAATGAGTGAGCGTGCTCTTGAGCATGCTAGATGGGCTGGCGCTATAGATAATGTAGGTGGTGATATTTTATCGTGGATTACGCGCACTGTAATGCCGCACGGCAATATCGCGTCGGTTGGTTTGGCTAGTTCTTCAAAACTAGAAACTACCGTAATGCCTTTTATTTTACGGGCTGTGTCCATATTAGGAATTAACTCTAATCCGCCATGTGAACTAAGAGATGAAATTTGGCGACGACTTAGTAATGAATTGAAACCTTCGAAACTCGAAACTATTGCAAGTCGAGTGATATCATTTAATGAATTACCTAAGGCATTTGATGCCTATATCAATTCCAGTGTAATGGGTCGAACAATCGTAGAAATTAAGGATTAATTGTGTTGGAAAAGAACAAATGTTTGCCTACTCGGAATCTTTATGGGTATTGGCAGAAAATTGAGGCACGGTGGATCGATAACGATATTTATGGGCATATCAATAACGCTGTCTATTACACATATATTGACTCCATAATAAATGGTTACCTGATTAGTCAAGGTCTACTGGAACCCCAAAAAAGCAAGATAATCGGGCTTGTGGCAGAGTCGCATTGCCAATTTTTTAGGCCAGTTAGATACCCTATCTCCATGGACGGTGGTCTTCGCGTTGAAAAAATAGGCAATAGTAGTGTGAGGTATGAGGTTGCGATGTTTGCTGAAGATAAAGATGAGCCTATAGCAGTAGGTGGATATACTCATGTCTTTGTGCAAAGAGCAGGAGGCAGACCTACGCCAGTACCACAGAAATTAAGAGAAGTGTTTGGAGAGCTGATAAAACAAAATGTAATTTAGCCTTACTAGTGAGCCCAGGACAGTGATGAACAAATTGAATTTTCGTAACGCCAAGACACGAGCAGTGACATTACTTGGAATGTCAGGTGCTGGTAAAACTACTCTCGCGAGCAAGTTACCAAGAGATCGATGGTTTCATTACTCAGGTGATTATCGTATTGGTACCCGTTATCTGGATGAGCCGATTTTGGATAATGTAAAAAAACAAGCGATGCGGGTTCCTTTTCTAGCCCAGCTGCTGCGGACAGATTCAATTTATCTTTGTCACAACATTACTATAAACAATCTAGCACCTATTGCGTCTTTTCTCGGGATGATTGGAAATCCAGAAAAGGATGGTTTAGAGGTGGCTGAATTTAAGCGTCGACAGGCTCTTCATCGTGCTGCTGAGATCGCATCTATGTACGATGTGCGTCCTTTTATAAAAAAAACTAGGGATCTTTACGGGTATCCCCACTTTATTAATGATGCCGGAGGCAGCCTTTGCGAATTAAATGACTCGCAAGTTATCCGCCGACTCGCCGAAGATACTCTAATCGTTTATTTGAGACCGTCAGACACGTTATTGGATCAAATTATTGAGAGATCTCTTAAACAACCGAAACCAATGTATTATCAGGATGAATTTCTTGATGATGTGATGCCAGAATACCTTGAGGAAAAAGGGCTGAAATCCTCTTCAGAAATCACTCCTGATCATTTTTTTGCGTGGATGTTTCCAAAGCTTGTGCAACATCGCTTGCCGCTTTATCAAGCTATTGCAGATCAATATGGTGTTGTTGTAGAAGCTGATCGGGTTGATAGCGTTAATAACGAAGAAGATTTCATTGATCTAGTTTGTGATGGACTATCTTAAATATGCCAATAATTTCTAATTCTAGTCTCCCCAGTTTTGATCGATTGCAACAAGAGGGTGTAGCGATTGTAAGTGAGGAAAGTTATGGTCATTCTAAATCGACAAGGGATATACATATTGGCCTCATGAACATGATGCCTGATGCGGCTTTAGAACCCACTGAACGGCAATTCTTAAGACTAATCGGTAGCTATGAGGGAAATATTCGCTTTTTTGTTTACCCATTCTCACCTAGAGAAATTCCTAGAGGAAAGAAGGCGATAGAACATATACGACAGTATTATATTGATTTTGAGCAAATCAAAAGTGATGGTCTCGATGCTCTTATTGTGAGCGGTGCAAATCCAATCTCGCCAATCCTGTCCAATGAAAGTTTTTGGCCCCCATTATGCGCAGTTCTCGATTGGGCTAACAAAAATATTGCCTCTACTTTATGTGCTTGTTTAGCCACCCATGCGGCTTTGCTCTATTTTCATGGAATCGAGCGTAAGCGATTAGCAAAAAAACGATGGGGAGTATTTAGTCACCAAGTTCGACAAACGCATCCACTGCTTAACGGTATTCAGACATCTTTCGATGTTCCTCATTCTCGTTGGAATGAGATTACTCCTGAACAAATGGAATCAGCTGGATTAAGAGTGTTGGTGTCAGGACAAATTGCAGGAGTTCATCTAGCAACTAGTTCGGATGGGTTTCGATTCATTTTCTTCCAGGGACACCCTGAGTATGATAGTAATAGTTTATTAAAAGAGTACAAAAGAGAAGTTAGTTTATACAATAAAGGAGCGCGTGATTCATATCCTCCGTTTCCAGAAAATTATTTCTCGGAAGATGATAAAGAAATTCTAAACAGCTATGCCAATCTTCTCATGTCGAAACAAACTGCGAATGATACTCCAGTTTTAAGAGATTTTCCTGAGACACATCTCCGAGTGAAGAATACATGGATTGATCCCGGTAAGACTATTTTTAATAGATGGTTACACGGAGTATCTCAGATTGTTCCCTCTAATCGAAAGACTTTATTTAGGCAAGGAGTGAATCTAAGCAATCTAATGGATTATATTTCCTAAGCTTACAGTATGCTTCCCATGCTTGACACTTTACATAGACAATACTATGGTCTGCATGATCATAGATTACATTTGCCATCCAATCAGACTATGTTTTAGAGAGATTCATACGCTAGCAGTCGCAGTAATCATATAAAAAATCAATTGTTCAGTTCAATTTTTTAACCTAATTAAGGATAGCATAATAGATGCCAAACACAACTATTTCAGAAATACTAAATGGAAAGGATTGGATTCTTGCGGACGGTGCAACTGGCACTAATTATTTTTCGGTGGGATTGCAATCAGGAGATTCCCCAGAGCTTTGGAACATAGACTATCCAGAAAGGGTTGCTACCTTGCATCGAGAATTTATCGATGCTGGTTCGGATATTATCCTTACGAATAGTTTTGGTGGTACCAGTTGTCGACTCAAACTTCATGGTTCTGAAGACCGTGTTAGAGAATTAAATCGTGCAGCTGCATTTATTGCTAGGAACGAGGCTGATCGAGCTAAGAAAAATATTATTGTAGCAGCATCAATGGGACCTACTGGTGATTTGATTTATCCTTTGGGAGACCTTCAGCAAAGCCAGGCCGAGGATGCCTTTGCAGAGCAAGCGGATGCACTGAAAGAGGGAGGAGCGGATGTAATTTGGTTGGAAACTATGTCTTCCAAAGAAGAATTTGAAGCAGCAAGAATAGGCGCTCAGCAGGTGGGATTACCTATTGTTGCCACTATGACATTTGATACGAAAGGACGCACCATGATGGGAGTAGCGCCACAAGAACTCGTATTCTTATATCGTAATTTAGTTCCTAAACTCGCCGCGTATGGCTCTAATTGTGGTATTGGAGCGTCAGATTTAATTGGTGGCATCATGGCAATGCGTACTGTAGCTGACGAGAGCGATGTGTTGATTGCTAAATCTAATTGCGGCATTCCAGAGTTTGTTGATGGCGAAATACGCTATAGTGGCACACCCGAGCTTATGGCGGAATATGCTTGCTTAGCTCGTGATTTAAATGTACAGATCATTGGTGGATGTTGCGGTACCACGCCTGAACATTTGCGATTTATGCGCGAAGCGCTTGAAACCAGAGATCGCCGTCCACCACCGAGTTTAGATGATGTTGTTAGCATGCTTGGACCAATAACAGATGGAACAAGAATGTGTTTCGAAGATTTTTCTCAACATAAAAGAGGGGTGGATGTGACAAAACGGGGACAGCGTAGAAATCATGCCTCATAGGATGAGATCTAAGTCCGCCACCTTTCTCACGTGAAACATGCGTTTATTATGGACCCACTTGATCGGGTCAATCCTAGCAAAGATACTTCATATTTTTTGATGCTTGGCGCACAAGAGAGAGGTCATGACGTTTATCATGTAAATCCATCGCATCTCAGTATTGATAATGGGAGAGTCATCACCAAATTAGTACAGGTGCAAGTTAATCAGAGCCACCTAAAACCGTTCGTCATTTTGCGGACAGGTTGGGAGTATTTGGATGATGTTGATGTGGTTTGGATTCGGACTGATCCGCCAGTAGATCGAAGCTATTTTTATGCGACTTTGCTACTGGATTTTTTACCGTCAACTGTTCGTGTGATTAATAGACCTTCAACTATTCGGGACTGGAACGAAAAGCTTGCTGCACTAAAATATCCAGATTGGACTCCATCTACTATGGTAGCGTGCGATATCGAATCTATTATCAATTTCTCCAAGGAATATAAGCGTTTAACTATAAAACCATTAGATGGTCATGGAGGTAATGGCATAATATTTGTTAGATCATCAGATCAGGATTTGATAAAAAAAATTCAAATGGCAACGAACGGAGGCAAACATTGGGTTATTGTTCAGGAGTATTTAGAAGCTGCGCAGGAGGGCGACAAAAGAATTTTATTGCTGAATGGAAAGCCCATTGGGGCTATGTTGCGACTTCATAAAGAAGGGCATGAACTAAATAATTTGGATCAAGGAGGTACACCCATACGCGCAACTCTTGATAGTAGCGACCACAATATTTGTGAGACGCTAGAAAATGATCTAAGGCAGAATGGTGTTGTGTTTGCAGGAATTGACATAATTGGTGGGCGATTAATTGAGATTAATATAACTAGCCCTACCGGTCTTCAAGAAATGAGCCGTTTTGATGGAAAATCTTATAATCATCATGTTATAAAGAGTCTAGAGTAATAAACCTCTAATCAGTACCGTTTTTTATTTTAACTTTTTAGTTTCCAAAACGGATATTCTCGTGCGTGAAAAAAGATCGTGTAATGTCCTATTTTCTCTGTCAAATATAGCCCAGATGTAGGAAATACTAAAAATCAGGCCCGCAAGGATCAGAGATTGTTTTATAGATATTACTTCTACTTGAATCATAAATAGAAGAATTAAGAAAAAAACGTTTGATATCAAAAATCGAGAGAAAGCGTCTGCCCAAGTTATTTTCTTCCCGTCTTGTCGATGAAGGATTATGCGCCACGCCTTCATCCCGACCGTCTGTCCGCCATGAGTCCAAAACCATCCAAAAAATAGGAACCAAATAGCGAGAAGGTAGATTGAGGATAGAGGTTCTATCAATGGATAACGTTTAATAAGATTTTCAGCTAAAGGTATTGGTTGAAAAGCTATGAAGATAGCAGCAACTGTTAACAATGTATCATAGAAAAGTACTAGTAGTCGGCGAACAATACCTGCTTTCGAATAGCTTTTTATCTCGTCTGCTTTAATATTTTGATTTAATGTCTTCACATTTATTATCAGTAAAATTATTTCTGTATCCTATACTTAATGATGTGGTGGTGCCCCCGGCAAGATTCGAACTTGCGACCTATCGCTTCGTACCACTATAGTTTTCACTACCGATCTCGTCGTTTGTGGTCTGGACTTTATCTTCACCAGCAAGTTTTGTAGCCGGTGCTGCCCGTCAAGTCTCTACACCTTCCCGATGATCCGGGCTTGGCTCGGTGTTGCCACCACCACGCGTGCTGAGGGTTCACCGAATTTGAGCAGATTCACCAAGAAGGTTTCCCTTCTAAGTGCCCATGCCTCTACATAGGAGGCGATTGCTCTATCCTAACTGAGCTACGGGGGCATCCCGCTGATATTATAGCAAGCTGCGATTGAGAGTTCGCGGGAGGAGTTAATCTAGGTATTCAGCTAGTAGTGAGTTAACCGGCCCGCTATTGACAAATTTGGTCTTTCTTAGCTGTAAAAATGATGATAACTTGTTGTTGTCAGAAGTTTTATATGACCTTAGCATTCTTTGCGAAGCATCTGTTTCAGACAAAAGAGTCTTATGTAGCCTCTATTTCTCAACTAATAATGTAATTTCTGGCTGACCAATAACGCCAGAGGTTCGCATATTTTGTTGGATATTTGGACGTGAAAAGAATGATTCCCACGCTTCTTTAGATGGTGCTATGCCAATACCCACAGCATTATTCGGGTCATCCAAGTTTTGATAAGCTGTAACGCTAATTCCAGCAGCTTCTCGGCCATCTGCGTGACTATCAAAACCCACTTTCCAATCATCAAAATTTGTTACTTTCATAGAGCAAATTATTGTAACTGCCATGGCTCTCTACCCCCCATAAAATATTTGTTATAAAGACTTAGGTGTTCCAGTTCAATGCACATTAAAACGTTAGATTGTCTCCAAAAGTAGACGATTAGTGATGTAAAAAAAATTTTATGTTCGACACCCTTATCCCTTCACTGTACCGGCGCCGAATCCGCGGGTCAGATGCTTTTGAAGGAAAGTAAAAGCAATGATGAGTGGTACACTCATCATCACGGATGCGGTCATGGGGTTAATGTTGTGGGTGAGCATGCCAACGGGCAAAGTCATGCTCAGTTGCCGATTCATAAGAACCATCGCAAAAAGATATTCATTCCACGCCACGATGAATGTAAAAAGAGCCGTCGAGATAATGCCTGGTAGAGCCTGAGG
>PBJL01000011.1 GCA_002721105.1 Acidiferrobacteraceae bacterium | reverse complement strand
TCCTCCACCTCCTACGCCAACTAAGATCGCATCAATTTCTCCAAGAGACTCAGCAATTTCTAGCCCAATGGTAGCTGTTCCTTGAAGTGTTTCAATGCCATCAAACGGATGCACAATTAATCTATTCTCTATTTCCGAAATTTCGTCTAGTCGATCAAATGCTGCACTAATATCGTCCATTAAGACTATTTCTGCTCCATATTGTTGGCACTTTTTTATACGGAAGGGATTAGCAGCTTTATGCATAATAATTTTAGCTGAAAGGTTTAGCTTGTAAGCAGTGTAGGCTACTGCAATGGCATGATTTCCAGCGCTAACCGCAGTTAATCCCCGTATGGAAGTCCTATTATTTTTTGTTAGGACGTTATTGAAAGCACCGCGAGCTTTGAAGCTGCCCGTTTTTTGAAGAAACTCCATCTTCAAATGTAATTCCCCATCGCCAAGATGTTTTTCCACCCATTTACTCTGCCATTGGTAGATTGGTGTTTGGCAGATATAACTTTCGATTCTAAGTACTGCTTTTCTAATTTCCTGCAAGGAGAGATTTGGTTGACCGGCAATTTTCATTATAAATACACTATTTTTTTGTTTAAGAACAATAGAGGTTTTTTTAAATCATGAATTAATATGGAAAATTCTCATAATATCCCGTGGATTCGTTAGTCGTATCAAAAAATTAATTTAAATTACGTATACGTGGATCCAATGCATCTCGAAGTCCGTCGCCGATGTAATTCACGCTCAAAACTGTGAGTGCAATGAAAAGCCCAGGCCAAATTACGCGAGAAGGTGTGATCTGTATGAAGTTGGTACCATCATATAGTAGTCGACCCCAAGTAGGGAAATCTGGTGGAAAACCTAGTCCAAGAAAAGATAACGCAGATTCGGTAATGATTGCATTCGCAATGCCGAGGGTTGCAGAAACCATGATCGGACTCAGTATATTTGGAAGGACATGGCGGAATACAATCCTATGTTGGCGTGTTCCAATGCTACGAGCAGCAGTGACGAATTCACGTTCTTTAATGCTCAAGACATCTCCTCGTACAATACGCGCGGTGTGCATCCAACTTGTGATTCCAATGACAAAGACAATCAGAAGGAAAATTCCCGTTTCTGGTCCAAATGCAGTGCGAAGTGAATCGCGGAACAGCAAAATTGTTACTAAGAGCAGGGGCAGGATTGGGAGAGCAAGGAAAAGATCAGTTAATCTCATTAAGGGTCCGTCAAGAATCTTGATAAAGCCAGCTAGGACTCCAACAAGGGTTCCTAACAATAACGCAATAAATGCTGCCGATAGACCAACAGCAAGGGAAACTCGCCCCCCAGCAAGGATTTGTGCCAACGTATCATGTCCGATATTATCGGTTCCGAGTGGATGGGCCCAAGTTGGGCCCATATTTCTGGCTTTGAAATCAATTGAATTAGGATCAACTCCATGTATAACAGGCCCAAGTAGGACACCGACAGCGATAAATGTAAAAACGAATACCCCAACAAGAGCTCCCTTATGTTTTCGGAAGTGACGCCATGCATCGTTCCATATAGAACGGTGGTGCATTGTGACAGTTTTTTCCGATTTTCTGTTGAATTGCATCTGGGACACTTGTTTATTCAGTCGTATCGAATACGTGGATCTAAAATGCCATAAAGCACATCCGCTACTAGGTTGAAGAACACTATTAGTATTGCAAAAAGAAAGGTCAAAGTTTGGACAGTTGGAATATCAGCGCTTTCAATGGAAATGATTAGTAATTGACCTAAACCGTTTACGCGAAAGATTTGCTCAGTAATGATAGCGCCTCCAAAAATGCTAGGTATCCCAAGGGCTATTAAAGTTACGACGGGGATTAAACTGTTCCTAAGAATATGTATCAAGAGAACTGCCCGTTCAGTTCTTCCTTTAGAACGAGCGGTCCGAACATAATCTAGATTTAGGTTATCAAGAATAGAAGCGCGCATAAACCGACTCAGTTGGGAGGCTTGATAGAATGCCAGAACAGTGACAGGCATAGCCATTTGTTTGACTTGTAACACAAAATTTTCCCAGCTAGTTACCTTTAATGTAGTGTCGTAGATCATTGGAAACCACTTTAGTTGTACACTAAAAACAATTATTGCTATGACTCCCGTAAAAAATGTTGGCACAGAAAAGCCAACCATTGCTACGAAAGTACCGACTTGATCGGTCAGAGAGTATTGTCGGTATGCTTGCAAAATACCAATCGGAATAGCAATCAGAATACCGAAAAAATAAGAAAGCCCTACAACCCAGAGAGTTTGAGGCGTGCGCTCAATTATTAGGTCAATTACTGGACTTCGAGTCGACCATGAAATGATACGTGTTCGATTGTCTGCATCACCGATACTGATGCCCAAGCTATGGTGGAGTAGGTTTAGTGGTTCATTGACAAAGAATTGAATTAACCATTTGTAATATCTGATGTGCATTGGTTCACCCAAGCCCAGAGAAAGGCGAATTTGTTCTCTGACTTCGGGTGGCACAGTCATTGGGAGGTTTCCCGTCGGGTCACCGGGTGCAAGATCAAGTATCGCAAACACCACGAAGCTAATGACCAAGAGTGTGGGTATAGCAGCAAAGAGACGTCGAATGATAAAGTGAATCAAGTCTTTAGACGCCAAATTAAATTATTGTATAGTGGCTTGCGGGAAAATCGCCGCAAGCCACTTAAACAGAGGACCGTACTCTATGTTACTTAATATGCCAGTCTGCGATATTCCAGAGTTCAGAATCCCATTCATTTCCTCTAGGGCCTTCGAGAAGATTTGAGAATGCGGAAACGCCTCCACGATGTATTAGCGGAATCATTACATAGTCTTGCATCAGCATATCATTCATCGACTTAGCTAATTGAATACGCTTATCTAGATTAGCAGTTTTTGACATCTCACCTGAGAGCGCATCGTAATCGGGGTTGCAATAACGAGGCATGTTAACACCTCCCCAATTAGTTGAGCTGCGTACGACCTCTTTGCAGGTCCAACTTGCCATATAGGTTTCCGGGTCAGTTCCACTAAATGTGTTAGTGTACATTTCTATATCCGCATAGAATTTCTGGTACGTATCAGGGCTACTTATATCGCCTCCAAAGAATACAGACGCGCTAATATTGCGTAATTCTGTTTCAACTCCGATAGCTTTCCACATTTCTTTGATGAGAGCCTGTGTACCTTGCCGCACCGAATTAGTGGATGTTTGATAAAGGATCGATAATCGCACGTTGTCTTTGCTGCGGATTCCATCAGAGCCTCGTGCCCAACCTGCCTCATCTAGAATGCGGTTTGCTTCATCTACATTTTGGATTTTGCATTCGTCATTGGCATCTGATGCATATATAGCTGGAGCTGGTAAAACATTACAACTTATCTTGCCAGCAAATCCATACCCAGCATCAACTAGGATTTGTCGATCAATTGCCAAAGACAAGGCACGTCTAACTGCATAGTCTGACAAAAATGGGTGTGCGTTTCGATTATTATTTCCCCCAATGTACTCAGATCTATTATCACCTAATGCTGGATCGGGATTTGTAAAATTTACCATTAAACGTTCGACAGCCGTTCCGAATCCAGCAATGATTGTGCCTTTTCCGGCAACAGCCATCTTATTAAGAATTTCTGGTTCAACTTGTAAATTCCATGCATAGTGCATTTCGCCTGTTTCTAGTACTGCTCTAGCAGCTGATGTTGCATCACCACCACCTTTTATAAGAACATTACCAAATGCGGGTTTTTCTTGGTCACGATAAAGCTCATTGGCTTCCAGCAGGACGACATCATTAGGTTTAAAGTCGACGACTTTGTAAGGCCCAGTTCCAATAGGATTAAAATTCTCCTTAGTACATTCCTGCGCTTTAACACCCATACATCCTTGAAATTGTGCTTTCTGCAAGATCGGAGCGTTGTATCCGACAAATGCGCTATAAGGAAATGGCTTTGGAACTGAAAAGTTGATTTTTATTGTGTAGTTGTCTACTGCCTGCACAGAAACAATGTCGTTAAAATAATTGGATTGAGCACAGCCCGACTCCGGGTGTGTGCAGTACTCATAAGTAAAAACCGCATCATCGGCGGTTAAGGCTGATCCGTCCGACCATTGTATCCCGTTTTTAATCTTCCAAGTTATTGATGTTAGATCATCGCTAATACCGCCGTTCTCGACTGTTGGTATCTCTTCTGCAAGCCAAGGATGCATCCTTCCATCATTGTCATAGCGTGCAAGAGGCTCTAAGACAATAGAAGATGCTTCCAAATCTTTGGTTCCGCCTGACAAGTATGGCATCATTGTTGATGGCGCTTGCCAGTAGAGAAGTTTGAGCTCGCCATCTCTACCTCGTTCATCTGCCCATACTATATTGGAAATTGCGATTATCGCAAAAAGTCCCATACAAAATGAAAATATCCTTTTCATACTTCCCTCTCTTTCTATGTAGATATTGATCAGTAGTCTGTCAAACACAGCTGTTTTCAAAAGTTTTAGTTATTCGACGCACCCGATAGGTCAATGGGTAAGGGTCGTCTAGGCCTACAATAATGATGTCTCGAGCTGCTGTCTACCCCATTCGATTTAGAGCGATAAAGAAAACTAATAACCCTTGTTTTATTAGGCATCAATTCCATGTAAGTTGACCTCAATGGGTATAGAAAGGGCTCAGTTTCAGGAAAATGTTTCAGAAGTAATGGGGTTAAGCCACAAGATGACATGCCACCCATTGATTGGCGCTTATTGGTCTTAGCTGAGGCATTGATGTCGCACATTCCTTTTTTGCATGCGGGCATCGCGTTCGAAAGCCACAACCCGTGGGCGGTTTGGAAGGGCTAGGCACGTCGCCAGTGAGAATTATTCGCTCGCGAGCGCTACTGATGTTTCGGTTTGGTACTGGAACGGCGGATAAAAGTGCTTTTGTATAAGGATGTTGTGCCTGACTATATAACTCTTGAGCTGGGCCTAGCTCTACAAGTTTTCCTAGATACATTACGGCTACTATCTTTGAAATATGGCGTATCATGCCAAGGTCATGACTAATAAACATATAGGTTAAGCCCAATTTTTCTTGAAGATCTTCTAGCAGATTGACTACCTGTGCTTGGATAGAGACATCTAGGGCTGCGATGGGCTCATCGCAAATTATGAATTCTGGATTAAGGCTTAATGCTCGAGCGATTCCAATTCGTTGTCGCTGTCCCCCTGAAAATTCGTGCGGGTATCGATTTGTGTATCTGGGGTTTAATCCAACCGCTTCTAGGAGTTGTTCTACCCTCAAATTACGTTCTACAGCACCAACATTAATATGTTCTTTAATTGGTTCAGCAATGATGCTACCTACTGTCATTCTCGGATTTAAGCTATCCTGCGAGTCTTGAAAAATCATTTGCATTTTAGGTCGCAATAATCGTAATTGCGTCGAATTAAGCTCGGTTAGATCAGTATTCTTGAAAACGATCCGCCCTTCCGTTGGCCTGTTGAGATTTAGTATCGTGCGTGCAAGTGTTGTTTTTCCACATCCACTCTCACCAACAAGGCCAAGGTTGCCCTTGAAAGAAATATCAAAGCTGACATCATCAACAGCTTTTATTGTGCCGATCTGTCGTCGAAAAAGTCCTTTGGTTAAAGGAAAATACTGTTTAAGATTCTGAACCTGCAACAACGATTTTTCCACATTATTTTGAGTTAACATGTTTAATCTTATTTTATCATCCGTCTCTAGGTATGCTCTTTTCTATGTTCCACCAACAAGCCACCTCATGNCCGTCAGANACTGTTTTTAACGAAGGATTNCTTATCCTGCAGCGGTCGAAAGCNTATTCACAGCGAGNAGCGAACGNNCATGANTTTTCTTTATNAANTAGAACTGGAGGTTGACCTTCTATTGACNTNAAGCGTTGTGGTCGTTTTCCTTCAATGTTNGGAAGAGTCTCAAGCAATNCTTTAGTGTATGGNTGTTTTGGGTTGCTATATAGTTTTGCTACATCAGTACGTTCAACTATATANCCACTATACATNACCATTACNCGGTCAGCCAAATTTGNAACGACACCCAGGTCATGTGTTACCCATATTATTGCCATTCCCAAGTCTTTTCTGAGNTTCTGAATAAGATCTAGAATTTGNGCTTGTATNGTNACATCTAGNGCAGTTGTAGGTTCGTCTGCAATTAAAAGNTTTGGNTCACAAGATAAGGCAATCGCGATCATTACTCTTTGTCGCATTCCNCCGGAGAGTTGATGAGGGTAATCCTTCATCTTCTTATTTGGTGTTGGAATGCCGACTAGATCTAGAAGTTCAGTGGCACGTTTCACAGCTATCGATTTAGACAATTGTTTGTGTTTTCTTAATGCCTCTGTTAGCTGGTAACCGATTGTCATTACTGGATTCAGTGATGTCATCGGATCTTGGAATATAAAGCCAATACCGCTACCTCTAATTTTTTGTAGATGGTTTGCGTTAGCTTTGATGAGGTCATTGCCATCAAAGATAGCTGATCCATTGATGATCTCTGCAGGAGGCATCGGCAGTAGTTTCACTAAAGTCATCATGGTCACGGTTTTCCCACAACCACTTTCGCCAACAACGCCTAGGAGTTCGCCTTCTCGAATATCGAAGCTGACACCATTTACCGCATGTATTGTCCCTTCCGATGTCTTAAAGCGTGTGACCAGGTTATTTACTTGTAGGACAAAATTTGAGGTTAAATTTTTTGACATAAAACGTTAATAATCGATTATTTACGACCTTGATAAAGATTTCAAACTGATTTTAGTGGCCAATGTTAGTGCTTTTTTGTTATAACAGTTGCTAACTGCTTAATGGTTCTGATTATTTCAGATGTGTCACCCAACCATTCTATTAATAGTATTTTATAAGGTGTAGCATGAAAAATTACAACAAAAAAGCACTGAATGACATAACCCGCGGCTTTATGTGGCGTTGTATTGGCCCTCCGCGTGGGGGTCGAGTTGTGGCGGTGGCTGGTGATCCTATGGATCAAATGACTTTCTACTTTGGCGCATGTGCTGGTGGTGTTTGGAAGACGGCTGATGGCGGAACATACTGGGAATGCATCTCCGACGGTTATCTAAATAGTGCAACGATTGGCGCGTTGGCTGTCTCCGAAAGTGATCGCAACGTCATTTATGCTGGGACTGGTGAGACCACAATCCGCGTGGATGTATCGTTCGGAGATGGCTTATATAGATCAATAGACGGAGGTCAAACTTGGTGTCATCTAGGTCTCGAGAATACTCGACATATTGGTGAGATTTGCATTCACCCCCAAAATCCGGAAATTGTTTATGTAGCAGCTTTGGGACATGCGTTTGGAGAGAATCCGGAGCGAGGCGTATATCGCTCAGTGGATGGAGGTCAGAATTGGGATTTAGTTTTATATCAAAACTCGCAAGCTGGTGCTGTTGATTTATCATTGGACCCAAATAATCCACGAATTATTTTCGCGTCTATTTGGGAAGCTCGCCGGAATTTTTGGAACTTGTCTAGTGGTGGTCCTGGTAGTGGGCTATTCCGTTCAAAAGATGGTGGTGATTCTTGGGAACAAGTTAGCACAAACTCGGGTTTTGCAACGGGCACAAAGGGGAAGATAGGTGTTAGTATTTGCCCGGCCCAACCTGGTCGGGTTTGGGCATTGGTCGAAGCTGAGTCGGCAGGACTGTATCGAACCGAAGATTATGGCGAGACTTGGACATGCGTGTCTGAGAATAGAGATTTACTGCATAGGCCTTGGTATTACACTCATGTCTTTGCTGATCCCTGTCACAAAGATACCGTATATGTAACGAACTTGCAGATGTGGAAATCAACTGATGGGGGCGCGAACTTCGAAGAGCTCACTACTCCACATGGTGACAATCATGATTTATGGATTGATCCAAGTGATAATCGACGGATGATACAGGGAAATGATGGGGGTGCTACAGTAAGTTTCAACGGAGGGAAAACTTGGTCAACAATTTATAATCAAAAAACAGCACAACTTTACCGGTTGGATGTCGATGATCAGTTTCCGTATAGGGTCTATGGTACACAGCAAGACAATACTACTATTAGCGTTCCATCTGCTACCGAATGGGGCGTGATTACAATGAATGATTGCAGTTTTCCTGGTACCGGGGAAAGCGGATATGTTGCAGTTCATCCTGATAATCCTAATATTGTATATAGTGGGGCAGTAGGTTCTTCCCCGGGTGGTAACGGTGCCCTCCAACGGTATAACCATCAAACAAAGCAAATTGGCTTGATTAATGTTTGGCCAGAAGAATCTACCGGTTTAGCACCTAAGGATTTGAGGTACAGATTTGCATGGACTTTCCCGATTGCTTTTTCGCCCCATGACAGTAAAACCATTTTTGCGGGAGGTAATCATCTTTTCCGTAGTCACAATGAGGGACAGAGTTGGGAAACTGTAAGTCCTGACCTTAGCCGGAATGATTCAAATAAACTTGGATTATCTGGCGGACCACTCACGATAGATAGCGCTGGAGCAGAGCAGTACGCAACTTTGTCAGTTTTTGTCGAATCACACCATCGGTCTGGTGAATACTGGGTGGGTACTGATGATGGCTTGGTGCATTTCAGTTCAGATTCAGGACTTCATTGGGATAATCTAACTTCTTTAGTGGGTATACCAGACTGGTCATATATTAGTTCTATTGAGATTTCTAATCATAGTGCCGATACAATCTATATTTCCGCCACACGCTACAAGTTGGACGATTATCAGCCCTACCTTTATCGAACTAAAGATGGTGGAAAAACATGGCAATCAATTGTTGGGGATTTTCCAGAAGGAGAAATTACTCGAGTTATACGAGCTGATATTGCCTGCAAGGATCTACTATTTGTCGGTACTGAGACTGGTATTTTCTTTTCATGTGACGATGGAAGTCATTGGTTTCGAATGCAAGGTGGTTTGCCAGTAGTCCCGGTCTACGACCTTAAAATTAAAAATTCTGATCTCATAGTAGCAACACATGGGCGATCCTTTTGGATACTGGATGATATTACGCCTCTTCGAGAATTTTTGATGACACCCTTAGAAGAAAAGCATGGCATTCAGCTATTTCGTCCTCGCGATACGTACCGACTTAAATTGCAATGGTCGGCCGGGATATTTGATGGCGAAGGCAAAGATTATAGCCCAGCATTTGGCATTGCTGGCACGACTTATAGGCAGCAAAATTCTGATGGTACTATCGTCCGAAGACATCTTGATGTAGGCGAAAATCCTCCCAGTGGAGTAATTCTCTACTATTGGCTCACTCCAAAATTGGAAGCTCCTTTAACGTTGTCCTTATATGATGAATCAGGCATTTTAGTTGCAGATTTTAGTGATATTAGTGAAAAGAAGGCTGAAAAATACTTACCGAAGAATCCTGGCTTAAACCGCTTTATTTGGGATTTCAGCTATCCAGCACCTATATCTTTTGATCCAGCTTTGATTGAGCGTGATTATCGGCCGCTAGCGAAAGAGAGCAAAGACAGAGGCCCAATGGCGCCACCAGGGAAGTATCGTGTTGAACTATCGATAGCAGGTAACCTTGTTGCGTCAAAAACTTTTTGTTTATTGAAGGATCCACGCGTAGCCACTCCGCAAGTCGATTTTGAAAAGCAATTTGAATTACTTCATCGCCTAAACGAGGCACGATCCACCTTACGTACTCTGGTAAACCGGATTAGGTTTATTCGACGTCAGCTTCGTGACCTTCTGTCTAAATTGCCTCAATCTAACCATGAAGTTATTGTTTCAACTGTATTTGACATCGATCAAAGACTAGTGGAGATCGAAAATATACTAGTTGATGCAAATCGTGAAAGTCCTCGCGATGTGCTTCGTCACCCAGCTGGTCTTGATGATACCTTGGGAGAGTTGATATCGGCTGTTTCGATGGCAGATATAGCGCCACCGATCCAAACAGTAAAAGTGTCTGAAGAAATAATTAATAAAGTTAATACAGAGTTAAGTGAGGTCAACAAACTAATAGTAGGATCAATTTCTATATTGAACAAGAGGGCGGACGAAGCTAGAGTACCGGCGATTGTTGCATAAATTGAGTACGCCGTTAGATTTTTGGCGGCTTGCATGCGCTGATTTGATTGTTCGCACGTCCTATCAAGTTGGTAAAACACCTTTGATGCCGTTATTCGCAGCTTCCTTAGGTGGAAGCGAATTACTAGTAGCGGCAATAGTATCGGTATCAACTATAACAGGTGCAGCACTAAAGCCAATTTTCGGATGGTTATCTGATTACTGGGGTCGCCGATTTTGGCTTTTTTTGGGGATCATCATATTTTCCATAACTCCTTTCCTTTACCAATTAATTGAAAGTCCAGAACAACTTTTTGTATTAAGACTATTCCATGGGTTGGCTACAGCAATATTCGGGCCAGTCACACTAGCTGTAGTCTCAGAGATGACTATCCATGGAAGAGCAGAGCGTCTTGGTTGGTTTGGAATTGGAAGAAGTTTTAGTTATTTAGTGGCTCCTATTCTTGGTGCGTGGCTTATCACTTGGATGAAGATCGAATTTGTGTTCACATTCATTGGAGTCGCTAGCTGTCTTGCTTTCGTTCCGGTTTGTATGATGGATTCCATAAGACTTGGTTCGAAAAATAATTCGATAAAACGTTTGTCAATCCTAGCTTTTGCTCGCCAAAATTTTTCTGTTGTCATACCTAACTTTAGTTTATGGTTGGCTGCATTGCTCGAAACTTTAGTTTATTTTTTTACCTATTCAATAAAAATATTCCTACCGCTGTATGCCATGCAATCTGGAGAGTTTAGTTTGATAACAATCGGTTTCTTCTTCACAATACAGGAAATTGCACATCTCATGGGACGGCCTATTGGCGGCAAGTTTGCTGATTGTGCCGGCTATTTGCGTTCGGTCAACATTGGATATCTATTTATAGTGATTGGGCTCTTTACTCTTCCCAATGTCGTTTCTGATGCGGGACTTTTCCTTGTTGCAAGTGTCATAGGCGTTGGTCAGGGATTCGTTTTACCTGCAACAACCGCATTCGCCACAAAACATCTAACTACTAATTGTCTAGGGTCAGGCATGGGTATGCTCGGAGCGGTTCGCAATGTTGGTAAGATTGCTGGTCCGTTGGTTACAGGATTACTTTTGGTTCATTTTAGTTATTCCGATGTTTTTTACTTGACCGCCACAATTGCCTTCATCATATTTGTTTCATGCTGCATGTTGCAGAGAAACTTTTTAAAGGTTATGGTCTCGACTTCGAAATTTACCCAAGAAAATGAAAAACAGGCGATACTAAGATGACTGATTCACCAACAAAACTAATTTGCCCATTTGACTTCAACGCTCAGGGAAAACATTGCGATTTCATTCGCTTACCCCATTCGGTTCATAGGTCTGCATATGGGTGGTTGCCGTTACCTGTAATATGTATAAACAACGGAGTTGGCCCAACTGTATTAGTGATGTCGGGTACACATGGTGACGAATATGAAGGTCAGGTCGCCATTAGCCGATTGGCTCAAGCGATCCAAATGGAAGATGTGTCGGGGCGATTGATCTTGTTTCCTATGGCTAATTTTCCAGCTGCGAAGCAGGGACTTAGAACATCGCCTATTGATGATTTAAATTTAAATCGAGTGTATCCAGGGGACCCAAATGGTTCACCTACTATGATGATAGCCCATTACATTGAAACGACCCTGATGGAAATGGCTGATTACGTCTTGGATTTGCATAGCGGAGGCTCATCCTTGCATTATCTTCCCTGTGCTGTTGCTGGGTTCAATTCAGATAAAGAAAGAACGCAACACATTCAGGATCTAATGCAGGTTTTTGCGGCGCCATATGGGTTCATTTTTCCTGGTGGGCACACGGGAGGTGGAGGTGTTGAAAGTGGCGCTAATCGAAGAAACGCCATTTTTCTCGCAACTGAAATGGGAGGAAGTGGAACCGTAACTCCCGAATGCCTTGAGATGTGTTTCAATGGAGTATCCCGTGTTTTGCAAAAGACGGGGCTTCTAAATAGAGCGCTTGCACCAGCAGCAGAGCGAGAGACAAAATTATTGTATGCACCTGATTTCACATATTTTGTATATGCTCGAGAAGTTGGTGTTTTCGAGCCGACGGTTGAGTTAGGTGATGAAGTATGTGCGGGAGATCTTGCGGGCCGTATTCACACTCCTGAAACTCCATGGAAGGTTCCGGTCGATGTAACTTTTGATGCCGATGGATTAGTCCTATGTAAAAGAGTACCGGGTCGGGTCGAGCCTGGCGATTGCGTGTTTCATCTAGGCACAGAATATGTTGGTTAACTTTTGGATTGGAACGCTGTTATATAAGAAAGCAGTGGGGCTATGGGATTGATAGTAACTTAAATTTGTGATTGCCGCTTACCTTCATCTAAAACAAAATTTTTGAACGAGAGCGCTGTAGGTGTCAATCGTTTCCCTTTTCGATGTGCGATGTACCAACGCCGAATGATTGGCGTAGCGATCACATCAAGAGCAATCAACCTGCCAGCAGAAATCTCTAGTTCTACGCTATGAGCGGAAAGTAAAGACAAGCCTAAACCGACTTCGATTGCTTGTTTAATTACTTCATTGCCTGACATTTCCACAGTTGATTCTGGTCGGAAATTATGATCCATGAAAAATCGCTCCATTGCTAGCCTTGTGCCGGATCCTGCTTCTCTAATGACAAACGTTTCATTCTTTAGGAATTTAATCGGGATAGCTTTTGATTTTGCCATCGGATGGTCAGGGGCAGCAACTAGCAGTAAAGGGTTATCCATGAAATCAGAAGCGTTAACATCTAAACCGCTAGGTGGTTGCCCCATGAGGACTAGATCGGGTTCATTCAACTCAAGTTTGTGCAACAAAGTTTCTCGATTAGTTACATCTAACTTAATATTTACGTTAGGATATGTGCGGGCGAAACTAGCTAGCAATCTCGCGGCAAAATAGTTAACTGTAGATACTACGCCAATTGATAGATGTCCAGAATCAACTCCCTTGAGGTTGTCTATTTCCTGTTGGCTGGTAGTCAGATGTTCTTGAATACTAATCGCATGGCTAAGCATGATTTCCCCAGCTTTAGTTTTGTATACTTTTTTCCCAATTTGTTCAAATACAGGCATACCAACTGATTGCTCCAATTGCTTAATTTGCATCGATACAGCAGGTTGGGTCAGACCTAATTCTCTTGCTGCACGTGTGTAGCTGAGATTTTTTGCTACAGCAATAAAAACTTGAAGTTGCCGGATAGTAATATGCAATGCCGCCTCCTTAAATAAGGCAGGGTTTGATTGTGACTACATGATAATATATTACTTATTCATCTTAAGTGAACCCTCAATTGAAACTAATGATTGAGTTAGTGGTATAACAAAAAAGTATACTAGTCATAATAATTTAAATTTAATATACGATAAAAGTATGACTTAAGGTATGATCTTTATTTTTGACATGTCCCTAAGTAAAAGCTATTGTTATTGCAACAAAGCATTAAATACGGTTATAACCGCTTTGTGTAAATTAAGCTGAAGCTAGTTTTCTGTAAAACCTTATTTGAATTTGTGCAGATTATGACTTTATACGATTATAGGAGGATGTAAATATGAGTAGATCGTCCAAGCGCCTTACGCGTCGGGAGTTTGTAAAAAAGGGTGCAGCAGGTAGTTTAGGAGTAGCCGCAGCAAGTAGGATGGGTTTGTGGGGAGCAGATGTTCAGGCCAGTCAGGATTTTAAAGGTGAAGAGCTAAGAGTTTTTACATACGCTGGAGCTTGGGGTGATCAACTGACAAAAAACTGGGCTCCTATGGTTCAGGAAGCGACCGGTGCCGAAGTAATCATCGAGTTAGGTTGGTGGGACTCTATACCTAAATTAAAAGCATCTCCTCCTGGACAGCCAGCGTTTGATTTAATAATGACAGATGCTACGCAAGGCTATCCCGCGATTCGGGAAGGTATGTTTCAAAAAGTTAATTGGGACAACATCCCAAATGCTAGTTTGTTTCATCCTGCAGTGATGGATAACTGGGTTGTGAATGAGAGTTGGGGCGTAACATGGCCGGATGCAGCGCAGACGGGTGTGTATAACACAGATGTGATAAAAGGTGCACCGGATAGTTGGGCAGATTTATTGGACGATAACTTTACTAACAAGATAGGGCTGTATAACTCGTTTTATTTCTCTCTATTTACGTTCGCTTGTATGATGGTTTCTTCACAAGGCATGGCTGGTACGGCGAGAGATGTGTGTAACAGCGATATCTCAAAAGTATTAGAGTTTGCTAAATCACAAAGAGACCGAGTGAATTACTGGTGGCCATCATCTTCGGATATGGCGCTTAATTTGGTTCAGCAGAATGTTCACGTCGGCAATATTCACAGTGTAGACGCATTCATGCCGGTCCGAGAGGGCGAGCCAATTGGAACCTTTGTGCCTAAGACAGACAGAGCATCTTTTCAGGCGATTTGGCTAGTAGCAGAGGATACCAAGAAAAATGCATTGGCAGAGGCAGCAATAAACGTGTTTTGTGGTGAGGAATTCCAAGAAATTTATGCACTAGATGGCGGATTTCCGACATCCATTCCAAGTGTGGCTGCTAGGGTCGCGGGACAAGATGCTCTATGGGCTGGCATCAATACTCATAAGGCAGCTGATTTTAATGCTTGGGGCACATATCCATATGATGCATATTTTGCTGATTGGGATAATATTGTTGAATATTGGGATAGAGAGGTTCTACGTAGCTCATAAAGAAGCCTAGAAGTCAGGTTGTTTAATAAGAGCAGAGTTGGTATATCAAAATAGCGGAGTTGGCTTTTACGAGCCGCTCCGCTTGTTTTTGTTAGCATGTGTTTCTAATGCATATATAAGATAATCAAATAATCGTGGATACCTGCCTGGATTTGTTGTGTTAAGCTTGATCAACGCATATCTTATGTAATTGTTGGTCTCATGCAACTGTTGAGATCCGGGTTTTTAAAATTATTTTTCGGCGAGCAATGAACATTACAGAAAAAAAAGTTGTTTTAGAGGTTAAAAACTTAACAAAAGAATTTGGTAACGATACGGCTGTAAAAAATATCTCTTTTGACCTTTATGACGGAGAATTTTTGTTTGTGATTGGGCCGAGTGGTTGCGGAAAAACCACAACATTACGAATGATAGGGGGATACGAGTCTCCCAGTTCAGGAGAGATTAGAGTTGCTGGTAAGTCATTGACGCATGTGCCACTTGAAAAGCGCAATATCGGTATGGTGTTTCAAAGTTATGCCTTGTTCCCGCATATGACGGTGCAGAAAAACGTTGAATATGGACTTCGAATGCGTGGTATTAGCAAGGTACAGAGAAAAGAAAAAGCAGCTGAAGTTCTTGGACTAGTCGAGTTAGAGGATTATGCAGATCGATATCCAGCCCAATTATCGGGCGGACAAAAGCAACGAGTTGCTCTTGCAAGGGTCATTGTCCTAGAGCCTGATTTATTATTATTGGATGAACCTTTGGCAAATTTAGACAAACGCTTGCGAGATACGATGCGAGTGGAGCTTAAGAAACTTCAGGAGAAGGTAGGTATTACGACTCTATACGTGACCCATGATCAGGAAGAAGCGTTGACCATGGCCGACCGTATTGTGGTGATGCATGATGGAAATATACTTCAGGTTGGAAGCCCAAAAGACGTCTACAATGATCCGTCCTCGCAGTTTGTGGCAGGTTTTTTAGGCGAAACGTCATCTTTTCATGGCAAAGCTAGAACATCGTCTGGGGGTCAAAATGAAGTTGTTGTGGATGAAGATATGATAGTGAGGCCGAGTTCTGCCGATAGATTTACTGAGGGAAATAATGTCTTTGTTTCAATTCGGCCAGAGCGAATCAAATTGTCTAAAGAAAAGCAGGCTCAGGATGTGAATTGCACATCAGGTGTTATCGATTTTGTGTCGTACCTTGGATCACATGTTTTCTATTTCATTAGTGTTTTAAATGGAAAGTCTCTTTTGAAAGCAAGTGAGCCGATACCACATGGTGAGGCAAGCTTCAAAGCAGGTGATTTTGTTCATGCCTATTGGCAGGAAGAAAACGTAGTTTGCTTAGATGAGAGATAGCAGTAATAACAAGTAGCAATGTCTATTCAAACTCTATCTGAACGGCTAAGCCGTTATCACAAGTTCTTTCTCTTAAGTCCCCTGCTTTTTATTCTAATTTTCTTTTTTGCCGGGCCTTTAATGTGGTTATTCCGTGTCAGTCTGTATCAGAGCCGTGGTTCGTCGGGATTTGGAATCGGTGGAGCTGAAGGCAAAGAGGGCGGAGGCTTTTATGTTGAGGGGACTTGGACTTTAGAAAATTATTTTAAATTTTTCCAAGATGACTATTTTGTCGATATCATGTTTTTTACAATCAAACTAGCGGTCATTGTCACTGTGGTGACGATGTTGGTATCGTATCCGATGGCGTATTACATCTACAAAGCAGGCGCAAAACTGAAGACATTTTTATTGATAATAGTTATTTTACCAAAATTGAGTAACATGCTTGTTCTTGTTTATGGACTGCAAATTTTGATGGCAAATAACGGTTGGGTAAACAAAGCGTTGATAGGATTAGGCATCATTGATGAGCCAGTTAAACTTGTTTATACATTATTTTCTGTTGTTGTTGCTAAAGTATTACTGATTGCACCGTATACAATTTTAGTAATTACCGCTGCTTTGCATGGTTTAGATAGAACACTTCGAGATGCAGCTATGGGATTAGGCGCTTCTGGTACAAGAGCATTCCTTACCATCACGTTCCCACTTAGCTTGCCAGGCTCCTATGTGGCCTTATTAATTACAATCGTGTGGGCTTTGGGTGCATTTGTTTCACCACTTTTGTTGGGCAATCCAGATCTCCAAACCTTAGCCGTAGAAGTTCCAAAACAGACCTTTGAGAATGTAAATTGGGCGATGGGCTCTGCTATTGCTTTTATTGTTCTCGGGTTAATGTTTATAGTGGTATTGATCTTTAATCTAATTGTAAGCTCTGCAATTAAATGGCGAACGGTATGACAAGATGAAGCGAACAGCTGGAAAACTAATATTTCATCTTTTTGGCTTATTATTGATAACTTATTTCACGCTTCCGATGGTTGTCGCAGTGCTGATGTCTTTCGGCCCTTCTCGGTTTCTTCGCCTCCCAACAAACAAGTGGACAATGAAGTGGTATGTTGAATTTTTTTCTACCAATAAGTGGATGGATGGTTTGTGGAACAGTCTGATAGTGGGCGGCTTAACTATTGTTTTTTCGTTGATTGTAGGAATGGCAACTGCATTGGCCTTCACCAAGTACAAGTATAAGTGGGGTGCAGGTTTATACACATTGTCACTGACGCCGGTATTCACTCCTGCGGTCATCATCGCAATGTCGCTTCTAACAGTTGCCTATCGAACTGGAATGTGGGGCGGTTATACAATTATCGCGATAGCACATTCATTATGGGCATTCCCACTTGTCGTGATGGTTTTGAAGGTTAGCTTAGATGGTCTCGACAAATCTTTAGAAGAAGCGGCTCGTGGCATGGGCGCGAGCTCTTTACAAGCCTTTTTAACTATCACTCTGCCGTTAGTAATGCCGGCTGTTTTGGTAGGTGCTTTATTCGCTTTTATTATTTCTGTTAATGAATTTGTAATGGCATTGTTCTTAGGAACTGTTGATACAGAAACCTTGCCAAGGATTATTTATCCTGTTTTAAGGTATCGACTGACACCACTTGTAGCGGCTGCATCTGGAGTTTTAATGCTCGTTACGATAGTAGTTTTATTGGTGGCAGCTCGTTTGGTAAATCTTGGAAAACTTATTCAATATCAGCGTAGTTGAGTAGCATAGTTTGTTGTAGGGCATAATTGAAATAACAATACCAATTTTGCTTTAATTTTCCATGAGTAAGTCTCACACAGATTGCCCAGTGATGCGCGTTAGTACACAACCCTCAATTAGCCAATTACCCTCTGGTTGTTTGCTCATGCGATAAAAAGCCATCCATTGTTGCCCATCCCGCGATTCCAAACTCACTTGGTATATCGGGGTATTCTGATCCATTATGATCTCCATGAAATTGACTCGTCTAGGGTCTATTAATGCTGCGTATCCGGATCGCACCATCATCATAAAGATTTCGTCAGTTGGAAATTTTGCTCGAATTGATGGCGCTGCCTGGGCATAGGCTGTGGAGGCATCACCACGGGCAAATGCCTTCAATTGAACTTCAATCACCGATCGAATATCAGTCTCGAAATCCAATTTGTCCTTGTTTGCTGACGTTCCAGTAAATAACCCGAACAAGAGTACTAATACGAGCGTTATTTGAGCGACGGATTTATTGGCAGTCAATTGTATGTCCATATTTGCGCTGTGTTTGAAAAAGATATATTAGTAATTATCGATATTAAAGATGATAGAGTGATTGTAGTGTGAAAACCAAATTAAAGTGTTTTTAGCGTTTATGCACATTGGTACAATACAGTAAACTCGCCATAAATAACAATATTTTACAATTCGAGCTAAATAAAACGAGCCCAGTCAGAGGAATCTAAAACAATGAAAAAGGTTGCTGTTCTTGGGGGGGGTATGTCGAAATTTGCGCGCCAACGTATTGATGGCACGCCGATGGATTGGGTTGTAGAGGCAGCTCTCATGGCTCTAGATGATGCTGGCGTCGATGCCGCGGCCATCGACCATACCGTCGTTGGATACGAGAGTGAGATTTTGGCTAGGCAGGTCACGATGGGTCAAGTCGTACAGGATATGCTTGGATTGAATCCTAAGCCTAGTATTCGAGTAGAGGCAGGAGGAGGGACTGGAGGCGCAGCTTTGCGTACTGCCTACGCCTATGTTCAATCTGGGCTGTGCGAATCTATTTTGGTGATGGGCGTGGATGCCGTAGGCCGACAAATTCCAGCATCCACTGTTCGTGAGGTCTATGCTCTGTCTGGCGATGTGGATTTTGAAATGGCAGCAGGTGGATTTTTCAGCGCTTATTATGCGCTCATGATGGCCGATCACATGAGACAATACGGCACTACAGAATCTCAAATGGCGTCAGTGTCAGTCAAAAATCATCGCAATGCAAAAACTAATCCATACGCTTGCATGCCGATGACAATTACTGTGGATGACGTACTGAATTCACCTGTTGTGGTTTCCCCTTACAAAAAATTCGACTGCGCAATCTTGGCAGATGGAGCAGCGGCAATAGTGATTTCTTCTGAACGTTGGGCTGAGAAAAATTCGATCGCTTGGAGAGATAGGCCCAAAGTATATTTTGCCGGTACAGGTTGCGGAACTGAGCGAGTGAGACTGGGAGATCGACCACAACCCTATCCAGGTTATGCGCATTTTCGCGCAAAGCGAGAAGCGGCATCAGAAGCCTATGAAATGGCTGGAATCAAGGATCCGCTCAAGAACATTGATGTTGCGGAGGTAGCAGACACCTTTACTGGTACTGAGCTTCAGACCTACGAGGCACTTGGTTTTTGTAAACCGGGCCTAAGTGGCCCTCTTAGCGAACGGGGTGTGTTTGACATTGGTGGAGAACTTCCAACAAATACGTCAGGCGGTTTGATTGGCCAAGGTGCTCCGCCTGGCGCGGTAGGTATTGCCCAAGGTGTCGAGATATTAGGTCAGTTGCGTGGGGAACGCCCTGACTCCACACAGGTTAAAGACGCTCGAACCGGGCTGATGGATATACATGGTGGTACGAGTAGTTATGCTGTTGTATCAATTTTTTCCAGAGAAGATTAAAGATGAAGGCACTTGTAGAACGTAAATTAGATCAATTAATAGCTGGTACACCAGAAAGTAATCAACAAGGTTTGGATAAGTGGGTGGACTTTAGAGAAATTGAACTGATTGATTTTCCTTTAAATTTTTCTTTTAGGCATTCGCTTGGGAAATTGTCGAAATTTTTTATAGAGCTTGAGAATGAAAAACTCATGGGAACTCGTTGCTCTGTTTGTAAAAATGTATGGTTGCCACCAAGGGTGATTTGTCCAGAGGACAGAACAATTACTGAATGGGTCGAGCTTCCACAATATGGAAAGCTAGAGGCGTATAGCAAAAGCGCATATACCTTGGGTAGTGATACCGGCAACCAAGCTCTGTTTCTTGGTTACATACGTATTTCTGGTGTTAGCACGGCGATATTGCAACAACTTCGAAACATCAAACATGAAGAAGAACTTTCAATTGGTATGTCGGTTAAAGTTGTTTGGTCAGATTCTTCCGTCGGGCATCCAATGGAACTATTTTGGTTTGAGCCAGAATCGTGATTTAATACAGGGAAAATATTAATTGATTAATTGCAGGATAAATTAGAATGAGTCGATCTACAGCTGAACAATTTTTTCGTCACCTCGAGGATAATTCTCAATCGCGGGAAGCATTGTCAAATACACCATCTTTGGTTGATATCATTGCTCTTGCGAAAAGCGTTGGTTTTGATATTTCAGAGTCTGACTTAAGAAGCGCCCTCAATCATATGATTCTTAACGCTCACAGTTTACCTAGACCATGGGGTTGGGGGCTTGCACGAGAACTAGGACTAGTTAGATCATAATTTTTTAAAAGTGAATCTTTTGATGCGTCATGCGGTTAAAATTGTAGTATGGCTTCACTGGTACGCGTAACCGTTTTTTGTGGATCTCGAATGGGCAATTGTTCAGAGCACTTTGATGCGGCTATTGAACTTGGAAGGTGTTTATCTGAAAGAAATATCGAGCTTGTTTATGGTGGGGGTGCAACTGGATTGATGGGATCGTTGGCAGATTCTGTTTTGGAGCATGGTGGTACCGCAATTGGCGTGATTCCAGACAGTCTTAAGGAAAAAGAGATGGCGCACCGTCATTTGAGTAAACTGTATGTAGTTGATTCTATGCACGATAGAAAATTAATGATGGGAAAGCTTTCACAAGCCTTCATTATTTTGCCAGGTGGATTAGGAACGATGGAAGAGTTCTTTGAAGTTGCCACTTGGACTCAGCTAGAAATACTCCAAAAACCATATGGGTTTCTGAATATTATCGGATACTTCCAGAAACTGTTTTCATGGTTACAAGAAATGGAGCATCAAGGTTTTTTAGATGAAAATTATGCGTCGGCATTAATTATTGATGATCAGCCGAATGTCTTGCTTGATAAGTTATATGAGCAGTTTCGAAAGTATGATGAGATGGCGGAGAGTCAGGGCTAATGATTAGTGTTTTGGTTAGGATATCGTTTCGGTCATGGTGCTGGTTTATTAGTGCAACATCACTTTTGTTGTTGAGCTATGCTTACTGGCTAGAGTATTTTCAAAATCTCGATCCATGCCCGCTTTGTATTTTCCAACGGGTAATCTATATAGCTTTGTGTATCCTCAGTGTTACGTCTGCGCTTCATAATCCACCTCGCGGTTTGGCTCGCTATATATACGGATCTTTCGGTGGCATTTTTTCATTTATTGGAATCTTAATTGCCAGTCGCCATCTTTGGTTACAATCGTTACCATCTGACAAAGTACCTGAATGTGGACCCGGCTTAGATTACTTAATTGAAATGTTTTCTTTCTTGGAAATGTTGAGAAAGGTTCTAACAGGGTCGGGTGAGTGCGCTACCGTTGATTGGGAATTCTTGTACTTAAGCATGCCTGCTTGGGCGTTGATATGGTTTTTTATTCTCGGCGTATTATTTGTTTTTTCCGCACTAAAGAAATGATCGTTTCAAAACGTAAGATTATAGTATTGCTTACTTTTTAAGCTTAAAAAATATTTTTTGGCCCTACGAATTTTGCTAGATTATTTTAGAGCGTGGCCTCCGCTTCACAAGGAGCACAAGGACCTTCACATTTCCCCTTTGCTTTAGTTTCATGCTCCCAACGTTTTTGGCATGCGAAACAGATCTTGTCGCTAAGCTCAGCTTCTAAATTTAATTGGTTTGAGAAGTCACGCTTCTTAATGCACGTCTGAAAAGAGGATTGTTCAATTGGTCCCCAGCCATCAAAATTTTCTCCGGGTACCCACCCATTTGCAGTAAAGATGTATACAATTAACCACCATTTCATACCTAATTGCCTCTGTGTTTTTCGTCACATTGAATTTTATGGCCTACGCAGGACACGAATCTACATAAATGCCACGAACACGCAATATTTACGATCCTAAAAGTACTCAATTTTATAAGTTAAGTCGGACAAAATTGGAAGATTTTTCGCGTTGCCCACGATGTTTTTATTTGGATCGTCGGCTTGGTGTATCGCGACCGCCCGGATTCCCGTTTAATTTAAATTCAGCTGTTGATGAGTTGTTGAAACGTGAGTTTGATACGTATCGTGCAAAAAAAGAGCCACACCCATATATGATTGAGGCGGGAATTGATGCGGTACCTGCACAGCATCCCCAGCTTGATGATTGGCGTCAAAATTTTAAGGGCGTTTCCTTTGATCATGAACAGACTGGTTTCACATTCTTTGGCGCGATTGATGATCTTTGGTTGCAGCCTGACGGCCGATATCTTGTTTGCGATTATAAAGCGACCTCAAAACATGGCGAAGTCGACCTAAATGCACCATGGCAGATTTCATATAAGCGGCAGATGGAGATTTATCAGTGGTTATTGCGCGCCAATGGTCTAGATGTAAGTGACCGTGCATGGTTTGTCTATTGCAATGGGTGTCGCGATCATTCTCGATTTGATCGTCAACTTGAATTTAGGATTAGCTTGTTACCATACGATGGAGATGATAGTTGGGTCGAGAACGCGCTTTATAATGCAGCGAGCACCTTGAAGAGTGACATTTTGCCAATGCCAGGGAAAGATTGTGAATTTTGTTTATACCGAGCAGATGCTTTGGAGCAAGAACATAAATGAGTAATTTTTTACAATAAAACCATAGGAATGCTTACACTACGTTAGTTGATCGTTAATTTTTTCTTGGCTCTGGATCGTTTCCACCTCAATATTATTAATACGATAGCTATGATAGTGTAAGTAGCTGGCCAGGCATAATTACTTCGTATCATCAGAATGTAATGAATGACTGCTAGAAAAACTGCTACATAAACCCATTTATGCAGAACGGCCCATTTTTTTCGAAGTAACTTGATAGCAAATTGGTTGGACGTTATTGCCATACTAGCTAGAATTAGCCATGCTCCAAATCCAAAAAGTACGTATGGTCGTTCCCTTAATTCTTCTCCTAATCTAACTACATCCCATCCCAGTAAAAAAACTACGAAGAAAAAGAAATGCGCGGAAGCATAGTTGAATGCCCATAAACCTATTGCTCTGCGATACTTACGTAAATCAGACCAATGCGCCCATCTAGCGGCTACTGGGATTAACAGTGTAACTATAAGAAAATTAAGCGCCCAAATTCCAGTTTCCCATATGAGGGTTTTTTCGGGATCAACGCCAAGCCGATTAAACCTCCATCCAAAAGTAAGAATGATAGCTGGTATTCCTAACCCAAAATGAATAAGTAATCGAATCACCGATAGTGTTTTTTTGCACCTGGATATAAATACGCTACTTCTGCCTCATAACCGTTATATGATTTCGTATCGATACGACTAATTTTTCCATCACCCCAAATACGCCTTTCGGTAGCCTGACTCCATCTTGGGTGATCGATATCAGGATAAACATTACTGTACCAGCCATATTCACGTGGATTTGTAAGATTCCATGTAGCTGGTGGCTGCTTTTCTGTCAGTGTTATTCGTACTATAAATTTTGGAGATTTGAAACCATATTTCCATGGTAGTGTTACTCTTAAGGGCATACCGTTTTGGGGCAGTTGATTATCACCATAAACGCCAAATGTCGCGAATGTCAGAGGATGAATTGCTTCCTGTAGAGTTAGAGCTTCAACGTATGGCCAATCAATGGAACTGAATGGGGATGATTGTCCAGGCATTTCAGAAGGGCGTAATATGCTTGTGAATGCAACGTAGCGGGCAGAACCCAAAGGTTGCACTGCCTTGAGGATGTCTTTTAATGGTCGACCGTTATAAGGAATAACCATCGACCAAGCTTCTACACACCGAAAATCATAAATCCTTTCTTCGAGCTGACTGAACGGCATCCCCATTAAGTCGTCAACGTCGAATGTGCCGGGTCGGTGGCAGAGCCCATCAATTGTTACTGCCCATGGGCGCATCTTGAAACTCCCTGACCTTTGATAAGGGTCTGTTTTGTTCCAGCCAAATTCATAAGCATTGTTATAGTGTGTTGCCGCATATTTGGTGGTCAGACGACGTTGACTTTCAGAGATTTCGGAATTAAGTTGATCATTTGTAACGTTATTAACTTGATCTGATGTTTGGGTAGATGAAGTATCGGCAGTGGAGGCTGAAATTATATTTCGATATCGCAATGAACCGAACGTTCCAAGACCGGCCAGACCCAGTGCTCCAACAATCATCTTGCGTCGCATATAAACACTTTTATCAGTCACTTTAGTCACTATTTATCCCCATATTTTCTTCAAGTGACGATTATGCATGGTTTCATTGGTTAAACGTGTGAAATTTGTTTCACTTTTAAAGTGCATCATGAACGCTGAAATATTAAACTTTCCGTATCGGAATGATAGTGAGAAAAAATCGATTGACGCTCAAAGCCACTTGGCTTTTTTGAGACCATTTTCTCCGAGAATGGGGGCACTTTTTGAGTTAAACATGAGATATCGTAAGTTCTTTTATGGAAAACTACCAGACTGGTTGGGCTATAACAAAAGGTCAGCTAAGGGTGACCGTTGGACATCAGGGCTAGGTGCATTTTTTTCGGTTTTACTTGTTTTTGTGGCAAGTGGTTGGGCTATTGGGGAACAAAATCTTGTAGTTGTTACATCAATGGGCTCATCGGCTGTTCTTCTATTTTCTGCCCCAGACAGTCCCTTGTCACAACCTTGGCCTCTCGTCGGCGGACACTTTATTGCTGCTACTGTGGGAGTTGGCTGCACAATTTTTCTAGGGACAGATATCTTATCGGCCGGGATGGCTGTGGGTATTGCTGTGTTGCTCATGCAGTGGACGAGAAGCATACACCCGCCGGCTGGCGCTACGGCTTTGGCTGCTGTAATCGGGGGCGATGCTGTAACATCTTTGGGTTGGATGTTTGTTTTGAAGCCGGTCTTGCTTAATGTAATTCTACTTCTTGCATCTGCATTAATAATTAACTGGCCTCGAAAAAATCATAAATATCCTTCAAGATCTGGTAATAAATTTGATGATACTAGTTAACAGTTCGCAGTCATGAGCTCCGATGATATTCTTTTGCTCAGATATTGGGCTCCATCTTCTGTTATTACAATGTTTTCTTCATGAACCATTTGTTTGCCAGGAGCGAATTCCATTCCAGGTTCGAGAGTTAGTACAGCTCCCTCTTCAAGCACGGATTGATCATCCAATTTGACTGATGGCCATTCAGTTAGTTGCATTCCTAGACCATGACCCATACGACCTACTTGATTGCCTCGTGCTCCACCATTTTCAAGTATTTTCCACATGGCTTTCCATACATCACTGGTTGTTGCTCCTGGCCGTGCTACTGAAAACCCAGCGTTTGTTGCATTAAAGATAATATCGTTTGCCTTCAGGGCCGCATCCGAAATTGAGCCAAAAGCTAGGTTACGGTCGAAATCGCAAAAATAACCATCATATGTCGCCCCGGTGTCGATCATCAGTAAATCGCCAGAAGAAAGAATTCGGTTTGTGGGTCCCATGATTATATTGTCATAGCCTCCTAATCCCGATGCTGCAATCAAATACGGTACGCTATCCGCACCTCGTTGCAATAAATCGATTTTCATTTGACGACAGATCTCGATTTCAGATTGCCCGCAAACGCTTGTATTTGCGGATTGAGCGAAAGCTTCTGAGGTAATTTCACAGGCAATAGCAATTTTATCGATTTCTTTAGATGATTTAACAAAGCGAATTCGCTGTATAAGATTTGAGCAGTCTGTTACGGATAGGTTTATACTAGAGACTAGGCTACTGTAATCAGCGAAAGGCATACGTACTATGCTTTCGGGTCCTAGCATCATTCCTAACCTTCCGAACCGGGCAGGGATTTCATTAATCGCCCCAACTAGAAGAGAGACCCCATCATCTTCCGGTCTAGGCGAAGGCCAGCACAAGATTTTTTCTATCCAGGTGGTTTTCATGCCCGCCTGACCAATCTCAGGAATAATTGCGATTGGTGTTCCCGATGCCGGCACTAACGTAAACCAGGGCCGTGTCGGGCTCTCAAAAAATTGAGTCTGAAAGCCAGTAAAGTAACGAATTTCCGCTTCAGTGCTCAGTAGCAATGCATCAAGATTTGCTTGTCTCATTTTAGCTTGAGTTTTTTCGGTCCGTTTTTCGAACTCGATTTTCTCAAAACCACGTTGTGATACGGCTGGATAGGTATATTGTGTCATTCAATTGAGTCGATCTAATACATCCTTGATTCTAGAGCATCACATATCTATGAGATACAGATTAAGGTATCTTACTTCTAATTACATATTTATGTTTGAGTTAGACTCGAAGTTGTTTTTGAAAAAGGGTGCCGTACCCCCTGATTTTTTCCTGGATATTTGCTAACCTCAGGCTGTGCCAAATAATAGCCTGATTTGATGATGTTATGGGTTTTCCAATTCTTCGCTCGATCGCTTCTGCTTCATTAATGAATCGTAGATTAGTGCAGGAGATAAAAACCCCCTCTACTTCATCTCTTGAGCCGATCTCGATGACAGCATTGCGAATGCTCTTAGGTGAAATTTTTGCAACGTGATTATCATTTGGTTCATTGAAAGAGCCAAAAGCAGGGACCTGATATCCCTGACCTTGAATATATTTACGAATCAAGACATTAATGTTATTACTGTATGGTGTCAGTATTCCAATTTTTTTTATTTGCAACGCCTCGAAGGCGGCAAGTGCGGCCGTTATCGGTGTTGTAGGTTTAGCTTCGGGTCGTGAGTCAGACATTGTTTTGATTACTGTGTTTTCACCAATTACCACAGAGGCCGATGTGCAACAATAACCGAGCACATCAAGTTTTATTTCCGGGAGAATTACCATTGCTTGTTTTGAGATATTATCTTCCATGGCTTTGAGGCTGTCAGAGGAGATGATCGGTGAGTTGGGTATACGAGATTGATAAAGAGCAACGCCCGGAATACGTATGATCTCGCGAAATTCATTTTCAATGATGTGGTCGCTTGCAAGAACTATCATTCCGATTCGCGCTTTTGATCCGATACCAGTATCCATTTCGAATGAAATTTTCTGGATGTCGAGAAACCTATCTCGATTTTCATTCTTTAGAATCACACTTACCTAATGATTGATCATCATGCCGTCTAGAGGAATATCTGGGGCGCGGTTTGCGATAATATCAGCAATGATCTTGGCTGTGCCACATGCCATTGTCCACCCCATGTGCCCATGTCCTGCGTTTAACCAGAGATTTGAATAGTGGGTTCGATCGACGAATGGCAGTCCTGTCGGCCTCATAGGCCGAAGGCAGGCCCAATAGCTTGGGTTATCATAATCTGCCGCAAGGGGTAAAAGCTCTTTGACCTTTTGTAGCATGGTTCGGAAATCCCCAGTCTCATAGGATGTGTCGTAACCACTTATTTCAGCCGTTGCTGTGATCCTGAGGCGATCGCCTAACGGGCAGTAGGCGAGAAGGCTATCTTCATCGACACCACCTAAATGAGGCGGTTGATTGGAAGATGTAATAGGAAGAGTAACGGAATATCCTTTTACCGGATAAATCGGAATGCTAATTCCAAGAGTTTTTAAAAGATCGGGGCTTCCGACCCCCGATGAGACAAGAAACCCGTCGCCATCAATATGCCCTAGGTTAGTTTCGACGGCTGCAATTCGATTTGATGTTCGCACCATTTTTTTAGCAACCGTATTCATAAGGAATTTGGCACCATTTTCCTCACATAGATTCGCTAATTTCAGTGTAAATAACCTAGAATCTCCGCTTTCATCAGTTGGGCAATACAATCCTCCTGTGATTTGTTCTTTTGCGCTAATCAGACCAGGATCGATTTTGATAAGTTCTTCAATACCAAGAGCTTCAACTTTAAGTCCAAAACTTTCAAGCAGCTTTGATTTCTTTTTTGCTAATTCGAAACTATTTTCTGTCTTATAAAAGTAAATTAAACCATTTGTTTTTTGGTCATATGAAATGCCAGTTTCTTCCACGATTTCCTTTAATTTCTTTTGCGAATAGCTACAAAGATGGTATTTTCGTTCAGTATTAATTCGGGCGCGAGTAGAAGTGCACTGACGAAGAAATAATGCAATCCAATTCCATTGTCGAGCATCTAACCTAGGTCGAAACCTTAGTGCTTGATCATTTTGCCATAATGATTTGAGCATCATTATCGGTGCAGCTGGTGAAGCCCATGCAAAAGCATGGCCAGGGCATATTAATCCGGCGTTTGCATGACTAGAAAAATTTGCAGGTTCTGTACCTTGGTCAATAACAGTAACTTCATGTCCATCACGAATAAGCTCCCAAGCGCTAGTTATTCCCGCGATGCCGGCCCCAATAATTACGAATCTCATAATATAGAGTTATAAAATGCGAACTGCAGTGACGCTAATCTCTAGCGCAAAATTTGATGAGGCTAATCGTGATTCTACGCATGCGCGTGTCGGTGCGTTGCCATAGGGCACCCAGCTATCCCAGACCTCATTCATTTCGTTGAAATCATTCATATTGGCGAGCCAGATCATAGCAGTCAATAAATTTTCCTTATTACTTCCTGATTCTTCCAGTAGCGTTTCTATGCGATTCAATATATTTTGTGTTTGCTGCGTCACTGATTCGCCACTTGCCTCGATAGCCACTTGGCCTGAAAGATAAATGGTATCACCATTAATTACAGCTTGACTCATACGCTCATTTGTGCCGATTCTGGTAATCGTCATGAAAGCTCCTTATTGTTTGGTAATTTAAATTATATAATTGACATACTAAATATTTTATTAGTTAATTTTAGATTATGCGCCTTAACTGATGGTCCTAGGGTACAAAACATACAGTATGACTAAATCGACAAAAAAAACCAATAACTCAAGCAGATGAAAAATTTGTGGAATAAATTCGATGCTGACCAGTATCAAGACGACTTATTAGCACTAAGAGTGTATTCGTCCAGATTGGTTGGTCAGGAGCCTAATCTAGTACTACACGGAGGCGGGAACACCTCAGTCAAAGCGCCATTTACAGATATTTTTGGCGAGATTCATGATGCAATTTATATAAAGGGTAGTGGTTGGAATCTCGATACCATAGAAGCAACAGGATTTGCGCCTGTCAAGCTTGATTCATTAATCAAACTCTCGCGTTTAAAGTCCTTGAGCGATTCGGATATGGTTGTTGCACAGAGAGCTGCTATGTTGGATCAAAGGGCGCCAAATCCTTCAGTGGAAGCAATTCTGCATGCGATTATTCCATTCAGCTTCGTAGATCATACACATGCAGATGCAGTTGTTACGTTATCAAACACACCAAATGGAGAAGAAATACTTAGAAGTATTTATGGTGACAAAGTCCTTATTGTTCCATATGTAATGCCTGGTTTTGCGTTGGCGAAAAAAGTATCAAATCTGACCCGGACGACTGATTGGTCTAAGCTTCATGGCATCATATTGATGAAGCATGGAATTTTTAGTTTTTCGAATGATGCGAAGGAAAGTTATGAGCGTATGATTGACTTAGTGAGCGATGCGGAGTTAGTTTTAAAAGAAAGACCTAACTTGGGCGAGAGTCACGGTGAAGTATCGTTACTCGAAATCGCAAAATTACGATCAGCCGTTTCAAAGTCCGCTAACATTCCCATGATAGCGGCATTTAATGGATTGCCGTTTAATTATGAATTTGCCAGTCAAAAGGATGTAGTTTCAATTGCGTGTCGTGGACCTCTAACTCCAGATCATGTAATCCGGACTAAACGTATACCGATGATTACAGACATGGATATATCAAACAGTGTAGAACGCTATAGAAGCGATTATATTAAATACTTTGAAAGACATGCTAGTAGTGAACTCCAACAATTGGATCCAGCACCGCGTTGGGCTGTGTGGCGAGACATTGGTACTGTGGTTTTTGGCCGCACACAGAAAGAAATCAAAGTAGTATCAGATATCGTGGATCACACCATACAGGCAATTCAAGATGCGGAACGCCTAGGAGGCTGGGTTACCCTTGCCGAAAGAGATATATTCGATGTGGAATATTGGGAATTAGAACAAGCAAAATTACATGCTGGTAAAGAAGATTTAATGTTTTCTGGACAGGTTGTATTGGTGACAGGAGGATTCAGCGGAATTGGTCGTGCATGTGTCAAAAAATTTTCAGAGAATGGAGCGAACGTAGTAACGATAGATAAGGACCCTAATATCATTAGTTTATATAAGAAGTCGACTGTTGTTGCTGTGGTAGGTGATGTTACAGTTGAAGACGATGTCACTAATGTGATTCATGCAGCTATACAGCGATTTGGGGGTATCGATGTTCTTGTTAACAATATTGGTATTTTTCCTAAAAGTGCGCATATCGAAGAGATCGATAATGAACAGTGGCAGTCGAGCATGAATATAAATTTAAATTCGGCAATGTGTGTCATCAAAAAAACGACACCCTATTTGCGGCATGGCTGGCACCCAGCTATTGTTATAGTTGGATCAAAAAATGTAGCTGCACCAGGTCGAGGGGCAGCTACGTATTCGGTGGCTAAAGCTGGATTAACTCAACTCGGACGAATTGCAGCCTTAGAGCTTGCTAGTGATTCAATTCGAGTGAATATGGTTCACCCGAACTCCGTTTTTGATACTGGATTTTGGACTGACGATGTCATTAGTGATCGAGCTGCACATTACGGTATATCTGTGGCGGAGTATCGTTCCATGAATTTACTGGGTATAGAAATCACTTCAAATGATGTAGCTTCTGTTGTGCTCGCTTTATCCGGTCCACAATTTAGTCGAACAACAGGCGCCCAGATCTCAGTCGATGGTGGAACTGATCGCACAATCTAATTAGTATGATTGTTCTTTAGTTTGGATCAATAGGAGGATGTTTTTGGAGTGAGACTGCATCTTCAAGCATCATGGCGGCCCCAAGTAACGCTGCTTCGTTTCTTGGATTACTTGCAATTTGAAGCCCAATCGGAAGCCCTTCATCTGTAACGTCACATGGCATTGACAACGCGGGTGAACCTACCACAGTAAATGCATAGGCAATCGAACACCACTCAATATAATTCGCAAAAGTGTAATCTCCGATTCGATCTACGAATCGTTTTTCAGCAGGAAATGGTGGGACTATGGTTGNAGGTGAGAGTAATAGATCATACTTCTCAAAGAATCTAGTAGTACGTGCATAGATCTTACTGCGCTCTTTCATTGCTTGAATAATTTGATCTCCATTCAATTTCAAACCTTTTTCTATGTTCCATATAACCTCTGGTTTCAAAAAATCCCGATGTGATTCAAGCAATGGGCCCAGTGAAGCGGCAAAGTTTAAAGCTCTGAGTGTTTGGAAAACATCTTGTAGTCCAGAAAAATCAGGATGAGCTTCTTCTACTACAACATCCATGTCGGTGAATAGTTGGGCTGCTCTTTCGCATCGTAACGCGATTTCCGGGTCCACTGGGGAAACACCAAGATTCTTCGAAAATGCTATCCTTCGTGGAGTCTGTCGCGCGTCAGCCGCTGTCTCAAAAGATTCCAATGGAGTTGGCAGTGAGATTGGGTCTCGAACATCGTGACCAACCATAGCATCGAAGAGCATTGCTAAATCACCAATGTTTCTCGCCATAGGTCCTTCGACTGATAAACGATCAAAAGCTAGATCACCAGGATTTGCTGGGACCCGGCCAACGCTTGGTCGAAGACCTACTATACCGCAAAAACTAGCCGGGCTACGCAGGGAACCTCCCAAATCAGATCCAGTCGCGAGCCACGCCATGCCTGTTGCTAAGGCAACGGCTGATCCCCCAGATGAGCCGGCTGCTGATCGGTTAGTGTTCCATGGGTTTCTGGTAATTCCAAAAACCTCATTAAAAGTGTTGGCCCCGGCACCAAATTCCGGTGTATTTGATTTAGCATAAATGATTGCTCCTTGTTGTTCTAGTCTTTCTACCAAGAGATCTGATTTAAGCGATATATTATTCTCATAAATCTTGGAACCCCAGGTAGTGCGGACTCCAGAGACTTCCATCAGATCTTTGATAGCAACAGGCAGACCGCCCAAGGTTGTGGTCGATATGTCTTGTTTCTTGGCTGCTTCAAAGGCCCTATCAAAACACAGTGTTGGTAATGCGTTCACAGTTGGGTCGATAGCGGAGATACGCTCAGCCAAACATTCGAGCAACTCCAATGGGGAAATGGAACCGTTTTTTAGCATCAAACGGATTTCGCGCGCAGTAAGTCGAATGAGATCAGATACCATACTAGTAATCAAGAAAGCTTTAGGTTAACTTCACCTAGATCCATGTAGTCTGCTATTAAATTGTCGCCTGATACCGCATCATAAATGTCCGTCATGACACCTGTGCTTATAATATCGCCACCTTTCAGAGCCAGCCCTTTTTGATTTAACTGAGTCGCAAGCCAAGCAGTTACGCCAAATACTCCTCCATCTACATTTTTAATGTGACCCCATCGCACAATCTTTTCCTCTAGACATAATTCCACTCGAGCGCCAGAAATAGTTCTTTCGTCCCAACTGGTAATTGATTGACCCAAAATAAGTTTTCGATGTACGCCATTATCCGAGATTGCCGCTAGGATACCCATTTTTGGCCATGTAGAAAAGCGACTTTCTACAATCTCAATCGCTGGCATCACTTCCTCGANTAGATCTANGACTTGCTTAGCAGTCCATGGNGTATCTTTTTGCATNTCCTTTCCTATCCGAACAGCTATTTCAGGNTCAATACCTACCATATGTAACTCAGAGCANTCTATTNTCGCAGGACTGNTAAAGATCTCCTTGGTGAAACATCGTCCATAAAAAGGNGTTTCTACACCAAGCATNTCACGAGCTGTTTNATTAGTNCAACCCACTTTGTATCCTANAGGNTCACCAAATTTTTGGCGTAGCTGACTNACCAGGTNTNCTTGNACTNAATACGCNTCATANATNGTTNTAGGNGCAATAGANNCNGGTATACCACTTAATCGCTTTCCAGGCGCANGTGCATTAAATAGCGATTCAGATAGNACTGTCGGATTGAACATCTATATCGGCTCTGTTTCTAGAAANATTNATNTTAAGTTAGAANATNCTANTGGTAGTGAANGNCGTGATCTNATTACCGNCCATAGTTTGGTAAACTTCCTAAATCATAACAGCATTTAGCNTTAGTCTATAATTGTTTNTTACANCATNCCGAAGAAATAGGCATTATCGGATTNCTAGTNGAAGGCTGNGAANGTTGGGAGCATTGCTNAAAAANNATTGTACTTNNCATATATAATTACNAAANAAATTCTGANGNTNTCNATTTTGNGNTTGAACCAAGGAGAACAAAANAGTGAATACCATTGTTAATTCGTGGAACGACTTNGACCCGCTACTCCATGTGATNGTTGGTCGCGCTGATTTCACATGTATTCCGCCGACAGAGCCNGCNACCGANGCTAAAATTCCAGAGGATAGTGATATGCGTGGAATGTGGGGGCCACGACCATTNGAGACNATTGAAAAAGCAAACGCTCAATTGGACNAACTAGCAAAANTNTTGGAAGCAAGAGGTATNCNAGTAGATAGACCNACACCAATNCAATGGAATCAGTCGGTGATCACCCCTGATTTTTCTACTCAGACGATGTTTGGCTGNATGCCTCCGCGCGACGTTCTTTTGACNGTTGGAAAAGAAATTCTNTNNGCNCCNATGTCATTCAGATGTCGATTNTGGGAATATCTAGCTTACCAACCTCTAATGCAAAAGTATTTTGATGANGACCCCGATTTNCGATGGGAGCAGGCACCCCGTCCTCGCTTAACNACTTCGTCNTATCAGGCGAATTATTTTGATGANATAACCATCGAGGAAAGGTTAGAAAGGACTGCAGCTTTAGATTTTGTTACTACAGAGGAAGAACCTTTGTTCGACGCAGCCGATGTGCTCAGATTTGGAAAAGATTTATTCTGTCAGCATGGATTGACAACCAATAGGAGAGGTATGGAGTGGTTACAACGTCATTTTCCCGAACACCGGGTTCATTCTGTTAATTTTCCAGGTGATCCATATCCAATTCACATTGACGCTACTTTTGTTCCATTAAAGCCAGGTTTAATAATTAATAATCCAAATCGTCGATTGCCAGACCAACAGAAAAAGATATTCTCAGAAAATGATTGGGAAATAATAGATGCAGCCAAACCAGCTCATAATCAACCGCCACCACTATGTTATTCGAGTGTTTGGCTATCGATGAATATCTTAATTTTAGATCATGACACAGTAGTAGTAGAAGAAAGCGAAATCTACCAAATGGAGCAATTAGATCAGTTAGGTTTCAATGTAATACCATTAGCATTTAGAGATGCATATCCTTTTGGTGGAGGATTGCATTGTGCTACTGGTGATGTTTTTCGAAAGGGTAATTGCGATGACTATTTTCCTTTACAAGTAACAGGTACTAGAATTCGTTAATGTGAAAAATAAAAAATAGGCTAGTTGAAGTAAAGGAACTAAATTTAAAACCACTGCTTATTAGAAGTTAAGTGAAGTTAGTTTGTTCAGGATTACTCCTCTTTTATTGGTTGTTGTTTCATTAAGAGTATTGACCTCCCGGCCACGGCGGATAGTACAAGTAGACCACCAACTAGAGCTGTAATCGTGGGTTGTTCTTTGAACACCCACCACACCCAGATAGGTCCAAGGGTAAATTCAATTAGCGTTATAAGCATAATTTCTGCACCAGTAACATAACGTGATGCAATTACAAAGAGGAAATGAACAGCCGTTACTACTACACCCCCCCAAAAGAAACAAAGTGTGTAATCGTAAGATGAAAGACTATAATCAAAATTTGCACCAAGAAGTCCGACAACCATTCCGACGAATGCACCGAGAGCACTAGCAGGTAACATGTTTCGCTCTTTTCCATATCGCAAGCAAATAACAAAAAGAGAAAAAAAGAGTGCGCACACGATGGCAATTAATATTCCTAGTGGTGAGTCACTCGCAAGGCCGTCTGAAACCATTATGGAAATGCCAATCATTGCGACGATAATTGCTAATATTGTGCTTCGGGAAATATTTTCACCAAGAATAAAACGTGCGAGTACAGCAGTTATTAACGGGCAAGCGCTGAGGGTGAAAAGGGCATTAGCTACGGTTGTGTGGCTAATTGCTAGAATAACAGTGGTATTCGCTCCACCCAAAAATAATCCGGCAAGAATGCCGATCCAACCCATTTGTCGAAAAATTAGAAAAATTTGTCTTCGGTAAACCATACAAAGGACGCCTAGCATAGCTGGGAAAAAGAAAAGATTTCGTCCAAATACGATTTGCCATTCGTTAGCGCTTTCAAAACTGCGAACCATCAAACCATTGATCGATACCATGAAAGAACTAAGAGCAATGATTGGGACTGCAAATCGCTGAGTAAATTTTTTATTCATGAAAATCCGGTGCTAACTTTTTCGGTTCTCAATTATCAGGGTTATAGACATCCATGAGAGTGCTGCAAGTATTAAGATCCCCCCTATAAGTGTTTGAATTGAAGGACTTTCATTAATTATTAACCATACCCAGAGCGGACCTAATATCGCTTCGAGCAGCAGTATGAGTCCAACTTCTGGTGCCGGCAAATAGCGTGGTCCTAGAGTAATCAAGGCGCTAGAAATTGGTAGAATGCCGATTCCAAGGATGGCAACAAAAATCCATTCAACGGAGCTTATAGTTTCCGGTGTAGTAAAAAACCAAGCGACAGCGGCCGTAAAGAGATTACCCCATGCCACTGCATGAATCATTTCTGTACTACGATATTTTCGAAGCAATACAAAGTTGAGGGCAAGCATGAGTGCGCACACTAATGCGGAGATGTCACCCAGTAATGTCCCACCACCTACGCTTTGAGAAAAGATCAGTAGTAGCCCGAAAAATACAGCAATAGTGGTTAGCCAGGTACGATTTGCGACATTTTCTCTCAGCAATAGTAAACTGAGAAGGGCTCCCAATAGTGGAGATATGCTCAATATTACGAGCGTGTTAGCTACCGTTGTTTCTGAAATAGCAAAAATGAAGAGAAAGTGGGAACTCGCGTTGACCACAATTATTTGTATCTCTCCGGCTCTCAGACGAATTAATTTTTGTCGTCGATTCGATTTGGTCAAAGTTCCTGCTATAGCCATCATTACAATCCCACACAGCAGTCCTCTCCAAAAAAGCATGGTCCAAATGTCTGTTTGAATTAGACGGATGAGTAGTGCGTCCGGGCTGAGTATGAGAATACCGACACATGTCAGCATTGCTCCTTTTAGATGACTATGAATAATCATCGCTTGGTTGTAGTCTCCTAAAAACAACTAGCAAGGCTAGTTCTAGTATGAAAAAATCGACTAACTTTTTTGTTAGAAATAGTGAGGAGTATATACGGTTGTTGGTTGCCAACTCTGCTTGGCATTTAACCAAAAGTCACTAGCTGTTTTGATACTTTCGTCCGGTTTTTTTTGGCCTAAGAAGTTCCAAGCAGCTAATAGAAGGTCGCACATATTCTCGGTAAATATATCATCAACCCCGTTGCTCTTGCTTAGTTTTTTCCCAAAAGAATCAACTACAAGTGGAATATGCCCATAGGTAGGATGTGAATAGTCTAGCAATTCTTGGAGGAAAAGTTGCCTCGGTGTAGAGCTTAATAAATCAGCGCCCCGCAAAACATGTGTGATATTGTCCAGATGATCATCAATAACGACCGCTAATTGGTAAGCTGTTAAACCATCAGCTCGCTGAATTACAAAATCTCCTACTGATTTAGAGACATTTTGACTAATCGGGCCCGCAAAACGATCCTCGAAAATAATTCTTTTATCTTCAACGCGCACACGAACTGATTTGGGTTCTTTTCCTGCACCTAGCCCATTTGCACAGGTTCCTGGATAGATCATTTTTTTGTTAAAAAATGAAGGTGTAGCCGATCCGATTTCTTTTCTGGAGCAACCACAGGGAAATGCGAGGTTTTTGTTAAGTAAAAGTTTTACAGTAGATGCGTAGATTTCTTTTCGCTCTGTTTGGTAAGTAGGTTTTCCAGACCATTCAAAACCAAATTTATCTAGAATCATTAAAATTGAATCAATAAATTTTGGCCTTGCCCTACCCTCATCTATGTCGTCGATTCTCAACAACCACTCGCCATTGTGATAAATCGCATCAGAATAACTTGCAACAGCAGTAACGAGTGATCCAAAATGGAGTTTGCCGGATGACGTGGGTGCGAACCGACCTCGATAGAAGCCGGGTTTGTTTAATGTCTTTGCAGTGGTAAGCTGGGGGTAGCTGAGGGGCATACTCTTAACTCAATGAAGGACATCTGTTAGTTTTGTTGGAATTAGTTTAACTGAGGAATATATTTTTATGCGTAATCAATTTACACCAAATTTTGAGGATTTGCCGAGTGTGGTACCTTTATTTCCAATAAGGGATGCGGTAGTTTTGCCAAATGCTCAATTACCTTTGAATATTTTTGAGCCTCGCTATCTTGAAATGGTTCTTGATGCTATATCTGCTAACCGTTTGATCGGGATGATTCAGCCCCTAGATGGTGAAACAGATGAGCTTTATAAAACCGGCTGTCTGGGCCGAATTGTTAGTTTCAGTGAAACTCGGGATAATCGAATTCTTCTTCTTCTGAGTGGCGTCAGTAGATTTGATGTTTTGCGTGAGGTTGATTTTCAAACTAGTTATCGTAAAGCAGAGGTCTCATTTGATCGTTTCATTCTTGATTTAATTGATGACAGTATTGAGTATGATCGTCAGCAATTGGTTTTGCTTGCAAAGAGTTATCTAAATCATAAAAGACTTAAGGTCGAATGGAGTACGATGGATGAGTTGAGTTTTGTTGAGTTTGTTGATACTCTTGGTTCGAGCCTTCCTTTTTCCTCAAGAGATAAACAAGGCATAATTGAGACCATAAGAATTCAAAATAGATGCGAACTGATAGCAGCATTATGTGAATTTACTGCAGATTATGCTATCGATGGTGAAGAGCGAACTCATTGAGACATAAAGATCTATAACTATAAAAATTAGGTTTTTATATTTAAGACACTGGAAAGTTGTCTGGCCTAACTAAATACCATAGGCCTGTTTTAATAGGGTTATAGGATGTTTTGGAGCAGGGTTGTTTTCTAGGCCGTTTTGGAATTGCTGAGCCGCAATTGGGCAATCACTTCCATAGTGATCAGCTTCCGCACGTTCAATTTGAGTTAATACTGGCCGTGCTATTTTCATAGATAATACATGTGTTTCTTTTCTTACTGCGTATGTGCCATCATGACCGGAGCATCTTTCAATAGGAACGACGTTTGTGTCAGGTATCAGACGAAGGATATCTCGGGTTCGAGGGCCAAAATTTTGCACCCTTTGATGACAGGCAGCATGATAAGCGATCGTACCTAAAGAATTCTTAAAATCAGTTTTGAGAAGCCCATCACGATGCCTCAAATACAAGTACTCGAATGGATCAAACCAGTAATTTTTTAATCGCCTTAAATTCTCATCATTGGGAAAGAGAAGGGGTAGTTCTTGCTTAAACATTAAGACGCAACTGGGAACAGTTGCGATAATATCCCAACCGTCACCTATTAGTGGAACTAACTGGGTTCGATTGTATTCGTATGCACTCTCGACTTTTTTTAGATCACCCAGCTCGAGCTTCGGCATTGCACAGCAACGTTCTTTTGGTACTAACTTTACCGGAATCTCGTTATGTTCCAGTATGGTCACAAGATCCTTTACGAGTTCAGGTTGATTAAAATTGCCGTAACAAGTAACAAATATAGCGACCTTGCCGTTAGTAGTCTCGGTATTTATTGGGCTCGTTTCAAGTGCTTTGTGATGTTTCATGCGACGCCGAAAAGTTCGGGAATGATATTTCGGTAAAAGCGCATCTTTATGAATGCCAAAAAATTTCTCCCCTATATTTCGGAGTGTCTTAGATTTAGCAGATTTATTTACGGCATTAACTACAATGGGAATTCCTGCCAATCGACCGGTCATATCAGTTTTAGTTAAAACTTTATCTCTGGCGGAGGCTCCCTTACTTTCAAATCGAGCTGCTTTTGCGCGCAACATGAGATGAGGAAAATCGACATTCCATTCATGTGGTGGGACGTAAGGACATTTTGTCATGTAACACAAGTCACAGAGGTAACAATGATCAACAACTTTCCAGTAGTCTGACGGTTTGACACCATCAATTTCTAAAGTTTCTGATTCATCTATCAGATCGAAAAGTGTTGGGAAAGCTTGGCATAAGCTAACGCAACGACGACAACCATGACAAATATCAAAAACTCTTTCTAGTTCATAGAAAAGCTTTGCCTCATTAATAAAATCCTTATCTTGCCAATTAATAGGATTTCGTGTTGGTGCTTGGATACCACCTTCTGATATTTTAGGCATGGTTTATTTGTATGAGGTGTTGAGGCTAAATCACGGATAGCGCGAGCCAGAAATTAGATTTTTGGACAAAAAATTCGTGAATAACGCGGTTAAAAATAGTTATCATGCTATTCGTCACGATTCTCAAATTACAAAAAACCAAGGAGTTGCGTTAAATTAGCCATTCTTCAATTATTTTTTATCATTAACAGCTCATTTACGTTTGCAGTTGCGATTTTGTTTGGAATCGTGGAACATTTGGATTATGAATACCAAACCTCTGCATGGCAAGAAAAACCCAATCGACAACGACATTATTGATCCAGATGGCTATAGGAAAAACGTGGGCATTGTATTATGTAATGCTAGAGGGGAAGTGCTTTGGGCTAGGCGTTCTCGACACGACGGTTGGCAGTTTCCACAAGGTGGAATTGAGTACGATGAAACTGCTCAGCAGGCAGCCTATCGTGAACTTTATGAGGAGATTGGCCTTCGTCATGATCAGGTTAACCTAATTGGTGTAACCGAGAACTGGCTTCATTATGATCTTCCAACGGAATTTCGAAGACTTGATGGCAAGCACTTTCGCGGTCAAAAGCAGTTGTGGTTTCTATTTGAGATGCTTGCCGAAGACTCAGATATTTGTCTCACCAAAGCTGAAAATCCTGAATTCGATTCATGGCGATGGGTCGATTATTGGTTACCAATTACGGAAATAATCGATTTCAAGAAACATGTATATACGCATGTTTTAACAGAGCTTAGACCTCTCATGTTAAGTTTTTTTGATAAAAAGAATCCGTAAATATCTTAGCAATTAGAATTAATTGATCATATTTGCTTGATTTGATTAATCAACTTAGTGGTTGAGTGCGGATAGTTGTGTTGCAGTGAATGAACTTGGCCACCATTTTCAATAACCAATTTAGCCCCAACTATTTTTTCTACAGGCCAATCACCTCCTTTCACTAGTTGTTCAGGCGCTAATAACTGTATTATATCTAATGGGGTATCTTCGTGAAATGGCACTATCCAATCGACACATTCTAGACCGGCCAACACTTCCATCCTATCACGTAAGCAATTTATAGGGCGATTTTCTCCTTTATTTAAACGACGCACGGAGCCATCGTCATTTACTCCCACTATTAGACAACTACCGAAAGTTGCTGAGCGTGTCAAATAATCTACATGGCCACGATGCAGGATGTCAAAACAGCCATTTGTGAAAACCATAGGGCGAGGGAAGCTGTGCAACCGTTGTGCGAGATTCTTTCGGTCTTTGATTATTTTATCAGTGAAAACCAATGTTTTGCCTAGCTAGTTTTTTTAGAGGTATTGAAACACTTTTACTACTCTGACAACCCCTGAAACACTGCTCGCAAGATCGGCTGCAATTTCAGATTCTTTTCTTGTAACTGTTCCAAGAAGATAAACATTGGCTCTTTCCGTCACCACTTTTATTTTATGCCCGTTAAGATACTCTGAATCGAGTAGTGAGGCTCGGACTTGGGTTGTTAGTAATGCATCATTTACACGACTATTGAGGTTACTTTTTCCGGCAAGCTCAATTCGATTAATAACTTGTCGAGATGCGGAAAATGAATTTGCCAAGTCGATTATCCTTGCAATTTGGGTTTCTACTGGCGCTTCGCCGGTCAAAAGAACAATACCGTTGAATACAGTCACGTTGATATGTTTTGTATCCCCATATTTAGTTGTAAGTGTTTTATCTTTATTTATTGCCCGGGTAATTGCGCGATCCAATTGTTGATCATTCCAGTACTCTTTTCCTGTACGGCTGTGACTTTGTAGCAAGACATATCCTATTCCGGCTCCAGAAGCTACAACAATCGGAGCTGACAAAGATGAACATCCTGAGATAAAAGGTATGATTATAGAAATAGCCAGAAAAGGCACCAGTCGACGTCGGGTCCAATAGAGAAGATTTATCACGACAATTCGTCCATAGTTTGTAATTCAACCAACTTACAAATACAGTGAATAATTATACTGTGAGCTTCTTGGATATGCGCAACAATTTGGGACGGTACACGCAGTTCTAGCCCCTTTGTTTCGGAAATTATCTTTCCTAGTTGTCCACCATCTTTTCCAGTCAAACCGACAATAAAAATATTATTCTCGGCGGCCGTCTCGGCGGCGAGAATAATATTTTTAGACTTCCCTGAGGTAGAAATTACTATCAGCATGTCGCCGGTGTTCCCGAGCCCATCTATCTGCCTCGAAAAAATCTGGCTAAAATCATAATCATTTCCGGTGGCTGTTATGAGAGATCCATCAGAGGACAAAGCGATCGCAGCTAATGCTTTCCGCTGGTATTCATACTTGCACATAAGTTCTGACGCAAGATGTTGTGCATCACTTGCAGATCCCCCGTTTCCACAAGTGAGAATTTTTCCTCCATGTTTTAGGGTTCTCTGTATAATTGAAGCAGTTTCTGCTATCTGCTTGCCAAGCGACTTTCCAGTAGCAATTGTCGTTGCTGTGCTTGTTGCAAAATGGTCATATACTAAATTTATGGCAGTCATCTAAAATTTCTCGCTAATCAAAGGTGCGCTTCTATATCTAATTTAGGTGGTGTTGGCAGTGAACCTAATCGCAAATGTCTCGGTATTGCATTTTCCATTTTGAACCATTCTTCCTTGCGAATCACTTTTCCTTTCTTGCTGATGAATAGAGTTCCGGTTGCACCATGATAAGACATGTCTTCATTCTCTTGAAGTACATTCAAGTGATTTAGTAATCCATAGGCGTCTATGCCTAAAGCAAAAAGTCGATCGAGCACAAGCCCTTCCTTTGATTTTGTTTTAGGTATTAGTTTGCGTAGAGATTTTATACTAGTTCCGTAATTTGTGATCCAAGGCATTTCCCCAAATATGATTCCTTCTGCATCAAGATCTCTCACTCGATCAGATATTCCACTGTAATTACTATTCAGACTGTATACCGCAAGGTTATGCGCATGATGAAAATCAATTTGCGGCTTAATTAAACGGGTTTCATTTACATTAGAAAGTACAAATATTGCGTCAATGTCGTCGCGACGACGCGCTACATATTTGAGTTGGACTGAATTACCAAGAGTTCTCTGGAGCGCTTTAGCACGAGCCTCACTAAAATCGATATGAAATACTTTTCTTAGAAGCTCGGTCTGATCACTAATATTTGAATCATATGTTTGAGATTCGGCTATAGTGCCTCCTAATTTTTTCCAGTTCCGATTCCACTCATGAAAGATCTGCGCCCCTTGTTTTGTATCTGGATAAAATGTGATTACTCTTCTGTGGCCATCAGCAATACCACGAGTTGCTAGTGATATTGCTTCATATTGGGGCGCCAGACTAAATTGGTAACTGTTTTGGTGTGTTTTGTTACTCTCATTGAAGCTGCCAAAAATAAGGGTCGGAACAGGAAATACGCTTCTATTCGCAAGTTGTTTTATTGCTGAAGCACCAATGGGCCCAATTATCAAGTTAGCCTGATCTCTAACTGCAGCGTCATAATAAGTATCTATAAGTTCAGTTTTCTCACCGAAGTCATAGATTCGTATGATCGGCCTCTTTGATGTATTAGCGGTATTCGCTAAAAGCATAAATCCATCTTTAATAGCTTCTGATGCTTGTCCAAAAGTGGAGGAGAGGGGTAGTAATATGGCAATTTTACGAGGCTCTATTAATTTAGACTCTCCCTTAGACTGTCTATAGGGCACTACATATTTGTTGGCTACATGTTTCGGATTGTGCTCCTGCCATTCTCCTATTTTATTGATGAAACTGCGATATGTTTGTGATTTATTTGCAAAAATAACTGCTAGTGATAACCAAGACTTCGAATTAGGTTCTATTATATCCTGCACAAGTTTATCGATATCGTCTGCGGGTAGAAAGCGTAAAGTGTCCCAGATCAGTTTATGTGCGCTTATTGTTATTGAGTCATTGCTGGCGTTATCAAATGCTTGCGAACTTCTTAATGCTCTAGTCACATCGCCTATTCCTAAAAGACTTCCAATTCTAAGCCACGATGCAACTTTTTTGTTGTGTGATGATAGTGTTTGTAGTTGCATTTGGTCTAAAGTCTCTAAAGCCAAACTATAATCTTCACTAAGATAAAGTGTCTTTACGTATAAAAGTTCGAGTAATTCTTTTCTTTTTTCACTGGACTGCGTGTTTCGTAATTGTTGAATTATTTTGTTTGCAATAGTCAGTTGGCCTCTCAGGGCAAGAGTATTGGCCGCTAAAAAAATATCATTATAATTTTCCGATATCTGGGTTTTAGATAACTGGTCTAAAATCTTCCATGATAATCTGTAATTGTTATCTGACACTTGTGGTTTCTGAGTTTCGTTTTTTTTGTCAAGGAAGTCGTTTTCTGGGTTGAGCTGTTTATCGGGATTGACCCATATGGTACTTTTGGTTTCTTCAGCATGAATATCTTTAACGCTATATATGGACATTAAGATAATTAACAGTAAAGTCACAAATTTAGTTGGCATTGCAGCGTGCCAGGAAAATCGTTTTTCTTGATGATGGATGTTAATGCGCTGATACATTATTGTTCCAGTATACTGGATGGTAGAACCTGGTGATCGATTAGTTGCTATTAGGATTTTTTATAAATTTTCTATGAACACATTGAAACAAAAAATTGAACAAGCAATATACCCAGCGACACTATATGTCGTTGCAACACCGATTGGCAATCGTGACGACATGAGTAGACGAGCTCGTGATGTGTTGAGTAAGGTAGATCTGATTGCCGCAGAAGATACTCGGCATACAGGCTTACTTCTTGATTATTTTGGAATACGCACAAAAACAGTTTCCTTTCATGACAATAATGAAGCGAGTCGTTGCCCATATTTGTTGGCCCGATTATCCAATGGTGAGTCAATTGCCTTAGTTAGTGATGCTGGAACCCCTCTGATAAATGATCCAGGATATCGGTTGGTGCGGGCTGCGCATGATGCAGGTCTTACAGTCAAAGCAGTCCCTGGGGCTAGCGCTATAACAGCAGCGTTGTCGATATGTGGGTTACCAACTGATCGTTTCATTTTTGAAGGATTTTTGCCGGTTCGTTCGGTAGCTCGTCAATCACGACTTCGAAGCTTAGCTCGTGACGAGAGAACGCTTATTTTTTTTGAGGCCCCTCACCGTATTCTAGGGACTATCGGTGATATGCGGCAGAGTCTGGGAGAATTGAGGCAGGCTTCTGTTGTTCGCGAAATTAGCAAACGGTTTGAGGGCGTTATAATTGGCCCATTATTGGAAATTGAGCACAGCATTAAACTCGATAAGAATTTAGAGCGTGGCGAGATAGTAATTATTGTGGAGGGTAACAGGAAAACTCAAACCCAGTTTTTAGTCGATCCATTGAAGTTAATGAGCGTATTGACGGAGTATTTGCCACATCGGGAGGCTAGCGCAGTAGCTGCTAAGATTACTGATGGACGAAAAAATGATTTTTATCGCTTGTTTCTGAATCATCTCAAAATCACAGAAAATGGGGTTTAATAATTTGATATCTTGCCATTCTACACGTAAGGAATTATGTTTGAGTTCAGGGAGTCGGCCGGGTGATCGCGATCCCGATTTTGTGGCCCTCGATTTTATCGGCGCCACTATGCGGGATTGAGGAAAGTCCGGGCTCCATAGGGCAGGGTGCCAGATAACGTCTGGGCGGCGCGAGCCGACGGAAAGTGCCACAGAAAATATACCGCCGTTCGGTAATATTTGTTGATTATCGTATTGGTAAGGGTGAAAAGGTGTGGTAAGAGCACACCGCATTAGCGGTAACGCTAATGGCAAGGCAAACCCCACTCGGAGCAAGACCAAATAGGAATCCAAAGGTGTTGCCCGCACCGGATTCGGGTAGGTTGCTCGAGGTGCACGGTGACGTGTACCCAAGACGAATGATCGCTCTAGACAGAACCCGGCTTACAGGCCGGCTCCCACAATAATTTTGGTTGGTTCTAAATTATTAGCTCTGAGGTCAATGTTTCCTCTATTTTCCAACATTTTTTGCCCAATTGTTGCTAAAAAAAAGTGGTTTATCTTAACGATTTAGTTTCTTAAAAGTCGGAAACGGCCCATCGAGTCAAAAAAACTATAGTTTTTAATAGATTTCGGGGTTGACATTAGATGTTTCTGATGAATATAGTGTCGTTTAGTGGGAATTAGTGGTTAATTATGGAAAAAATAGATTGCTATCATGTGTGTTAAAGCATTAAACAATTACCGGTTGTTCGAATTTAAATTTTCGAATACCTCAAAAATTATGCCGCGGGTGGCGGCTAATCCACCTCCATCCTCCTTTGGTGATTGCCCGACCCTATTGAGGGTCGGGCGTTTTTTTCACATTTTAAGTGGCTGCTTTTGCCGCATACCCCATAGTTGATGAGGCGGAATTAATTTATTCTGAAATGCTATGTTTCGTGGAGCGAGCTCAGTTAACTTAGATGCCAAGGGGCGCATAGGAATACCATCAAGATTCCGGGAAATTTTGCGTGAACAGTGCGAGGGCCGATTAGTTTTAACGGTGAATCATACTAAAGAGCGTTGCTTGTGGCTGTATCCCTTAAATGAGTGGGATATTGTTGAAAGGCAAGTTGCCGAATTACCTAGTTTTGACGCCACTGCACAGCAGTTGAAACGATTTTTAATTGGGTATGCGACAGATTGTGATATTGATAGCGTCGGACGAATACGTGTTTCTCCCCTCCTTCGCGAATTTGCGGGTCTTGAGAAACGCGTTGTGTTAATTGGTCAGAGAAATAAGTTTGAAATCTGGAATGAATCTCTTTGGAATCAGCGTTGTGAGGAGTGGTTGCAACAAACGGAGCCTGCTGAACGGCAATTACCAATCGAACTTGAATCCATTTCTTTGTGATCAAGGAAGTGCATGTGCCAGATCAAAAGCATTCGCCAGTTATGGTTGGGGAAGTCCTGCACGCATTAAATGTTCAGGATGATGGCACCTATGTTGATGCGACTTTTGGCGCCGGAGGCCACACCAAAGCGATATTAGATCAATTGAACCCTAATGGCCGGGTTCTCGCCATCGATCGGGATCCTAATTCATATCAGGCCGTGAATAAATTGTTTCCGAACGAAGAACGTCTTACCTTTGTTCAGCGATCCTTTTCGAATCTTTCTATGATTGTTGACGAACATAATCTAAATCGATGTGTAATCGGCATCGTAATTGATCTTGGAGTGTCATCCATGCAGTTAGATGAGGCTGATCGAGGTTTCAGTTTCATGAGAAATGGGCCTCTAGATATGCGTATGGATCCTAGTGTTGGAGAAACAGCGGCTGATTGGTTGAATCGTGTTGAGGAGCAAGAACTGCGGCGTGTCTTGCGTGAATTTGGTGAAGAACGGTTTGCAGGTCGTATCGCGCGAAACGTCATAAAGTTTCGAAAGATTAAACCAATTCGCACAACGGAAGTACTTTCAAAACTAGTGGCAGATTCTGTACCTACGCGTGAATATGGTAAGCACCCCGCCACACGATCCTTTCAGGCAATACGAATGCATATAAATGGTGAACTTGAGGAGCTTAGAACCGTACTGCCCCAAGCGATCGATGCCTTAGCGATTGGTGGACGATTAGTAGTTATTAGTTTTCATTCCCTAGAAGATCGGTGTGTAAAGTTATTCATGCGTAAAGGTGCTAGTGGGGATTTCTATCCACCAGATTTACCAATCACCGATGATCACATCCACCCAACTCTTAGATTGCTTGGAAAGCCTATTAGGCCTACCCCCCTGGAAATCGAATCTAATCCCCGCTCTCGAAGTGCGATTCTTCGTTCTGCCGAAAAGCTTGAGTCAGTGACATGAACAAAACTTTGATCCCAATTTTTTTCATAGTTTTTATTTCAGCTATGGCTGTTGTATTCGTTCGCTCCGCCAATCGGCAAAGCTTTTTGATCTTACAGGCAGTCACTTTAGAACGTGACAGATTAAGCGAGGAGTGGGGACGTTTGCAGCTTGAGAATGCAACGTGGTCTTTGCACGATTTAATTGAAAATGAAGCACGCCAAAGGTTAGATATGATTGCTCCAAATCCCACAGAAACAATAGTTTTGCGCCTAGGACCGCGGCTATGAGGAAAATTGGCCCTAGTCAGATATTAGGAGAAATCCAAGTTCGACATTGGGCTGTGTTAGGTTTGTTAGTGTTAGGCATGATGCTTTTATTAGTTCGTGCACTACAATTACAAGTTCTTGATAATGGACGATTACAAGCTGAGGGTCGTGCTCGGCAGTTAGGAGCAATAGCTGTTAAGCCTGTCAGAGGGCGAATTCTTGATCGCAGAGGCGAGGTGCTTGCTATTAGCACTCCTGTTGATTCAATTTGGGCTGATCCCAATATCTTGAAACCTTCGGAGTCAGAGCTAAAGGCATTGACAGAAGCATTAGGTGTTTTGCCAGGACAAATTGAAAAATTACTTCAGAGATACTCAGACAGAAAATTCGTTTATCTTCGTCGTCATTTGTCACCAGAGGCAACCCATAACGTTCTTTCGCTCAATTTACCGGGCGTTTATACCCAAAGAGAATATCGTCGTTATTATCCATCGGGATTAAGTGCTGGTCATATTCTAGGGTTTACAAACATTGATGATCAGGGTCAAGAGGGTATAGAGAAGGCTTTTGATAAACATCTGTCTGGTGTGGAGGGCAGAAAACGAGTACTTCGTGATGCAAGAAGAAGGATTGTTCAAGATGTAGATAGCGTAAAACCTGTATACCATGGTAGAGATCTAGTACTGAGCATTGATTTAAGATTACAAGCTATAGCACACCGATATTTGGCTGAAGCAGTTCACATAAACAATGCAATCGGTGGTTCTGCTTTATTATTAGATTCTAAAACTTCCGAAGTTTTAGCAATGGTTAACTTGCCTGATTTTAATCCCAATGATCGTAGTGATATATCGAATGGTCATTTTCGTAATCGCTCAATAACTGATGTGTTTGAGCCAGGTTCAACCGTAAAGCCGTTTACCATGTCTTTAGCTCTTTCAAGTGGTTCTTTTACACCAGATAGCGTGGTGGAGACCAGTCCCGGATATTATCGTATAGGTGGTTGGACGATTCATGACATTAAAGACTATGGTGACTTGAGTCTGTCTAGAGTTCTAATAAAGTCCAGTAACATTGGGACAGCAAAAATTGCTATGGAGATGACTCCCCATGAGCTACATAAAACATTTTTTGATATTGGCTTCGGGCAGATAACTGGTGTGGAATTACCCGGTGAGCAATCTGGAATGCTTCCTAATCGCAGTCGCTGGCGCGCAAGCGAGCATGCAAGTTTAGCATATGGTTATGGGGTTGCAGTAACTTCGCTACAACTGGCGCGAGCATATGCGATACTTGCATCTGACGGAGTTATGTTACCCATCAGCATTCGTAAGCGGCAAGAAGAATCACCCGGTCATAGAGTGATTCCTGAAGATGTTGTCGCAGATATCAACAAGATGCTTGAGAAAGTGGTAAGTCCTGAAGGCACAGCACAATTGGCTAGTGTTCCCGCATATCGAGTAGCAGGGAAAACAGGTACAGTACGCAAACTATCCACTGAAGGTGGTTACGCAACCGATAGCTATCAAGCATTATTTGCGGGATTTGCTCCTGCATCTGACCCTAGATTTGTATTAGTAGTCCTGATAGATGAACCTAGCTTGGATCGTTATTACGGAGGTGAGGTTGCTGCTCCTGTATTTTCCAAGATCATGACTGATGTGCTACGGCTTCGTGGTGTGCCAGGAGATCGAGAGTCAAATATTAATCAGATCGTGTTTAGTCACCTCGACTCTGACATGGGTGCTTAATGGCTAGCAATCTTCATTCAGTTAACAAACTAAGCTCATTACTTGAGGGCATCGTTGATTCAGAAATCTCTGAAGAACTAAGTGTTACCGGATTGAGCTTAGATAGTAGATCAGTTAAGAGAGGCGAACTTTTTTTGGGCATGCCTGGCCATAGTCAGGATGGTCGATCCTACCTCAGACAAGCTGTATCACGTGGTGCACGAGCAGTACTTATTGAAAAGCAAGGTAATCCCATTCAAGAATGTGAAGTACCCTTTTATCAAGTATCAAACTTGCGGGAAAATATCGGATTTATTGCTAATCGGTTTTACGGAAGCCCTTCTCAATTTCTCTGCGTCATTGGTGTTACAGGGACTAATGGAAAAACGACATGTGCCCACTTTGCTGCTCAAGCACTCAACTTGCTTGGTGGAGTTTGTGGCTTAATTGGGACATTAGGTATAGGACGTTACGATGATTTAATACCTTCTAGTTTAACCACTCCAGATCCTATTGTTCTGCAAGGTGAGTTAGCTGCCATGGTGGAGGGCGGTATGGATACCGTTTGTATGGAAGTATCGTCTCATGCCTTAGATCAAGCTCGCGTAAAAGGTATCGATTTTGATATTGCCGTTTTTACCAATCTTAGCAGAGATCATCTTGATTATCATGGCGATATGGAAAAATATGCGGCTGCTAAGTTTTCGCTTTTCAATGACTATCAGATAAAGAATGTAATCATTAATGTGAGTGATCCTTATGGTGTCAAATTTTTAAAAGCTGGCATTAAAGGAAAAGTATGGACTTTTGGGTTAGATAATCATGCGGATGTTTATCCATCTAGCACCGAAATATTAGAAAGAGGAATTCGTTTAGAGATAGTCACTCCGGACGGACCCATTAATTTTGAGGTTCCCGTATTAGGTCGTCTAAATGTAGTTAACCTAGTGACCGTTGTAGTCATTCTTTTGTCTCTGGGGAAATCTTTAGCGTCAATAGAACGTGTTATGCCTCAACTAAGGTCTATAAATGGTCGTATGGAGCTTATTACCGAACCAAATTTTCCAATAAATGTTGTTCTCGATTACGCACATACACCAGCCGCTTTAGAGTGCGCACTTAGTTCTCTTCGCGAGCATACAAGTAATAATATTTGGTGCGTCTTTGGTTGTGGAGGCGAACGTGATACAGGCAAACGATTAGAGATGGGGTCAGTTGCTGATGGTTTGGCCGATAGAATTGTTCTGACTAATGATAATCCTAGATCTGAGAATCCACATACGATTCTCGATCATATTGCAGCGGGTATTCTAGATCATGAAGCGGTAAAGATTCCTGATCGAGAGAAAGCTATTGAGTACGCCATAAGCAATGCCAACGTTGGTGATTTAGTTTTAATTGCTGGGAAGGGTCATGAGGTAGATCAAGTGTTAGAAACCGGTCCACGACCATTCTCAGATCGTTTCGTAGTCAATAAAATCTTGGAGGCAATTTGCTGATGAACTTGATGACTGCTGCTACTGCCGTAGATGGCCGGGTATTGGGTGGAGATACAGTTTTTGAAAATGTTGCAATTGATACTAGGCAGTTGCAGGGCGGGGAACTTTTCGTCGCCTTGAAAGGCGATCGTTTTAATGGCCAAGATTTCATTTTTGACGCTAAACGATCGGGTGCTGTTGCTGTGATGGCAAATAGTGAGCTTGAAATTGATCTTCCAACATTAGTTGTGGCAGATACAACAAAGTCATTGGGCCAACTCGCGGCTTATTGGAGAGAACAATTTGAGGTGCCAATCGTTGCTGTTACTGGAAGTAATGGTAAAACCACTGTTCGCGAAATGATTGCTAGTATTCTTCAAAGTGAAGGACCTACACTTTCAGCAAAAGCTAATTTCAATAACCATATCGGTCTGCCACTAACGTTGCTTAATTTGAGCAATATACATAAATTTTGTGTAGTTGAAATGGGTATGAATCATGCTCGCGAGATTAGTTATCTAACAAGAATTGCTAAACCTACTGTTTCACTCATAACCAATGCTGCTTCAGCTCATTTGGAGGGGTTGGGTGATGTAACTGGCGTTGCTCGCGCAAAAGCTGAAATTTTCTTAGGAATGGAGCCCAGTGGTGTTGCTGTGATAAACGCTGATGACCGATTTTCTTCCTATTGGTTGGCGCGTACTCGAAGATATAAAACTATGACTTTTGGATTAGATAGTCAGGCGGATGTTCAAGGCAAAATCGAATTTATAGATAATGGATTAGATTTAGAAATCCAACTTCCAGATGATAGGTTCGATGTCCGACTCAATCTTCTTGGTAAACATAATGCGAGAAATGCTCTAGCTGCTGCTACTGTCGCTTGGACTCTTGGAATTGACTATGATCGCATAAAGTCTGGACTACAGAAAGTTCAGCCCATAAATGGACGGTTACAACCACGAGTGGCTAAGAATAATGCGAACCTAATTGATGATAGCTACAACGCTAATCCCGCTTCATTACGAAGTGCAATCCGTGTATTAGCCCGTAAAGACGGCCATCGTATTTTAGTCATTGGTGATATGGCGGAATTGGGTAGCGAATCAGAGAACTTCCATCGAGCCGCTGGTCGCTATGCTCGAGAAAAAGGAATTCAGCAGTTATTCACACTTGGAAACTTGGCAGCTTTTTCAGCAGAAGAATTTGGAGTCGGCGCCATTCATTTTAAAAGTTTTGAGGAGTTATCTGAAAAACTTTTACATTTGTTAGCTCCTGATATGCATGTCCTAGTTAAAGGTTCTCGAAGTGCTCGTATGGAGCGTGTGGTAGACACACTTCTTCAGTTGGAGGCCGAAGTAGATTGAAGCCATGCTAAATTTGATTTTCGAAGAATTAGCTAACTACTTTAGTGGATTTAATGTTTTTCGCTATCTCACGTTTCGTGCGATTTGCGGTGTAGTCACCGCTATGGTCTTTTGTTTCGTTCTCGGACCACGAGTGATTGCGAGGTTAGGTCTTCTAGAAATTGGTGAGGTAATTCGTCAAGACGGGCCGCCTAGCCATCAGAGAAAACTGGGGACTCCAACTATGGGCGGTGTGTTAATTCTTGGCTCGATAGCCCTGACCACGCTTTTATGGGCAGATTTGACAAATCGTTTTGTATGGATCGCATTGTTAACATGTTTGGGATTTGGTGTGATTGGATTATTTGATGATTGGAAAAAATTATCAAAAAATGGTGCGCGAGGAGTTGCTCCACGAAACAAATTTGTATGGCAGTCCTTAATAGGTGTGGCAGCTGGATTAGCGTTGTTTTTCACAGCTCAGACGCCGAGTGAGATACAGTTGATTGTACCGCTATTCAAACAAGTAGCATGGAATATTGGTTTTGGTTTTGTTGTACTAACTTGGTTTGTTGTTGTTGGATTCAGCAACGCTGTAAATTTGACTGATGGGTTAGATGGATTAGCGATTATGCCGAGCGTTTTAGTTGCCGGGGGGTTAGGAGTATTTGCGTACCTAACTGGGCATTCTATATTCTCAGAGTATCTAGGTATTCCTTATATTGGTGGCGCAGGGGAATTACTTGTTTTTTGCTCTGCCTTAGCAGGTGCTGGACTCGGATTTCTTTGGTTTAACACATATCCTGCTCAAGTGTTCATGGGAGACATCGGAGCATTGGCGTTAGGAGCGGCTCTAGGCATAGTTGCTGTGATCGTTCGTCAAGAAATAGTTCTTTTAGTGATGGGTGGTTTATTTGTAATTGAGACTATGTCTGTTGTTCTCCAAGTTCTTTCATTCAAGTTCTTTGGCCGTAGGATTTTTCGCATGGCTCCGCTTCATCATCATTTTGAGATGAAAGGTTGGCCAGAGCCTCGAGTTATTGTGAGATTTTGGATCATAAGTTTAATTTTAGTGTTAGTAGGTTTGGCCACTCTAAAAGTTCGCTAGATTTTATCGAGAATATCTTTTGAGCATAAGCAACATTAGAGATTGGAAAAATGTAGCCGTGATCGGTTTAGGAGCGACAGGCTTCTCTTGTATTCGCTACTTCAATCGGTTGGGTCGACAAGTCACTGTTTTTGACAGTCGGGAAGACCCACCGTTTGCAAATCGTCTTCGCGAGGAGAAGATTGATTCCATAACCCGATTTGGTGAGTTTAATGCTAAGGAGCTCAAAAGTGCAGATATCCTGGTAGTAAGCCCCGGAGTTTCGCTAGAGGAACCTGCAATAGTTGAAGCGCGGTCTGCTGGTATTGAGATTATTAGTGATATCGAGTTGTTTTCACGATCTTCAAATCGACCAATCATTGGCATTACAGGATCAAATGGAAAAAGCACAGTAACAAAGTTAACAGAAACTTTGTTAAAAGCGGCTGGTGTTAGTGTATCAATGGGAGGAAACATTGGGCCACCAGCACTAGACTTATTGGGATACCCAGAACCTGATTATTATTTACTAGAACTTTCAAGTTTTCAGTTGGAAGCTACTTCAACTTTGCGACCATTAACCTTTGCAATACTTAATATATCACCCGATCATATGGATAGGTATCACGATATAGATGCCTATATTGAAGCAAAGACGCGAATATCTGCGTTAGCAGGAACGATCATTGTTAATCGAGATGATGTAAGGTTATCTCGATTATTTGAATCAAAAACCATGAATCCTTCACTGATTACATTTGGTTTAACCGAGCCTCTTTCAGAAAAGGACTTTGGTTTGACAAAAAATCATCATGAAAAATATTTAAGTCGTGGAAGCGAACGTTTGATTAAGATAGATGATTTAAAGATGGAAGGTCTTCACAATATCGGTAACGCGCTAGCAGCCTTGGCTATTATCCAAACTGTTATCCCTGTAAAAATGGACGAGATACTAGATGCACTTCGAAAATTTTCCGGTCTCCCACATCGTTGCGAGGTAATTAGTAACTATCGTGGAGTTCGTTGGATAAATGATTCTAAAGGAACGAATGTTGGCGCAACAGTTGCCGCATTGGAGGGAATGGGTAGACCTGTTGTACTGATTGTTGGTGGGCAGGCGAAGAACGCAGATTTCAATCCTCTTGCACAATCCGCGCAACGATATGCTCGGCAGGTCGTATTATTTGGTGAGGATAGCGATTTAATTAGTAGCTATCTCTCAGACGCTGTACCGGTCACAAAGGTAACTACTCTAGCGGAGGCAACCAGTCTAGCGGCAGAATGGGCTCAGCCTGGTGATGCAGTTCTTTTTTCCCCGGCCTGCGCAAGTTTTGACATGTTTGATAATTTTGAACATCGAGGTGATTCTTTTAGAGCGCTCGTTTCCGGGATTACCCAATAAATCATCATAATGATTCGACCGGCAATAAATAATCAGATCCTTGGTGTTGACAAGGTTCTTTTGATGGTTGTTGGCGCATTGCTTGCGATCGGGGCCATAATGGTTTTTTCGGCCTCGGTTGGAGTGCAAGGATCATCAGCCTATGAAGCAGATAGGTATTTTGATATGTTTCGGCGTATTAGCAAGCATGTTGCTAGCATCTTTGTGGGTTTAATTGTACTAGCGACAGTTTCATGTATAAAAATTCAGATATGGAGAAAAATTAGTAAAGGTCTTTTCCTACTTGCAATTTTACTCCTCGCAATGTTACTCCTACCAGGAATAGGGCGGGAAATAAATGGTAGCACTAGATGGTTTAGCATTGGTTCATTCAGTATGCAGCCAGCCGAGTTTCTCAAAGTAACAGTAATTTTGTTTTTATCTGATTATCTCGTACGGAATAAAAAGGAAATAAAGTCATTTGTTACGGCAATTATAAAACCGGCTCTACCTTTAGGATTAGTATCTTTTTTGTGTTTGTTACAGCCAGATTATGGTTCTACAGCTCTAGTGCTTTTTGTCGCGTTAGGTATCTTGTTTTTATCAGGTGTTCGTCTAATCTATATTTGCGGTGCAATTATTGCTGTTTCTGGAATCTTATTTCTCCTTATATTCTTTTTCGATCATGCCTTAGAAAGATTACTTTGTTACCAAGATCCGTTTGCCGATGCGACTGGTTGTGGCTATCAATTAGTACAGGCTTTGATAGCGGTGGGTAGTGGTGAATGGTTTGGTGTTGGTTTAGGTTCAAGTGTTCAAAAACTATTCTATATTCCTCATGCAAACAATGATTTCCTTGTAGCGGTAATTGCAGAAGAGTTAGGATTTTTGGGGATTATGATCTTGGTATCGTTGTATGGCGTACTTTTATGGAGAATTTTTGAGATTGCCCGAAAATCATTTATGCGTGGTGATCTATTTTCGGCGCTTGTGGCTCAGGGCATTGGATTATTGCTCTCTATACAGATGATGATTCATTTTGCCGTTAATTTTGGTGTTGTTCCAACAAAGGGTTTGACAATGCCTTTAATGAGTGCGGGGGGCAGTAGTATGGTGGCTAGTTGCTTTGCCGTGGGATTACTTTTTTCGATCGATAAGGCCAATCGCGGTACGAGAAAAATGACACCATGAAAACTTTACTTGTCATGGCGGGCGGCACCGGTGGGCATGTGTATCCCGCTCTTGCAGTTGCTAACTTGTTGATTGCACGTGGTGTTAGGATAGTTTGGTTAGGAACAAAGGCAGGTATTGAATCTCGCATCGAGTTATCTAGCGCTATAGAGATGGAATGGGTGGATGTAGCTGGGATTCGTGGAAAAGGATTAATTCGTTCAATTGGCGCTCTTTTAATGTTGTTTCGAGTATTTTGGCAAGTGACTACTATAATACGGCGACAACGACCTGATGCCCTGCTCGGCATGGGAGGATATGTGTCAGGACCGGGTGCTTTGATTGGCCTCATCATGCGTTTACCTTTAGTAATTCATGAGGCAAATTTTGACGCTGGGTTGACCAATAAAATCTTGGCGCGTTTCTCGACTTATGTGCTAACAGGTTTTCCAAATAGTTTGGGAGTAGGTCGAAAAGCAAGATGGGTTGGTAACCCAGTGAGAAGCAATGTCATAGCTCTAGATAAAGGATTTGGTAAAGCTAAATGGGATAAAGCAAAGTTATGCGTCCTAGTTTTGGGTGGTTCTCAAGGCGCGGAAATTCTAAATCAACTGGTACCTCCAGCCATAAAGCTATTATCATCGATTGAACGTCTTGAGGTTATTCACCAGTGTGGTCATGTTTGGCAAGATACCACACAAAGGCGTTATTCAGAATTAGGAATAGAAGCCAATATTGTCGGATATATTGACGACATTACTGAGGCTTACAAGGATTCAGATATAGTCATATGTAGAGCTGGAGCCATGACTATATCTGAAATTGCTGTTGTTGGTATTGCATCAGTTTTAATTCCATTTCCTCATGCCGTTGGCGATCATCAAACTAAAAATGCTCAATTTATGGCTGAAAGAGGTGCGGCGCGTTGGATACCACAAGAGCAGTTTTCAAGCGAAACTCTTGCAGAAATTCTCAATGAACTATTCGAGGATCGCTCAAAAATTTTGGCGATTGGACAAGCAGCGAAGTCTATTGCTTGTTTAGACGCAACAGATCAAGTAGCTAATTATTGTATGGAGGTGATGGGTGCGTGAGTTTGTTCGCCATGTCCATTTTGTTGGTATCGGCGGCGCTGGTATGAGCGGTATCGCTGCTGTTTTATTGGATGAGGGTTATATAGTTTCTGGTTCAGATTCAGCGGATTCAGAAGTTGTTCAACGTTTGGCTAACCAGGGAGCACAAATATCCATAGGTCATTCCGCGAAGCATATAGATCTAGCTGGCGTTGTTGTTTATTCCACAGCAGTCGCGTTGGATAATCCGGAGTTGGCGGCGGCGCGATGTAAAGGCATACCTGTTATTCCGAGAGCTGAGATGCTAGGAGAACTCATGCGATTCCGTCGAGGAATTGCCGTTGCAGGCACGCATGGAAAGACGACCACGACTAGCTTAATTGCCAGTATCCTTGGTGTCGGTGGGTTAGACCCAACTTTTATTGTTGGTGGTCTAGTCAACAGCGTAAAGGGTAATGCAAGATTAGGTAGTGGTAATTATTTAGTAGCAGAAGCTGATGAGAGTGACGCATCATTTTTACATTTGTATCCGTCGATAGCAGTGGTGACTAATATTGATCGTGATCATATGGAAAATTACGATTGGGACTTCAATAGACTTATTGAAATCTACTTTAGTTTTCTCCAGAATTTGCCATTTTATGGTCTAGCTGTTTTATGTGGTGATGATCCTAGAATCAAGCAAATCGTCACACGCCTGCGTAAGCCAACAATTACTTACGGACTTCAAAACGATGCTGATTATTGGGCGAGTGGTGTCGAGCAAATTGGTTCACATATGAAATTTTTAGCTCACAGACCTGCTGCTGATGCAATACAAATCAAGTTATCCCTTCCAGGTAAGCATAACGTACAGAATGCTATGGCTGCTATAGCAGTTTGTGACAAATTAGGGGTTTCATCAGAACATATATTCGAAGCACTGGAATCATTTGAGGGGATTGGTCGGAGGTTTGAGATACTGGGAAAAGTTAGGTCTAAGAGTGGTTCAGCCATTCTCGTAGATGATTATGCCCACCATCCGCGCGAACTAATGGCAACAATAGAGGCAGCTAAAAATTGTTGGCCTGACAGAAACATCCTTGTAGTGTTTCAACCACATCGATATAGCCGAACAAAGGACTTATTTGATGACTTTGTCGATTTGTTGTCTAGCATAGCTCGCTTAGTGATTTGTGAGGTCTATCCAGCCGGTGAAAACCCCATCAGCGGAGCTGACGGACAATCATTATGTAAAGCTATTGAATCGAAGTCGAAATTGGAACCAATCTTTCTTGGAAATGTTATGAGTTTGAAAAATCTGCTGGATTCATTATTGGAGCCGGATGATGTATTACTAACGATGGGTGCGGGAAATATAGGAAAAGTTGCGCGCTCGTTGCTAGAACATACAGCTCAAAGCGTTAAATCGATACATAACTAGAAAGCCATAGATTATGAGTTCACTAGAATTTTTTAAAAATATTCGAGGCGAGATTCGTTTTGAAGAAGCGATGGCAAAGCATACCAGTTGGGGCGTGGGTGGGCCGGCAGATTATTGGTTTATGCCTAAAGATAAAACAGATTTGACAGAGTTCGTTGTAACTTTGCCGCGAGAAGTTCCCTTGATTTGGATGGGACTCGGGAGTAATTTGCTAATCAGGGATGGCGGTATTCGCGGTGCTGTAATTTGTACTCATAAAGGACTATCGTCTATTCACGCTAAGCCTCTTAATCAAGTGGAAGTAGAATCGGGCGTTACCTGTGCAAAAGTTGCTAAGTTCTGCGCAAGAGCTGGACTTTTAGGTTCTGAATTTCTTGCTGGAATTCCTGGTACGGTGGGAGGCGCACTAGCGATGAATGCCGGTGCCTATGGGAGAGAAACTTGGGATGTCGTAAAGAGAGCAGAAATATTGGATAGAGATGGACATCTTGATGTCATAGACCGTTCAGAAGTTCGCGCAGAGTACAGAAATACTTTCATTGGTCAAGAAAAATGGTTCACAAGTGCAGTATTAGAATTTAGTCAGGGTAAACCAACTGATGTAAAGAAAAAAATCAGATCGGTCTTATCTGATCGATCAAACAGCCAACCAATCGGTAGCTTTAATGCTGGATCGGTTTTCAAAAATCCTGCAGACGATTATGCAGGCCGACTAATTGAAGCTGCTGGATTGAAAGGATTACGTATAGGTGGGGCTAGTGTTTCTTTAAAACATGCAAATTTTATCATTAATGATGGAAGAGCAAGCGCCACAGATATTGAGGAGTTAATTCTACTTGTTAAAGCCACCGTGCTTGAGAAATTTCGTATTGAGCTCAAAAAAGAAGTAAAAATTGTTGGAGTAGGAGGCTAGATACCATGCGAAAAGAATTCGCCTCAACAATGCCTGCCAGTTTTTCATTTAATTTTTTTAGACTAGGAAAAGTAAGGCATCGTGGTAATGTTCCATCATTACCAACGATCATTATTTTGACTTTACTAATTGTCTTGATTTTTATTGTATTGCTTGACCATATTTTTCGGCCAGGTTATTTCACGATTGAACAAATTCAAATTGAAGGAACACATCAAAGGGTTGATCCAGCTTTCATAGAAAAAGTCGCATGGAACAATGTCAACGGAAATTATTTTAGTGTTGATCTTGATTTAATTGAAACAGAACTAAGAGAAATACCTGGTCTTTATAGTATTGCGATACGACGTGTTTGGCCCAGTTTGTTGCATATTTCTGTAACAGAATCTGCTGGCCTTGCAAAATGGTCTGGATTGTCGACTGGATCATCCGATTCAATAGAGGAGTTGCTGAATTTACCACCCCAAAGAGAGTTCAAACTAGTACCAGATTTGTTAGGACCTATTGGGAAAAAACAAGACGTACTAAATACTTATCTCAAAGCTGATAGAAGATTGTGGCCTCTTGGGTTAGAGATAGTCGAAGTGCGTTTAGATGAATCACGTGATTGGAAATTTAAAATAGCAACCTCTCGACTAACTGGCCACAAGTATTTTTATTTGGTTGTGGGTCCAAAAAATCTAATGACACAAGTCGATGATTTCGTTGTGGTGTTTGAGCTTGTGCTTCGTAATCAAGTGGAGAGATTGGAATCGGTTGATCTGAGATACACAAACGGGCTTGCAGTCAAGTGGAAGTCGCAGGAGGACGAAGTTGTTTCGAAAAGTAATTTATGAGCAGTAAGCAACATTTATGAATGGTATGGATGATTTTTGTCATCATAGAACATTTAATGGCGAGCCGGGAAACCCAGATTGGGTCGTCAGTTCTTTGATCATGTCTTCTGGGATAACAGTCACCGGAGGTATATTATGTTTGAATTGATGGATGCTGCGGGGCAGTCGGCTGTGATAAAAGTAATTGGAATAGGAGGCGGTGGTGGTAATGCCGTTGATCATATGCTTTCAGCTAGTCTTGAGGGTGTAGAGTTTGTTAATGCGAATACTGATTCGCAGGCTCTTCACCGAACTGGGGTAGCTAAAGTCATTCAATTGGGCGAAAACCTAACCAAGGGCTTGGGGGCTGGATCAGACCCTGATATTGGACGCCAAGCTGCTATGGAGGATCGAGATAAAATAGCAGAAATCCTTGAAGGCACTGATATGATTTTCATTACTGCAGGTATGGGGGGTGGCACTGGGACTGGAGCTGCACCGGTAATTGCTCAGCTTGCAAGAGAAAAGGGAATACTGACTGTGGCCGTGGTAACGCGCCCATTTTCGTTCGAAGGGAAGCGCAGAATTCATGCAGCTGATCAAGGAATTCGCGAACTTAGCGAACTTGTCGATTCGTTAATCATCATTCCCAACGAAAAAATACTGGAAGTCATGGGCGGACGAGTTACTTTATTGGATGCATTTGCTACAGCAAATGAGGTTTTGCTTAATGCCGTTCAAGGTATTGCGGAGCTGATCACACGGCCAGGACTGATTAATGTTGATTTTGCTGATGTCCGTACCGTAATGGCAGAGATGGGAATGGCTATGATGGGTTCCGCTACAGTTAGTGGCCCGGATAGGGCAACCGAGGCAGTTAGGGCTGCTATTTCAAGCCCATTACTTGAAGATGTAGATATACATGGCGCTAAAGGGGTACTTGTTAATGTTTCCGCAGGCCCGGATATGGAGCTAGACGAATTTGCCCAGATAGGGGAGATCATAAGTGAGTACGCCTCTGAAGATGCAATAGTAGTAATTGGGACAGTATTAGATGCTGAAATGGAAGGCAACCTTAGAGTTACAATGGTAGCGACTGGAATTCAAAATTCTAATCAAGGAATACCTGATGTTCGTGTAATCGAGGGTGGTCGGGCACATGAGGCCGAGCAAATTGATCCCGATAACCATGCTCTAATTCGCCGGAGACCACGTCCAGCTGTCAGTTCCGGTATAGCTTCAAATGTGGCAGAAAAGCTTGATTTTCTTGATATTCCAGCGTTCCTTCGTCGTCAAGCAGATTAGCGTGCTTGTTTTATTTAAAAATAGTGAATTAGTTGATTCTATTGGTAAATAAAAAAGGAGATATTAAAAAAATTATGGTAAAATAGTGGCGAAAAAATTGCGAACTCTGTTTTAGAATGATTTCATATCTGACGAGGACTAGCTTGTGAATAGTACGGGACGACATGGCCAACCATCAGTTGGTTGCTTTGGCTTGGCTACATGATATCCCAACGTACTCTTAAGAATGTTATAAAGGCTACTGGCGTTGGCCTTCATACGGGAAATAAGGTAATTTTGTCTTTGCGTCCTGCTCCCGCTAATACTGGAATTATATTTCGTCGTATCGACCTTGATCCTGTGGTAGAGATACCGGCAACGGTTGCTTATGTTGGCAACACTCGGATGTCGACAACTTTAGAAAATCATGGAGCTAAAGTTGCAACTGTTGAGCATTTAATGTCGGCATTCGCCGGCTTGGGCATAGACAACGCGTTTGTAGATATTAATGCCGATGAGGTTCCAATTATGGATGGCAGCGCGGGACCGTTTGTATTTTTAATACAATCAGCAGGCATCGAAGAACAGAATTCTGCTAAACGTTTCATTAGGGTAAAGAAGAAAATAGAAATCCGAGACGGGGACAAGTGGGCAAAATTTGAGCCGTTCGGTGGTTTTAAAGTGGAATTTAGTATTGACTTTGAGCACCCAATTCTCCGTTCATCATCCCAAACTGCATCAGTAGATTTCTCCAAAACCTCCTATCTTAAGGAAATTAGCCGTGCTCGAACGTTCGGATTTCTTCAAGATGTCGAGTCCTTGCAGGAATCGGGATTAGCTCGTGGTGGCAGTCTCGACAATGCAATTGTGATGGATGGTTTTCATATTCTTAATGAAGATGGACTGCGTTATGGTGATGAGTTTGTTAGGCATAAAATTTTGGACGCTGTTGGCGACCTTTATTTACTTGGGTATTCACTCATCGGATCGTTTCATGCTTACAAATCAGGGCACGCTTTGAATAATTTGTTGTTGCGGGAGATCCAGTCTGAAGAAACAGCATGGGATCTAATATCATTTGAGGATGATAATGCGCTCCCTACTAATTTTCTTCATCCGCTAGCGTCAGAGTATGCTTAAAATTAAAAATAGTAAGTTACGTTATTAATTTTTGGAGTCTAGAGACGAAATTAATCTAAAAAAGCTTCCGGTGGGATATCGCATTTGGATTGTTCATCAGTTTTGATTTTTTATTGATTCCTTTTCTCTGACTACAAGGCTGATGTTATTCAGGGCAATCCGAAGGTTTTCATCTTTACTGTTTTTGGCAATTTGTTCACATAGTTTGGCAGCTTCGATAGGTATTCTATTCGGTGTTCTGTATAGGGGGTTCGCTTTGCGAGACGTAGTTGGATGGATGTGTATTCGGATTGAATTTACCTCAAAATTGTTCTCATTCATTGCTCTTAAAATACTACTTTGTCGCTGATTTGCTGAGTGCGCCCATATCGGAGAAGGCGTAAAAATTACCACTTCTTTATCATTAACTATAGCCCGCGAATGAGCAGCTAGCGTAGGTCCAGCAATTGATAGCCACTTTTTTTGTTTAATTTCTTGTATCTGACCCACGGAACCGCCTACATGAAGACCATTATCCTGAAGAATCTTATCTAAGCGTCGGAAGCTATCATCACTCATGATAAAATTATAACTGAACAGCAGTTTGCGAGCGTCTTTTAATTTAACAATATTAGTATCGTTGATACTAAAGTGCTAAAAAGCATCTCAATCAGGTAATTTAATTTATGTTTTCGAGTGCAGTGAAAAAAGTTTTTGGTAGCCGTAACCAGCGTCTTCTTAAAACCATTGACAGAATGGTTAGCTCAATTAATGAGTTGGAATTAGGGCTAGAAAAATTATCTGATCAAAACTTAGTAGCTAAAACAGCTGAGTTCCGTCAGCGATTTTCGGATGGGGAAACTGCTGAGGATCTTCTTCCAGAGTGTTTTGCTGTGGTACGGGAGGCGGCGAAGCGAACGTTAAATATGCGACACTTCGATGTGCAACTTGTTGGGGGTGTTGTCCTTCATCAGGGAAAGATTGCTGAAATGCGTACTGGTGAAGGTAAGACGTTGGTGGCTACACTGCCTGCGTATCTAAATGCGATATGTGGGAAGACAGTACATGTCGTCACTGTCAACGATTATCTTGCAACTAGAGATGCAGATTGGATGGGAAAGGTTTATCAGTTTCTTGGATTAACGGTTGGTACTATTGCGACAGGTCAGACCCAAGAGTCAAAAAAAGCTGCCTACAATTGTGATATTGTTTATGGGACTAATAATGAATATGGTTTTGATTACCTGCGTGACAATATGGCATTCAGTAATGATGATAAAGTTCAACGAAAACTTGATTTTTCTATTATTGATGAAGTGGACTCAATACTTGTTGATGAAGCGCGTACACCGTTGATTATTTCTGGTCCGGCTGAGGATAGCACTGAGCTTTATATCAGGATCAATAAACTTATACCTCACTTTGTACGTCAAGATATCGAAGATGGCGACGGCCATTTTTCATTAGACGAAAAATCCCGGCAGGTATTTCTAACTGAGGAGGGTCATGATAGAGCTGAGGAATTATTGATGAAGGCTGGGTTACTACCCGAAGGTACAGGTTTGTACGATGCAAGTAATATCATTTTGCTTCATCATCTTTTTGCCGGACTTAGGGCCCACTCCTTATTTCAACGCGATGTTGATTATATTGTGAGAGATGATCAGGTGGTTATCATCGATGAATTCACCGGTCGAATGATGGCTGGCCGTCGTTGGTCTGAAGGGCTACATCAAGCGGTAGAGGCTAAAGAAGGAGTAAAGATTCAACAGGAAAATCAGACCTTGGCTTCCATTACTTTTCAAAATCTTTTTAGACTTTACGGTAAGTTTTCTGGGATGACGGGGACGGCAGACACTGAAGCAACAGAATTTCAAGAAATATACGATTTAGAAGTTGTGGTTATACCTACCCACAAAACCATGATACGAGAGGATAGATCGGATCTCGTGTATCGGACCGAGAAGGAAAAATTTGCGGCAATTGTTGGCGGAATTCAGGAATGCGGTGGTCGTGATCAGCCTGTATTGGTCGGTACTGCATCAATTGAAACTTCCGAGGCCTTGTCAAAATACTTAAAAAACCAAGGCATTCAGCACGAGGTTCTCAATGCAAAACACCATGAACAGGAGGCTAGTATTATCGCTCAGGCTGGTCGTCCAGGTGCAGTAACGATTGCAACTAACATGGCAGGTAGAGGAACCGATATTGTGTTGGGTGGAAATATAGATATAGAGCTAAGCCAGAAAGGTGACATTAGTCCAGTTGAAGAAACAGCAATGCGACAAAGTTGGAAGGAGCGTCACGATGTTGTACTCAGAGCGGGTGGTTTACATGTGTTAGGAACAGAGAGGCATGAATCACGTCGCGTGGACAATCAATTGAGAGGAAGGTGTGGTCGCCAAGGGGATCCCGGCTCGAGCGCTTTTTATGTCTCTATGGAAGATGGATTAATGCGCATTTTTGGATCCGAAAAAGTAGCGGGTTTGATGGAAAAACTAGGCATGGAAGATGGTGAGGCAATTGAGCATCCTTGGGTAACTCGTGCAATTGAAAACGCGCAAAAGAAGGTGGAGGGGAGAAATTTTGATGTTCGAAAGCAGTTACTAGAGTACGATAATGTAGCGAACGAGCAACGAAAGATTATTTACGATGAACGGAACACGTTAATGGCTTCAGACGATATATCTGAGACTATCGTGAGTACACGTACGTCGGTTGTTGAGGCAGTTATTGATCGATATGTCGTACCTCAAAGCCTGTCAGAGCAGTGGGATATAGATGGTTTAGAGAAAGGTATCGCTGATGAATTTGGAATTGAAATGCCGGTTGGAACATGGCTAGAGAATGACACGGAGCTTCACGAAGAAGGGTTACGACATAAAATAGAGAGTAAGATCGATCAAGATTATAAAAATAAGATAGAGGCGGTAGGTGAGCCTACTGTTCGGCATGTGGAGAAAGCAGTTATGTTAAAAGTTCTTGACGAACAGTGGAAAGAGCATTTGTCTAATATGGACCACCTACGTCAAGGTATTGGTTTGCGTGGTTATGCGCAGAAAAATCCTAAGCAGGAATACAAGCGAGAGGCTTTTGAGATGTTTACTGCTATGTTGGATAGAGTCAAGCATGATGCTGTCACTATTTTAGCAAAGATTCAAGTGCAGACAGAAAACGAACTTGCTTCGTTGACACAGTCTCAGTCTAAACAAGGTGACGAGAGTCACGAATATCTACATCCTGAAATGAGTTTACCTTCCCATACAAATCCAGGTAGCTCGACTGGTCAAATAGATGAGTCAAATCGTGTCGGCGCAGAATTCCCTTCTAAAAACGGAGAGCGACCATCTAATCCCCAACCATTTGTTCGAGTAAGCCCAAAGGTTGGTCGTAATGAGCCGTGCCCATGCGGTTCTGGTAAAAAATATAAGCAATGCCATGGTAAGCTGTAACCTCTGAACAATTAGGATACCTTTATTATGGCTGATTTTAATATTTCGCCTTTAGCTCCCGCGCGATTTCCGATGATGCCCTTAATTGAAGGCCTACGGTTTTCAACAACGGAAGCTAATATAAAGTATCCCAATCGTGAAGATTTGTTGCTATTCGATTTCGATGTTGGAACCACGTTAGCGGGAGTTTTTACCCAGTCCTCAACTGTTGCGGCTCCTGTAGCATGGAGCCGAATCATAGCTAATAGAGGCTATGCTAGAGGTTTATTGATTAACAGTGGCAATGCTAATGCTTTTACCGGCGACAAAGGTCGGGAAGACGTCGAGTCATGCGCAGTTGCTGCAGCACGGCTCCTTGGTTGTAGCTCATCTGAATTATTAGTTGCATCTACAGGTGTTATAGGCGAGCCGTTACCAGTACAGCGTATTGTAATGGCCATCGAAAATATGAAGGGCAAATTGCAAGGTAATTCATGGGAAAGGGCCGCTTTAGCAATTGGTACGACAGATACTTATCCAAAAGGAGCGGCCTGTGTAACTGAAATTGATGGAGTGCCGATACAGATTGCTGGCATAGCAAAAGGATCTGGCATGATCGCGCCAAATATGGCAACCATGCTAGCATTTATTTTTACTGATGCATCTCTGCCCCCAGATATTCTTAGATCAGTATTGAAGTCTGCCACCTCAAGAACGTTTAATTGTATAACCGTTGATAGTGATACCTCTACTAGTGATATGGTTCTTCTGTTTTCCACTGGAAGAGCTGGCAACATAGTGCCGACGTCCAATAGTGACAAAAAACTCAAGAAATTCAAGGATTCCCTCGATAAGATTTTAGGGAATTTGGCGCTACAGGTTGTCAGAGATGGTGAGGGCGCGAAAAAATTGATCCCTATCGAAGTGCTGAGAGCTAAAACTAGCAATAGTGCGCATAAGATCGGGATGGCTATTGCTAATTCACCGCTTGTTAAGACAGCAATTGCTGGCGAGGATGATAATTGGGGCCGAATTGTTATGGCAGTTGGTAAAACAGGTATTGTTTTGGATCAATCCAAACTATTGATATCTATAGGCGGCGTTCTAGTCACTGAAAATGGGAAAAGAGTAGATAACTATGATGAAGTAAAATTGACGTCGCATCTTAAGGGTGCTGAGATTCTACTTCAAGTTGATCTGGGTGAGGGCAATAGCAATTCTAAGATATGGACATGCGATTTTACACATGACTACATTCGAATAAATGCCGATTATCGCACCTAGGGTTTTAAACGCGACAATTAGGAAATATTCTATCTTATTGTTTTATCCGAACTTTTACCGACCAATATTTTGTAAAAGCTATTAAGTTTTTTAATTTTTTCAAACAGTTCTTCTTTCGATCCATTATTTAAAATTAAATCGTCAGCTATTCTTCGTCTCTCTATATCAGAGCTTTGAGTAGTGAGAATAGCGTCAATTTCTTTGTCGCTTAGTTTGCTGCGTTTTTTAATTCGGTTACGACGAATATCTATCGGGGTTTCTACCACCATAACTCTATCAAAGTCTAATTCTCTTTTAATTTCAATGAGAAGAGGTATAGAGAAAATACAGTAAGGCTCCTCTATGCGTCGAGCAGATGATTCCATATCTTGTTGAATTGCGGGATGCAGTATTGCTTCCAATTGCTTTCTTGATTCAACATCATTGAAGACCAATTGTCGCAGCGCATGGCGATTTAAGCTATTGTCGATATTCATAACCATACGTCCGAAAGCTTCTTCAATTTCCCCGAGGATTAATGGATTGTTTTTTGTTAATTTATGAGAAATTTCGTCTGCATCCAGAATAATTACATTGAGATCCCGGAAGTATTCCGTCACCGTTGTTTTACCGCTACCGATACCGCCGGTTAGAGCTATTCTTAACATCTTATATTCGAATTTCTTAGTTCTTAATGTTTTATAGTATAAATTTGTGGATGTCTTGATCCACTACTGGTGCAAAAAGTGTATTTAAACTTAAACTGAGCACTACTTAATTCTATTATAGAATGCGCCTACTTTAGATGCCTATAACCAAACATAGTAATATATTGTGCGTTTATTCTCGGATGCATGTGGGGTTTTTGTTAATTTTATCTAAGACATACTCGCACTAGGTCTATCAAATAGCAAAATTATATGAACTTCATGCTTGATCGTTTCTCAATCAAAACACAATTTAGCCACATAGCGGAGAATTATGATGTTGTATCATTTTTACAGAAAAAGGTAGCAGATGAACTTTTGAGTCGACTGAATTTCTTTGAACCCGCAGAAAATATAGTTATCGATATCGGGTCCGCAACTGGCTACGTCGGCCGAGGCCTCCGTGAAAAATTTCCTAAAGCATCAGTTTTGGAAATAGATCTCTCACTTGCCATGGTGTCAGAGTCTCTCAAATTAGATCCTGCAGCTAGAGTTTTAGTCTCGTCTGTTGAGAGGCTGCCTTTCGCAAATGAATCAGTGCCTATGATTATCTCAAACATGTTATTGCAGTGGTGCGATCTTCCTAAAGCTCTTTCAGAAATTGCGCGAGTTTTAGAAGTTGGCGGAAATTTCTTCTTTACAACTTTGGGACAAGGTAGCTTGTCTGAACTTAGATCTGTTTGGTCAAAGATTGATGATTTTCCTCATGTACATGATTTTTATGACATGCATGATATCGGGGATGCTCTAATGGTGGCGGGTCTCTCTGAGCCTATTATTGACACTGATAGAGTTTGTACGACGTACACCGATTTCTCGAAATTAGTAGGCGAATTTAGAAGTATAGGCGCTACTAACACCCGAGTTGATCGTCACAAAGGTTTGATGGGTGTATCTAAATATGACCTAGCGGTCAACGCCTATGAAATATTTCGTAATCAAGCGGGTCGTTTGCCTGTAACTTGGGAGGTGATATTCGGCCTTGCGACAAAAAATCGTATATGGGTAAGTAAAGATATACCAGTTGTCATGGGTAGTTAGCGAGTAAGCACTGCAACATCACCATCATCAAGCATCAAGTCAGGCTGTTTCATCAATTACATTAAAGGAATTAGGATGATCCTGTCGACAATAAGTGCCAAGAAAATCAGGAACAGATAGCGAATCGAGTAGACAAATAATACACGCGCACGATTGGAATCCTGATTTTTTGTTACAGGCTCAAGAAGCGCGTGGATGAGACGCCAAGAATTCAGTAAAAATCCGACACCAAGTAAAACAGAAACAATTGCATAAAGCCACCCGGAAAAACCAAACAGCAGAGGGCTTAGAGTAGTTGGAACTAGCAGAAAACTATAAATGCCAATTTGCAAAGCTGTGCCTCTTCTTCCAGATGTTACAGGCAGCATTGGCACAGAGGCTGCAGCATAATCGTCCTGTCTTAAAATCGCGAGAGCCCACGAGTGTGGTGGCGTCCACAGAAAAATTACCAGAAAAAGAAACACCGCACCGAAGTCAATTGATCCCGTTACGACCGTCCAGCCAATCACGGGTGGTAGTGCGCCGGAAACTCCACCAATTACGACATTTTGAGGAGTTCGGCGCTTCAGCCATATGGTATAAATGATTACATAATAAAGTATTGTTACCATTAATAATATGGCTGAAAGATAATTTGCCCACATTGCAAGGGCAGTAACTGAGGCAATGGAAAGTATCACTCCAGTCGACAGCGCTTCAATAGGCTTTAATCGGCCCGCTGGAAGTGGCCGATGAATAGTTCGTTGCATTTGAGCATCCATGTCCCGGTCGTACCACATATTGATAGCGCCTGCCGCCCCAGCTCCCACTGCAATAGAAATTGTGGACAATATCGACATTACGAGACCTAATTCTCCTGGAGCGAGAAACATGCCTACAATCACAGTAAAAATGACCAGAGACATAACTCGTGGCTTCAATAAGGCGAAATAGTCTGATAAACGGCTTGAAATGTGGGCTAGTGAAGTCATTCCATGGGTTTCATCTAGGTTGGCAGCAATAATTTTTTTAGGAGGTTATATCCTAAGGTAGTCGATTTCGGATAGTCTAAGTTACAAAAGTGTCGTCAGGGTGCATTCTAACCTCCTTGAGATCAGTTTGAAGCTGTTGGAACACGAATTTCGAGATTGACAATAAATAACTGGTATAGGTGCCCTGAGTTGTTTGCATAGCAGTAAAGTTGAAGTAAAGGAACCGCTATGGGAAAATACGCAGTAAGACAAGCAGTAGGGGGGAGAGTTGCAGGAAGCAACCGAAAACGTTTGGATGACCTGGTTATATTCAGCCTAAAGCTTATTCGCCCCTAAGAAGAGGATAGCCTAATAGATTGTTAGGTAATCCAGAACATTATAATTTTTTTGAGGAATACAACGGTATGGCGCTGGCAATCATTTTGGTTCTGCTGGTAATAGGCTCGGTGCTTTTTCATTTCCTAAGCCCTTGGTACCTTACACCTATAGCATCTAATTGGGATTTCATCGACGATACCTTGACTATTACATTCATAGTATGTGGTTTTGTGTTCGTTGCGTTGAATCTCTTTCTTGCTTATTGTGTATATAAATATCGATACCAAAAGGATCGTGTAGCGGAATACGAACCAGAGAATAAGCGACTCGAATGGTGGTTAACCGCGTTTACGACCGTCGGCGTCGTTGCGATGTTGGCTCCAGGTCTTTTTGTATGGGCGAAGTACGTTGAGGTTCCCGAGGATGCTCATTTAGTTGAAGTTGTTGGGAAACAGTGGTCTTGGAAATATCGTTATCCTGGCGATGATGGAATTCTAGGTACGGTTGATACGCGTCATATCGATGCTAAGAATCCATTTGGTATGAATCCTGATGATCCGAACGGGCAAGACGATGTGTTAGTGAGTGGTTCAGAAGTGCATTTACCGCTTGATCGGCCAGTGAAAATGCTTCTAAGATCCCAAGATGTTTTGCATGATTTTTATGTTCCCCAAGTTCGTGCAAAGATGGATCTCGTTCCAGGTATGATCACTTATTTTTGGTTTACACCAACTAGAGCAGGACGTTACGATGTACTTTGCGCTGAACTCTGTGGATCAGCGCATTACAACATGCGTAGTTTTATGGTGCTCGAAGAAGAGCAAGATTTTAATTCATGGTTAGCAACACAGCCAACTTTTTCGGATACGCAAAAAGTGCAGGTGGCTTCAATTGGAGTGACACCTATCGAGCAGGGCCAGCAGATTGCACAAAGTCAAGGCTGTATCGGATGTCATAGCTTAGATGGAGCGCCTGGGGTGGGACCAACCTGGAAAGATCTCGACGGAAAAATGGAAAACTTGGCTGATGGCTCGACGGTGATTGTGGATGATCAATATTTGATAGAATCGATTGTTGAGCCTAACGCAACTATTGTTGCCGGATATCCGCCCATAATGCCAGCTTATCAATTAGACGAAAATCAGTTGGCCGCGCTCTTGGCGTATATCAAGAGTTTGTGAAACAGTGGAAATAAATGTGGCAAAATTTGCATGCAAAGTTCAAAAAAATTATTTGAGCACTTAGAAACTAGAAAGCAAGGGTATTTGACATGGCTATAACAGATGTTGCACATGATGCAGTCGATTATGTACCACCGGCAGAGGTACAAGAAGAGGAGTTGTATCACCCAAAGACTTGGCTAGGAAAATATGTCTTTTCCCAAGATGCAAAAATAATCGCATTGCAATACTCGATCACTGCAATGGCAGTCGGGTTAATTGCTCTTATTCTTTCGATTCTGATGCGATTACAGCTCGGATTTCCGGGAGTCTTTTCTTTTATTACGCCGGATTCCTATATTCAGTTTGTTACTATGCACGGTATGATCATGGTGATCTATCTGTTAACGGCACTATTCCTTGGTGGGTTCGGGAATTACTTGATTCCGTTAATGGTGGGCGCGCGCGACATGGTATTTCCTTATGTCAATATGATTAGTTTCTGGATCTATTTATTTGCTGTTTTACTTTTGCTAGCGAGCTTTTTTGTTCCGGGCGGGCCCACAGGAGCAGGTTGGACTCTCTATCCACCCCAGACTATTTTACCGGGAACACCGGGAGCCGATTGGGGTATCTTATTAATGTTAGCGTCACTGGCAGTTTTTGTGATTGGTTTCACAATGGGCGGTTTAAATTATGTGGTAACTATCCTTCAGGCAAGAACTCGGGGTATGACACTGATGCGCATGCCACTAACGGTATGGGGAATTTTTACCGCCACTGTGCTCGCATTATTCGCATTTCCAGCGTTATTTGTCGCCGCGATAATGATGACCTTGGATAATGTTCTTGGAACCAGCTTTTTTATGCCTGCAATCGTTTCGATGGGTCAAACGCTAGATTATTCTGGCGGCAGTCCAGTTTTGTTTCAGCACTTGTTCTGGTTTTTTGGTCATCCCGAAGTTTATATAGTCGCACTTCCAGCTTTTGGTATAATTTCTGAATTAATTGCCGTGCATGCGAGGAAGAATATATTTGGTTATCGCTTGATGGTTTGGGCTATCGTTGTAATTGGAGGGCTAAGTTTTGTTGTTTGGGCTCACCATATGTACGTAAGCGGCATGAATCCGTATTTTGGTTTCTTCTTTGCAACGACTACATTAATCATTGCAGTGCCAACTGCTATTAAAGTATATAACTGGGTTTTGACTCTTTGGCGGGGTAATATCCGCCTTACCGTACCGATGCTTTTCGCAATAGGATTCGTTTTTACTTTTATAAATGGTGGGCTGACCGGCATATTCTTGGGCAACGTTATAGTAGATGTTCCACTATCAGACACGTATTTTGTGGTTGCGCATTTTCACATGGTAATGGCTGTATCCCCGGTTTTGGCTGTGTTTGGAGCTGTTTATCACTGGTACCCAAAGATCACTGGTCGGATGCTAAATGAGTCGATGGGTAAGTTTCATTTTTGGATTACATTTGTTGGGCTGTACTGCATTTATTATCCCATGCATTATCTTGGCATAATGGGCGTACCACGACGTTACTACGCTAATGAGGGTTCTACTGGCTTGCCGGACTGGATTCCTGAGTCCGCACAGGTTTTGAATGCCGGAATATCAATAGCAGCGGTGATTGTAGCAGCAACTCAACTTGTCTTTCTCTACAACCTAGTTATTAGTACTCGACGTGGCAGGCTTGCAGGAGATAACCCATGGGGCGCTACAACGCTTGAATGGCAGACGAGTACTACGCCTCCTACACATGGTAATTTTGGTAAAGAGTTGCCGTCTGTTTATCGATGGGCTTACGATTACAGTGTTCCAGGAGCTAAAGAAGATTTTATTCCTCAGAATGTTCCTGCAAATGGCGAGACTGGAGAGGTACGATCAGGTTAATAGGTAATGACTTAAAAATTGGAAGAAGATATAAGAATTTTATGAGCCTTAGAGAGCAATTAACAGCTAAACCTTGGATAACACAGAGGGGAGCTATAGCTGATTCAAAAGGTTTGTCCGGATCGACACCTAAAGTTGCTTTAGGTGCGTTCATAGGGGTGGCATCCGTACTTTTCGGCCTATTTATTGCAGCCTATTTTATTCGTATGGGGTATTCTGATTGGCGATCTCTTCCTATACCGGCCCTTCTTTGGCTGAATACGGTTGTTTTAATCGGAGGGAGTATTTTCATGCAGTGGTCGATGATATCGGCCAGGCATTCCAATCAGGAAGGCATGAGATTTGGGTTGTACTTAGGAGGCGGGTGTGCAATTGTCTTTCTAGTTGGCCAATGGCTTGCATGGCAACAACTTGGACAGCTTGGCTATTTTGTTGACTCAAATCCTTCAAACGGATTTTTTTATATGTTAACTGCGGTGCATGGCCTACATCTGATTGGTGGGCTTGTAGCTTGGATCCGCGCGGTGATTCGAGTGCATGGTAAAGGAAACTTTGCTCGAATTCGTATGATTTTGGAGCTGTGTGCTATTTATTGGCACTTTCTTTTACTGGTTTGGTTGGTGCTATTTGTACTCATACTGGTAACCTAGGGAGCAAGGAGAAGAGAATCAATGACGCAAACTTCGCAAGCAACAACTGCGGATACTACTGAATTATTACCTGGTACTTCAGGGGTGGTCGCCGACTGGTCGTCTGATCAGGTAGCGTTTAAACGCGTGCCTTGGGGTAAGGCGATGATGTGGATATTTTTGATCAGCGATACTTTTATATTCAGCTGTTTTCTGATTGCTTATATGCCGGTTCGTATGTCCACAACTGATCCTTGGCCTTATCCTAGCGAGGTATTTGCGCTCACTCTTTTTGGCCAAAAGATCCCGCTGATCTTAATTGCCATCATGACCTTTGTGTTAATCACAAGTAGCGGGACAATGGCGTTAGCAGTAAATTTCGGTTACCGAAAAAATCGTAAGGTTACATTTATACTCTTGTTGATCACAGCGTTATTAGGCGCAACCTTTGTTGGTATGCAGGTCTTTGAATGGTCTAAGCTCATTTTTGAGGAAGGAGTGCGTCCATGGAGTAATCCAATGGGAGCACCACAGTTCGGAGCTATCTTTTTTATGATCACAGGGTTTCATGGTACGCATGTTTCTATTGGTGTTATTTTCCTGATCATTGTCGCAGTTAAGGTTTTGCGAGGAAATATGGATGAAGAGCGCCCTGGATTCATGACTGGCAGACCTCAACGCTATGAAATGGTCGAAACTATGGGCCTTTACTGGCATTTTGTGGATTTAGTTTGGGTCTTCATATTCGCATTCTTTTATCTTTGGTAGGGAAAACATGGCACAGACAGAAACACAACAACACCCACTCGGGGTATATTTTAAAATATGGGCGCTACTTTTTGTATTAAGTGCCATGTCTTATATGGTTGATTATTGGCAGTTTGAAGGCTGGATAAGATGGTTTCTTATCGTAATTTTTATGTTTCTGAAAGCTGGCTTGATTGTTGCTGTTTTCATGCATATGATCTGGGAGCGGTTCGCATTAGTATACGCAGTTCTGGTTCCGCCATTAGTGCTCATTGTCTTCGTTGGCATAGGTGCTCTGGAAGCAGATTACACATTCTTTGCGAGGGAAATTTTTCTTAGTCCGAATGACTTCGTAGTTGAAGCACACCACTAAAGATGTCTATTTTCCTGATGGATAATTTATTGGTCGGCCATTATGTATAAATTTAACCTAACATTCTGAAAAACGTCCTATGAAAAGTTTCCTCACCATTTGTTCGCTTCTTTTTGTTTTAGTTATTGTAGTTTTTGTTGATTGGCATCTGGATACGCCGAATCGAGTGGAGCAACAAAGAAGTTCATTGCTAGGGGGTGGTTCCGGGGTTGGTGATCGTGTTTCCATGGTCGGTCAAATCAATGTCGAAAAAACAGAGGAAGAATTATTAAAAAGTGAGGAGTCGCCTAAAGTTGAAATCGCCGAGAGTCTCGTCAGTGATGATACTCTGCCTGACGGAGAGCAAGTCTATTCTATGGCCTGTATGGCTTGCCACGGCGCTGGGATAGCAGGTGCTCCACGGACGGGAGATATACCTGCCTGGGAAGAGCGTATGATCGCTGGCATGGACACACTGATTAATCACGCTATTAATGGATTCCAGGGTGAGAAAGGTGTCATGCCTGCAAAAGGCGGCAATCCCTCTCTAAGTGATGGGGAAGTGGCAGCTGCGGTCGAGTATATGGTCGCTCAGTCGCAGTAAAATACAGCTAGTTTTAAAAACACTTAGATTAAGAGGGAAGGAATCGATTCTCATAAGTTCTCGAGCTTTATCAAGTGGCATTGCCTTTGTTTAACTCATCAACATTCGACAAACTTGGTTTTTTTTGCGGCCTTATTTTGGCTGTTTCTATCCTAAATTGTGCGCTAGCTAGAGCAAACATGACAGGATTGGCATTAGTTACAGCATCAAAATCAGACCTACCACATACTAACATAAGTACCCAATTAGCCGTGCATTTCCGTCCTGGAGGTGAGGAGCTCGATAGGCGTAAGTCCGATCCCATTTTTATGGCGAGAATAAAATCTTTAGAAGCTACTGGTGGTTGCCGTGGCTGTGATTTGCGCGGCGCTGATTTTGATGATGCAAATCTCAATGGTGCGGATCTCGTAAGGGTAGATTTTACGGCGGTTAAATTAAAAGGCGCTACTTTAGTAAAAGCAGATTTAACGCGAGCCATACTTTTTGGGGCTATTCTTGTTAATGCGGATCTTCGTGATGCCAGGTTAGTCCAAGTTGATTTAAGGAAAGCTAATCTCCAGAACGCGGATCTTAGTGGAGCTAATTTAGGTTTTTCCAATTTACGTAAAATAGATCTTCGTAACGCGAATTTGAAACACTCTGTGTTGCGGGGAGCGGATCTAAGTGGGGCCCGAATGAAGGGAGCCAATTTGAGCGATGCAGATCTCAGAGAAGCATTAGTGGAGAAATCTAGCATGACTAAAGCTATTTTATGTCGGACTACTTTGCCGTGGGGCTTAAATAACAGAGATTGTGCAGAAAATTAAGAACATAATATAGCCGATGAAAAAACCTCTTGAAACGCAACAGATATTGATATAGTGAAGAGTTTCAGATTTCGTTATTGGATTTTCGCATTTTTAGCATTTTTTTCATGCTGTAATGTAGTTAGAGCGCATGGATTTGGCGCTCGATATGATCTGCCTGTGCCATTATCATTGTGGATTGTAGGTGCCGGTGCCACTATTATTCTGTCGTTCGTTTTGGTAGCAATGTTTGCGACAACAACATTTGAACAGTTTCATTATCCTCGGATTAATCTACTAAGGTACGCGTTTTTCCGCATGCTTACTAAGCAGTTTGTTCTATTTATGGTTAGATTGATCGGAGTAATTATTCTTATTATCGCAATAATTGCAGGATATTGGGGTGACGCCAATCCCTATAACAATGTGACGCCAGTTTTGGTTTGGGTTATTTGGTGGGTCGGAGTCGTATATTTTTCTGTGTTGGTGGGTAATTTGTGGGCGCTAATTAATCCTTTTGGAACTCTGTTTGCATGGACGGAAGTTCTTTTAGGACGGCATTTCGGTGTAAAAAATTTGTCACGCAATCTGCCTTATCCAAAGTCGTGGCAAATGTGGCCGGCAGTAATCGGATTGATCGGTTTTTTTTGGGCAGAGCTTCTATGGACTGATGGGAGCGATCCCAGAAATTTAGCGATGGTTGTTACCGTTTATGGATGTACAACCTGGCTCGGAATGTTTTTATATGGTCGAGAGACATGGCTGAATAACGCAGATCCATTTTTTTTGGTTTTTAGAGTGTTTTCTGGATTTTCGCCTATGGAAATTCGTGTCCGCTCTATCGGTAGTCAAAAAAAGTGCCAGATTTACTCATGTCCTCACATTAGCAAAGACTGTGTGAATGGATATGGGTGTGTAAGGTATGCTAAAACTAGTCAAGTCGAATGGAACCTCCGACCTCTAGGAGTTGGACTCCTACAAACTAACAGCGTACCTCTTTCCCTAATGGTTTTTGTTCTAATTTTACTCGCATCCGTTACTTTTGATGGGTTCCTCGAAACACCCCTTTGGTTAAATATTCTTGATCGTAGCATAGCCGAAGAGATTTTTTTGATTGGAAACTTTGCATTATTGTTAGTGCCCCTGCTGTTTTTTCTTATTTATGTGGTTTTTTGCTGGTTCATGGTTCGGGTCGTGCTAGCTTCTAAACCAAACTCGGATTCCAATAGAAATATTAACACTCTGGATGTCGCTTGCTCATTTATTTTGACACTAGTTCCAATAGCGATTGCTTATCATCTTGCGCATTACCTTTCATTTTTGCTTATAACAGGACAGTATTTGATACCTCTTTTGTCCGACCCCCTTGGTATTGGGTGGAATATTTTCGGCACATCGGGATATCGTCCAAATATTGGCGTTATAGATGCCCGCACTAGTTGGTATGTAGCAGTGGGCGCTGTTGTATCTGGGCACGTAATTTCAGTTTATATAGCCCATAAAACAGCCCTCAGTATTTTTCGTAACATTAGAACCGCATTGTATAGCCAAATTCCCATGATCGTGTTGATGGTGCTCTATACGATGTTAAGTCTATGGATCTTGGCTCAACCCATGGTGGAATAAATTTTTGATGTCCGCGGCACAGAAATATCGTTTTCTCCGATATAATTGAAGTTCACACACATCAAAAAACAGAGTTAAACTGATTATGGATCATGACGCAAAAACCAATGGTATGAGCGAAGGCGAAGGCGTAGGCATTGTTGTTGCTATTATTGGTGTATCTGTATTTCTTTTGGGATTAATTGGAATTTTTTTAGTATAAGATGGGCCCGTATAAGTTACGTTAATTATTATTTTTTCTCTTATCCTTAGAGAGATTAATGTTTATGTACGTGTTGTTAACGCCTATCAAGGAAGATTTTGAGCGGAATTCGTTCTTTCCAAATTAGTGCTACTAGCTACTAAGAAGAGGGATTGACGAAGTGCTCATGCTAAAGTATAAAAATCTAAGATCTTTTGTAGGACAGTACATGCCGACCTCACTCCCTAAGATGATTATTGTAGCTAAAGTTCGTTTTTGCATACCAAATAATATTAACTTCACGTTAAGAGATTTCTATATATAGATGGATTCTCTAAAGTAATGTCTGTGGCTTTTGTGAAAAAAGGATAAGTGCAGCCAACTACAGAGACCAATAAAAGAGCAATAATTGTGAATCGCATGCGCATCTTAAGCTTCCTTCCTAGGACATTTTGTAAAAAGCAATGTTATTTTATCTTAAGAAATATACCGAATGATTATTTCACATTGGGGTCATCATCGGAATTTTTCCACACTAATCTCCAAGTTGCCCAGAATATACTGATGCAAACGCTGAGCCCCAAGAGGGATAATAGAATTGCTAGCGTGGACATAGGCCAATTTTAATTTTTTGCGACGTCCTGAATTTTCTTGGGTTAGTTTACTGTGTTCCCGTGGTGTGTTGGGCCACTTTTTAGTTCATAAATAGATGTCAGATGTTAAAAGCACTCATCTGTCCGCATAAATCGCCATTTTCCGCGCGGTAAATCTCCTAGGTAAAGCTTTCCAATTTTGACTCTAACCAGTGACTTAACATTAAGATCGACGAGCTCACACATTCTACGGATCTGTCGTTTTCGGCCTTCGCGCAGTGTAAAGTGCAGTTGATCCCTATTGATTTGTGAAACTTCAGCAGGGCGAAGCGCTCTACCGTCTAATGATAATCCTTTCTGGAGTAATCGGATAGCGGACTGAGTAATCTGTCCATTCACCCGAACAATATACTCTTTTGATATTGGATGTGTAGGGTGGATAAGTTTTCGAACGATGGCGCCATCTTGAGTCAGAACTAAAAGTCCCGAAGAATCAATGTCGAGACGACCAGCAGTGTGTAGTGATTTTCTGTCAATCACCTTATTTTTATCATTTTGATTGGCGTTATATTGATTCTTTGGTGTAACTAGAGTGCGTATATCAATGTACGATTTCTCCGCCTGTGCTGCTACATAACCAGGCGGTTTGTTTATTAAGATAGTAGTTAATTTAGCACGGGCAGAAATTGCTTCAGGAGCTAAAACAATTTTTGCATCTGGTCGTGTCTTTGTCCCCACTTTAGATATAATTTCATCATCCACAATAACAAGGCCGTGTCGGATCATTTCATCTGCCTCACGACGGGAACATATCCCTCTGTCAGCCATGATTTTAGAGAGACGAATCATGATAACTTCATGAGTTTTAGTCAAAAGAGAAGATGCTTCACTTATCTTCCAGTGAGTCCAAAGTTAAATCTATCGCATGACCTAAATAATTTTTTGGACTAAGTCGTAGAAGAGCATCCCGAGACTCATCTGGTATTGGAAGTTGCTCTATGAAGTTTTTTAGAAGTTCAGGCGTGATATGTTCTTTACCTCGTGTAAGTTCTTTGAGTTGTTCATAAGATTCTTCGATCGCATGTCGTCGCATCACCGTTTGTATTGCTTCTGAGAGTATTTCCCATGACTGATCCAGTTCTGATGCTAGGACTGCTGTATTTAATTCCAATTTATCCAGACCCTTTAGGATAGATACATATGCAACCAGACTGTGGCCAAAGGCAACACCTAGGTTTCGTAGTGTGGTTGAATCAGTTAGGTCACGTTGCAAGCGACTAATAGGAAGTTTTTCAACTAGATGGCTCAAGATGGAATTGGCTATGCCAATATTTCCTTCAGAATTTTCAAAATCTATCGGGTTTACTTTATGTGGCATAGTGCTAGAACCGATTTCGTCCGGCACAACCTTTTGGCGAAAGTAGTTAAGTGAAATATATGTCCACAGATCACGATTTAGATCCAACAAAATGGTATTAATATGCCGGAGGCCGTGACAGTATTCTGCGATTCCGTCATGAGGCTCAATTTGGGTCGTCATTCTCTGATAAGAAAGACCAAGCTCTTCGACAAATATTTGAGTTAATTCAGGCCAATTTATGTCAGGATACGCAATAGCATGAGCATTAAAGTTACCTACCGCTCCGTTAAATTTTCCATATATAGGAATATTTTCAAGCCTATTTGATGCTACTTTCAGTCTGGACAAAAAATTTGCTAACTCCTTTCCCATTGTAGTAGGACTCGCAGCTTGCCCATGAGTGCGTGCTAGCATAGGAGTATGCGAGTATTCGCGCGCGAGCTTTTCAAGCTGATCTCTGATTTGGCGCAGCATAGGCAATATAATTTGCTCTCTTCCCTCTTTGAGCATTAATGCATAAGCAAGATTGTTGATATCTTCTGAGGTGCATGCGAAATGGATAAATTGTGTTACGTCACCAATCTCTTCTTTGCTAGTTAATTTATCTTTCAAAAAGTACTCAACTGCCTTAATGTCATGATTCGTTACGTGCTCGATGTTCTTTACACTTATTGCATCAGTCAATGAGAATTGATTAATCATATTTTCAAGATATTCAAGTTCTGTTTTAGAGAATGATGGCAGTTCGATAATTTCTGTACAATTGCTAAGAGCAACTAGCCACTTAACTTCTATCATAACTCTATACTTTATGAGGCCAAATTCGCTAAAGATTGATTTCAGTTGTAAAGTTTTATCAGCGTAACGTCCATCGAGTGGAGAAATCGCTAAAAGTTGTACTTCTTGATCGGTGGTAGGATCCATTATCGTTTTTTCTTGATTTCGGCACTCAGTAACACTGCTATCCACTGGCTTTTTGGATAATGCTCTAAGCCAATTTTTACCAACATCGTAAGCGGCACTGAAAGAAACATCCCAACAGGCCCAAAGACCCATCCCCAGAATACCAGTGATAGGAATACCACAAGGGTAGACAGTCCAACACCTTGACCCATGAAGCGGGGTTCAAGCAGATTGCCTACTATCATGTTGACAGTCAAATAGCCCGCCGCAATTAGTATTGCGTGAGTTAAGCCAATATCCAACATCCCAAGAACTACTACTGGCACTGCCGCGATAAGAGATCCAACATAAGGAACAAAGTTGAGTAAAAATGCTAAAAATCCCCACAGGATTGCGAATTCAACGCCTAGAATGGTTAACCATATAGTTACGAGCACCCCCGTTAGCAGACTAACTGCAGTTTTTATTACTAAATATTTTTTTAAATCTTCCATAAAACCCGCGAAATTAACCATCGTTTTTTCAGGGTTTGGGAAAATTGTTCTTAGTTTTGCCGGTAGTGCAATTGCCTCAACTAAAACGAAAAGCACCATAAAAATTATCAAAAGACTATCAGACAAAATACCGCCAAAACTAGTGAGTAGTCCACCAAACAATTGGGCAGCTTCTCTTGGATCAATTAACTCACCTATTCCTTCCGTTGGCAGATCAATGCCGAGGCTTCCAACAAAAATGATTGTCTTTTCTTGCGCTACCCGAAGTTTTTGTTCATAGGCAGGAAGTGCTCCACTAAGTTCGTTTATTGATGTACCAATAAGCGAGCCAACAATAGCGACGAACCCAATTAGTATGATTAATATAAGGATCAATGCAACTATTGTTGGTATTCCTTTTTCACGAAGCCAAATCATTAAAGGCGTTACGAGCATCGCAAGAAATAAAGCAATCAATAATGGGACGACAATCGCGCTAGCGGATTTTAAGCCTGCGATGATAATAACTAGGCAGGCCAGAATTAATAAAACACGAAGACCACTGTAAGATGTAGTAGATGTATTCAAGATATTTTTACCGAGTCAGTTGGGTTCTATAATTGAGTTCAGGAAGTTGACTCAATTCGATTCTTGCATCTTTGTTCGATTTGTTTCAATTCGATCAATGTAGCATCAATATCATTGCGTTTCTGTTTTAATATATTTCGACGCTGACGCACATTCTGTAGCAGTCTATCAAGTTCATATTTGTTATCCTGATCAAGGTCGTATAAGTTAAGAATCTCTGAAATTTCACTTAATGATAAGCCTAAACCCTTAACTCGCAATATTTGGCTGAGCCGTAGCCGATCTCGTCGTGAATAAATCCGTTGACGCCCGTTTCTTTTGGGTTGAAGCAAGCCTTCGTCTTCATAAAAACGAATGGTTCTTGTCGTGATTGCAAATTCTTCTGCTAGTTCAGAGATGGTCAGAAGTTCTGTCATTTCCTATTTCTCAAGAGATCAAGCGTTGCTATATAGAGAATTATATCGATCATTGACGTTTACGTAAACGGAAACTACAATTTGCCCTTAACAAAGGATTATAAAATTTTGGGCACTGATCTCTTCACCGATATAATTGGGAGTAGTTTTTCGATAGGAAAATCCATGTGAGGTGGATAATATTGGTTTGAATCAAGACATTGTCTTAATGAAGAGAAATGTTGTATTGCTGTCTATTTGTCTCGCCCTAATGATGTCCGCGACTTCGCTTATGATCGCTACATCACCACTTATAGGCATGTCTTTAGCGAGTAGCGAGGCATGGGCGACATTACCGTTAGCGTGCGTCTTCATTGGAAGTCTTTTATCTGTATTTCCCGCATCATTTTTGATGAAATTTGTCGGACGCCGTGTAGGTTTTATAGTGGGTTTAATCCTAGGGATAATTGGAGCCTGTGTTGCAACTATGGCGATTTTGGGCCAAAATTTTTATTTATTTTGTGTTGGCTCGTTAATAATTGGTTTTTTTAACGGATTCGGCCAGTTTTATCGATTTGCTGCCGCCGATGTTGCTACCGAAGCTTATCGTAGTCGAGCCATCTCTTGGGTTATGGCTGGGGGTGTTGTTGCAGCTTTTTTGGGACCAAATCTCGCCAATTGGTCAAGTAACTGGATCTCTGGTTATCCTTTTGCCGGCAGTTATGCGAGCCTCACCCTGATTTATGGGCTATCTATTATTTTGATGTGTTGTATCAGAATTCCTCTACCTACGGTATTAGAGAGAGGGTCGACTGGTCGGAGATTAGCAGAAATTACAGTTCAGCCGATTTTTGTGGTAGCTGTGTTAGGCGCTATAACAGCTTATGGAATTATGAATTTAATCATGACATCAACACCAATCGCGATGACCAAAACTGGGCACACATTTAGTCAAACCGCTTTTGTTTTTCAGTGGCATGTTTTTGGCATGTATGCACCATCGTTTTTTACCGGATACTTAATTAAAAAATTTGGAGTGACTCGTGTCATGATGGCAGGGCTCACTCTAATTTTTTGTTGTGTTTTTGTTAGTTTGCAAGGCCAAAGCTTTTCAAATTTCTGGACCGCTCTTCTTCTGCTTGGGCTAGGTTGGAACTTTGTCTTTATTGGCAGTACTACGTTGGTTACAGAATCATATACTCCATCAGAAAAAGCAAAGACACAAGGAGTGAATGACTTTATGGTATGGTCGATAGTGGCGATAACTGCGCTGTCTTCGGGATGGCTTCACCAATGGGTAGGATGGAAGATGATGAATATCTTAGTTTTACCAGCATTGCTAATTAGTTTGGTAGCAACAATTTGGTTACATTATACGCGGCAGCGAAATATCTAATTTCCTAGCTAAAAAGAATCACGTATTTTCTTAATCAGCTGTTTTGTTTGTGTGTGTGTCGTAATCACAATGATATTTCCTGATAGTACTAGTATGACTCCAATGCTAGCGGTGCTACTCCATGTATAGTTCTCAAACATAGTAGACAAAGTTAGTGCGACGATTGGGAATAAAACAGTAGCATATGCTGCTTTTGCAGGGCCAATTTTTCCAACAAGAGTAAGATAGAGCGTAAAGGCTAGAGCAGAGCCAAATAAACTCAGGTAAGCAAGAGAACTCACGTATCCGAAGCTAAGGTCGAAATTAAAGGTAGAGTTGTTAATAATAGAATAAAAAAGCAGGATCAAAGTGCCATAGAGCATTCCAAGTGCGTTACTCGGAATTACCTCAACACCGATTTTTTGTATGTGCGCTGATACAATATTTCCAACAGACGCGAGATACGTAGCAATTACACCCAAGATTACAGCGGAGACAACATCAGACGTCATCTCGGTTCCTCTTACTTCTGGCAAAAAGACTAAAATAATTCCCACCAGACCAACAACTGAACCAAAGATTATTCGCACCTCTATTAGTCGATTTAGGAAAAGTGCGCTGTTTAGAATATTCATAACAGTGATGGTTGAAAAAATTACTGCTAGTAGCCCACTTGTAATTCGATCAGCAGCTAAATAAAACAAAAAGTAGTTAAAACCAAAAAGACAGAAACCTAAAATAATTATCAGACCATGAATACGCCAACCGATGGGTAGCTCGATCCTTCGGATTCCACAGAAAATAAATAGTAGTAGTGCAGAAATAGCGAAACGATAGACTAAGGATATCTCCGGAGAGACTGTTCCAATTTGTAGAGTAATCGCGATCCAGGTAGAACCCCAGATCATTACAGTTGCCGAATAAAGAAATAGCGAATGCAAAATATCTATATCTAGAACTATGTTCTTTTAATATTTAAAAACTAGATATATGAAAAAAATTGCCTTGCTTATGATAGCCATTTTTATTGATAAATCGAGAGCATTGAAATAATAGAAAAAATAAGTAAGTTAGCACTTTTTCGACTAGTAATTGACAGTTGGAGAAATTGAAAAATTTATAGGTAAAAATAATTTTACATTATTGGGTCAAGATTCTATGCCAGTTTGAATCTAATTACGGGACTGATTTGTCGTTATTGAGTTGATTTATAGTTGTTTGCAGCGATTCTAGATTTATGACCGCGTGATACTGGGCAGGATTATCTGTTTTTTTAAATATTCGTTTTATAATGCTAGCGAGGTTTGGCTTTTTGTCACTCGGCAAGCTTCCTTTGCCAATACCTCCACCAAATTCAATAACATGTGTGATATCAGTGCGCAATGCATTTAGCAAGTTCTCATGCCAACGAACAGCATGGAATAGTTGATTGAATAAGTTTAATCGCATAGCTTGAGCGTTATTCTCATGAAACACCCCAGAAAAATTTGAGGCAACATTGCATTTTGCAAGCTGGAAATTTGTTGATTCAAGAAAGGGTCGAAATTTGATCGCTGCCTCAATCATATAGTAGGTATGAAATGCACCTTCAGTTGCTAGTCGAGTTGGCTTTATACGAGGATGGGTTTCCCTTAATTCAGTCACTAGTTTATCAAGATCGCTTGGCAGCCCGCCAACCACGGTTTGTTCGGGTAGGTTACAGGCTGATATACCGCAATAGTGTTTCGTAGCTAAGGTTTCAGCAATATCTTGGCTAAGCGGCAATGCGAGCATCTCACCCGTACCGTATTTCCCCATTAACTCGCCTCTTTTTTGCACGAGCTTCAGTGCTGTTTCAAAAGTTAGACAGTTTGCTGCAACTAGAGCTGAATATTCTCCTAAACTGTGACCTGCTGTTATCTGAGCGGAATATAGGCCATTTGATTCTATTTCGAAACTTTTAAGACATGCAATTGAATGAGTAAGAAGCGCTGGTTGGGTATAGCGAGTCAAGAAGAGTTTGTCTTCTGTGTCATCGAATGAAAGCTGTGCTAGATCATAGTTCAGTATGTCGCTAGCCTTTTCATATGTTTCCCGAACTACTGGAATTTCTAAAAACATATCTTTGCCCATGCCCTTATATTGCGAGCCTTGCCCTGGGAAGATAAATAGCAATTTATTCATTTTTTTTCGAATATTGTTATTCTTAATAATGTTGTTAATATAAATTAGTCATATTTTATATGAGGTGAATCATGAACCGTTTAAGTTTTATGACTTTTGATCCTATAACCGCATCGGCACATCTACGCAGAGTTGATCCTGGTCTAGGACGTTGTATAAATAAAGTTGGTCAGTGCCAACTTACAGTTAGACGAAACCGCTCAGTGTTCGAGTACCTGGTAAGGAGTATTGTATATCAGCAATTAACGGGAAAATCTGCATTAGCAATTTATATTCGACTTCTCGATAATTTTCCACATCATCGAGTGCGTCCAGAGCAGCTTTTATCTTTGAACTTGCAACAATTTCAATCGGCAGGTTTGTCCAAATCGAAAATCAAGGCATTACAGCATTTAGCCAAGGCTTCGTTAGGTGGGGGCGTGCCATCAATCTCTAAGTTACATTGCATGCATGATGATGAGATTATTGAAAAATTGAGTTCTATATGGGGTATTGGTCGCTGGACAGTTGAAATGCTACTTATTTTTCATCTTGGTAGACCCGATGTTCTACCTGTGAATGATCTAGGTATATTGCGAGGTTATCAGAAATTGCGAGGTTACTCTGAGCTTCCACCATCCGATCGACTAATGCGCGCAGGAAAGCGTTGGCGACCCTATCGAACCGTTGCTAGTTGGTATTTATGGCGAAGTCTCGATATTTAGGGCACTTCATAACCTTTTCTTATAAAAGACAGAGCTATTTATTAGAGGTCAACCTATCAAATTTTCTTTTCAGTTGATCTCTTGTTTCATGACAACTAGGATCTATCTCTATGCATGCAACTGGGCACACCACCACGCATTGAGATTCATCAAAGTGCCCAACGCATTCAGTGCAGAGTGAGGGCTCGATCTCATAAATTTCTGATCCCTGATATATTGCCCCGTTGGGACATTCGGTCTCACAGACATCACAGTTAATACATTCATTTGTAATACGTAGCGCCATGAGATACCAATCTACCGAGTCTTTTTGATTCTAAATTTTCAATTGAGTTTCTGTTGCAATGCCACCAACACCTTTGGGTGTAGAAATCTCGAAACATCGCCGCCTAGTATTGCAATTTCTTTAACCAGTGATGCAGAAACAAAGGTATAGTTCTCGGATGGTGTTAAAAATACTGTTTCAATCTCCTCATAAAGATGTCTGTTCATGGCAGCTAATTGGAACTCATATTCAAAATCTGTTACAGCTCTTAGCCCGCGGATCACGATGTTTGTACTATTTTCCTTCATATGATCGATCAACAGACCAGAAAATCCTTGAACCTCGATGTTTTTAATATCTGATAATACTTCTTGGGCGAGCACAAGCCTTTCGCTAGCTGAAAAGATTGGATTTTTTCCTGAACTTTCCGCGATCCCAACAATTACCTTATCGAATAACCTCGCCGCACGCTCAGCAAGGTCGATATGTCCATTTGTTATGGGATCAAATGTGCCGGGGTAGATCGCTTTTGTAATCATAGCTATGTTTTCTATTTGTTGAGTTTAATAATATTACTAGCAATGATGTGATGGTAATTAACTATTTAGTTGCTTTGTAAATTATGCGTTGATTTTAGGTTTTTATTTAGTCTATAGAGACCATATATAATGTTACTGCTACGTTTCTCCCTATACACGCTCCATCGCTCTTGTAGCTCAAATCTATCAATTTTATTGGGTTGCTCAATATATATTAATGCATTGTCGATCATTGAGCCCGATTGTTCCAGGATTGATACTATTTCAGGTAGTAAATCGTTTTGGAATGGTGGGTCAAGAAATACAATGTCGTAGCCAAATTTTGATTTTTTCAAAAAATCTAACGCATTTTGACAATAAACATTAATCTGTATAGCTGCTAAGATTTTGCATGTATGCAGTAATTGTTGATGAGTAATATGATTATTATCCACCATGTGTACTTCGTTAGCACCTCTGGAGGCGGCTTCAAAGCCTAAAGATCCGCTTCCAGCGAATAGATCCAAACATTTGGAGCCTGAAATCTCCGGCGCCAACCAGTTAAATAAGGTTTCGCGAGTAGAGTCGGCTGTTGGTCGAAGATTCTTTGATCCAGAAAATTCGATTACACGGCTTTTCCAGACGCCACCGATTATTCGTAGACTGCCTTTTTGGATTTGTGGTTTTCTATGAATCATTAACTTCAGCTATTGGACGCATAAGATGGTACGATTAATGCTGATTTAACTCAAAAAGTAAAGAATATCTTGTTTTGACAGATAATAAAAGTAACCTATTTTCTCGATTAGCGAGAACAAGAAATTTCCTTTCAGAAGGTTTTCAGAATCTTGTGAACAAAACTGGGAAAATTGATGCTAGCTTATGGGAAGAAATTGAAGACCAGTTAATCATGGCAGACCTAGGAGTCAAAGTTAGCCAAGAAATCGTGGACGGTTTTCGTAAGAATAAGAAGTTAGAGCAGGGCATTTCAGGAGATGATCTTCGTCGTGAATTAAGGAATGATATTGCAAGGATTCTTGATCCCGTTAGTACTTTAAAACCATTAACACCCTGTAAAGAAACGGCAGTATTGCTTGTTGTCGGTGTAAACGGTGTTGGTAAAACAACTACCGTTGCGAAGTTAGCACATTGGTTAAAAAGCCAAAATAGGAGCGTGATGTTAGCAGCGTGTGATACATATCGTGCCGCTGCAATTGAGCAATTAGAAGTTTGGGGAGATCGTCTCGATTTGCCAGTGATATCCCAAGAGCACGGAACAGATCCAGCTGCAGTTGCACATGACGCATTTGCATCAGCCCGCTCAAAAGGTGTTGATGTATTGATTATCGATTCGGCCGGTCGCCAACATGTTAATACTGGGCTAATGGATCAATTAGGGAAAATTCAAAGGGTATTAAAACGTGTAGATAGCTCTGCACCTCATGATATTTTTTTAGTTGTTGATGCCGGCAATGGCCAAAATGTACTCTCTCAAGCAAGGACTTTTAATGATGTTGTAGCTCTGACTGGAGTTTGTGTAACCAAGCTTGACGGTACGGCCCGAGGAGGGATTATTGTTGCGCTTGCTAAGGAATTTGGCCTACCGGTTCCATTCGTAGGAACTGGGGAAGGACTGGAGGATTTAGAGCAGTTTGATCCAAATGAATTTGCAGAAGCATTTTTGCCTACTTTTTGACTATTCAAGAAGCGGATTAAACTTAGATTAGTTCGCGGAAAAGTTTATAACATACTGATATTAAATGAATAAAAAGAAAAAATTATTTTGTCTAAAAATTAGCACTCTCTAAAGAAGAGTGCTAAAATTGTCATACCTAAAGAAAGAAAAACACAAATGACTTATCAAGCAACACTTCCAGCCACGTTAGATTTTAACCTGAGCCAGGGATTAACTGGGTATCTACAAGCAGTGAAAGATGCACCGATGTTATCGCATGAGGAAGAGCAGGAGTTTGCACGTTTATATAGGGAGCAAGAAGATTTAGAGGCCGCACGTCGATTAGTTTTTTCCCATCTTCGTTATGTTGTTTCCATTGCTAGGGGTTTTGTAGGATATGGGTTGCCTCTTGCAGACTTAATTCAGGAAGGTAATATCGGACTCATGAAAGCAGTTAAGCGGTATGATCATACTCGCGACGTTCGATTGGTGTCATTTGCGGTGCATTGGATTCGTGCAGAAATTTATGAATATGTTGTTCGAAATTGGCGAATGGTTAAGATTGCAACGACCAAAGCGCAGCGTAAACTCTTCTTTAATCTACGCAAGAATCGGGCTCGACTCGGATGTATGAGAGAATCAGAAATTCAGGCACTGGCAAAAAAATTAGATGTAGATCCCAAGGTGGTTCGTGAGATGGAATCTAGGCTTGATGGAGATGATCTAACATTTGATGTCGATCTAGAAGGTGATGAGCGTAGTTCCTGGAGCGCACCGGCTGAGTCGTTAGCGGATTCTAGAAATGACCCCGGTATTACGGTAATTCGAGATAATGAGGAAAAGCATCAAAGCAATGAGTTATCTACTGCGTTAGATGCTTTAGATGAGAGAAGTCGCGATATTATTAAGCGACGTTGGCTAGACCAAGACCAACAAAAACCGACATTGGGAATGCTAGCGAAGGAGTACGGCGTGTCTGCTGAGCGGATTCGTCAGATTGAAAAAAATGCTTTGGCTGAAATGAGAAAGTTCTTAGTGGTTTAGGTGGGTTTTTCAATCGCCGATTAGGATTACTCTTTTTGTGCCAATGCTCAACAATAATCTGCTGAACCTTATGTAATTAAAAATTCCATGAGCGCCTTTTGAGCATGCAGTCGGTTCTCAGTTTCTTCCCAGACGACACTTTGTGGTCCATCAATTACTTCTGCGCTAACTTCTTCGCCACGATATGCAGGGAGGCAGTGCATAAACAAAGCATCTTCATGAGCCAATTCCATCAGTGAATTAGTGACGGTAAATCCATAAAAATCTTGTTTGATTTGCGCGTTATCCATTTTACTTCCGATGCTTCTCCAGGTGTCGGTAACGACCAAATCAGATCTAGCGACAGCTTCTTTGGGAGAATGCATAAGCTTAACTCTATTTTTTGCGACTTCTAAAATGTTAGGGTCAGGCTCATATCGTGGGGGACAGGCTAGCTGTAAGTCAAAATTAAATTTAACGGCAGCATTGATCCAAGAATGACAAACGTTATTTCCATCTCCAACCCAAGAAATCTTAGCATCCCTGATTGATCCCTTTTTTTCTGTAAACGTAAGGACATCAGCCAGTAGTTGACAAGGATGATAGCTATCGGACATAGCATTAATTACAGGAACGCTTGAGAATTCAGCCAATGTTACAATTCTGTCATGGGCAAATGTTCGCATCACAATTAGGTCAGCCATGCTCGATATTACTCTCGATGTATCAGACAAAGATTCTCCGCGACTTAATTGGCTATGCTGTGGCTCTAGAAATACTGTGTGACCGCCAAAATGTGTAGCAGCTACCTCAAATGATATTCGGGTTCTAGTCGAAGGTTTCTCAAACAGCATTACCATGGTCATACCGGACATCAGAGACCCAAGATCACTCGCTTCATGAGTATTCTTGATTGTTTGAGCACGATCAATCAAGCCACTCAGTTCATCGGAACTTAGATCGAAGAGCGTTAAAAAATGCCGAATACTCATAATATAGAGATCAAACAGTAACCTAAAAGCCTAGTTAATTAGCAGTTTAAAAAAGAATATCAATTTTTATGCATAAAGCGATGATATTCTAATGTTAACTATGATTGTATCTCAACATCTTTATTCAATTAGTGAATAATAGATTGATATAATTTAACAAAGAACACAGTTTAGGGCAGCCTGAATGGACCCTTAGGAATAAACACATTTATGAATGAGATCTCCAAAGTCGTTCTCGCCTATTCCGGCGGGTTGGATACGTCTGTAATCTTGAAATGGCTACAGTTGGAATATGGTTGTGAAGTTATAACTTTTACCGCTGACCTGGGACAACAAGAAGAAGTTCAACCAGCTCGAGAAAAGGCTAAAGCCATGGGTGTAAATAAAATATTTATCGAAGATTTGCGCGACGAGTTTGCTCGCGAATATATTTTCCCCATGTTTCGCGCTAATGCAGTGTATGAAGGTGAGTATTTGCTAGGCACGTCTATAGCACGTCCGCTAATAGCCAAGTATCTTGTAGATATTTCTAGTAGAACTGGTGCGAACGCAATTTCACATGGCGCGACAGGCAAAGGAAATGATCAGGTGAGATTCGAATTGAGCGCTTATGCATTAAATCCAGAAATAAAAATAATTGCCCCATGGCGAGAATGGAACCTTGGTTCAAGGGAGAAGCTTGTTGAGTTTGCAAGAAAATACGATATACCAGTAGAAACCCGCCCTGACGGTGGTTCTTCATATTCGACAGACGCAAATCTCTTGCATATTTCATACGAAGGTGGTGAATTAGAGAATCCCGCGATTCCACCCGAGGATAGTATGTGGCGTTGGACTGAGGCTATAGAAAAAACACCTGATGACAAACAGACAATTCAAATAACTTTTGCCCGAGGAGACCCCGTAGCTTTGAATAGTAGCGAATTAGCTCCGGGAGAAATGATGACTGCTTTAAATGAGCTGGGGTCAAAGCATGGAATTGGAAGAATTGATATCGTAGAAAACCGTTATGTTGGGATGAAATCACGTGGGTGCTATGAAACACCAGGCGGAACAATCCTTTTAAAGGCTCATCGCGCAATAGAATCAATTACATTGGATCGTGAAGTTGCTCATTTAAAAGACGAGTTGATGCCCAAATATGCATCACTGATTTATAACGGTTACTGGTGGGCGCCTGAACGTATTATGATGCAGAAGATGATTGACGAATCTCAAGAGCCGGTTAATGGAGTAGTTGAACTTGATTTATATAAGGGTAATATAATAGTGAGAGGCCGAAGTTCCGATACTGATTCTCTTTTTGATGAACGTATAGCAACCTTCGAAGATGATGAAGGCTCTTACACTCAGAGTGATGCTGAGGGATTTATTAGCCTTAATGCTCTGCGTCTTCGTATCGCTGGCCGTAAGCAAGCGAGATAGGCTAATGACTCGCGATACTTAAGGAGAGCCTTTGTTTGTCTGGTCCACGTTTTAAGTTCCTATTCCTGAGCCCAAATTATTGGGTTTATTGGATGCTCTTGTTTTTAATAATGATAACTTCAGTGTTGCCAAGACGTTTTTCAGATGTCATTGGCGCTTGGTTAGGCAATTTGTTTCGAGTTGCAAACTCGAAACGAACCCGGATTGCAAGAATAAATCTCCAACTTTGTTTTCCAAAATATGATGAAAAAATGCGTGATGAATTGTTAATCAAGCATTTTCATGCGTATGGTAGAGGAATCATCGATCTTGGTCTGGTATGGTGGTCATCAGAAAAACGTCTTCGGCGTTTAATAAATGTTAAGGGATTAGATAGTTGGTTAGAGATAGCAAAGGCTGGTGAACGAACGATATTGATTACACCACATACTACTTGCATGGATCTTGGGGGGGTATACCTTTCCAGATTCTTTCCAATCGTTTCAATGATGAACCGTACTCATAATCTAATGCTTAACTGGATATTGTGGACCGGTCGTAGCCGATTTGGGGCTAGCATTTTGATGCGCGATGATGGGATTCGAGCCTTTATTCGTTATCTAGAACGAGGCAATGCAGGGTACATCATGCCAGATGAAGATCTAGCGCAAGGGCGCACAGTGTTTGCTCCCTTTTTTGGCATTGAAACATCTACTCTTTCTGTGGTTGGGCGTTTATCGAACATTACCGAAGCAAAGATTTTTCCGACTTTTATCCGTCGGTTAAGTACTGGCCGGTATGAGATCGAGATCCAACCATACCTTAGAGAATTTCCTACTGGTGATGATGTTAGAGACGCTAAGCGAATTAATGAAGTTTTCGAAGATGGAATTGGCTTTAAACCAGAACAGTATCTTTGGACTATTAAATGGTTCAACAAGCGGCCAGACGGTGGCAAATCACCTTATGCATGAATTAATGAAAGTTTAGCATGAGGATCCTTTTGATAAAACAAACATCGCTAGGTGATGTTCTCCATTCTACAGCCCAAGTACGAGCAATACGACGTGCATTTCCCAACTGTCGCATAACTTTTTTAACCTCAACAACTGCTTATGATATATACAGATACAGTCCTCACATAAATAAGATTATTCTTTTTGATCGTTATAGTGTTAAAAAAAATTGGTTATATCACCCGATCCAAACCATAAAACATATATTTAATACGATTCAGGAGGTACGCCTTGAGGAATATGATTTAGCAATTGATCTTCAAGGCCGATGGAAAACTATAATTTTTCTCTGGAGTGCGCGAGCAACACGGCGTTTAGTTAAAGGCCGATGGTGGTTTGTCGAAAACTTTCACAATCCTAGTATGCATGCTCTAGAGGAAATGAACGGGTTAATTCAATCTGCAGGCCTGGGTTTAGGCGGCTTTGAGATGGAATTCTTTACGTCGAAACAAGAAAAAAGTCAGGTAGATCAGATCGTAAACGAAAATGATTTGGATGATCATAGATGGATATTATGCTGTCCTATTAGTCGTTGGCCCACTAAGAATTGGCCTCTAGAAAAATTTGTCTTGTTGTCGGAAAAATTATCACCTGATATTAGGCTTATATTTACCGGTGACTCAGCCGATAAGGAGTTTATCTCTAGTGGATTGATGGGGATTGATGAAGATCGAGTTGTGAATTTGGCTGGTAGTTTGACGTTGCCAGAGTTTTCGGAGTTTGTTTCTCGTGCGCCAGTAATAGTGACTATGGATAGTTTTGCATTGCATGTTGCGGCTACTCATGATCGACCAACTGTTGCTCTTTTCGGCCCAACTGATGAGTCTAAGGTCGGTCCAACCAACAATAAAACTATTTTTGTGCGAGCAAAACAGATGAATTGTAGCCGTTGCTACCGCCGAACTAATTGTTCTAAATTCTGTATTCGTGAGATACTTCCGGATGAGGTATATGAAGCATTACAGAGAGCCACTCACAATTTGTATTGATTGTTTCAAATAATAACTGCTAAATTTAGTATTCTAGTTGGCCATTAATGGCGCCAAAAAGCGGGCGTTAATAACACGAGTAAAGTATAAAGCTCAAGCCTCCCCATTAACATCGCGCTACATAAGATCCATTTACCCGAATTGGTTAAGTTGCTATATGTCTCGGCTACAGAACCAAGTCCAGGCCCCAAATTGTTTAGACAGGCAGTAACAGCGGAAAATGCTGTCACTAAGTCGACACCGGTGGCAGTCATAGAGAGCCCAAGAACTATGTAGCTGAATACATATAGGGCAAGGAAGCCCCAAACTGACTCTAACACTTGTTCTGAAACTGGTTTGCCGCCAAGTTTAATAGGAATTAGCGCTTTTGGATGAATTAATAATTCAATTTGTCGTCGACCTTGTTTGTACAAAAGGATGCCTCTGATGACTTTCATTCCACCGGCTGTTGAGCCTGCGCATCCTCCAATAGCACTAGCTAACACGAGCATGGCAGGCAAGAATGTTGGCCACCAATGATATCCTGATGTAGTAAAACCGGTGGTCGTTGCTATAGAAACCACTTGAAAAATTCCATGCCAAAAAGCATCACTGGTTCTTTCAAACGTATCGGTCAAAATGAGGACTGTCAAGGTAACAATAGTTAAAATAATGAGGATTAGAATGAAAGCTCTAACTTCTGAATCATTTTTATATGTACTGATACGGCGCGAGCGCCAGGCTAGGAAATGTAGTGAAAAATTAATTCCGGAAACTATCATGAAGATCGTAGTTACTGCATAGATTGCTCTATTATTAAAGTACCCTATACTTTGGTCATGCGTTGAAAATCCCCCAATGGATACTGTGGAAAAACTATGGCTGATTGCATCAAAAATATTCATCCCTGCTAACCAGTATGATAGAGCGCATACTATCGTTAATCCAAGATAGATGTACCACAACGCCTTGGCGGTTTCTTTAATTCTAGGTGTTAGTTTTGTATCCTTCATGGGGCCGGGAGTTTCCGCCCGGTATAATTGCATCCCACCGATGCCGAGCATTGGCATGACTGCGACTGCTAGAACAATTATCCCCATTCCACCTAACCATTGAAGTTGCTGTCGGTAATAAAGAATCGAAATCGGCAATGTATCGATTTGGTCAAGTACTGTAGCTCCTGTTGTAGTCAGGCCTGACATTGATTCAAAGAACGCGTCAGTGATTGACATCGTAGGATTCGAAGAAAACAGAAAAGGTAGAGATCCAAAGCTCGCTAGAACTGTCCAAAATAGTACAACAATAACAAAGCCATCTCGAATTCTCAGTTCTTTTTGACTTCTACGTGCAAAAAACCATAAACCAAAACCCGTTGCAACTGTAAAAGTGAAAGCTAGTAGAAACGGACCTTCATTACCGTCATTAGTGAGGAGAGAAACTGTTGCAGGTGGTAGCAGAGAAATACTAAAAAAAGAAAGAAGTATCCCCATGATTTTCATGATGACCAGTGGGTGCATGATATAAATTGTACGAATATTACTTAGACATATGTAACTGATACTTGGAACAGTGTTTCCACTTGAGGAATATGCCTTTTATCAATGACAAAGATTATAAGGTGGTCCTCCGATTGTATTACGACATCTCTAAAAGCAGTGATTACTTCACCATTACGCAGTATAGCACCTAATGTTGTACCAGGCGGAAATTGAATTTCGTCAATCTTTTTCCCTACTACCCGAGAATTTGATCGATCTCCATGTGCAACAATTTCCATAACCTCAGCTGCACCACGACGGAGTGAGTGCACTGCGACAGTATCTCCTCGACGGATATGTCTTAAAAGGGTGCCTACTGTAACAACATTCGGAGAGATGGCAATATCTAAGGTTTTGCTTTCGACTAAATCAACGTAAGCTGATCTATTCACTAACGCCATTGCACGGCGCGCCCCAAGTCGTTTGGATAACATTGCTGACAGAATATTGGTTTCATCTTCATTCGTAATTGAGCAAAATGCTTCAACGTTTTCAATATTTTCTTGCGCCATTAGGTCTTCATCTGCCGCGTTGCCATGAAGAACCACAGTTTGATTTAATAGTTCTGCAATGTGTCGTGCCCGTGTTCGGTCAGACTCAATAATTTTCACTTGGTAGTGACCTTTTTCTAGAGCTTGAGCTAGTCGAAGTCCTATGTTGCCTGCACCAGCGAGCATGATACGTCTCCCCGTTTTTTCTGAGAGGCGTAGTTCGCTCATTACTTTACGTATATCATTGCGGTCTGCAACGAAAAAGACTTCGTCATCTGGTTCAATGACCGTATCACCATGCGGTATGATTGCTTGGTTATTTCGATATATCGCTGCAACCCGGGTTTTCGCTGTTGGAAGATGATCGCGGAGTTCACCTAATTCGTGTCCGACTAGCGGTCCTCCAAAATATGCACGAACACCAATTAACTGAATTTGGCCACCTGCGAAATCAACTACTTGAAGCGCTCCGGGATATTCGATAAGGCGAAATACCTGTTGTGTAACTATCTCTTCTGGATTGATAATTACATCGATAGGGATTGCTTGGTCACAAAATATATCGGGGTGCGATAAGTAGGAAGCCGATCTAATTCTAGCAATCTTTGTAGGTGTGCGAAACAGGCTATACGCGATCTGACATGCAGCCATATTTACTTCATCTTGACTGGTCACAGCGAGGAGAAGGTCAGCATCAGCACCTCCAGCTTGCTCTAGAACATTTGGATGGGAAGCAGAGCCTAGTATAGTTCTTAGATCTAGTCGGTCTTGAAGTCCCTCTAGTCTTAATGGATTATTATCTACTAGAGTTAAATCATTATTTTCTCGGCACAGAATCTCCGCCATGGAAAGACCAACCTGCCCCGCGCCGAGTATAATAATTTTCATTTTTAAAAAAGCTATGTCGGTAGATGATCTTGCTTATCTTTGATTGATTTCGGATCAATACCTAGGCTTTTTAGCTTTCGGTAGAGATGTGTGCGCTCCATTCCGGATCTGTTAGCGAGTTCTGTCATATTGCCTGTCACCTTTTCTAGATGATGGATAAAATAGCTTCTTTCAAACTCCTCTCGAGCTTGCCTTAGTGGTTGGTCATAATCGCCACTATATGGCGAAGGTCTATTTTCAGCAACCTTTCTATCTAGACTATTAATCGCGACTCGTGTTTCTTGCAAGTCTATCTCCTCATTACGCGCTGATAACAAAAGTTGTTGTACAGCGTTTCTTAATTCGCGAACATTTCCCGACCATTCACCATTCCGAATTAAATTAACGGCTGCTGTAGAAAAGCGTCGGAATGGCAAATGTTCGCTATCGATTATAATTTTTGAGTAATAGTCGACCAATTCAGGAATATCTTCACGATGTTGCCGCAAAGGAGGAACCCATATTGAAACATCGCAAAAATATTTATAGAGTTTTTCTCGAAAGTGCCCAGCTGCAATTTTTTCCTCGAGATTCTGGTTGGTTATTGCTATAAATCGGATATTGGTTCTTATAGTTTCGTTGCCACCGAGCCGACAGAAACTTTTGGTTTCGAGGACTTCTAGAAGTTGATCTTGTACTCCTAAGTCGAGGTTACTTATGTCATCTAATGCGAGAGTACCATGATTGGCATCTTCCAAAACTCCAGATCGAATGACCCCGTTTTTTTCCTGACCAAAAAGACTAAGAGCAGCGTTGTGATTTGCCATTGAGGAAATACGAATCTCAGCAAACGGTGCCCCACTAACTAGACTCGCTTGATGAATGGCTCTAGCTGTGACGCTTTTTCCTGATCCAGATTCACCTGAAATTAACGGCCAGGAATCTGTGGGCCCAACTTTGCCAATTTGTCGACGAAGAGCTTCCATAGCAGAGCTACGACCACATACAACTGAAACTGGCTCTAATCGGTTTCTAAGCAATAGATTTTGGTCTTTTAGATAACGACTCTCTAGGGCACGCTCTACAGTCACGAGAAGTTTGGCATGCGAAAGAGGTTTCTCCAAAAAATCATATGCTCCCGCCCTAACTGATTCAACTGCAGTTTCCACTGTGCCATGACCTGACATCATCACTACCGGCGGAGAATTTTCTCTTACTTTCCATTCTTTTAGTAGGGTAATGCCATCAGTGTCAGGCATCCAGATATCGACAAGCACAAGATCTGGAGAATGCTTATTGTACATATCCCTAGCAACATCGGCGTTTTCAGCTGTCTCTACATTCAGACCCTCATCTCTGAGAATTTCCCCTACAATTTGGCGAATGTCGGGTTCATCGTCGACAATAAGTACGGTTTTTGGTCTCATGAATTTTCTTATCCGTTTTTCTCAATGTGGGCGTCTGCCAGTAGTTCAATTATAACGGTTGCACCCCCATCCCTTTGATTTTCAACGTGAATATTTCCACCCATTTCAGATGTAAGTCGCCGGCTGATAGCTAGTCCAAGTCCGGTACCTTTTTCTTTAGTTGTAACATAAGGATCGAAAATCTTTTCTAGTAGTTCTGGTGGGAATCCTGGACCATTGTCAGAGAATTCAAGTATTACATTTTGTCGTTCCTTTTTTGTCACTAAATAAGTTGAGATTCTTGCTTGTGGGTCATGCATACCTATTAAACCATCTTTAGTATTCAAGATTAAGTTGTTCAGTATCTGCCTTAGTGCTGCTGGATCCGCAAGCACATCGGGAAGATTATGTTGGAATTGAAACGTATATCTTGTTTGATTTTGTTGTTGTTGGTGTAATTCAACAACATCACGAATCAATTGATGAAGGTCTACCTTTTGTATTTTTATTTGAACCGGTTGTGCATATTCAGAAAAAGCATTAACTAAAGTTTTCATCGATTCAACTTGTTCAATTATAGTTCGCGTCGCCCTATCCAAATTTGCTTTTTCAGTTTGATCTATTTGATCTAGATATTTCCGTCTGATTCGTTCGGCTGATAATTGAATAGGAGTTAGTGGATTCTTGATCTCATGAGCCAGACGGCGTGCCACATCACCCCAAGCCGCGTCACGCTGTGCTTGAATTAGTTTGCTAGCGTCATCGAATACAATTACATATCCTGCGCTTTCTCCCTTCTGATCAGGCAATCGCGTACCGCTACAAACTAGTGTTTTCCGCCCTTGGCGATTATGCAATATAATTTGCTCTTGCCATTCTTGTTCATTATTCAATACATGTTTACTAATCACAGAGAAGAAGGGTTCGATTGCTGAAAGGTTTTCAGCCAATGTGGGAATGCTTGCTTCTTTGTAGATTCCGAGATCTGTTTCTAAAATCCGATTGGCTCCACTATTAAATGTTTTAAGGGTGCCTTCAGCGTCAAACGAAATGACTCCAGAAGACAAATGAGTCAGCACAGTGTCTAGGTAGGCATGTTGTTCTTCCGCATCTCGACGGGATTTGTGGAGCTCACTCTGTGCGCTATTTATACGTCGAGTCATTTCATTAAATGATTCAACTAAAACACCTAATTCATCGGAACTAATAACGGGCAATTGAGTTTGATAATTTCCTCGTGCAACAGCTCGTGTTCCTTCAGCGAGATTGCCTAGCGGTGATACCATGCGCCTACTAAGATAAATACCGACCCATAAAGCAATTAAGGTAGTTGTAAGAGCTACCATCGATAAGGTTATTATGAAATTGAATTTCAATGGATTTCTCATATATTGCAACTTTTCAAAATCTGCGGTGGCAGACTGAATGCTCTCTCCCAGTCTGGAATGACGTAGTGGCAACGGATAAAGAACTTGCAGAAGTCGTAAAGGACTTGAGTTAGGCACTGATACCGCTACTCTTAATCGAAGGTTGCCACTTGAAACAGGCTCGATTTTGGCATAGTCAAGACCTCGTCTGATAGTTTGTAGCACAGACGCATCTGGCGCATCTGGAACGAGAGATCCTATAAGCCCACTACTCCATGGCGGCAAAATTTGACCAGTATTTGAGTGAAGACTAACTTGTATGAATCCTCCATCCTCCCGGAGTTCATCCATCAATCTTGCCATTCCTCCCTCGGATCCTGACCGATCTATGCGATTGGCCGCTGCTCGGACATCTTCCAGTACATCATACTTGATTGTTTCGAGTGATGATCGACCTAAAAGAAGAGCATCATCTAATGCTTGCTCAATCTTTACATCGAACCATGAATCTATTTCTCTGCTCATTGAATTTACAGCGAAAAAGTAAACGATTATCAAAGGTGTTAGTGTTAATACGGAAAAAGCTCCAGCGAACCTAAGTGTTAATCGAGAACCCATTACTCGGGATTTAAATTCTCGGACTAATTTCCAAATGTTTAAAGTGGTGAGGAGCGCTAAAACTATTACGCCTATTATGTTGAATGATATTAGTGCTAAATAATAGTCATCGAAAAGGTTGACATCTTGCGTCGCTAGTGTGAGTAGAAATGAGGCAACCAAGAGTAGGGTAGATAAAAAAATCGTTGGCCCTGGCCTCACGATACGCGATGCTATTGAACTATATTCCATTGTCTCCACTCACTGGTTTGTTGCCATTCAGGAAAAAAGAAGGTGATCAATCTCAAAGGCTTTGGTAAAGAATTAGTTTCAAGAACAGCTCTAAGACGTACTAATAAGCGACCACTATCTTGTTTTAGATTCATCATCCTCTCTGACGATCTAAACCGTGAAAATGAATTTAGCGCTTCTATTAAGGTTGAATAACTTTTCATTTGATTTGATGCTATATCGTTCACCAGGTAACGCCCGGAAAGTGGATGGTAGTCAAGAACGTATTGATATTGCCAGTTTGATATTACTTGCTTCAAAAGAAAGTTGTTTTTTTTTATTAGTTGCATTTGGATCGACAATGTTAACGGAATACCCGCTCGCAGGGCGTCAGATGGGGCATTGTCTAACTTTAGCTCAATTTGAGCATTTGTTCGAAGTCTATTTCTTTCTATAACTGAAGTGCCTTGCAAAATAGTGAAATCAGCATACACAGTTGATAGGCTTAAGCATTGGGCTCCAAGCAATCCTAAAAAAAAACTTATTGACCGTAGTTTTTTAATTGAGCGCCTCTTCAAGATCTTCAAGCAGTAATCTTTATGCCCATTATACGACCTGTTTTGATCTAATTCGAGATGCGTTCAAGCATTGCGTAAAAGAAACCATCTGGGCCACCTGGTTGAGGTAACAGTTGAATTCCAAGATTTGTCAATGTACCAGCCTCGATCGGAACTAATTTAATTCTAGCGTCTTGTGTATTTGCCAAAAATTGCTTGATTACTTGATCATTTTCAGGCGGCAAAATAGAGCAGGTGATATACAACAGTCTTCCACCAGGTCGCAGAAGTGGCCATAGGGAAGTAAGCAACGATATTTGCTGTTCAGAAAATTTTAATATATCACCTTCTCTACGATTTAGTCTTATATCAGGATGGCGCCGAATAACACCAGTGGCAGAACATGGAGCATCGACAATGATGAAGTCAAACAGTTTGCCATTCCACCAATTATCGGGATACAAAGCATCTCCATTAACAACACAGGCGTTCAACCCTAAACGATCAAGATTATCTTTAATTTTTTTGGTTCTGTCGGGTAAATCCAAACAAGTCATAGCTATCGGTGAATGAGCGTATTCTAAAAGTTGGCACGCTTTGCCTCCTGGCGAAGAGCAAGCATCAAGTATTTTTTTACCAGATAAATCTCCAGTGAAAAGTGGTGTTAGTTGGGCGCCCGTATCTTGCACCGATACGTCCCCTTCCATGAACCCGGGAATTTGATCAATATGAAGAGGTTTCGATAATGTTACAGCTGATGAGATTAAATTAGATTTTAGGCCAGATAAACCAACTGATGAGAGACGTTTAAGGTAGTCGTTTGCAGGATTATTTTTTACGTTTACCCTTAACGACATTGGAGGTTTTTCGCTACATGCTTCTGCAATTGAGATCCAATCATTAGGCCAATATTTTTTTAGTTCTCTGTTAAGCCAATCAGGCATTGAATCACTAATTTCTGGTTTGTTTTTCGTATCACTGTTACGATCCTTTTGGCGCCTACGCATTACAGCGTTCACAAGTTGACACATATGACTTTTTTCAAGGAGCCTACAACTCTCAACTGTGCTAAAAATTATTGAATAGTCAGGTTCGTCGAGATGATCTAATTGATATAAACCGCATAGCAATATTGATTCGATAATTTTTTCATTTTTTTTTAGGGGGCGATGTAGAAGTTTGGCTAGTAACTTTTTGTAATAATAGTACCATCGAACCGCTCCCCAGGATATTTCTTTAATTTGACCATGCGTAGCTTCAGGCGCTTTAGGCAATCTCTTGATAGATGCTTTTGTTAGCGATTTACCCCTTCCACTGACATCAGAAACAATAAGAGAGGCTGTAGCGCATGCTTCAGGACTTGGCATGAACTACATCCTGAAATCGTTCACCTGTGTTAACACTATAACCATGCAGGAATTCTGAAACCTTAACTGTTCTTCGACCAGGTATTTGTAACTGTAGCAAGTCCAAAAAACCATTACCGGTCTGTACTCTAATTGCGTTTTTTTTGATGTCAATGATAGTGCCAGGCAGTTCATGACTATTTGATCTACCGTAAGTGGTTCGATGTACCAGTAGTATCTGTTTACCAAGCATAGCTCTAGCTAATGGTTTGGGATTAAATGCACTAATTTTTCTTGATAATTCAATAGCGGACTCATTCCAATCAAGCCACCGCTCATAGTTATTTATCTTATTGGCATACGTAACATATTTTTCGTCCTGTTTTCTACTTCTAGCAGTTCCTGCGAGTATTTGTGGTAGCGTAGTGATCAATAGTTCAGCGCCCGTATTAGCTAGTTTATAATGCAAGGAACCACTAGTATCATCTTCACAAATTGGAATCATTTTTTGAACCAGTAGATCGCCTGCATCTAGTTCTGCAGCCATTTTCATCAGTGTAATACCAGTTTGAGAATCACCAGATTCAATCGCGCGCTGAATGGGTGCAGCTCCACGCCAGCGTGGTAAAAGAGATGCATGAATATTCAAGCAGCCGTGATTTGGTAGGTTCAGTACTTCGCTTGGGAGAATTATTCCGTACGATACAACTACAAGTATTTCTGGGTTTAAACTTTTTAGTCTAGATATTTCACTCGTAAAATTAGTCGGCTGCAATATGTTAAGGTCATGCGCCACAGCACAATTCTTTACAGGACTATAGGTTAATTTTTTTCCTCTACCGGCATGTCGGTCGGGTTTTGTATATACGCCCGCAATTTCATAGCCAGCCTCTAATAAGGCTATTAGACTTGGAACAGCAAAATCAGATGTTCCCGCAAAGACTATAGGCAATTGTGAAATTGGCAATTCTTTTGAAGAAATATTCGTATCTCAAAGGGCGACGGGACGATCCCCAATTTCACTACTAGTTTTTGATCGATGATCTTTAGTTAACTGTTTTTGAATCCTAATCCGCTTTAATCTAGTTAAGTAGTCTACAAATACTTTTCCATCCAAATGATCTAACTCATGTTGGATACAGATCGATAGAATACCGTTAGCAGTAATCTCATACTCGTAGCCATCTAGATTCAATGCCTTAACGGTGATTTCTTCTGACCTCACAACTGGGGCGATAATCCCCGGAATAGATAAGCATCCTTCTTCTGTTTCAACTTCGCCATGACGTTCTTTTATGACGGGATTAATGAACACTTTTAAATCATTACGCTCTTCTGAGCAATCAATCACAACTACTCGTTTCGTGACATTGACTTGCGTTGCTGCGAGTCCTATTCCTGGGGCTAGATACATTGTTTCAGCCATATTTTCAACTAGTTCGCGGATATTTTTGTCGACAATCTCCACAGATTGAGCTTTACGTCTCAATCTAGGGTCTGGATACAATAGAATATTTAAAACGCTCATTACTGTTATAGATACCCCAATTATACTTGGCTTATTTTAATAAGTTGATCAAAGCTTAATTGATCGCTACGATATTTATATATAGATCATACCTCAATTGTATCGGATTTTTTGATTATCGGGAATTAGGAATTTGCGAAATTTGCTCGCTAAAAACTGCGAAATAAGGACTATAGCCAATTTTTTAGGATTGACGAGTGGATGACTTTCCTACATGCTCATATCAACGTTGGTTGGGAGAAAATTAATGGAATGGGAAATAAAGTCTTTTTTATGGTATTGAAAGTGCATGAAATTTACACTTTTTAAGTATAAGCGGATAAACAAAAAATGTTGGGGAATAAATATCTAATCTCATGTTATATCGTTCGATTAGTAACAGAAAACACCGTAGAAATAATTTATGAAAAAGTCACTAGTCATTGTAGAGTCGCCGGCTAAGGCTAAAACGATCAGTAAATATTTAGGCACTAATTTTATAGTTAGATCAAGTGTTGGTCATATTCGTGATCTTCCTGTTGGTGGTGGCCGAAACAAATTAGATTCTAAACAAAGAGCTCAGCAAGCTGCACGTACTCGAAAAATGAATCCAGAGGCTAAAGCACAATATAAGAAAGAAAAAGCATACACAAATCTTGTAAACAACATGGGCGTAGATCCAGAAAACCAATGGACAGCTATGTATGAGGTATTACCAGATAAAGCAAAAGTTGTTACTGAGCTAAAAAAGATCGCTTCGGATTCAAAGTTAATCTATCTAGCTACAGATCTTGATCGAGAAGGTGAAGCTATCGCATGGCATTTGATGGAAGTGATTGGTGGAGATGGTGAGCGTTATCGCCGAGTGGTCTTTAATGAAATTACTAAAGACGCAATAAAGCATGCGTTTGAAAAACCGACTGCAATAGATAATCATAAAGTAGAAGCACAACAAACCAGACGGTTTTTAGACAGAATTGTAGGTTTTATGATCTCACCTTTGCTTTGGGCTAAAATTGCCCGTGGTCTTTCTGCAGGCAGAGTACAGTCAGTGGCTGTGCGTTTATTAGTAGAGCGGGAACGCGAAATAAAAGCATTCATCCCAAAAGAATACTGGGATCTATATGCACATACTCAATTTGATGGACGTGAGTTACAACTTCAGGTCGTAAAAGAAAATGGGAAAGCATTTAAGCCGTCTTCGAAAGAAGATATAGATGTTGCGTTAAGATTATTGAAAACTAGTAGTTATGATGTCGCCAAGCGAGATGATCGAGCTACAAAATCAAGGCCTAATGCCCCTTTAATTACATCTACTCTTCAACAATCCTCAAGTGCCCGACTGGGTTTTTCTGTAAAAAAAACCATGATGCTTGCTCAGAAGCTATATGAATCAGGCTTTATTACATATATGCGAACGGATTCTACTAACCTGAGCAACGACTCGATACTGAAATGTCGTGAATATATCGAAGAAGTTTACGGCGAAAAATATTTGCCCAAGAAACCAATCATATATGCAAGTAAGGCTGGTTCGCAGGAAGCTCACGAAGCAATTCGTCCTACTGATGTGCGTAAAATTGCATCCGAAATAAAAACCGATCAAGATCAGAGTCGTTTATATAATTTGATCAGAAACTATTTTCTGGCCTGTCAAATGGTCGATGCAGAGTATAAAAGTTCAGTGATGACGGTTAGTGCGGGAAGTTTTGAATTGAGAGCAAAAGGACGAATTACTCAGTTTGACGGATATACTAGAGTCTTACCTACTACCGGAAAACAAGAAAATTCTGAGCTACCTGATTTTAAGATTGGCACATCTTTAGAATTAAAACAGTTAGAGCATCATCAAAGATTTACCAAGCCGCCTCTAAGATATACAGAAGCAAGTTTAGTAAAGGAACTCGAAAAGCGTGGAATTGGGCGACCTTCCACTTACGCAGCTATAATTTCGACGATTCAAGATCGTGGTTATGTGACTTCAAAAAACCGTCGGTTTATTGCGAAAAAAATAGGTGAAATAGTGACCGATCGATTGACAGAAAATTTTTCTGACCTAATGGATTATGGCTTTACCGCAGAAATGGAAGCAACACTAGACGAAATTGCGCATGGGGAAAAAAGTTGGAAGATGGTTTTGGACACTTTTTATGTCAATCTAAAGGCGAAACTAGATGAAGCTGCTGGCGATGGAGAAGGGAAAACAGCCATTGGCGGAATGCGAGCTAATTTGCCTACTGAAACAAATATTGCATGCCCAGAATGCCAAAGAAATCTTCAAATTCGAAATGCAGCGACAGGCGTATTTTTAGGATGTTCAGGTTACACCCTGCCTGCGAAAGTGCGATGTACAAAAACGATTAATTTGGTGGTTGGGGATGAGATTGACGATACAGTATTTGATGAGGAAATTGAAGTTAGAAGGCTTATTGAAAAGCATAGATGTTCGATTTGTCAGAGCGCAATGGAAGAATATTTAATTGACGAGACTCGAAAGCTACATATTTGTGGAAATAATCCAGATTGTTCTGGGTATGAGCTCGAAGTTGGTTCTTTCAGGCTAAAAGGTTACGATGGGGCTGTGCTCGAGTGTGATAAGTGCGCTTCCGATATGCAGTTGCAGACCGGTCGTTTTGGAAAATATTTTCGTTGCACAAATGAAAACTGCAGCAATACTAGAAAATTGCTTAAAAATGGGGAACCGGCACCGCCCAAGACAGATCCCATTCCTATGCCACATCTATTATGTGAAAAAGTTGATGATTACTATCTTTTACGTGACGGGGCGGCTGGTATTTTTTTAGCGGCAAGCAAATTTCCCAAAAACAGGGAAACACGAGCACCGCTTGTTGAGGAAATCCGCACTGTTGAAGACCAACTTGACCCAAAATATAAATTCCTTGCAAAAGCTCCAACTATAGATCCTGATGGAAACAAAACTCAAATTCGATATAGTCGAAAGACTAAAGAACAGTATGTTTTGAGCGAAGTCAACAAAAAACCGACTGGTTGGACCGCATTTTATATAAATGGTGAATGGGTAGAGAGGTCTCCAGTTAAATCAAAAGCTAAGACATCAAACGCAAAAGGCAGAAAAAGTAACAAATCTGTAAATAACTAACGTTTGGTTAAGTGTTGTTCAGCCTTAGAATAGGTCTTCAAGAGATGGGATTATCTCAGACATGTTTGCGTCAATTGCTGGCGCCCCTCCTTGGATAAGAGCATGAGGCTCTGTTCCCATTAAGAAATATTCTTTGTAACCCTTGGGGTCATCCACTGCAACAGCATCGCCGGTGGTTTGGTTCACCCATGCCGTAATGATATTTTCCGGCATCTCAAAAGTGTTCTCAGGTTTTCCATTGAGTGCAACTTCCATATAATTTATCCATATTGGTAGCGCAGCACGCGCTCCTGATTCGCGTGCTCCTAAATTTTTTGGCTGATCAAATCCAACCCAAACGCTCGTGGCAACATCCTGATTGAAGCCGCTAAACCAGGCATCGCGAAAATTGTTTGTTGTACCGGTTTTCCCAGCAATGTCATTTCGGTTTAGTGTGAGCGCTCGACGACCGGTTCCATTCTGGATTACGCCCTTCATTAGCTCTGCCATCAAGAAAGCATTTTCAGGCGATATAACTCTTTTAGAGTATCGTGGGTCGTACAAAACTATGGCATCGGAGCTATCAATTGGTTTAGTAACTGGGTCACAGTCAGGGCATAGCATAATCCGATTTGCATATTCTACAATTTCACCTCTTTGGTTTTCTACTCTTGCGATGAAATAGGGCTCAATAAGATATCCACTATTCGCGAATACCGCATATGCACGAACCATCTCCCAGGGGGTTAGGTCGGCGGAACCTAAGGCTAAAGATAAACCCTTCGGCAGAGTTTGTTGGTCAAATCCAAATTGCTGTAAGTGTTCGCGTACAAGTGGTGTTCCCATTCCACGTACTAGCCGAACCGAAACTAGATTGAGTGATTGCGCTAAAGCTTGACGCAGTCGCGTCGGCCCGAAAACCTTTTTACTATAGTTTTCTGGACGCCACGTATCTCCCAGAGTGTCTTCTACAACTATTGGAGCGCCACTGACTAGCGTCGCTGCGGTAAAGCCATTGTCGAGTGCTGCAGAATATATAAATGGTTTGATATTGGATCCAGCTTGTCTTCGTGCTTGCGTTGCGCGATTAAATTTACCAGAGTAAAAATCAAAACCTCCCGTCAATGCTAAAAGAGCGCCATCATTTGGATCGATTGATACAATTGCTCCCTGTATTTCTGGTATTTGAGCTAGTTGGATATCGCTATCAGAGGCTTTGATATAAATTACATCGCCAGGTTTGAAATCCTTGATTACATTGAGATTAGCCCACTTCCATCCTAAGGGCCACATAGTTTGTTTTTGTCCTGAAGCAAATAAAACATTCATTGATTCCATTTTGACTTCTAAAATTGTTGCCGCTTTAAGACCACCCACTAAAGGATACTGACTTAAGTTCTCTCTAACAGACAACTCGTTTTGTTCATAAATTTTGATAAAGCCTACAGGGCCAGAATATCCCTGTCGTTGGTCATATGCGATCAAACCATTCCGCAATGCGTTGTTTGCTGCTATTTGATTTGCACTATCTATCGTTGTGTAGACACTGTAGCCCGATGTGTATGCAGCTTTACCGTAACGGTTCACCATATAAGATCTTGCCATTTCTGCAACATATGATGCCTCAATTTCAATTGGGGCGATATGTCGTGCAGCCTTAATCCCACTATTTTTTGCAGTGACAAATTCTTTTTCGTCGATGTATGCAAGATTTCTCATGCGACCCAAAACATAATCTCGTCTCAAGCGAGCAGCCTCTGGATTTATCACTGGATTAATTTTGGAAGGAGCTTTTGGAATCCCTGCTAATGTAGCTATTTCCGACAGGGTAAGTTCATCAAGTTCTTTATTGAAATAAACTGAAGATGCAGCGGCAAAGCCATAAGCTCTTTGACCAAGAAAAATTTTGTTTAGGTAGAGCTCTAAGATCTGTTCCTTACTAAGTTTGCGTTCTAGATCGAACGCAAGCAAAACTTCTTTAAGTTTTCGTGTATAGGTTTTTTCTCTTCGATCGAGGAAGTAATTTCCAGCGACCTGCATTGTGACTGTGCTAGATCCTTGAACAATGTCACCAGATTGAATGTTAGCAATCAGAGCCCTTATGACGCCAAAAAAGTCGACTCCGTGGTGTTTAAAAAACCTATCATCTTCACCTGCTAAAATGGCACTTATTAGGAGTTCAGGCGTGTCTTCTATTGTAATTGGGTTGCGTTTCTGGTCGCCGAATTCGGCAATAAGCCGGCCGTCTATAGTATAGACGCGAAGAGGAATATCAATATTTTTTTGTTTCTCTTCAAGATCAGCAACTGAAGGTAGGTTGGGTAGTATGGAAAAAGCCACATATCCACCGCCAATTCCACCAAGCATCAAAATACCCAACAGAACCCAGAAGATAGATTTTAATGCTATTTTCACTTATATTCTTCGCGCGGAGGCATAGTTCGTATTTATTGTTTTAGCGTTTTCTATGATTTTAATATTCTAACTATTCCTTTTTGCGTTACCATTTGTGGTTCGAAGCGTTGCGGAAAGCATATTTTATAGTCAAACCTGTTTTAGGTTCGAAAATTTTTTAGCTGCGTAATGATTTGCAACGAATTTTACCGGAAAAGCACAAAAATTGGGGAAGCGTTTGGAAGGCCAAATTTGTTTATGGGCCATGTCCTGTTGTTGGCGCCGTTCTTCTTGAATCTTGCCATTGATCAGGGTGATGGAATTTGATAAGTTGCAACCGCCTCATCTAGGGAGTAGTTGTTTGTCATGAGCCGAACAAACAATGTTTATTTGGTTGGTCCAATGGGTGTAGGGAAGACAACAATAGGAAAGTCTTTAGCTAAGACTTTAGGTCTTGAATTTCTTGATTCCGATAAAGAAATTGAGACTAGAACTGGTGTTTCCATTATGACCATTTTTGATATCGAGGGTGATATTGGGTTTCGAAAACGTGAAACCCAGATTATCTCTGAATTAGTAAATCGCCGAGGAATTGTTTTAGCAACCGGAGGTGGATCGATATTGCAGGTTGAGAATCGGCGCATGCTTCGAAACAGCGGTTTAGTTATATATCTTTATGCAACGGTAGAGATGCAATTAGAAAGAACCAAGAATAACGACACCAGGCCGCTCCTTAGAAACAAAAACAGAAAAAATGTACTGGAAAAATTAATGAGTGAAAGAGAGTCCCTTTATCGTCAAGAAGCGGATATTATTTATATGACCGGCAACCAGGCCCCACATCTTGCTGCTGAAGAGATTGCGACTGAGGTACGTCAAAAATGGCAATCCTAAAAGTTAGTCTATCAGATCGCAGTTACCCAATTTATGTTGGTTCAGGCCTATTGTCTGATGGCGAGTTGATTCGAAAATATATTGGTGGATCTGAAGTTATGATAATCAGCGATGAAACTGTTGCAAGGCTCTATCTTGAAACCGTGGTCGGTCAGTTATCTAGATATAACGTAGTTTCTAAGATCTTACCAGTTGGGGAGGAACAAAAAAGCCTCGACACAGTTGCTAGCATAATAGAAACTATGTTGAAAGCCCCCTTTGGGCGTTCTGTTACTGTTATTGCTTTAGGAGGAGGTGTTGTAGGCGATATAGCGGGGTTTGTCGCCTCTTGCTTTCAGCGCGGCGTTGACTTTGTTCAAATACCTACCACGTTGCTCGCTCAGGTAGATTCATCAGTTGGAGGAAAGACTGGTGTTAACCATGCTCTAGGGAAAAATATGATAGGAGCTTTCCACCAACCGAAGTGTGTAATTTCAGATATAGATACTATTTGTTCTCTGGAATCTCGCCAACTTTCCGCTGGATTAGCAGAAGTAATTAAATATGGACTGATTCAAGACCCTAAATTTTTTGACTGGCTGTCAGATCATATCGAAAGTTTATTGAATTGTGAAAAACAAGCTCTAACTGACACGATTCTTAAATGTTGTCATATAAAAGCCCAGATTGTAGCTTCAGATGAGCGCGAGGCGGGTGAGCGCGCCTTACTGAATTTAGGGCATACGTTTGGTCATGCTATTGAAACTGAGTTTGCATACACTGATTGGTTGCATGGCGAAGCAGTAGCAGTCGGGATTGTAATGGCTGCAAGGATGTCAGAAAAACTCGGATGGCTAAAAAATAATGAGGTGACTAGAATTTCTGATTTGTTCAAGCGAGCTAATCTTCCAACAATGCCTCCAAAAAAAATGAACGAAGAGATTTTCATGCGCCACATGTCTCGTGATAAAAAAGTCTCAAATGGCAGAATAAGGTTAGTTCTGATGGAGTCACTCGGTCGAGCAAAACTTGTCTCTGACTATCCAGACGAAGTATTAAGTTCTATATTTCATACAAATTTTTAGCTTTCCGGATAGTATGATTGACGCCTTATTTGATAAAGCAAAAAAGTAAAATGCATGCGATGAGGTGTTGTTACGTCTAATTTACACCGAAAAAAGCAGTTTGTGGGGGCTAAATAGAAACAAGGACCCCTATGGGATCTCTTTGATTTTTAGGAATTTAAATCATACTTTGCATCCATTAGTTGAATCCGCTTAAGGCTTATAGCTATACTTAATTTCCCGGCTATTATGATGTGAATTGTACCGGCCCCCGCATAGATGACGCATTCTATGACTGTTAAGATTCTGTTAGGCATAGATAGTGAGACACTACCTATGCAACTGAGTTGTCGAGGCTGCCAGGTTTGTCCGGGTCGATTTAGCGGTAAATCGTAATGAATATGCTTTTGCAGAGATAATCAAATCACAATGATTAGAAGACCAGAAAGAATAGGCCTTTATGATCCAGCGTTTGAGCACGAAAGTTGTGGCGTTGGTTTTGTTGCGCATATCAAGGGAAAAAAAAGTCATTCAATACTGAATGATGCTTCTAAGGCACTGCAAAGTATGGATCACAGAGGCGCGGTTGGTGCCGAGGAAAACACTGGAGATGGCGCGGGTATTTTGACTGCCTTGCCAGATCGTTTTTTTAGGCGCGTTATCACAGAACAATGCGGTGAGACTTTACCTCCACCGGGTACTTTTGGTGCCGGTATAGTATTTCTTCCTCGCGATCCTGCAGAGCGAAAAAAGTGTCGTGAAGTGATCGAGCAGATTATTTTGGATCAAAATCAGCGACTAATTTGTTGGCGTCAGGTTCCAGTTCGACCTGATCGTGCCAAGTTAGGTGCAATCGCTACTGCTTCGGAGCCTCACATGGAACAAGTAATTGTTGCGGCATCAAGCGAGTTATTGCAGCATGAATTTGAGCGAATTCTTTATATCATCAGGAAGCGCGCGACTCACCAATTAAGAACAGATAAATCGCTAAACCAACGAGATATGTTTTATATTTGTTCGTTATCTAGCATGCTCATTGTATACAAGGGTATGTTACGAACTTCACAGTTAATGCCTTATTTTCCAGATTTAACTGATATTGATTATGAAAGTCATCTGGCTATGTTTCATTCTAGATTTTCTACTAATACGTTTCCTAGTTGGGATCGTGCTCAGCCTCAGAGACTAATGGCTCATAATGGTGAGATTAATACTCTGCGCGGTAATGTAAATTGGATGCGGGCTCGGGAAGGTGTCATGAAAAGTGATACCTTCGGCGACACCTTAAAAAAGTTATTCCCTATTGTTGAGCCAGATTGCTCAGACTCAGGAAGTTTTGACAATGTGCTCGAGTTTTTGCTAATGGATGGCAGGACATTGCCTGGAGCTATGATGACAATGATTCCTGAAGCTTGGCAGAAGCACTATACGATGGACGAGTTAAAGAAGTCATTTTATGAGTATCAATCAACTTTAATGGAGCCATGGGACGGGCCTTCTTCAATTGTTTTCACAGATGGACATTATATTGGTGCCATACTTGATCGTAATGGATTACGTCCCAGTCGATATTACATTACCAACGATGATCGGGTAATTATGGCAAGCGAAGTCGGTGTACTGCCGATAGAGCCTGAAAGAGTCCTAGAAAAAGGACGACTTCAACCAGGGCGTATGTTCTTAGTAGATTTCAAAAATAAAAGATTAGTTCCCGATGGTGAACTAAAAGAAAATCAAGCACGAGAAAAACCATACAGAGATTGGTTGGAACGGCAACGGATAACTATGCCTCAGATTGCAAGAGATGTTGATCTACCTCCTCTTTTAAATGCACAGGCTTTATTATCTAAATTACGCGCTTTTGGTTACACTCGTGAATCAGTTGAACTTATGTTAATCCCAATAGTAACTGACGTCCGTGATCCTGTTGGGTCGATGGGAAACGATTCAGCTTTAGCCTGTCTTACAGACCAATCACGGATGCTCTATGACTACTTTCGACAGTTGTTTGCTCAGGTAACGAATCCAGCGATTGACTCGATTAGAGAGAATGTTGTTATGTCCTTAGCATGCTATGTAGGGCCGGAAAAAAATATTTTGAATGCTTTAGAAGAGAATTGCAATAGATTATTGATTGAAAATCCTATACTCACAAATCAGGAGTTATATTCTATTCGTGAAATTCAGCATGGCGATTGGCGTACTTGTGTAATCGATATCACTTTCGAGCGTGGGAGGAATTCTAAAAACTTATTAAAGATGCTTAAGAAGATCTGCTCTGATGCCGAATCGGCAGTAGATGCTGGATATAGTATTGTCATTCTTTCAGATCGAAATGTTGAAGCTGATAGACCTGCAGTCAGTATGTTTCTTGCTGCAAGTTCGGTGCATCAGCACTTGGTTCGAAGGGCAAAAAGAACCCAAATTGGGCTAATTGTAGAGACTGGTGAAGCTAGCGAAGTACATCACCATTCGTTGCTAATCGGGTATGGCGTTGATGCAATAAATCCATATTTGGCGTATGAAGTACTTCGGCATGCCCAACAGGAAAAAATGCTTCCAGATCATTTACATAATGAAGTTCTAGTAGTAACTGCATACCGAAAGGGCGTTTCAAAAGGTCTTCTTAAGGTCATGGGGAAAATGGGTATTTCCACTTTACAGTCATACAAGGGTGCTCAAATTTTTGAGGCAGTTGGCGTGAGGGATGAAGTAATTGACTATGCTTTTACCCATACGGCTAGCAGGATTCAAGGCATCGGCTTTGATGTAATTGCTAACGAAATGATACGACGTCACGAGCTAGGATATCCTCGCCAACCGAATTTATCGCAAACATCTCTCCCAAATCCCGGTGAATACCACTGGAGGCCAGGTGGTCGAAAACATGGTTGGGATCCAGAAACCATTTCAATTCTCCAAACAGCGGCAATGCAAAACAATAGAGCATCAAGAAAACGAATTCTCAACGTTGAGAATTCGGAAAAAAAGGAAGTTGGAAATTTACGAGAGTTAATGAATTTTTGTTGGGATAAAGCGAATAAGATTGAACTTAATGAAGTTGAGCCTGCCTCTACTATTGTGAAAAGATTCTGCACAGGAGCAATGAGTTTCGGGTCTATATCACCAGAGGCCCATGAAACGTTGGCAATCGCTATGAATCGTTTAGGGGGTAAAAGTAATACCGGCGAGGGTGGGGAGGATCCAGCAAGGTTTGAAGTTATGGATAATGGAGATTCAAAGCGATCTGCAATCAAGCAAGTTGCATCTGGACGTTTCGGTGTGACGGCTTGGTATCTCACTAATGCTGATGAAATACAGATAAAGATTGCGCAAGGTGCTAAACCTGGTGAGGGAGGAGAATTGCCGGGCTCAAAAGTAGATGAGTCGATAGCTAGAGTCAGATATTCAATACCGGGAGTGGGTTTGATTAGTCCACCGCCACATCATGATATTTATTCCATTGAGGATCTGGCACAGCTGATTTACGATCTAAAGAATGCTAATCCGCTAGCAAGAATAAGTGTCAAGCTTGTCTCTGAAGTGGGTGTCGGAACTATAGCGGCTGGCGTTGTTAAAGCACATGCTGATCAAATCGTGATTTCTGGAGATAGCGGCGGCACGGGGGCATCTCCATTAACTAGCATTAAGCATGCAGGACTACCTTGGGAGCTTGGAATTGCGGAAACGCATCAAACCTTGGTTATGAACGATTTACGAAGTCGGGTAGTTTTACAGACTGATGGCGGTATGAAAACAGGTCGGGATGTTGTTATAGCCGCCCTGTTAGGAGCGGAGGAAATTGGATTTTCTACGGCACCATTGATTGCGCTTGGTTGCATAATGATGAGAAAGTGTCACCTTAATACCTGTCCGGTGGGTATCGCTACCCAAGACCCGGTGTTACGCAAAAAGTTTAGTGGTAAGCCGGAACATGTTGTCACCTATTTTTTTCAAGTAGCTGAAGAAGTAAGAGAAATTATGGCGAGTCTAGGTTTTGTTACTTTTCAAGATATGATAGGTAGATCAGATCTTCTAAAATCCGATACTGGCTTCAAGAATCCTAAAGTTGATGGGTTAGATTTGAGCGCTATTCTCAAACCTGCAAGAAAGCTCCATGATGATGTCGGAGTGTTTAAGCAAATTAGTCAGCAGCATGAATTAGAAAATATTATTGACAAGACATATTTAATTGAATTAGCGCGACCAGCATTAGAAAGTGGTGAAGCTGTAAACATTGAGTTACCTATTACCAATATAGATAGAACTGTTGGTACGATGCTCAGCCATGAAATTGTTAAAATAAGAGGCGAGAAAGGCTTGCCTGATGACACGATTCATGTAAGGTTTAATGGTTCAGCGGGTCAGAGCTTTGGTGCATGGCTAGCGCATGGAGTCACACTAGAGCTTGAAGGTGATGCAAATGATTATGTAGGCAAGGGATTATCTGGTGGAAAAGTAATTGTTTATCCGCCTACGGTTAGTGATTTTCGTCCCGAAGAAAACATTATTGTAGGAAATGTTGTTTTATATGGCGCCACTAGTGGGACAGCTTTTTTTCGAGGTATGGCGGCTGAGCGTTTTTGTATTCGCAATAGTGGTGCAACAGCAGTTGTTGAAGGTTTGGGGGATCACGGCTGTGAGTATATGACTGGTGGCACCGTAGTAATATTAGGACCTATCGGTCGGAATTTTGGCGCAGGCATGTCTGGTGGTATAGCTTATGTTTATGCGACAAAGACAGACTCTTTTTTAGACAACGTTAATACAGAGATGGTTAGTTTAGAACCTGTCTTAGAAGCAGACTCTGATGTAGAGAAGCTTAAGAATATAATTCACCAGCATTTCGATTCAACAAAATCTTCTATCGCGCGCCGAATTTTGGAAAACTGGATGACAGAGATCACTCAATTTAGGAGAGTCATTCCGACTGAGTATAAAAAAATACTTTCTAATGTATCAAATCGCAGTGGCTAATTGACTTATGGGTAAACCAAAAGGATTTATGGAACTCGATCGCGCTATAGTGCCATACCGTGATCCGTTAGTTCGACTAAAAGATTTTCAAGATATCTCAACTGCTCCATTACCATCACAAATGGAAGAGCAGGGTGCGAGGTGTATGGATTGCGGTGTTCCCTTCTGTCAGTCTGGAGATGGTTGCCCAATCGATAACCTTATCCCAGAATGGAATCATTTGGTATATCGAGGTGATTGGCATCAGGCTTTACTGCGTCTTGAAGAAACTAATAATTTTCCTGAATTTACAGGAAAAGTGTGCCCAGCACCGTGCGAGGGGGCTTGCGTGCTTGGAATTACTGACCCTCCAGTAACGATTAAAAATATTGAAAATGCTATTGTTGACAGAGGATTTCAAGAGGGTTGGATCCAGCCGAAACAACCTCTGAATCGTACTGGAAAAAAAATCGCAATAGTTGGATCAGGCCCGGCTGGATTAGCTGCGGCCGATGAGCTAAACAAGCTAGGTCATCATGTAACTGTATTCGAAAGAGCCGATCGTATCGGAGGTTTATTGACTTATGGCATCCCAAATATGAAGCTCCAACAAGACGTGATAGACCGTCGTGTTGATCTTTTAAGGCAATCGGGTGTTGAATTTGTTACCCACACGAATATCGGTAAAAAAAGAGTGCATGAGAAGGATCATTTGTTGGAAATTCTAAAAGATAGCGGAGTCAATGTTAACTGTTTACCCATAGAGGAGCTGCGTGCAAAACATGATGCACTGTTACTAACTACAGGTTCTACAGTAGCACGAGATCTCCCAATCAAAGGACGATCGCTCGATGGCATCCATTTCGCGATGGATTATTTGACTCGTAGTACTAAAGATATGTTAGATGGAAAAGCATTATCCTTATCAGCGCGTGGGCGAAGAGTTATTGTTATTGGAGGAGGAGATACCGGAGCTGATTGTATTGGTACTGCTCTGCGACAAAATTGCAAAAATGTCGCTAATTTTGAATTGTTGGGAGAGCCTCCATTAGATAGAGCCTCTAACAATCCTTGGCCAAAATGGCCATTAATTTATAGAAAAGAGTATTCGCATATTGAAGCAGCAGCTAGATCAGGAGAAGATCCACGGTCTTATTGTTTGTTATCGAAAGAATTCATAGGAGATGATCAGGGATGGGTTAAGGGAATACGAACCATCCGTATAGATTGGAACTGCCCAACGGACGATGCTCCGTTCACCGAGATAGTTGGATCTGAAGAAATTTGGGATTGCGACATGATTTTGTTGTCTATGGGGTTTCTTGGACCGGAACATGCAATATCTGATGATTTACAGTTGGAATATGATCAACGGACAAATTATCTCGCTAATGTCGATAGTTACGAGTCTAATCAGGCAGGTGTTTTTGTGGCTGGTGATTGTCGCAGAGGTCAATCACTTGTAGTATGGGCGATAAACGAGGGTCGTGGAGCTGCGAAATTCATCAATAGGTATGTCCAAGAGTTAAATTGAACGGATAAAATTTGATTTAATGATATGACATCAACAGTTCCATCTAATGAAAGGCTTATTGTGGCTCTTGATGTACCATCTATCAACGAAGCAAGAGATCTTGTAGCTCTGCTTGGAGACAAGGTTTGTTTCTATAAAGTTGGTTTAGAACTATTCCTTAGTGGCGATGTTTTTGAATTTTTAGCTTGGTTAAGCGATAAAAATAAAAAGATATTTGTCGATTTAAAATTTTTCGATGTGCCTGCAACTGTGGCGCGAGCAATGCAGCAACTGCAAGGCTTGAATATAACTTTTACTACAGTGCACGGGAATGATTCGATGTTGCAGGCGGCAACGGAAGTGATGGGCGATGTTGGAGTTCTTGCTGTTACCGCGCTCACTAGTCTCGATCGAGGAGATTTGGATGATTTAGGTTTTAAATGCGATGTAGACGACCTAGTTTGTTCTCGTGCAAGACGGGCTGTAGAGCATGGCTGTGTGGGCGTTGTTGCTTCTGGGCATGAAACAAGTATTATTAGAAAGCATTTAAATGGAGATATAATAATAGTTGTTCCAGGCATTAGGCCTATTGATAACAGGGATGATCAAAAACGCACTGTTACTGTAAGCCAAGCATTTCATGATGGTGCTGACTATATCGTAGTTGGTCGACCTATACGAGATTCAAAAAATCCCTCTGTGTCAGCGGAAACTATTCAGAAAGAGATAGCAAAAACTCTTAATTCTAGAATCTTGAAAGAAGCTAAAGCGTAAAAAACTTTAGCAGAAGCGTTAGACAAAATGTGCCAAATTAGCCTGTCACTGGAACTGTGTAGTTGAGTCCAAGGCGCCCTCCATCCGCGTAAATGCATTCACCTGTTATATAAGAGGAATCATCTGAAGCCAAGAATAACGCAATGTTAGCAATTTCTTCGACGGTACCACATCTTTCCATGGGCGTTCGAGATAGAATAGCATGCCGTTTTTCTTCGTCGGTCATGACTTGTTTCAGCATATCGGTCATTATGCTTCCTGGGCCAATTGCATTGACTCGAACACCATGTTTCGCAAGACCAACAGCCATAACCCTTGTTAATTGATCAAGCCCACCCTTTGATACGTTATAAGGCAAGATCGTTGGAATTGTCATCACACCGTTAACAGACGACATATTTACGATGCTACCATGCCCTGCCTTAACCATGTGGCGCGCGGTTGCCTGGCTAAGCAAAAAAGCTCCTTTTAAATTAACAGCAATGACATTGTCAAAATCCTCTTCACTGATTTCTAGTATATGACCGCTACGGAGTATGGCCGCGTTATTTACACAAATATCGATTTTTCCATATGCATCAAAGATCATTTCAACAGTGTTATTCACTTCTATTTTTTGCGATACGTCACAGGTAAAGAATTCAGCGTTTATTATCTTTGACGCAGTTTTAGATCCAATGGGATAATTAACGTCTAGAAGCATTACTCGCGCTCCTTCAGCTGCGAATAATTTAGCGATAGCGAGCCCTATTCCCTGTGCGGCACCGCTAATGACAGCAACTTGATTTTCTAGCTTCATGTATGATTTTTCCTTTACTTATAGATTTTGGGCTCTTTGAGGATACACTAACGGAAGTCTAAATTAGTAATTTAGTTAACGTTAATGTGCAATAGCATTGTGAAGCAGTACAATGAACACTGTTATATAGTGATTGATCGGCTATCTACTGAGAAATAATGATATGAAACTGAGAGACATTGCGAATGCTATTGATGGATATTGTCAGGGTGATGGAGATGTCGAGATTGATAGTTTAGCTCCTATACGCACTGCTAGAGCTAATCAATTGACATTTGTTGCCAATCCGAGGTTTCGATTGCAATTGTCGGAAAGTCATGCTGGTGCGGTTATTTTAAGAAAAAGTGATATTGATGCGTGGGATGGCTCCGCGATTATATGTTCCGATCCATATGTTGGGTACGCGCAAGCTGCTCAATTATTCAATCGCCCTCCTTTGCACACAGCTGGCATACATCCAACTGCAGTTGTCGCATCGAATGCCGATATTGACGAATCTGTCTCTATAGGCGCTAACTGCATTATTGAAAATGGCGTTCATCTTGGTTCGGGAGTAATAATAGGACCTGGTTGTGTCATCTCAGAAGACTCTTCAATCGGTGAGGATACTCGCCTTTTTGCAAATACTGTACTTTACCATGCTGTATCAATTGGCGAACGTTGCATCGTGCAAAGCGGAGCAGTTTTAGGTAGCGATGGTTTTGGCAATGTTTGGAAGGAAGAAAAATGGATTAGAGTACCGCAATTAGGTAGATTGATTATTGGAGATGATGTGCAAGTCGGAGCTAATACAACTATCGATCGCGGTAGCCTCGGTGATACTAAAATAGGTAACGGCGTAGTAATCGACAATTTAGTACAAATTGCTCACAACTGTGAGATTGGGGATCATACCGGAATCGCAGGCTGTGTTGGCATCGCAGGCAGCGTGGTTATTGGTCGATTTTGTACTTTGGCTGGCGGGGTCGGAGTTGCGGACAACATCACAATTGTCGATGACGTACACATTACGACAATGACTTCAGTCACTACATCTATCAAGTTGCCTGGCACATTTTCATCTGGAACTGGGCTGATGCTAAGCCAGCCTTGGAAGCGCAGTATTGTGAGGTTTCGCCAGCTTGATAATATTGTGCGCCGTTTAAAATCGCTTGAGCGTAGACTCGATAAATAGATTGTTATGGCATTGATTTCCATTGCCCTATCTGAGTATCAAATAATTGGTAGGGGATAAAGTTCTTTTTGTAGTTCATTTTCGGTGAGTCTTTTACCCAGTAACCAAGGTACAGCCATAGACATCCCATTTCGCGACAGAGTTCTATTTGATAAAGAATAGCTAGTGTCCCTAGGCTTCTTGCAAATTCGTTAGGCTCATAAAATGTGTAAACTGCAGAGAGTCCGTTTGGTACTTGATCGATTATCGAAACTCCTACTAAACGATTGTTTATGCGCATTTCAAGCAGAAACGTATTAATGTTTGAACGTATCAAGAAATCTTGGTATTTAGAAGGATCAGTATCATCCATTCCCCCTTCTTTATGCTTAGATTTTTGGTATTTATGATATAAATTAAAGTGATCTTGTCGGTAGATGGGTGAAAATAATTCAAATTCAACATCGTTGTTTTTCCTCTTAACACGTCGTTGAGAGCGACTAATTATGAAATCATTGACAATGATTCTAATAGATTGACACTCCATACAGTCTGGACATGCGGGCCTATAATACACTTGACCATTTCGACGAAATCCATAACGGATAAGTTTGTCATATAACGATGCATTAGGGGGATCTGCTGCGGGGTTAACGAACACGTTTTCAGCAGTTTTTCCGCTTAGATAAGGGCATGGGTACGCAGAAGATTTATATAGCTTTAATTTTCTTTTGTGGTGCACAATAGATCCTTTGCCATTACATTTAGTGTCCAGTAATCTGTAAAACTAGACACCGCGATACTTTTCTTTATTTGGGAGATAAAATCACTCCTGCTAATATTCTCTGCGCCCAGAGACATTACATGTGGGGAAACAATTTGACAGTCAATTAATGAAAAGTTCAATTTTTGCAAAAGCCAGTCAAGTCCGATTAATGCAATCTTCGAAGCATTGGTTTCTTTAAAGAACATGCTTTCACCAAAAAAAACTCTGCCAAGGGCGACACCATATAGACCGCCTACCAATAGGTCTCCTCCCCAAACTTCGACTGAGTGTGCATATCCTATATTATGAAGATCACAATACGCATCATGCATGTCTTGAGTTATCCATGTCTCCTTCTGATTACGTCTTGGTTTTGCGCATTCTTTGATTACTTCTTCAAAACATTTATCAATTGTAATAATGAAATGACTCTGTTTAAGGGTTTTTCTAAGACTTCTCGAGATTTTTAGCTTGCCCGGAAAAAAGACTGGACGAGGATCAGGGCACCACCACAATATTGGCTGACCTTCAGAATACCACGGAAAAATACCGTTTGAATAAGCTGCAAGAAGACACTCTCTGCTAAGGTCGCCACCAACAGCCAGTAATCCATCAGGAGTTGCTTTATTATGGTCGGGAAATTGATACCTAGTGTTTTTATTGACACCAAAATCAAATATTTCAGGTGGCATAAATTTATGTCCTTAGCAGTTTTAACAAAATTATTTTTGTCAATAATTTAGCGACCCTTCTTATATGGTGAATGATTCTCCAGAATGGTTTGGTATTCCGCTAAATTATTTTTCTCGGATTGGCTATATTTTTTTATTGCGTCGAAGAATTCAGGATGTTTCATCCAGTGCATGGAAGAAACAATAGTTGGAATTAGACCCCTATTAAGTTTATGTTCCCCTTGGGCGCCGGCCTCAAATCGGCCTAGTTTGTTATTAATACTATATTCAATTGGTTGATAAAAGCATGTCTCGAAATGTAGATTTCGAATTTTATCAGTTGATCCCCAATAACGACCAAATAATGAATTTTCACCTGCTAGAAAAAATGCTGCAGCTATATCCTTGCCTTCTTTTTGCCCAATCAAAAGTCGAATTTGCTTTGGCATAGTTTGAGCTAAAAGTTTAAAGAATGCCACATTCAAATAACTAATTGCACCGTATTCTTTAATGGTGTTTTGATAGCATGCGGAAAAAAAAGACCAGTCATTTTCTGTAGCAGTTTCCCCGGTAAGCCACCGAAATATTATGCCGTCTTTTTGAATACTGCTGCGTTCTTTCAAGATGTTTTTTCTCCTTTTTGAACTTAAGGCGCTTAAGAAGTCATTGAAGTCATTGTACCCTTCATTCCACCAGTGAAATTGATTAGCATTTCGTTTGATAAATCCTATCTGGTTTAAATGTATATGATCGTCCGAAACGGTGAAAAGGAAATGAGTCGATGAAGCCGATTTTACATTTGCCAAATTTTGGGTCGCTTCTGCTAGCTTCAATTCGAAAGGTTGATAGTTGATATCAGGATGAGTTAGGATTCTCTTTCCAGTTATTGGCGTAAATGGGACTGTTATTACTACTTTGGGGTAGTAGGGAATACCTGCGCGTCGATAGGCGTGCACCCAGTCCCAGTCAAAGATGTATTCCCCGTAAGAGTGATATTTAAGGTAACATGGCGCAGCAGCGGTTAATTTTCCTCTATCATATATGCCAAGATGATGTGGATCCCAACCAGTTTCTCGTGCAATACAACCTGATTTTTCTAATGCCGATAAGAACTCGTACCGTAAAGCCGGGGAATCTGGAGGAACCAATGCATTCCATTCGACTGAATCCACCTCATCGAGCGAGGTGTGTATTGTTACATCAGCAGGAAAACCTTTACTATTGTTCTTCATTTCGTAATAGAGAGATGCTTTTCTTTCTTTGTTTTTTGGAGATATTTTTTTATGGATAAATTCACTATGATATTAGCGCAAGTGAATGTTGTCGTCGGAGACATTAGCGGAAATGCTACTCGTATAATTGATATTTGTTCTCAAGCTAAAGCTAAATTCGATTCGGAATTTGTGGTCTTCCCAGAACTCGCATTAACTGGTTATCCGCCAGAAGATTTACTGTTCCGAGGTGATTTTATCCGAAAAGCTGAGAATGAATTGACTCGTATTAGGAATGAAATTGTAGTAACCGCAATTGTAGGTCATCCATGCAGAAATATTGGTGTCTTGTATAACGCAGCATCTGTTTTGGGTGGTGGTAAATTATTGGCAAGATATTACAAGCGGCACCTCCCTAACTATAGCGTATTTGACGAAAAAAGATACTTTAGCCCTGGAGAAGGGCCCTGTGTATTCAATATTGATGGCCTAAATATAGGATTGACGATTTGTGAAGATATTTGGCATGAGGGACCAGTTGAAGAGAGCGTAAAAGCAGGCGCGAACATCTTAGTAAATATCAACGCCTCTCCATACCATATTGAAAAAGCAAATGAGAGAGAACTGAATGTCGTATCTGTCAAAGCGAAACAAAGTAATGTTCCTATTGTCTATCTTAATATGGTAGGAGGTCAGGATGAATTGGTTTTCGATGGTGGGTCTTTCGTTTCAGACAACACCGGAAATATTACCCATAGGGCAAGATCTTTCGATGAAGAAATCTTCACGGTTTGCTTCAACAGCAAGCTAATTCCTGTAAAAGGTTATGTCACCTCTATGTTAAGTACTGACGCCAGTATCTATAAGGCTCTTATGATCGGTGTGCGTGATTATGTCAACAAGAACCGATTTAGAGGTGCTATTGTTGGACTATCAGGAGGGATCGATTCTGCCCTTACACTCGCAATAGCAGTTGATGCTCTTGGCGCTGAGAATGTTGAGGCTATAATGATGCCATCTCGATATACAAGATCAATTAGCAAAGAGGATGCTATCCTAGAAGCACAAAACCTAGGTATTAGTTATCGGATTGTAGAGATAGATGATTTATTTAATCTCTTCGTCCAACAACTCAGACCGGTGTTTGATGGGCGCGAGGAAGACACTACCGAAGAAAATATACAAGCTCGTATTCGAGGAACTTTATTGATGGCGATATCCAATAAAACAGGCTCAATAGTTTTGACTACTGGTAATAAGAGTGAAATTGCAGTTGGATATTCAACTTTGTATGGGGACATGGTTGGTGGTTTTTCTGCAATTAAAGACATACCCAAGATGCTCGTGTATGAGCTTGCTAAATATCGCAATAAGTTAAGTCCCGTTATTCCGGAAAGGGTATTTTCTCGCGCTCCGTCAGCAGAGCTTGCTCCCGATCAGGAGGACCAGCAAAGTTTACCTAACTACGAAATTTTAGATGGTATTCTTAAATTGTATGTGGAAGATGACAAAACAATTGAAGATATAGTTGAAAAAGGATATGACAGAGAAACTGTGGAAGATATTGTTTTACGAGTAACGAAAAACGAATATAAACGAAGACAGGCAGCCCCAGGGGTACGCATCAGCAAAAGAGCTTTTGGCCGAGATCGACGTTATCCCATTACATCATTTTTTATTTAAACAGATATAGAAAATCTAGTTGAGCGTAAAAGATGACAAGCCAATAGGTTTTTTTATTAATAATTTGGTATCTTAGCTATCTCGGGGAAGATAAAAGCTGTTCGGATAATTTTGTTCCATGATTCGTTTAGTATCAAAAAATAAATCCATAAGTTCCATTTTTTCATATGTGAGTAGCATCAGGCCTAAACCATCTTCGACAGCAGCTGTTTCTGGATAATTCTCGATAACATATTTCGCACGAGCTAAGGCTGCAACATATGCGCCTAGATCATAATAATGTTTTCCCACAGCGATTTCATGACTGGCAATTATTTCTAGTATGTCGCGCATTCTCTCGCGCGCTTCCGGTATGTAGGAACTTTCGGGGTATTGAGTCACAAAGTCATTTAGCGCTTCAAATGAATGTGTCGCAGGCGTTATGTCCAATTTTATTGAACTCACTCCTGATATTTCCCTAAATAGCGTCGTAGAGGTATCAAACATTGCTACAGCTTTGAAAAAGTGAGCGTAATCTGCGCGAGGATGAGTAGGATAAAGAAAAATGAAGTCATTCGCGGCAGATATTGCAAGCCCTGATTGCCCATTCTTGTAATGGGCATAAATTAGTTCTAATTTTGATTGTTCGGCATATGTTCCATAGGGGTATCGACGCTCAAGTGTATTGTAATACTCAATAGCGGTATCCCAATCTTTAGCCTCCAAATGCTGGCGAGCCTCGCGATGAATTTCTTCCGCAGTCCAATTAATATCTTTTTCAGTGGTTGTGCAACCAATTGAAAGGGCAGAGGTGATTAACCACAAGAGTTTTATAAATTTGTGCAATTAGAGTAAAGTCAAATATTGATGGATGTGAATTATACTGTGATATCTAAAGAGGTGTCTCATAACAGGTACGCATATGAAAGAGACAAAAATTAGGGAAGCTGTTGTGCCTGAAGACTACGTTGGATGGCGGTTAGATAAAGTCTTACCAATTTTGTTTGAGCCATATTCACGAAGTCAACTGCAAGAATGGCTACAAGACGGAAGATTGACAATAGAAGGCGAAATACCCTCTAAAAGCGGAGTCGTTAAGGGGGGAGAGCACATATTTTTGCGGATTCCCGTTGATATTTCTCAGAATTGGCTGCCCCAATATTTACCCCTAAACATAGTCCACAAGGATCAGCACATTGCGATAATTGACAAACCAGCGGGGTTAGTAGTGCATCCAGGTTCCGGAAACCCGGACTCTACCTTAGCAAATGCGATATTGCATTATTTCCCAGAGAATCAGTTTCTGATTCGTGCAGGTATTGTACATCGACTGGACAAAGGGACAACTGGGCTTCTTGTTGTGGCTAGGACTGAAGTTGCTCGTCAAAGGCTTATAAAAGATTTAGAGTCGAGAGCGATTAAGCGCCAATATTTAGCCTTAGTCTATGGTAGGCCGATAGCAGGGGGAACCTTGGATAGCCCAATAGGCCGACATCCTCGAGATCGACGTCGAATGGCGGTATCAGACAAAGGTAAGCTAGCAGTAACTCATTTTAGATTAGAGAAACGTTATCGTTTTCACACTTTGCTTAGAATTCACCTTGAGACGGGAAGAACACATCAGATTCGGGTGCATTTAGCTGACGCAAGATTGCCCATTGTTGGCGACCCAGTTTATGGAGGCCGATTACGTATGCCACGTGGAGCTGATACTGAATTGACTACGTTGTTGCGCAATTTTAATAGACAGGCTTTGCATGCAACTGAATTATCTCTTACACATCCAACAACAGGAAGCCAATTGACTTGGAAAAGCAATTTACCAGGAGACTTTGACAACCTTGTTAGCGCACTAGATAAACATGAAAAAATTAATGAACGATACTGAAATAAATTTCCAGTTAGCGCAGTGGCCAGCACCTTCACATGTTAAGGCATTAACAACACTAAGAATTGGTGGTGTCAGTAAAGGAGCATTTAATAGTTTGAATTTAGCGTCCCATGTCGGAGATGATCCAGGTTCGGTGGCAGAGAATCGGAGATTAATGTCAAAAAGACTAATGTTGCCTTCCGATCCTATTTGGTTATCTCAAACACATAGTAATAAAGTTGTAAACGCAGAACTAAGCAATATCAATGTACAAGCTGATGGAAGCTATGCTACTCGCAGGGGAGTTGTCTGCGCGATTTTGACAGCTGACTGCATTCCACTCTTTTTAACAGATCAGTTTGGGACTAGAGTGTGCGTCTTGCATGTTGGCTGGCGAGGCCTAGCTGCTGGGATTATCGAGCAAGCTCTGTCGGTTATGCATATTGAGACAAAAAGGTTAATCGCATGGATTGGTCCTGGTATAGGGCCAGATGCATTTATAGTTAATTACGATGCATGGAAAGTACTGACCGTAGATGGTTCGTTGCACCGTGATGCCTTTATTAAATATGGTAATCGTTGGCTAGCAAATTTAGGACAGATGGTGGAAGAACGTCTAGAGTTAGCTGGGGTAAGTAATTTACACAGCAGTCGGGTTTGTACGTTTAAAGATCCAACTCATTGGTTTTCTTATCGACGTGATGGATCTTGTGGTCGGATGGCATCACTTATTTGGATGACTTAAGATCAGAATTATGTGAGAATGATAGATGTTTAAGTCGAACTTCGAGATATCTTCTTGTGCTAAATGGTATTCTGGTTTTTTTGGCTGTATATCCCACTCTTAACAGGCCGCAATCGGAATAAGGAAGTTAGTGTATTAATTCAACTAGAAAGGGTGTTTTTATGAAGGCTATGATACTAGCAGCAGGAAAAGGTACGCGCGTGCAGCCACTTACCCATCAAATGCCGAAACCTATGATCCCCGTTTTGGGAAAACCAGTTATGGAGTATCTTGTCGAGCAACTAGCAAGATGTGGTTTTGATGAGATTATGGTGAATATTAGCCATCTAGCGGATCAAATTGAAAAGTATTTTGGCAATGGTCGTCGTTGGGGTGTAGAGATTGGATATTCATTTGAAGGGCATATTCTTAATGGTGAGTCTGTTGCCCAACCGTTGGGCTCCGCGGGTGGCGTTCGTAGAATTCAGGATTTTGCAGGTTTCTTTGATGACACTTTTCTTGTTGTATGTGGCGATGCTGTCATTGATCTCGATCTAGGCTCAGTATTGCGAAAGCATTGGCAATCGGGAGCGATGGCAAGCATGGTAGTGAGTGAAGTTGCTCGCGAGCGGGTTTCGAATTACGGCGTTGCGGTATGCGATGAAAGTGGTCGAATTACAGATTATCAGGAAAAGCCACCTGTCGACGAGGCTAAATCCTCGTTAGTTAATACCGGAATCTACGTTTTTGAACCAGAAGTGATTAATTATATTCCTAAGGATACGGAATACGATATTGGTAGCCAACTCTTTCCAGACATTGTGGCTAAGGGTCTTCCATTTCATGCGATATCATTTCCTTTTAATTGGATTGATATTGGACAGTTAAGTGATTACTGGGAGGCGAATCAATTATTGATGCGTGGAAGCTTTAAAGATGTTCATATGCCGGGGAAGGAAGTGCTACCGGGGATTTGGACTGGACTTAATGTAAATATCGATTTTGATAACATACGTGCAGAAGGGCCAATTTACATTGGTTCTGCAGCACATGTCGAGGCAGGTTGTGAAATTATTGGACCAACTTGGATTGATCATGGGTGCCACCTACAGTCAGGGGCTCAAATTTGTCGAAGTATATTATTTGAGTATAGTCGTATCGCACCGAGAGGTAAGGTTACTGAGGCCCTAGTATTTGGTCGCAACTGCGTTGATCGCCAGGGTAAAATTGTGACACTAGAAACGGATACCCTAGATTGGGTCGGAGACGCCAGAGACCACTCTTGATCCCAATATTCTCGTAAATTTTTAGTTCAACCTCCTAGTAGAGTAGTTCTAGTGAGGAGATCATTGATACGCCCCACGTAGGCAGCGGGCTCTTGAAGCACTGCGCCTTCGCTCAAGGTCGCTTGATCCAAAAGCACTAATGACCACTTTTCTAGGTCTTGATGCTCAGGTGAAAGTTGTTTGATCAAAGGATGGTCAGGATTTATTTCAAGTATCGGTTTATATTTTGGAGCTTCTTGCCCCATAGATTGCAGGATACGCTCGAGATTAGATCCTATATCTTGTTCATCAGCAACAAGACATGTTGGAGAATCTGTTAAGCGTTTACTCACTCTAACTTCCTTGACCCTCTCGTTTAGAAGTTCCTTCATCCGAGCAACAAGTTCGGATAAATCTTTTTCTTTTTTCTTAGTTGTTTCTTTATCTTCTTCACTTCTGAAGTCAGCAAGATCAAGTCCTCCTTTTGCAGCAGACTTCAGCTGCTTTTCATCAAATTCCGTGAGTGAATTTACAAGCCATTCATCCACAGGATCACTAAGAAGTAATACTTCGATATCATTTTTCTTGAATATCTCCAATTGTGGTGATGTTCGAGCTGCTGCCTCTGATTCAGCGGTAATGAAGTAAATTTCTTTCTGCTTCATTGGCATGCGCTTAACATAATCAGTTAAAGAAGTGTCTTGTTGTCCAACTTCGCTTCGAGTTGTGGCGAATCGCAATAGTTTTGTAAGCTGTGAGTGGTTTTCCTGGTCTTCTACAATACCTTCTTTTAGAACTTTTCCATATTCGCTCCAAAGAGTTTTGTAACTGTCTTTTTCAGTCTCTGATATCTTCTGAAATTCAGCCAAAATTTTCTTTATAGATGCTGTTCTAATTCGGTCAATATCTCGATTGTTTTGTAAAACTTCACGGGATACATTTAAGGGTAAATCATTTGCATCTACAACACCTCGAATAAATCTTAAATAGTTCGGCAACAGATGCTTCGAGTCATCGAGAATAAAGACGCGCCTCACATACAGGTTAATGCCATGACGACGTTCTCTATCCCAAAGATCAAATGGCGCTTTGGCAGGCACAAAGAAAAGTGTGCTGTAATCAAAAGTCCCTTCAACACGGTTATGTAACGTCATCAAGGGCGCCTCTGAATCATAGGTTAACGTTGAATAGAATTGCGTATATTCATCTTGTGATATTTCATTTTTCGATCGAGCCCAAATTGGCGATCCTTTGTTTATTCGTTCCCATTCGTTTTTACTATCCTTCTTGTTCATTTGAATTGGGAAAGAAATGTGGTCAGAATATCGTTCTATTATGTTGCGAAGCCGAAAATCGTCAGCAAACTCGATATCGTCATCTTTGAGATGAAGAATAATTGTCGTGCCATGCTTCGATAGTTCGATATGTTCTAGACTATATTCTCCACTGCCATCTGAGATCCACTGAATACCATCTTCCGAGTTACTACCAGCGCGCCGTGTTCTAAGCTCTACTTTTTTTGCTACTAGAAAAACAGAATAGAAACCTACACCAAATTGCCCGATTAGCTTAGCATCGGCCGATTCTTTATTTGACATTGAATTTAGGAACTGCTTTGTGCCGGACCGAGCAATAGTCCCAATGTTATCAATTACCTCATCTTTTGACATACCAACGCCATTATCAGAAATTGTTATAGTTTTTTCTTTTTCATCGCTAGTTACGTCAATAGAAAGGGAGCTATCTTCTTCAAGAAGTTTCTCATTAGTCAGAGATTCAAATCTCAAACGGTCGATGGCATCAGAAGCATTGGAGATAAGCTCTCTGAGGAAAATCTCTTTATTTGAATAAAGAGAATGGATCATAAGTTGAAGCAGTTGCTTCACTTCAGCTTCAAAGCTATGAGTTTCTTTCTGGTTTTCAGGCATTACTTGCATGTTCCTATGTTTGTTATTAATGACATATATCACAAATATTTGAAATATGGGGATGTGTACGAAGATATCAAGTATTGGTATAGGAGCTTAAATTTCACCGATGCCATCGTTTTTAAAAAAAGTTAGATACCCAAATAGACCTTCATTTTTAGAGTATCTATTAACTGGCGGATAAAAACGGACTCCCGCCAAACCGCTGATTTTACTGTACAATTACGAGTTAACGGGGCATAGCGCAGTCTGGTAGCGCGCCTGCTTTGGGAGCAGGATGTCGGGGGTTCGAATCCCTCTGCCCCGACCACCCCACTTCAACTGTAGCTAGCGCCCGTAGCTCAACCGGACAGAGCATTGGCCTTCTAAGCCAAGGGTTGCAGGTTCGAGTCCTGCCGGGCGCGCTATATTTATCATATACTTAAGACAACTTCCTAGAAACTATTGATCTAATCAAATAGGAGGAGGTCATCAAATCTAAGTCAGATTCAGTGTTTGGTAGGCACAGGTTTTACGGTGTTAATGACCTCTGTGCGGCAGAACTTTATTAAAGGTTATGTCCGGTAGTTTTTTAGTGCCTATTCGCTAGTACGTATGATTCTTGCTTACCCCAATGCAAAGCTAGTGGATCGAATTGTCGTGCGAGTTCCAATAATCCGGTTCGAATTTTAGAATCAAGTGGCGCTAGGGGATGACGCACACGATCTGACCAATTACGCCGCCTTTTTCATGACGGTCTTTGGGGCTCGCAAGCCACATTACCGATTCTCATAATTGATTAGTGGAAGAATTTTTTGATATTACTCCATTGCAGCTTCGCGATCATTTTTTTGGTTAGGGCAATTAGCGGAGAAGTAGTAAATCAAGGATATTAGATGGTAAAATAATTATTCACCCTTGTTATGAATCCCGTTGCGTTATTTTTTTGATTAGCGTGACCTATTTCGTGTCACAGAATAAATCAATTAATAAGCGAACAGAAGATATGTTAGAGGGCACGGTTGGTCCGACCTTGCTCAAACTTACACTTCCAATGATAGTGGGACTGTTGTCAGTTCTCCTTATTAATCTCGTTGACACATTTTACATTGGGCAGTTAGGTCTCATCGAGCTTGCGTCAGTTAGTTTCACCTTTCCGGTAGTATTTGTAGTTTGGAGTATTGCCTTTGGAATAGGGATAGGAACATCATCAGTTGTAGCGCGCGCTATAGGACAGGGCAATCATCCCGAGGTTAAGATACTAACGACTGCTAGCTTATATCAAACATTTCTAGTAATGGGTATAGTCGGTGTAGTTGGTGTGATGACTATTAATCCTGTCTTTACTATGCTAGGTGCTAGCCCCGATATGATGCCATTAATTCGGGACTATATGGTAATTTGGTTCTTGGGATATCCATTGGTTGCACTTCCGATGGTGGGCAATAACGCGATTCGAGCAACAGGGGATAGCAAGACACCGAGCATGGTAATGATGGGTCTAGCGATCGTCAATGCAATACTTGACCCATTCTTTATTTTTGGCATTGGACCTTTCCCGATGATGGGAGTTAAGGGAGCTGCGATTGCTACAGTGATTTCCTATTTCTTTGCGTTAGTCGCAGGTTTTTGGGTTCTAGGAAAACGCGAAAAAATGTTAGAAATCAAGTTTCCATCATTTGAAAAATTATTTTCGTCCTGGAGTCGTATCCTCTATATTGCGACACCGGCTGCTTTTGCAAATGTGTTGGCACCACTCGCAAGCGCTGTGTTGACACGAATTATTTCTAGCTATGGCGCAGATGCTGTAGCAGCGTTTGGAATTGGAACTCGTATAGAGGCTGTCGCGATGCTGGGTGTAATGGCTTTGACAGCGATTTTGACTCCATTTATAGCTCAGAATTTGGGCGCGAGGAATTTGGGTCGTATTCGAGAGGCATTAACTTATAGCAGTAAATTTTCTCATGTCTGGGGACTTTTAGTGGCTTTTTTACTCGCGGTGAGCGCTTACCCCATCGCTTCTATATTTAGCGACGATACTGGCGTTCAATACTTGAGTCGTGCTTATCTTTGGATTCTGCCAATTAGCTTTGGTTTTATGGGCCTTTCAATGATTGCAAGCTCTGCATGCAATGGATTAAACCGACCCTTTGAATCCTTTGTTGTACAGATTTTTCGACTATTCATTTTAATTGTACCGCTTGCAATGATCGGCTCATGGCGATTCGGAATACTTGGAGTTTTTGGGGGAATTTTTGTGGGTAATTTAATATCTGGCGTTGTTTCTACCACTTGGGTTAAGTTTTCAGTATTTATAAAGACAGAAAAGTTAATCGAGAAATCAATTCCGATGCAAGAGATTGAGCAGAAGTGATTTAAATTTGTATTAGATGTTTTATTTGGGTTAGAAGTTTAGATTGATCTAATCCCAGTTGGGAGCCCATGGCACTAAATCTTTATCAATAAGCCTATGATTGAGATTCGTCATGGCTTCAATCCGATTCATGTCAATACTAGACAGAACGAAATCCGTAACGTTGAAATTATTTTCAATATTTTTCCGTTTCGTTGACATAGAATTTATGGATACGCCTTTTTGTAAAATCCATCTCAACGCGACCTGGCTAGAACTTTTTCCATAATTCTTACCGATTTCATCGAATATCGGATACTGAGAAATTTGACCCCTAGCAACCGAGCAATAGGAAGAAAGAGGGATGTTTGTTTCATTTGAGGCAACGAGAAGAGCATCTTGATTGAGGAGGGGGTGAAATTCGACCTGATTTATTGTCAACGGTGCGTTTATGATGCTTGCCGCACTTCGCATCATGGTGCTTGTATAATTGGAAACACCAATATGGAGCGCAAGTTTCTGGTTATATGCCTGTTCAAGTAGTTGTAAGGAATTGAGAATTTGTCCATCGATTGGAGGCCAGTGTAAAAGCAGAACATTAACTTGGTCTATTCGTAAATCACGAAGACTTTTTTCAACAGATGGTATGAAAAGTTTGTCGGTAAAATGATCAGGATGCACTTTGGTTGTGATAAATAGATCATTCCTATCAATAGCAGCGGTCGACAAGCATTCTCCGATATCCTTTTCATTTCCATACATTTGTGCTGTGTCGATTGAGCGATACCCAACATCGATCGCTGTGCTTAATGCTGTATTAAGTTGTTTGCCTTTTAGCGGGAAGGTGCCAAACGAACGTTCGTACCCTTTTTCTAGATAAATATTCATTTGTTGAAAAACTAGTTTAGATTATGGTGAGGATGTCAGTTTATTACGATTGAAGGGGTGATGCTAGCAATTAAAATGGGGAGGAGGGTACTAAACTGTCCATTAGTTGTAGTATGTTCTTGTAATGATTCATGGCTACGACAATCGATGTTTTCGAATATAATGCTGACTCAATGCTTGTCAAGTGAGTTTTTGTAAAGTTTCATTAGATCGAGTTGAAAAATGTTTAAGACTTGCTTGTACTAGAATAGGCTCTTGAAAAAAACGAAGATAATATTGCGCACTGGTGCTAGATTCATTCGACATTAATCCAACTGAACAGGTACGTCGGGTTCTTGGATCCGTAGCGTGCGCTATGCGTGTATGTGCAGAATCGACTGAGCACAAGATTGTGATACGTCAATTCGAGAAAGAAATCAGTTCAGCTCAACCTAAAGCGAATCTCGCGGCTATACACACTACTCCCAATATGCTGGATACAGCGTGTGATACCGGCTTATCAAAGTCCTTAATTGAAGTCGGCGGTCATTTGCCGTGGACTGATTCTCCTAGGACGCCAAAAATGAGAAATCGAATTGCAGTGTGTAGTTTTAACGACATGTATCATTTAGAGCATCATATCGCAGGTTTACTTTATATGGAGCCGAACCTGGCTTACCCAGAACATGCTCATGCGCCGCCAGAACTTTACTTCACGCTTTCAGGAATTGCTGAATGGCGTTATGGTGGTAGCAAAGCATACGAAACGGTATCAGCAGGAAATTTGCTGCACAATGATCCACTCGATCTGCATGGAGTGCATAGCAAAGAAACATCGCTCTTGGCTTTTTTCCTGCTTTGGGGAACCGAGCTGAGTACGCTTAAGAGGGACTTAAGTAAGCTAAATACCCAATAACTTTATAATCATTTTTTTCGAGCCTTGCAACCAGTCCTAAGATGCGATGTATGACCATCTCTTCGTTGCAGGCCGGACCAACTATGATCGTAGTCTTGGTAATTATTGTGGCCATATCTCGGATATATGATTTCGAGACAAAGCTCCCAAAGTATTTCGAGTTACCCTTGCATTGCGTACTTCTGTCTCCAAAGAACCTGTAACATTCTGAAAATTGACTATCCAAGCCCCGTTACACCACAACTTCTCTGTTTTTCACCTTTAAGAGCGGCAAATGTATTAATAAGTGACTTGATGATAGTGTTTTGTCGCTAGCATGCTTGAGGACTTTGCGAGATAATTCGGGTGTGCAGTATGGTGACCGTAGCTCAGTCGGTAGAGCCCCGGATTGTGATTCCGGTTGTCGTGGGTTCGAACCCCATCGGTCACCCCAAATTAAAACAGATGTGAGGTATGTAGTGGGTGTTTGAGTTTTTGATTTATTAAATGTTATACAGCATTTAGCCCCAAATGACTGGACGAAAGTGTTTTACCATGAATGCTGATCTCGTGATATATAAAAAGTCGCTGTTAAAATGTATCGGCACGATCGTATTTGCAACAGGCGTCATTTTTCATTCGTACCTGCATGCCGACTCGCGTGTGTTCAAAAGTGATAGAACCATGTTTCGAGCGGTTACGTTAATAGATGGTTTGGAACATCCATGGGCAGTGGCTTTTTTGCCTTCTGGTAACTTATTAATCACCGAACGCAGTGGCCGTCTTTTATGGTTCAAAAATAACAAGCTGCATAAGGTCAGCGGCCTTCCAAAAATTTCGGTCGGAGGGCAGGGTGGACTTCTCGACGTGGCACTACATCCTGATTACTTAGTGAACAAAAAAATCTGTTTTAGCTATTCAGCAGGTGACAAACGAAATGTAGGTACCGAGATTGCATGTGGCAACTTCGATGAAGCGCATCTTTCAAATCTTAAGGTCATATTTCGCGCAGTACCGAAGTCGAAAAAAAATATCCATTTTGGTTCACGACTTCTTTTCACTGCTGACGGCGATTTATATGCTACGCTTGGAGATCGAGGCTACCGTTTCTCTGCCCAAGATCTTGGAACACATCCAGGATCTGTTATACGAATTAGGGACGATGGTTCAACGCCACAAGATAATCCTTTCCTTACTAGAACCGATGCGCAACCCGAAATCTTTGCTTATGGCAATCGGAATCCGCAGGGTATAGCATTTGAGCCAGACAGCGATAGGATATGGATACATGAACATGGCCCGCGTGGTGGTGATGAGCTGAACGTGTTATCGGCGAGCACGAATTATGGTTGGCCAGTAATTAGTTTTGGATCTGAGTATATGTCAAGAAAACCGGTTGGTGAAGGCACCCATAAATTTGGAATGCAACAGCCAGTTTTTTACTGGATACCTTCAATTGCTCCATCGGGTATGACTTTTTACGATGGTGACAAATTTCCAAAGTGGCGGGGGGATGTCTTTATTGGATCACTTAAATTCAAGTTACTGGTGCGTCTGGAATTGGATAATGGGCGTGTAGTTAGTGAGGAGCGCTTATTAGAGAATGTCTTTGGCCGCATTCGTGATGTGCGTGAAGGTCCAGATGGGTTTTTGTATCTTCTAACTGATGAAAAAAAAGGTAAACTAATACGTCTAGAACCGTTAAGTTAGAAGAACTTTTGTTTCTTGGTGGTAAACGGTTGGGAATGCTAGTATTTAGGATTGTCTCCATAAATAGTTTCTTAGATGTTTACTAATGTCTCTCGCATCATCTTGAGCCCCATGTATAAAGCTTGATTTTCGTCTTCTAAGGAAATTGAGCCCCAATAGATAGAGTCCCGGTGACTCTGTGATACCTCCATCATGACAGATTCTTCCTTTTCGATCCAAGACGGGTATATTTAACCAGGAGTAATCAGGGTAAAAGCCTGTTGCCCAGACAATTGTTCGAATGTTATTTTTGTCGAAATCAAGACTCAATATGGGCGAATTTTCTACTATAGTTGATGGAAATTTATGAGGAGACTCTATTGCATTGTCCCAGGATTTGGTCGAAATCCATTCGTCGATTGTGTTCAGTAATCTGTTCATTTTAAGATCAGCAAGCATACAGGTATTTTTTAGCGAGCCGCTGAATTGAATTTGAGAATTATTTATTCCGACGAGGCGACCCATGATTTTGATGCCTAAAGTTCGAAGATGGTTTAGGTCAAATAGAGTATTTTGTAGGGATCCAGCAAGCTGTGGGGATGGTAAGTTGCGGGCGCGATTAATGTCATCTACGTCAGTGTAGTGCTCATCTGAAATACCAGTAGCATCCATCCACCAAAAGATATCACGGCCTCTGTAAGTGCGTGGGATACGCACATGCTCACCAACAGAAAGTGTAACCGGCCTGCCAGATTTATGAATTTCGTAAGCCAATTGAATTCCTGTAGCCGATGCCCCGACAACAAGGACACCCCCTTCAGCTAGTTGATCTGGTGTTTGATAATCAATAGGTGTGATTGTGTTGACCGATTTGGGTATAGATGCGGAAAGTGCCGGGATGCTAGCAATATTACATGCGCCAGTCGCAAGCACGACCGATCGGCATTTAAATAATCCACGATTGGTTGCCAACTCATAGCCATCCCCTCTAGAATAAATCGAATCTACTTTAGTGTTGATTTCAATCGGCGCAGACACGACATCAGCATAACGTTCTATAAAGTTTACGACCTCAGAAAGGTTCATGAAGCCATTAGGATCATCTCCCTCATATGCAAAGCCGGGAAGTTGACTTTGCCAGTTTGGAGTGAGGAGTCGTAGCGAATCCCATCGCTCAGTCTTCCATGAATTAGCAACCTCAGCTTTCTCGAGAACAACATGATCAATTTCTTGATCACTGAGACAACGACTTGCTGAAAGGCCCGCATGTCCTCCTCCAATTACCACAGCATCGATATGCAGTGGTTGCGTTTTAATCATGAATTATTGTTTTATTTAACCTCAACGGAGACGTTGGTTGGATTAGTAATAATGTCATAAACAGCAGAGCGTTTCTGAGACTGCGCGACAAGCGCATCGATATCTGCTTTTGATGCATCTGCATCGATTGTATATGTTACTTTTATGTCTTGAAATCCGTTTCTGACATCACGATCAATTCCAAGAATTCCTTGTATATTCATTTGTCCTTCTACCGTTGCTGATACAGAACGCAGTTGAATTTCCCGGTTTTGTGCAACTGCCGCTACACCGGCTGTGAGGCAACTCGCAAGCGCTGCCAGAACTATTTCAACTGGCGTTGCGCCTTTATCCTCTGATGCAAACACCTCAGGATGATCGGCATCAAAGCTGAAGGTTGATTTATGCTGATGATCTTCACCAAGTCCATAATAACTTTCAACATTGGTTCTGCTGTGAGTTCCATGGATCCAGTCACATTTAGCACGCCAACAAAATTGTGCAGCATCTGGTTGATCGGTAAGTGCCTCACGCGCTCCTAGTAATGCTTCGACATTAACTCCATTGTCAACTTGTAAATTGCTCATAAGTTTCCCTCATGTCATAATTTTTTCTACGGGTGAGAATATTAGAAAATAGGCTAAAAATGTGCCTATTTTTTTTTAAGATAGGAAAATAGTTTTATACTTCACCCGATAACGATAGTAACAATTTCCATGTTCTTTTGTTTGAGACCCTATGCTACGTCCGCAATCGCTAAAATGCTTAGATCTAGATCTGTAAATTGTTTTCTAAACAAAAACTTAGTAAAGCCTATACAATAACCAATATGGTTAGAGAAAAGCTTATTGAAGTTAATAACTTAGACGTTTCTTTTAAGACATCTGGTGGTCGGTTAAAAGCTGTTTCTGATGTGAGTTTTGCGATGGAGCCAGGAGAAACTGTCGGTATTGTTGGTGAGAGCGGTAGTGGAAAGAGCGTCGTTTCACTTTCGATTATGGGATTAGTTCCTAACCCACCTGGTGAAATTACAAATGGATACATTGGTTTTGGTGGACGAGATTTGTTAAGTCTAAGGCGAGACGAGATGCGAGCTGTTCGTGGAAATGATATCGCGATGGTTTTTCAAGAACCGATGACTAGTTTGAATCCCCTTCACACGTGCGGACGACAAATTAGCGAATCACTCGTGCTACACGGGTCTATGCACAAGTCGAAAGCATTAAGGAATTCAATTGAACTTTTGGATCAAGTAGGAATACGTAATCCTGAACAGACTGCTAAATATTATCCACATCAATTGTCTGGCGGGATGCGCCAGAGAGTTATGATCGCAATGGCGTTGGCCTGTAGTCCGAAACTTTTGATTGCCGATGAACCTACAACGGCTCTGGATGTTACTATCGAAGCTCAGATTATCGCATTGATGAAAAAACTGAAAGAGCAGATAGGCGCTGGAATTATAATGATTTCTCACAATCTTGCACTAATGGCTCAAGTCTGTGATCGTATTATGGTTATGTATTGTGGGCGTATTGTAGAGGAGGGCACAGTCGAGTCACTATTAAGAGAGCCGAAACATCCCTATACTGTTGGGTTGATAGCATCTACACCGACGATAACAGAGCATCGCGCTCGACTAAAACCTATTGAGGGGTCAGTTCCAAATCCATTCGAAATGCCATTGGGCTGCGCATTTTATCCGCGTTGTAGTGATCGCATGAATGAATGTGAAAATGAAATGCCAAGTTTTACAACGTATGATGATAATCGTAGAGTTCGATGCTGGAAGTACTAATGAACGTGTGTTCGAGTAGATATAGCTTACTCAAGCTTTAATAGTGATATCTAAAGTGTAATGACTAATCCACTTCTTAAAGTAGAAGACCTAAAGAAATATTTCCGAAATTCTGGTTCTCGTTTTAATTCATCAGAAAAATGGAACAAAGCAATAGATGGAGTAACCTTTGACGTTTATCCAGGAGAAACTGTTGGCTTGGTAGGAGAAAGTGGATGCGGAAAAAGCACGTTAGGTCGAACGATTATTGGGTTGCATAGACCAACTGCTGGAAAGATAACGTTTGATGGTCAAGATTTGTTAGGTCGTCTCGGACATTCTAGAAAGGAATTGAGCAAGAGAATTCAATTAATTTTTCAAGATCCAGCAGGCAGTCTCAACCCTAGGCGTACTATTAGGGATGCGATAATTGCCCCTTTCGCAATACATGGTTTGCACAATAGTTCCGAAAAAAACAAGATTGTAGAGCGGTTAATTGTAGAAGTTGGTTTAGACATCTACCATCTAGATCGTTATCCACATGAATTGTCTGGTGGGCAGAAACAGCGAGTGGGTATAGCGCGAGCTTTAGCACTGGAGCCTGATTTCTTAATTTGTGATGAGCCTGTTTCAGCATTAGATGTATCTGTGCAAGCACAGATTATTAATTTGCTCCAAGATCTCAAGAGTAAATTTGGATTTTCGTATTTGTTTATCTCGCATGATCTAAGTGTCGTGTACCATGTTAGTGATAGAGTGCTAGTTATGTATCTTGGGCGCGTTGTAGAGACAGCAAGTTATGGTGACATTTATAGGGAGCCACTTCATCCATACACAAAACTACTTATGAGTTCTAATCCAGTTTTAAATCATCAAGATGCCGTTTCAGTAACACCGATGGCAGGAGAGATTAGTAAAAAACATAGGCCCACAGTTGGATGTCGTTTTTCAGATCGCTGTCCCATGGTGACTAATATTTGCAGAGAAAGAGACCCTATATTGCTCAAACAGAGAACTAATCATTCAGTAGCGTGTCATATTTACTCGACATAAATGCAAAAAATAGCTAATCTTCAAACCATACGAATTTCATTATTCAGGAATTTGTACCAACCAACCGTATGTTCTCAAATAGAGTTATACGTTTAATAATTAATATTAGGGAGGAGTGAAATGCGAAATAAAGTGGTTGTAGCCATAGCGATATGGTTTTCCACTACGCTTGGTTTTGCAGCAACAGCGCAAGCGGAAAGTCGCTTAATTCTTGGCATCAGTCCAGACTACAGTACTTTTGATCCTGGTCATGCATATGAGATTTGGGCAAACACGGTGATTAATGTCACCTACGACAAACTGGTGAAGTTTGAGGGTCTCGGTGATGTTCCGGAACTTGATGCCGCTAAATCTCGAAGCGCGTCCGCTGATGGACTTACGTGGACATTTAAGTTGCGAGATGATGTTTATTTTGTTAGTGGTAACAAGCTCACTTCTGCGGATGTGAAGTGGAGCTTTGATCGCGTAAAACATTTAAAGGGCAACCCAGCCTTTCTAGCTAGCAATGTCGAGTCAGTTAGTACACCGGATGACGAAACGGTGGTGATTAAGCTCGGGTACACCGATTCTTCTTTCATATCAAAGTTGGCGACTTCGGCTTTTGCGATCCTAGACAGTAAGACTGTAGAAGCTATGGGTGGCGCAACTGGAGAAGGGGCAAGCGAAACTGACACTGTTAAAGCTGGCCTAAACCAAATGTCAGCCGGGTCAGGTCCTTATATGCTTGAAAGCTTTGTGCCCGATTCAGAGGTTATTTTGGTTAAGAATCCAAACTATCGATCCGAAGTGCCAGGTGCGGATCGGATTCATTTGAGAGCAATGAACGATGCGAACAGTCAACTGTTAGCCATACAAAAGGGTGACATTGATATAGCGTTTAATATCAATTCAGAACATGCAAAGCAGCTCGAAGGCAAAAAAGGGGTTGAGATTCTTTCGAGCGACACCATGCTAATCAATTTTCTATTGATGAACATGGATCCTGAAATCGGCGGTCCAATGTCGAATCCCGATGTGCAGGATGCGGTTCGGTATGCCCTTGATTACCGAGGACTGCAAACAATTGCCGGTAGTGGCGCAATCACACCACAATCATTTATTCAGCGAGGTTTTCTCGGAGCGTTGCCTCCACGAGATCCTGATTACCAAGATTTAGACAAAGCCAGAAGCTTAATGGCCAAGGCAGGGTATGCAGATGGCTTTGATGTTGTTTTCGATGTAGCAACGTATGCCATGCAAGGTGTGAGAGTTGGACCATTTTAGGCGAGAAAATTGCCTCCGATCTGGCTCAGATTGGAATTAACTGTGAAATCAGAACCAGTGAAATTATGGTTGGGCTTGCTGAATACCGAGCCGGCAAACAAGCGTTTGCGATCTGGGGCTGGGGTCCAGACTATCCTGATCCAAACAACCAGCTTGCTTTTGGACCAGGCGAAAAAGTGGGGGGTGATAGAGTCAATTGGACAGCTGAGATGCATCCAGAATTGGTATCTCTGATCAAAAAAGCAAAAAAAGAAACCAATGATGCAATACGGGGAAAATACTTGGAATTGATCCAGACAATTGATGCCGAGGATGGACCTTATGCATTTCTCTTGCAGTTAGGCCGGCAATTTGCTGTTCGCGATAATATTGAGAACGCTTATACAAACTACTATCAGCTTGATTTGGACCAAATCATCAAAAACTAACTTAATTTTTGAACGATCTGAAAAAACTGAGAAGTGGCATAAGAAATTCTCTTGTTTCGAGTTAGCCGTGGCTCCCGATAGACATTCCTTGTCTTCGCGAGCCACGGTTGTGGGCCGCAAAATCTACTGATACAAATGGGACTCCTTAAATATATTTCTCGAAGGGTCCTCTTCCTAGTGATACTGGTGTTTGGTATTACCACGATGGTTTTTTTACTGACACAGCTCGTCCCTGGCGAACCCGAGTTGGCGTACCTTAGCCAGCGTAGCCTAAGCGATCCTGAGGTCGTAGCCGCATTTCGGGCGAGGTGGGGATTGGATCAGCCTTTATATGTTCAATACATTACGTATATAAAAAACTTGGCACAGGGTGACCTGGGCACGTCATTTCGTACGAACCAACCTGTGCTTGTAGATTTAAAACAGTATCTACCTGCGACGATTGAACTAGCCGTAATCGCAATCATCATTGCAGCTGTATTTGGAATCCTTTTCGGGGTTTTATCTGCTATTTGGCAAAATAGTTGGGTTGATCATGTCTTACGAACAATTTCCGTAACTGGTGTCTCTATACCTAGTTTCTGGTTTGCTTTGCTCGTACTATATGTTTTTTATTTCCAGTTAGGATGGTCTCCAGGACCTGGCCGTTTGGGAGCGTGGTCCACCGCGCCAGATCCGATTACTAATCTCTATATCATTGATGCCTTGATTCAAAAGCAATGGGCTGTTGCTGGAGAGGCGTTCCGACATGTTTTTTGGCCCGCTCTGGTGTTAGGAGCATTCACCATGGGATTGATCACTAGAACCAATCGGTCGAGTCTTCTTGAAACAATGTCGATGGACTACATTCGGACGGCGCGAGCAAAAGGGTTAGGTGAAGTCGCAGTTGTAACCCGTCACGCTTTTGGCAATGCTTTTATTCCTGTAATAACCGTGATTGGATTGGGATTTGGAAATCTACTCGGTGGTGCTGTTCTTGTGGAGACAATATTTTCATGGCCTGGAATCGGTATGTACGCCTATCGATCGGCTGTTTCTCTTGATTTTCCTGCGATAAGCGGCGTGGCGTTAGTTATTGCAGTCAATTATGTTGTCATTAATCTAATAGTAGATATTATTTATGGAATTATTGATCCAAGAATTCGTTATCAATAGGGATCTACCGGAAATGTATTCGCCATTTCATATGTTCCCCATATAAGCTATGTTATTTACGACACGTCACTGGCCAAAAGATAATCTGTTGTTTCTGATTGGAGCGATAGTTTGTATGGTTTGGGTACTTGTAGCTCTTTTTGCGGATCAAATTGTTCCTTATGATCCTCTTGCTCAAGATCTTGTAAGGCGTTTTGAGCCTCCCTCATTTGATCACTGGTTTGGTACCGATACTTTAGGTCGCGATATTTTTAGTAGAGTCTTAGTGGGAAGTCGTTTGTCTCTTACAGCAGGTGTGCTCACAGTTCTCATTGCTGGGACAATCGGTTCACTTTTTGGTGCGATTGCGGGATATTTTGGCGGGCTGATTGATGACATTATGATGAGAATATCAGAAATGGTTATGGCATTTCCTGCCATAATTTTAGCAATGACCATTACTGCCGCATTAGGCCCAAGTCTTTATAACACGATCCTAGCTATGGTCATTGTGTCTTGGCCAAACTACGCGCGCGTAATGCGTAGCATGGTAATTTATGTAAAACAGAACGAGTATGTGGATGCCGCGATAATAATGGGGGGATCAAGATTTCGTACTCTAATTTCGGAAGTTCTTCCGAATAGTCTAGGCCCAGTAATCGTCATGGGTACCCTAGATCTGGGTAATGCAATACTAATTTTTTCAGGACTAAGTTTTTTAGGCTTGGGAGCTCCGCCGCCAAACCCTGAGTGGGGGGCAATGGTAGCAACTGGCATGGAGAATTTTGGTTATTGGTGGATTGGATCATTTCCAGGACTAGCCATTTTTAGTATTTCAATTGCAGCAAATTTCCTTGGTGACGGCCTTAGGGATTACCTTGATCCTAGACTACGAAAATCTTTTTGAAAAGAAACAGTCTTTTTTTATATCTATATAAATGGAGCTATTAATATGGCTTTGGATGAACTCGTTTCAGATGACCGCATAAGATACCGCGAAGTCGATCGAATTATAAAAGGATACCCAACATCCGATGGGGCAGGTGTTCGTTTGACGCGTTATATTGGATCGCCAGAACTCAATGATCTAGATCCTTTTTTATTATTAGACTTTTTTGAGTCTGAAAATCCAGATGACTATATAGCTGGCTTTCCATCTCATCCTCATCGAGGATTTGAAACCGTTACCTATCTGTTAGCCGGAAAAGTACGTCATGAAGATAGTGCTGGACATGGTGGTGTTATCGAGGCTGGGGGTATTCAGTGGATGACCGCCGGACGGGGAATTATTCATTCAGAAATGCCAGAACAGGAAGATGGTCGACTGGCTGGTTTTCAGCTTTGGGTCAACCTTCTAGCAGTGGACAAGATGTGTCAGCCAGCCTATCATGAATATCTAGCTCATGAGATACCAATTGAGACTCGAGGAGGCGGCGTTAAACTTCGTGTTATTGCGGGAAACACCAGCGCACAAACGCACGGGCCTGTAACTGGGGTTGCCACGAATCCAGTTTACTTAGATGTCACTTTGCCAGCGGGATGCAAATTTATCGAACCCTTGCCAGAAACCCATGCGGCTTTCATTTTTGTTATCAATGGGGATCTCCATCAAATTGGAGGAAACAAGAGCGACTTAATTTTGTCTAAACAATTAGGGATTCTTAAAGAACATGGCCACATCACTGTTACGGCAGGTGATGCCGGTGCCCGATTTCTTCTCGTTGCAGGGCAATCCTTGAATGAGCCAATCGCGCGACATGGGCCTTTTGTGATGAACACCAAAACTGAAATTCATCAGGCTATAAAGGACTACAATGCTGGACGGTTTTAAACGGACTAAAAAATAACAGCTCGGATGGTATCAGGAAAGATAGGTAGAATTGTTACCGTATCAATTTTAAATTACCTAATGAGGTGGGTTATTAAAATTTGGAGTGGGAATGCATAAAATTTACTATCCAGCGAAAAACCTGGGTATTGTCTATTTCATTTTTGAGAGAACTGAGGCTAGCCTTGATCACCTCACTTGATATTAGGTTTTTACGATCATCTATTAGTTGTTTTATGTAGCTAGGAGTAAATTCTGGGTGTCCCTGAAAACCAATAATTGAAGAACCCACGCTGATAATTGCATTAGGACACGATTTGTAACTTCCAATGCATTCTGCTTCCGCTGGCAACTTTCCTACACGATCTTCATGACAAAATAATAAACTTATGTTTTTACTCAAATTACAATTCATCCAAGGTTTTAAACTATTAATTTTGCCTTTTTTTACTCCAATACCCCAGCCAACCGGAGATCGCTCTACCGTTCCTCCCAATACCTTAGCAATCATTTGCATTCCATAACAAATACCGATGAATGGGTAAGTTGATTTGCTTACTCTAAGAATAAAACTCTCTAGTTCTCGAGATAAAATTGTATCATCGTTAACGCTTTGTCTCGAACCTGTTGTAATCCACGCATCACAAGCATGCTCAGAATCCGGCACCTGACCTTCAAATATTCTGTAAGTTACGCAATCTAATGAAGGGTCTATTTTAGTGATGGCATCGATTATCATGTTATTGTAATCACCATGCTTAATGCGCAATTCAGAGCGCACTTCATCGCATTGCAAAATTCCGACGCGCAGAGAAGGCATTTGGTTGCTCATCTATAAATCAAATGCAAGATCGCCATGAATTGCGTTGCGCAATATAGTTTCATAGTCATTTGATGTAAACGCAATGGGATTTGTTGACGCTGATGGGTCTCTGAATGCTTGTTGTGAAATTTCTTCGACCCTACTTAAATCAATTCCTACTTTCATTAAAGTATCAGGTATACCAATATTGATTCGAAGAGCCAGTATCCAATCTAGGAATTTATTAAAGCTAGGGTCATCGATCCCAATGTACATAGACAATTGCTCGATTTGATGAGATATTTTTGATCTATTTGCCTGAAGCACGTAAGGCATTAATATTGCGTTCAATGTCCCATGATGCAAATCATAAATGGCTCCTATGGGATGAGCAAGAGCATGCATCGCGCCAAGTCCGCGTTGAAATGCGGTGGCCCCCATAGTCGAAGCAACTAGCATTTGCGACCTTGCCTCAATATCTTGACCATCTTCTACTGCACGCTGTAGATAGTTTCGAATTAGCCTAACGCCTTCCGCCGCAATGCCTTCTGCCATTGGGTGATAGATTGGTGAGCACCAAGCCTCGAGGTTGTGAGAAAGAGCATCCATGCCAGTTGCAGCGGTAAGATTTGATGGTAAATCCAAAGTAAGTAAAGGATCGAGAATAACGATGGAAGGAAGCATTTTTGGATGAAAAATTATTTTCTTTTCGACAGATAACTCATCCAAGATAACAGAGGCGCGCCCCACTTCTGATCCAGTGCCCGCAGTGGTTGGAATGGCAATGATGGGCGGGATCTTTTCTGAATCAGCTTTGATCCAATTGTCACCATGATCTTCAAACGCCCATAATGATAACTCTTGCGCAGACATTAAAGCCACAGCTTTTGCATTATCAAGAGCACTGCCTCCGCCAATAGCAATTATGCCATCATGCTTCCCATTATGGAAAACCACGACTCCATCGCAAACATTTTTTTCGGTGGGGTTTGACTTGAAATCAGAAAAAATNGCCGTTCTAAAANTGTTGGTTGNTAGANATTTACNCACTTGATTCATCATGGGTTTTAATAACAGNCCAGGATCTACNACCAGTAATGGCGATCGNATTTGTAGTTCCTGGCAAGAGCTTGCCAATTCTTCGAGNCTGCCGACTCCAAACTTAATCTTGGTGGGNTAATTCCAATTCTGTTTCATANNATCAAACTATTTTAATCNAAACAGAAATATAACNGAAAATNGNAGCAACGAATGCGTNAGATAGTTTNCTATCGNAAGNNTCCANNCATTTNNANAAAAAANTGTAAACAGCTACATNNGAGATGAAATAAGNCGTAAAATGGAAATAATNTAGGCAANTCGATACAATTTNNTAGGCAAAAAAATGTCNGAANNATATAACGTACGGCAATTGACAGGTGCNATAGGCGCAGAAGTNATAGGAGTNGATCTTCGACAACTGAATAGCNNAAGNGCNTCNGATCTTTGGNNAAAATTATTANAATTTCAAGCNATTTTNATCCGAGATCAAGATTTAACNCCAGAAGNGCTANTGCATGNAGGCAAAAGCTTNGGTCAAATTTTGAAGCCACATGCTGGTTTANCTGNNGTGCCTGAAAAACCAGAGGTTATGCTTGCTGAGACCCGAGATGGNGAAGGNTTTGGAAAATANAATACCAGGTGGCATAGCGATGTATCTTTCGATGAAGTNCCTCCTTCTGTTTCNATCATTCAAGCGATTAAATTNCCGCCACNAGGCGGAGACACTCTTTTTGCTAGTATGTATGCGGCTTATGAAAGTCTTTCGGAGCCAATAAAAGAGATGATTGATGATCTGCAAGCCTTGCATGATGGAGGGCCTGCCTTTAGCTGGTCATTGTTAGATCCAGCTAGTGTCGATGGCAAAAAACGTTTAGAACAGATGAAAAAGGAGCACCCTGGTGCTGTACATCCGGTGGTTAGAGTGCATCCAGAGACTAATCGAAAAGCGTTGTACATTAATAGATCTTTCACCACACGCATTCTTGGGCTTTCAGAAGTGGAAAGCCGTAATTTAATTGATTTACTTTGCGAACACAGTGAACAAGTAGCGTTTCAAATGCGGTGGCAGTGGGCAGAGGGTGATATTGGCATGTGGGATAATCGTTGCGCTACGCATTGTGCCGTTATGGATTATGGAAAAGCCCACCGGGTGATGCACCGAATTACATTACAGGGCGATCGCCCAAAATAATCTTGACTGTTTCACTTTTAAGATCTAGTTGGTTTCAAGATGTATAGATCCCATCCAGTGGTAGTTGATGGTCTGCAATATTGTAATTGGTCAGCGTCAATTTATGATCAAATGGCTATCGGCTCTGTTGATGCAGTGCATGCTACTATTTGTTATCACGAAAATTTCATTGATACTGTAAAAAACATTGAGGATTGGAATCGGAGATTTGAAAAATATTCCGATAGATTGATGCCAGGACGAACAGCCGATGACATATTAAAGGCGAAGGCTTCCGGTAAGACAGCAATTATTCTTGGTTTTCAGAATTGCACTCCTATAGAGGATGACATTTATCGTATTGAAATTTTTCACCAGCTTGGGGTGCGAATTATGCAGCTTTCTTATAACAATCAATCATTGCTAGCCACTGGTTGTTATGAGGAATATGACGGGGGAATAACTCGCATGGGCCGTCAGGCGATTCAGGAAATGAATCGAGTAGGATTACTAATTGATATGAGTCACTCAGCTGAACGTTCGACTTTGGAGGCTATTGAGTATTCAGCTAGACCGATCGCCATCACTCATGCTAATCCATTTTCGTGGCATCCAGCATTGCGAAACAAATCAGATCGGGTGCTTAGCGCTTTGGCTGAGAGCGGTGGAATGCTAGGGTTATCTCTCTATCCTCATCACCTGAAAAACAGGAGTGACTGTTCCCTAGAAGATTTTTGTGAAATGGTGGCGATAACAGCAGATAAATTAGGCATTGATCACGTTGGAATCGGTAGCGACTTATGTCAAGATCAGCCTGATAGGGTCGTTAATTGGATGCGAAATGGTCGTTGGACACGAGATCAAGATTTTGGTGAAGATAGCTCTAGCTATGCAGGATTTCCAGATCAATTACCATGGTTTAAGGATAATCGCGACTTTAATGTGCTTCGACAAGGTCTTCGTGCGACAGGCTTCAGTGTTCAAGAGACCAACCAGATAATGGGAGGCAATTGGGTTGAGTTTTTTCGTCAATCTTTTGGTACAAAACCATGAATGTACGAACTTCGAGGCAGTCTTTGGTTTTTGGGTCAGTGTTCTGAACATAATAGAGTAAGGGAATGAAACAGGAATCTTTGAACTTGCGCCCCCCACACCAAGTGATGCGCATGGAGCGTATGGGGGTGGCATTTCAGAGCAGAATTAGTTTTTCTCGCATATTGTTGCGGCGGATGCAAAGAGAGCAGTGGCAGATTGAACGGAGGAAGTTTAGTTTAGATGACCATGGTTATGGTACAGCGGTTTATACTGCTGTCGGGCCGCATAGAGCATATAGTTTAGTTGCTTTTACGGATCATCTGAATGACAGCGCCCGGACTGACCGTGTCATTGCAGAAAAATGGGATGCCACATTTGTTTTGTACGATGGAATCCCAAGTTCCGAAGTCATTGCTCGGCTCAGACTTAATGTGCCGCGACAGGAAGCCGGGAGATTTGTTGAAAGTGAGATTGTTTTGTCTCGTGCGAATCGAAGTGTGAGATTGTTTGACTATATTACTGATCAACTTTCGTCTGGAGTTCAGCCGGACAAAGATAAACTGATAGATGTAGGTTATTTGATGCGCACCACAGCTGTATATGGGAACGGTAAATTTGGTGTGATGGATCGGGAAAGTTTGCTCGATAGACAAGAATTGGTTGGCCCATTCCAGGCAGAGATGCTTACGGTTTACCTAATCAGATGTTTTTCTATTGATCAGATAGAGCACATTGCTAGTCGTCGATGTCCAACAACTTTTACGCCGTTAAAAAAATCTTATAAGCGGTTTCTGGGGGTTGGCAACGCAACAGGACTTGGTATGGCACCGTTTCTAGTAACCCATCCAGAGTTAATTCATAGTTGGGTTTACGCGAAAGAGTGTGCATTAGCACGTGTTCGAGAAACAGTTGTTGTGACTTCAAAAAAATTGGAAAAGTTCAGTCATCTCATAACAACTTTGAAACAACATCTTACACAGTGGCGAGTTGAAGATGCCAAACAAAGCTCAAATATAGTATGCCTCCAAAGAGATCTGAAAAATCTCACCGCTTTTCTGCAAAGCCCGGAATTTCTGTCACAAACCACGCTTCAGTGGGACTTCGTCTATCGGTGGTCCGAAGAGAAGTGTACTTTGGAGTCACAGGAACTCATAGTGAGTATGCTCATAGAATTGTATCCAGAGTTGGTCGATGAGCTTGAGAAAAAATTAAGCGTCGATAGACGCATTATTATTGACACGAGTCAATCTATTCATCAATTACTGCATAACATTGAATCGATTTACGACTGGGCACTGACGATTGATTTTGAGAATCGTAAAAATCAAACCTACTTCTGGTATGTATCTGCCAATAAACTTGAACCCAGGTTGGGCTATCGTTTCTCAGAGGAAGGTGCAGACAAGGAGATGGCGTTGGATATCGCACGGGCGGTTCAGAAGCTCCATAAAAGACTTCTCAAAACAGATCGTCAATGCACACTTATGGAGTTTTTGCTGAGATACCCAGATCATCGACATACCGTCAATCGAGTTCAGACCATACAAACCTATCTTTATGGAGAGATACGCGATAATTTAATTGGCAGGAATTGTACTCCAGTTGATTTGCTACGATACAAGTTGGCTTTTATGGGGGCATCTAAGTTTGATCCGAAATCTTCTTTATGGACACGTATCACGTTATTTCAGGGTGCACCGCTTATTGATGAACTGACTAAGATGAGTTGTGATGATTACTGTTTTCCAGTCATAAACTGACTGCGACTATGAGTAGATCACAAAATGAAATTCGTTCAGTAGTTTCGAAAGCCACGGTGGCTACCGGTGTGCCGTATGGATTGGCAGAACTGGCAGGAGTCTCGGCAGCATGGTTGTATGTGAATGGGTATGATGGAATATCTGCTGTAGGGCGCGCTGTCGATAACTTGAGTAGGGGCATTGCAAAACCGGTGATGCTAGATTGTCACGCGAGGCACCTCCATGCTGACGTTGAGCAAAAATTGGCGTCAGTATTCTATGCGGCACCTTCTGTCACCGACTTACTAGGGGTTGAATCAGTTGCTACTATTGCAGAGCTAGATGAACCTCTTTTGCTAGTTGGTTCATTGGTTCAATGCAGTAAATTACAGGATACAAATTTCGCTTTACAATTTACTACTACAAATTCTGATACTAGCCTAACAATCAATCGGGGAGAGCTAAATAGAGACCAAGTTTCTGCCTTAAATCATGGGACGACGGTTGGATTCAATGTACATCTTACAGCATTCCCAGTTTCAGAGTCTGATGTTAAGCGATCGAAAAGGAAATCTGCTGCCAATATGCGTGCCAGACAACATAGTGACGCAATGATCGAGGAATATTGGTATGAACTTGAAAACCTTGCAAAAAAGACTTTAGTGCCAGAGTCATCTAAATCTCAGGAGCACGGTGCAGGTGCAGGATTGATAGATAATGATTAAAAAATAGGATTAAAGGTGTAGGATCATGGTATCGATGAACTTTCTATTTGGACACAGATCCCAGTAAGCAAGGAGTGAGCCAACTGGCCTATTGATTGCAAAGTAATTAAAAGGATGACTTCTCACATCACGCAAGGTTTGTTTCTGTCGAGTTTTATCTATATTGATCTGATCGTTAGTCACTCACATTATGCAGATTAATCATGTTTGTATTTTCGGTAAAGTGTGTTTTTCGGTGTAGAATGAGAAGCAATTCAGACGCTGTGTCTAGAAAATTAACTAATAAACCTTGAATATGGGCCGTTAGCTCAGTTGGTAGAGCAGCTGACTCTTAATCAGCGGGTCGTAGGTTCGATCCCTACACGGCCCACCATACTCTCTTTTTTTACAATAGGTTTGCTTAAAAGCCTATAAGGTAGCGAGTAGGGAGCGGTTCCAACTTTTCCATCTGTAATTTCTATAGGGGTGGACAAGTGATGATGATATCTCTGCCTGTATTAAACAAGAGGCTTATAGAGATTTTCAAATGCAACAGCAACAGCATGAAATGAAATTACTTGAAGCAAGATTGAATAAAAGGACTTCCACTAAAGAAAGACCATTTTTCTTGGAGATCTTAGATATTTATTTTCAGCAAAAACAGTTTGAACAAAATAAGCAAATGCAAATAGATATTGCTCAATTAAAATCATCAAATAGGTCTTTAAAGAGTCAACAAAATACTCAAAATGCTTTAAAGTTTTTATATGAAGGTGATTAAAAAAATAAGGATATNGAATTCTTTATAAAAAGACTAGGATCAAACGAGAGTGGATACTCAGGAGATATTCCTGATCAAAGAGGTAAGTTTATCCTTATCCCTAAATCTTGCCATGATTTCTTCCCCGGGCATTCAAAAAAATATCTAAACGACATTACTTTGGTAGATTTCAAGACACCTGAAGGGAATATTATTTCACGTAAATATGACTGGCATAACGCAAAATATCATATCTCCTCAAGAGAAGATTTAAGCAGAGATCACGACGAAAAAAGACTTTATAGATCTAAATCCTTGGATAAAGATTTAGATCTAGACAGAAATGTATTTTTTATCTGTTGTAAATCGGATGATAGAGATGAGTACTTTAGTTTTTCAGTTACCGAAAAAGATGAAAATTATGATTATTTAAATGAAAAAATTAAGAAAGCTCAAATCGTTAAAGACAAAGTCATTGATAGTATCTTTAGAGCTAAATTTGGATCAACCCAATTCAATGAAGAGCAGATAATTATTGAAAAAGATATTATTGATTCTTTCTCTGATGACAGCCTTAGCACTGCCAAAGTAGACCTAATTCTATCTAACACTCACTTTAGAGAATTGGTGATGAAAACCTACGGATATAAATGTTGTATCAGAGAAGATGCAATTGCTCATGGAGATAAGATAATTCTACAAGCAGCTCATATAAAACCAAAACGTGAACCTCATTACGGACCGAACATACCCTCAAATGGAATAGCTCTGTCCTATGACTTACACAAAATGTTTGACGAAGGAATGTGGACGCTTACAGATGAGCTTAAGGTACTAGTTCATCCTAAAGTGATAGAACAAACTTTACTGGGAATGTATCAAAACAAAGTAATTGCTCCTCTGATTGAAGGAAGCTTTTATAAACCGGATATAGAATATCTTAAATTCCATAGAGAGTCAGAATACGGAAAGTTTGACACAACTAGATAATGAAAAAAATTCACCAAATCTTTCAGAGGAAAGAGAAAAATAGATTGAATGTAATAGATCTATTTTCAGGATGCGGAGGATTATCTTTAGGCTTTGATATGGCGGGTTATAACATTAAGGCCATGATAGATTTTGATAAGGATTCACTTTTAACTGCAGAAAAAAATGATTTAGCAGAGCATTACCTAAATCTTGATCTATTTGAAGAAGATTGGATAAAGGGCCTTACAAGTAAGGTTAAGTTAAACGAGGTGGACATAATAGTGGCAGGGCCTCCTTGTCAGGGTTTTTCATTAACAGGCCCAAGAAATTTAGACGATAAAAGAAATAAGCTTTATAAGGCTGTTTTTGAATTGGTGGAAAAGGCAAAACCAAAAGCTTTCTTGATTGAGAACGTTAAAGGCATGGCAACCTTATATAACGGGCAGGTAAAAGACGACATAGTTCAGGAATTTACAAAATTAGGTTACAAGGTCACAACTAAGGTACTCAATTCAAGAGATTTTGGGGTGCCACAATCTAGAGAAAGATTATTTTATATTGGTATGAAGAAAAAAGAATTTGAATTCCCCATTACTCTTTTTGAAAAGGATGACTTCACAACATGCAGGGAGGCTTTAGCGGATCTGCCATCTCTAGAAGATCTTGAAGAAATCTTGACTTATACTTCTAATGAAAGCAGTGACTATCAGAAATTAATAAAGAATGAGTCTAAGAAATTATCAAATCATCAGCCTACAAGACACACTCCAGAGGTTATTGAAGTAATCAAGCAGGTGCCGGAAGGAGGTAATCATAAAGACCTTCCGCCAGGCGTAGGTGAAAGCAGAAAGTTTAATGAGGCGTGGACTAGATATCATGGAGATAAGCCCTCTAAAACAATTGATACAGGTCATAGAAATCACTTCCATTATGAATACAACAGAGTTCCAACGGTCAGAGAAAATTGTAGATTGCAGTCGTTTCCAGACACTTTTGAAATGCAAGGGACTAAAACATCTCAAAATAAACAGATAGGCAATGCCGCTCCAGTTTTGTTAGCAAAAATCTTAGCGGAAGCAATATATGACCAAATTAAAGGTAGTTGATCTTTTTGCAGGGGCTGGAGGCCTTTCGTTGGGTTTTAAGAAAGCAGGATACGATATACGTTCCCATATAGAGATTGATGAAAGATGTTGTGAAACAATTGAAGCCAATGCCCCTTCAACAGAACAGATTTTCAATGTAGATATAACTGACCATAAGAGTTATTTGAAAGATTTAAAGACCTCTATTGGAGGCAGTCTTGATGGGATAATTGGAGGACCACCTTGTCAGGCTTATTCCATTGCCGGCAGAAATAAAGAAGAAAATAAAATGGACGAAGATCCAAGAAATTTTCTTTTTGAATCCTTTAATTTCTTACTAAGAAGACTAAAGCCAAAATTCTTTATATTTGAGAATGTAATAGGAATGTTATCTGCAAGGCCATTTGGAATAGACATTAATTCACAGATTTACGAGAGTTTTAAAAAATCTGGTTATCACGTTAGATCTAATTTTAAAGAATGCGTGTTTGATATGTCGGACTTTGGCATTCCTCAAAATAGAAAAAGAGTAATAATTTTTGGAGTTAGAAGATCTGACTATAAAAATTGTGAACAAGTGGTTGAATCTTTCTATTCTTCTATGGAAAAGAAAAAAAAGAAAAAAAAGAAAACAGTTTCTGATGCTATTGGTGATTTGCCAAAATTATTTCCCCAACAAGTTAGCAGTAGGATATCGCATTCCTCTAATGAGGACTTTAGCGAACACGAGCCAAGATTTCATAATGAAAGAGATATAACTATATTTAGGTTATTAGCTAAAGACATAGAAACAGGAAAGAATAAATTTACCTCTACTGAAGCTTTAAAAAAGGCTTATGAAAAATTTACAAATAAAAAATCCGCAGTTCACAAATATTATGTATTGAGATGGGATGAGCCAAGCAATATTATTCCTGCGCATATCTATAAAGATGGTTTAAGGCACATACATCCAGACTCTAAGCAAGCTAGATCTATTACAGTTAGAGAGGCTGCGAGACTAATGACCTTTCCTGATAGCTATAAGTTACAAGGAAGTCGTGGGGATAAATACAAAATGCTAGGAAACGCAGTTCCTCCAGAATTTTCAAAAATAATAGCTAAAGTTATAGAAAAGGTATTAGATGTTTCTTAGGTATTTACAGGGAGTAGCTAGTGGATCGCAGAGAAAGACGTAAACAACAAGCAATAAAAGAAATAGAAGCTTTTAAAGAAAATAAGTGCTAGGTGTTTTGGTGATGAGCTTGGAAGAGGTATGGCCGAGCCACGTTATGGTTTTCCATCAGGCTACGATTTTGAAGTTCAAAGAAGGCTTCCTTAATCGGAATTATTGCTTGACAGAGTGTGGGCACATTGTGTCACCGAAGATTTCACTGGCATCATCAATGGCGTGTCGGGGATCTGGTCCTGCGGGATAATCGCTGTGTGATGCACCAGTGCGAACCGTTTGATTCATCGTATCGGCGTTTGATGATTCGAACGTAAATTCAAGGGAATCGACCTAAACAGTGAACCGGCTATGGAAGTGAGGTTAGTCACTTGTGCTCATCGGTGATTCTAAGATTGGGTGAATGTTAGGGTAATTATTCGGATCGCCCCAACCGGCGGAGTACATTGCGGGTTATCTGACATACAAAGAAATCGTTGTCGAGAAGCCCCGCCACCCACTCAGTAGTACCACTGTTAAATACTGTTCCACTATTTCTGGTGAAGACAGCCATCATTCCTGCCCCAAAAATATGATCTAGCGATTCATGTTGGATGAGATTAAGACCAGAACGTGATACGGAAACGATCGCTTCAAATTCATCCAGGGGTGCATTGACGAGATAATTTCTGTGGTTTGGTTCGCCACGCACCGCCGGTGTCATCGCGAGAATTTCTAGAGTATCCGGAGCAGCGTCGAGATGTGTAGGGTAGGGCAGACCCTTTCGGAATGTGTAGTCCACTCCATCAACCTCAAAACTAGCGATTTTTGGATCTTGCCCAAATACGTCGCCGTAGTAGAGGTCAGTGTCATTGAAAACCCAATGATCAGGACGGTAAACGGTAAGGCCGCCGCTTGCACGGCCTGCAGCTGTGCCAAATCGGGTATAAATACCGCCCAACCCTGTTAGGCCTAGGGTGCAAGCAGCCGGTCGTTTGATAAAGTCGAAGTCCCAGCAAGTTGACGTAAGGTGTTTCTTGTTGGTCTTAAAAATTGGGTCCTCGAGTGGGTCTTTATAGCAAATCTGAGTTTTACCACCATCCTCGATTCGGATCTGCCAGAGAAAGTTCCCCCCGAATCGAGACACATTTTTGCCAGCGTCAACATGTTGATCTATAGCATCCCGCATTTCAGCAGTCCAATATTCGTCATGACCCACCAAAATAACATTTTCATAGGGAGAAAGGCATTGGGGGTCGAAGTGGAGGTCGTGTTGAGTCAGATATTCGATCACAAACCCTTCGCGCTCCGCCCAATGAGCAAAAGGACGATCATAAGTTGCCCAGCCGGCATCCCGGCAATGACGGCTGTATCCGTACGCGAAACTCCATTCGAGCCATGGATAGCGTGGGTGACCAAAAGGGGGTAAGTCGGGAGAATCAGCGTATCGAGGTGCACCCTCAGGCATCCGAATAAGGCCTTTAGCCCATGGGCGATTTAGCGAAAGCCTCGGTGCCAGGGTATCGTTTGGGACCCCCCCTAGAGTTTGCCTATAGGCGTTGGCTCCACCCCAATCGTTGTAGGCAACATAGGTACCCGTTGCTAACACAAGTACAGTAGAGCTGATTGAACCTGGTTGATGAGATTTCAGAACAAAGAATGTTTCTGTCTCCACGATGCCTCCAGACATTTTGGCTCGTAGTGAAATTAGATACACCCCGGGTTGCCACAAAGAACCTGCTTTAAAGACATAGGAAACTGGCCACTTGCAACCAACCTCATACGCATTCTGAGGTGTGGTTTGGATCTCTCCGGCTAGTTGTTCTGAATGGTGAACAACTGTGCTTTCAAAACCGTCTCGGAACACCTCGAGTTCGTAATGTTTTGCCGTGGTATGTACTCTTACTTGCACCTCTTCACCGGGAGCATAAGTAAATTTGTCAGCATAGACCCAGAGCTCGTTTTGGTCCGTGTCACCCGTTGGGATTTCTTGCTGACCGGCCCGATCCATCAAGGTCCATGCGTTTGGTTTCGTTTCAGAATCAGGCATATCCGCGATCGATATTCATGTAATTTAATTTTTCGGTTCGACTGTGCTACCGGGCCATTAGTTAAATAACCTGTTTTCCAATGATTAAATCATTGTGTCTCATGAAGAGCAGACATCCACTCGCTGTGAGAAAAAGGTCTCGGTAAACTAGTTATGAATTGTAGAATAGTATGCTTGTGAGATTTTCTCAACCGTATTAGCATTGTCTTTATGCGTAAACTCGATGCATGCATCTGAGATTGCTCGATTACACAGACAATCAATCATATTTAGGAGGCAAGATACATGACCGCGGATAAACCAATACAAAAACCAAGGGGGCCAATAAAAGAGCTCAAAGGCCCGACTGTTGTTCGTTATGATGAAGCTACTCGTTTCTTGTGGGGAGACTCAGAAGGGGGCCAAGTAAATGATCTGATTTATGGTGGGGGCAGCCGCATTTCTTCATTTATGTACACGTTGCCGCCTGGCGGATCTTTTAGAACATCTAAGGTATGGAAGCCCAAATATGATGAGAACCGGTTTTACTATGTTTATCAGGGTATGCTCGTCGGTCACGAGCCTGAGACAGGACAAATCGCGGTCGCACATGAAGGCGAAGCAATTTTTTGGAAGGGAGATAAATATCATTTTTGTTATAACCCGGGTCAAAAAGAAACGATGATCCTCGATGTTTGGGCACCAGGTGGGTTTCCGTTAGATCTCGTAGAACTCGAATTGTCCCTTCAAAAGCCAGATCTAGAAGAAGTGGTCAACGGGCGATTTGATCTGCTAGGACAATGGCCTATGGCTCGGCCAGAATACGAAAAACAGTCATGGAACAATGGCGATATGATGACAATGACCCGAGCAGACTGCCTGCACGTTTTGACTGGTGAGGACAATCCATTGCTTGTCGATCTGTTCTGCAGTACCGAAGAATTTACCAATGGTTATATTGATTTGCCTCCTGGATTTTTGTCAGATGGTGAATCGCACCCGGGTGATGAGGCGTTGTTTGTAACACGCGGGCGGCTCAATGTTCATTTACCAGACAGCCACGACTGGTTTGAGTTGCAGGAGAAAGACAGTCTTTTCATTCCAGAGGGTGTTACCCACAGATACTGTAACTATACGCACGAACCTACCGAATTATTTTTCTCAGTTGTACCGAAGTATAAGTGATGTTTACAAACCGAATGATATTCCGATCAGCTTGATTATGGAATGAAAGACTGAGTGTTATGAAAATCGAGCAGGTGGAAGTTTTCATTCTTTCTGATAGAAATACGGGTGCCCGTATGGATGCTTCTTTTGTAGATGGACTTGCTTTTGTGCGGTTACGGACAAGTGATGGAATTGTCGGGATATCAGAAATCTTTGCAGTGCCTCCTAAAGTAACCCAAGCGGTACTCGATGGGCCTGATTCACTTTTTGGGGCTATGTTAATAGGCCAGGAATTTGCTCACCCCCGAGATATTTGGAAAAAACTCTATGAGAACCGATTATTCGATAATCGGCGCGGCTGGTTAATCATGTGTCTTGGTGGAGTTGACGTCGCGTTATGGGATATTTATGGGAAGAAGAAAGGTTCTCCGGTCTGGCAATTGATGAGAGAAGGGAATCAGCCCATCGACACACCGGGCAACAAAGCCATGCCTTATTGTACAGTTGTGTCAGATCAGTGGGATCGCGAAAGTGTTCTGAGGCAGCAGGTAGAACGTGTGGTGGCATTGCGAGAGGCCGGTTACCGGGCTTTCAAAATTGAACCCATTCAGCAGGAGGCACAAACTATTATTGAACTCACTAAGTTAGTTCGTAATGAGCTCGATGTGGACGATATATTGTGCGTGGATGTTGTCTATTCTTGGAACAGTGTTGAGGAAGCCTTGAAAGTCATCGAGGAGATTGCCGAATACAATATTATGTTCGTTGAGACACCGTTCTCGATTGATCGTATCGATCTTTATAGTCAGCTTACTGCCCGATCGTGCATACCCATAGCTGCTGGCGAATATACGACGACGCGTTGGGAATTCCTTCACCTAATGAATGAAGGTGGCGTTTCAGTGCTGCAACCCTACATAACGACCTGCGGCGGCTTAACAGAAGCAGCAAGAATCGTAGATATTGCACAACAAGCTTCAAAGTTAGTTTGTCCTGGCAATTGGTCCACCCATGTGCTCGGAACTGCAACTTTGCACATCGCAGCCGGTTCTCCAATTTGTCCGGTTTATGAATTGGCACCCACGGAAATTTACGGTTCGATTCTTCGAAAGGCTTTGGAAGAGCTGGCCCCGCCCGTAGTTGACGGAACCGTTTTTGTTCCCAACGCACCCGGCATCGGATTTAATTTGCCAGATGAGTTAGAAGCCTCTTTTAGCGTGAACTAAAGAAATAACGAACAGAGACGACGATTACCCCAACATCGCGATAACTGACTCTCATTCGGTTTGGATAGGTCGTGGTGTCGAGACTCCGCGATGGATCAATCCCATTTCCAGCAGTTCCTCCCAAAGAGCTGCAGGTATGGCTTGTTTCATTGCATCAACATTTGCAGTAACTTCAGTCTCCGAACGCATTCCGGGGATGACCGCTGCGACGGCTTGATGACCAAAAGGAAACTGCAGGGCCGCTGAACTCATCGAGACATGATGCCTCCTGCAGGTCGCTTCAATTTGATGAACCTGTTCCAACACTTGAGCCGATGCGGGAGCGTACTCATACATGGACTTCGGCGTGGGACTAGTTGCTAAGATGCCTGAGTTGTAGGGTCCTCCAATGATTACAGAGGTTCCTCGAGCAAGACACAGCGGCAGAAATGTTTTGTTTGCCGTTTGCTCAAGCAAGGTATAACGGCCTGCAAGAAGAATGACGTCTGGTTCTGTGTTTTTTAAGATCTGCTCTGCTGTTTCCCAATCATTGATTCCAAAGCCGATCGCTCCAAGAAAACCGTTTGACTTTAACTTCTCTAGTCTAGGCCAGCCGCTATCCAGAGTTTGTCGCAAATGATAGTCGAAGGTAGCACGGTCTCGGTGGACAGTAGGATCGAGATCATGGATCAGCGCGATATCAATGTGACCAACCTTGAGTCGTCTTAAACTATCGTCCAGTGATCGTTCTATACCCGCCCCGCTGTAGTCAAACTTGTATCCGACGTTTCTGGAGACCGCCATGCAATCGTCGCTATCCGTGGGCCACCCCTCCGACAAAACGCGGCCGACTTTGGTCGATAGTGTAAAGTCCTTACGTAACAAAGTTGAAAGGACATCACCGAGCCGTTGTTCGCTTAATCCGTACCCATAATAGGGTGCAGTATCAAAATAACGTATCCCTGAATTAAGAGCCGATAGTATGACGCGACGAGCCTCTTCTGAGGATACTGGCTCGTACAGGTTTCCAATTGGGGCGCCGCCGAAACCTAAGCGGGTGATCGTCACTGCAGAATTGGGGATCTGAAATGTGGATTGCGATTCCATGTGATAGCTAAGACGGAGAGTACGCAGGAGAAATTATTAATTAAATATCGGAGGTGTTAGTGAAAGCGAATTTGAATCGCATCGGTTGTTCTTACTGCCCTGGCACTTAATTTGTATAAACATTTTTTGTGTAATCTTAAACCTAACCCGAGAACTCTGGTTCAGGTAGCCCACTAAAGTGTGTGTCAATTGCAAATAAGGCGCCCGCTAGGTCAGCATGTGGAGTCAATTTGGTTCCGTTTGCATCCGATGATGCTGTGGTCACAAATAAGGTTGATAGATTGGGGCCACCAAACATGCAGCTGGTAACGTAGGGCGCAGGTATCGATAAGGTGAAGTCTACACTCCCATTGGGATCATACCGCGTGACCATACCGCTACCATAGTGCGCATTCCATAATCCCCCATTGGAATCTACAGTCATTCCATCGGGGAACCCCAACTCCTTTGTAAGTCGGGCAAATACACGCTTATCTCCCAGAGAGCCGGACTTGGGTTCAACATCGTAGGCGTAAATGGTATATCGTATGCTGTCGGCTATATAGAGAACCTTTCCATCGGGAGAAAAAGCCGGACCGTTAGAACAAATAAATCCCTCGATAACAGCGGTAAAGTCTCCGGCGGGCTCTACCCGATAGAGCGCGGCGTTAGGCAGTTCTTCAGATTCATGATATGTGCCCACCCACAGGCGACCCATGTGATCAGCTTTTGCATCGTTAAAGACGGTGTCATCCTTATTATCTCTTGGGTCGACAAAGGGTGAAGTATGACCGGAAGACTCATCGTAGGTTACCAAACCGGCAGAAGTTCCAAGCACGAATCCACCGTTTTTTCGAGGTATAAAGCTACTGACATAGCCAGGACCCTTTAGGGGCAATTGCTCATTAGTGTTGTCTTCGGGTCGGTAGCGGTATATGGCTGGCCGATACATATCCAGCCAGTAGAGGCACCGGTCGCGCGACGACCAAATCGGGCATTCGCCCAATAGAGAGTTGATGTTAGCTACACACTTAATATTCATCGGTTCAAATCAAACATTTGCGTATTGAGCGAGCATTTGGTAGAAGAAGATCATGGTTGAGTAAAGGATTCTATCAATATACCAAAGAGTAAGTGAGCTCGCATGCAGGAAAATATTAAGATTAGCGATATTCGAGCCTTTGTTGTTGAGACGGTTGGGGTCGGAGGAGATTACGGCTCGCGGCCAGGCGGACATTGGATCGTCGATGCACCGCAGTGCAACCCGCTTTCGATTTATGAGAATCATGCTGAATTGAGGGGAGGTGACGCCTCATCGGCAGTGGGCAGCATTCTTGTTGAGATTGAGTCATCTACCGGAAGAGTCGGATACGCTACCGGGGTGGGTGGAGCACCCGCATGTTGTGTTATAGAAAAACATCTGAAGCGATTTTTGATTGGCAAAGAGATTTCTGACACAGAATTTATTTGGGACATCATGTTCAGGGCAAGTCTTTCGTACGGCAGGGGAGGCATCGCTCTTTTAGCCATCAGCGCGGTTGATTTAGCAGTGTGGGATCTGATCGGCCGTCTGTCCGGGCAACCTGTTTGTCGGATAGCCGGTAGTGGTGACAATCGTTCCGAACTGCCTGTGTATTGCACGGGACCTAAACCCCAAATTTACAAAGAGCTGGGGTTTTGGGGCGCCAAGATTGGGTTACCTTACGGCCCTGGTGCAGGCGCTGCCGGATTTCAAAAGAATATCTATAGGATAAGTGAGTGCAGGGAGATGTTGGGCTCCGAATATCCGTTTATGGTTGATTGCTACATGGGACTTGACTGCGAGTACGCATCGAAGCTGGCGGAAGCGGTATTGCCTTATGACTTGTATTGGATTGAAGAAGCGTTGCCCCCGGACGATATTGAAAATCTTAAGTTGCTTAAAAAACGGCACCCCACGATTTCTTGGACTGCGGGTGAACATGAATACTCGCGTTTTGGGTTTATAAAGTTAATAAGGTCTGGAGCGGTTGATATATTGCAGCCGGATCTAATGTGGTGTGGTGGCATGACAGAGGCTTTGCGCATCGCTAAGTTAGCAAAAAAAGAAAATGTACCCGTTGTCCCACATGCGGGAGGTATCTACAGTTACCATTTTGCGGCCGCTTGCCGGGAGATTTCAATGGTCGAATATTGCATTCCGAGTCTCAATGGAGATGAGATTGAACCGGTTTTCGGTACGATGTTTGACGGGGAGCCCCTTCCCGTCGATGGGAAAATAGCGATCAGCGACAGGCCGGGGTGGGGTTTAGAGTTGCGCCCAGATCAATTCCGGATGGACCGGCCGTATGCCCTTGATTAGATCAGGCGAGCCAAAATTATTGACGCATTTTGTTGATTTTTTAGTTAGATTGTCGTGGGGAGTGTAATGCAGGTGTGATTTTGTGTATGCTATGCATGACAAGTTCGTTTTAGGTTATAGGTAAGGAGAGGTATTAGAATTTTCGATTGCAGTTAACACAAAAAGGAATATAGGAGGATGTAACTGATGGCAAAGAAAGCTTCAGACAGTCGTGGTTGGTCCCGACGTCAATTTGCAAAGAGTCTGGTTGCGACTGGTGCGTTAGGGGCGTTGGGTGGGCTGCCTATTCGATTAGCACATGCAGGGGCCGATGTTTATTGGATGGGATGGCAGGGTTATGACGACTGTTTTCGAACAACCGATTATCTAGAGAGTAACGATATTACTTTTAACACGACATATATCGCCTCGAACGAGGAAGTCATAACCAAACTAGCGGCCGGCGGTCTCGGTAAATACGACATCTCGACGATGTACTTTGGATATATCCAGATGATGGCAGAAGCGGGTTTAATTCAACCAATTGACGAAAGCAAAGTGGAAGCTCTTGTGGGTGGGAAAATTCTGCCGCAGTTTCTAACACAAGAAGCATTGCGATGGAACGGGCAGCTATACGGTGTGCCGTGGACGTGGGGCACAATCCCGATGATGTATGATCCTGCAGCGATCGAGGCGCCTAAGAGATGGAAAGACCTTTGGGACCCGCTGTATAAGGACAAGATTGGAATGATCGCAGATCCATTGGGCAATCTTTACGTCTGGATACCCGCTATAACGGGCAATCCGAACCCGAACATGTCGACACACGCTCAGGTCAAAGAAACAATCGACGCACTAATCGATCTAAAGAAGAACCACGCCCGCGCATTCTTTCAAGGATACGGTGAATGTGCGGACGCTTTTGCGCGCAACGAAATTGTTGTGAGTGCAATGGGCTGGGAAGCGATGGTTGGTTTCGCGGCGGCTAAGGGCAAGGTTATTGATTTCACGATTCCAGAGGAGGGCACCTTGATGTTTATGGATGCCTTTATCATTCCAACCGATGCACCGAATCGCGACATTGCATACGACCTTGCTAACGTTTGTCTTGGGAAAGAAGGCCAACTGTCGCTGGCAGAAGGGCTCGGTCAGGCGATTGTTAATACGGATATTGTTCCTTTGGTTTCTCAAGAAAACCGTGATATGTACCGTTACGACAATTTCGCAGCTATTTCCGAGAAGGCACATCTGTGGCCTGTGCCGCCATCGGAATCCGATGGTGTGCACGCGACTTTTGACGAAATGCTTGAGGAGTACGAAAGACTGGTCAAAGCCTAAGTTTTGGCGCATTGCTGCAAGCGGGCGTCCGGAACGATTGTCTTCGCTCCGGACCTGCCCGTTGCAGGTTTCTTGGGATTATTTTCGTTGGCTTGTCGTCAGGCTGAGGTTTGGCCGTGGAATCGGTCGTTACGTCTATCGCGCAGAAACCCAAGATTCGCCTCAAGCGTTTGAGAAGGTAACTTAGACTCGGAATATGATTGATATTGTTTCAAATCTGGACTTGGAAAGTTAAACATGGTTAACGATAGGGGTAATCAGCTCAACCAAAAAGACAGCCCGCTGGTACGTTTGCGGGACCTGTCAAAAAGTTTCGGTCGGGTTGAGGCTGTAAAGTCGATCAATCTCGATATTAAGAGTCGTGATTTTCTGGCTATTCTGGGCCCATCGGGGTGCGGTAAAACAACTCTTCTCCGCTTAATTGGTGGGTTTGCCGAACCATCGAATGGGACTATCGAGATCGGTGGCAACGATGTCACTCGACTTGGTCCAGAGCGACGGCCCACTAATATGGTATTTCAGGGATATGGACTGTTCCCTCATATGACTGTGCGGGAAAACATTGCATACGGTTTGAAGATCCAAAAAGTATCGCAATCGGAGCGCGAACAACGGGTTGATGACGTCATCGGGTTGGTTCGTTTGGAAGAGTTGGCTGACCGTGGCACGGGTGAGCTGTCCGGAGGCCAGCAACAGCGAGCCGCGTTGGCAAGAGCCATTGTCATGAGGCCCCAGGTCTTGCTGTTAGACGAACCACTGGCGGCCTTAGACCTTAAGCTGAGGCAAGCGATGCAGGAAGAACTTCGTCGCATCCATAATGAGATCGGCGGCACATTTGTTTTTGTTACGCATGATCAAGGGGAGGCGCTAGCATTGTCGAACCGGATCGCCGTTATGGATGAAGGGAACATTGTACAGGAGGGTGGTCCGGAGGATATCTATGCTAGCCCTGAATCTCGGTTCGTTTCAACATTTATAGGAGAGGCAAATATACTCTCTGGGAGGCGACAGAACAGTGTGGTGACTCTAGCAGCTGGACTGGATTTACCAAGTTCATCGGGACCTGATGGAGCCGTTATTTTGGTTATCAGGCCTGAGGCAGTCCAGATTTTGTCCGACAATTCGCAGGTCGATGTTCGTACAGAAGGGACAATCGTCGACAAGGTGTACTTGGGGGCATACGTCCGATTCCAGATTCAGCTTTCAAGTGATGAGTTTATAACTGCCAACGTTCCAACATTGAATCTCTCAAAGGAATATTTTTCTGGAGATCGCATTGCAGTAGGTTGGGCCGGAAAAGATCATCGAATCCTAATGGATTCATAAGCCGTGCGGGAATTGATCAAGAGCTGGAAGACCGTACCGTCGCTCGCGGTACTGGCGGGCCTATTTGTAGCACCGTTGTCTTTGTTATTTGTTGTTAGCTTCTGGTCGAAGAAGTTGTTCCGGGTAGTGCCGGATTTTGTTTTCGATGGCTATCAAAAAGCTTTAGTCAGTTACTGGGATGTTGGACTCAACACATTGGCTATTGCTATTTCCACAGGAATTATCACCACTACAATTGCTTTCTTTTTCGCATTTTTTATCCGATTTAAGGCGGGTCGCTACGGTGATATCTTGCTTTTCATTTCTTTGGTGACATTGTTCGGTGGATATCTGGTTAAGATCTACGCATGGAAGAGCATTCTCGGATTAGAGGGTATATTAAACACCGCGTTGATTGGTCTGGGGATCGTTTCAGAGCCGCTCGGAGCGCTCCTCTACAACCGGGGTTCGGTCGCAACAGCCCTTACCCATTTTCTTTTACCGATCGCGGTATTGCCCATTGTAGCCTCGATGCGAAACATTCAGGATATCACCCTTGAAGCAGGGCGCGATCTTGGTGCGGGCCCAGTCCGTATACTGCTTGGGGTCGTTCTGCCACAATGCCGGGCCGGCATCATTGCCGCTTTTGCTTTCTCTTTTCTTATCGCTGCCGGAGACTACATCACGCCATTGTTTTTAGGCGGCACTGATGGCGCAATGATCGGGATGTTTATTGCCAGCCAATTCTCAATTCGATTCGACTGGCCGCTAGGTTCTGCGATGGCATTTCTTACGATGTTTTCATGTCTAACGGTTGTTCTTATTGCGCGACTGGCGATTGTAAGAGGGCGCAAGTGAACCGCTCTAGCGAATGGGGTTGGTGGGGTTTTGGTGCTCTGGTTGTTGTCTTTATGACGACGCCGTTAATTCTGGTTGTTTTGTTTTCATTCGGTGAGAGTGCGCTCACAAATTTTCCTATGGGGGGGATCACGGGGAAATGGTATGACGAACTGTTTGCCAATCGGGAGTTTTGGAAAGCGTTTAGAAACAGTCTGACTATCGCTGGTGTCGTTGTGGTTGTATCCACGGGCATCGGTACGATGGCTGCCTTGACTTTGGCGCGTATGCGCCCGACCCTGTCGCAACCCTTGCTAATTGCGTTGTGTTTGCCAGTAATGATGCCTCCGCTTGTGATTGCTATCGCGCTGCTCGTTTATTATGTGCGATGGGTCGGGGTCGAGCTCAGTTTGTTTACGGTAATCCTTGGCCATTTGCTTGTGACTCAACCGTTTGTTATTTTGATTGTTTATGCACGAATGGCAACATTTAACTATGAGCTGATTGATAGCGCTCGCGACCTCGGTGCGAATTCTTGGATAACATTTTTGACAGTGACCCTGCCGATTATTAGGTCAACGGTGATTGGTGCCGCCCTCATAGCATTAGCGGTTTCGTTAGACGAGTTCCTCATAACCTTTTTCACAATAAGCGGAGGCAATACGCTGCCCACCTTTGTATTTGGCAAGATACGAACTGAAATGGATCCAACGATCAATGCAATCGCTACAATTCTGCTCGTATTGACTGTGAGCTCAACCATTATTGCTATGAAAGTGAGCCGGTATCGAGCTTGATATATCACCGGGGGACCAACCTATGAATGCAAGAAAAGGACGGGAGGCACAATGGGAGAAAGAGGGGTACTTGGCGGTTGAGGACCTGCTGTCAGAAGACGATTTAGCCAAGCTGAGGTATAGATTTGATGATTTCGCGCGGCAAGGCCAGTATCTCAGCGAGAGCACCGATCGATTTAAATTGACCAGTTTCGAATCGATCAGCGACCCATCTGCGATTCAGGGAAACGCTGTTCAGGTTGTTGCGGAGCCCCATGAAATTGATGGTCAAATCATGGAATTGGCGAGAGACTCCAGAATACTTGATATTGTTGAAATTGCGTTAGGTCCGAACATTCAACTCTATTATTCGATGGTGTTTATGAAGCCGCCAAGCGTGGGGAATAATGCTCCTTGGCACCAAGATTTTTCGTTTTATGCCCATACACGTGCAGATCTTGTGCACGTCCAAATCTACTTCGATGACTCGACTGTTGAGAATGGCTGCCTTCGGATCGTGCCTGGAAGTCGAAAGTTAGGCCTATTAAATCATTTCAAAGATGGTGTTTTTACAGGCGAGCTTCAGGGCGACACCAGCCAGTATGATGAGCAGGAAGTTGTGCTGCCAATGAAGGCGGGGGGCATGGTGATGTGGCATACGATGACACTGCACCGTTCTTATCCCAACAAATCGACCAAGCAACGCCGCGCGCTAGTCCTCGCGTATAAGAATCCCGACGTCCGGTTGATGGGTGGCGCCTGGAATACCTCGGCGGAAGTGCGATCGGTCGGCTTAATGGTAAGAGGGCAAGACCCGACAGGACAATTGTTGTCTGCGCACTAAAACTAGCGCAGATGTTTCAGGTGTAATTCAGTCAACCAAGCCTTGGTAACGTCATGCCTTTCCCAAATTTCTAAAACAAGCGTATCATTGAGCGCCGATTGATCCAATACAGACCCCAATGAATCCACAGCTATGAAAAAATTATTGAATGACCCTTTCAACTATGTAGATGAAATGCTTGAAGGGTTGTGCGCTGCACATCCCGATTACTATCGTCAGTGTGGTGATAACGGCCGGGTCATTGCGCGAGCCAGTGACGTATCGCCTAACAAGGTGGGAATTGTTTCTGGTGGCGGTTCCGGGCATCTTCCGGTCTTTGCTGGCTACGTTGGCACGGGACTACTCGATACGTGCGCTATCGGTGATGTGTTTGCGTCGCCAAGCGTAGAACAAATGAGTGACGCGATGCGTGCAGCCGATAACGGTGCAGGTGTGCTGCAACTGTACGGCAACTACGGAGGCGACATCATGAACTTCGATATGGCCGGTGAGATGCTAGAGATCGAAGGTATTGAGTATGCCTCTGTTGTTCTTGCCGACGATGTCGCCAGTGCGGGCACCGATGAAGCTGAAAAACGGCGCGGAGTTGCGGGTATGGTGTACGCATTTAAATGCGCCGGTGCTAAAGCTGAAGAAATGGAAAATCTGAGTGAGGTCGCACGAGTAGCGCAGAAAACAGCTGATGCGTGTCGGTCTATTGGCATGGCAATGACCTCTTGTGCGGTACCGCAAGCAGGCAAACCTACATTTGAAATTGGCGACAATGAGATGGAAATGGGTATGGGTATACACGGTGAGCCGGGTGTTTGGCGCGGTTCTATTAGAACGGCAGACGAAGTGGCGGCGGAGTTGATGGATCGGTTGCTGTCAGACAAGCCGATCGCGAAAGGGGATCGCGTGTCCATTCTTATAAACTCACTGGGCGCAACACCTCCGGAGGAGCTTTATATACTTTATCGTTACGCCAAAGCACGTCTCCAGGAAATTGGTGCGTCGATTGTTATGCCCCTCGTTGGTCGCTATGCGACGTCGATGGAGATGACCGGTTGCAGCATGACTTTCTGTCATCTCGACGATGAGCTCGAGAAACTCCTCAAAGCTCCAGCGGAATGTGCATTTTGGAAGGTGTAAAGAATAAGTCCTGGACAGTGGACTCGCTGAAGAATGTGATTCCACAGGTATTGGATGGGATGGAGTCGTCGGCTGACGAGCTTAATACAATTGATGGGCAACTCGGTGACGGGGATTTAGGCGTAACATTGGTGCGCGGTGCTCGCGGCCTCATGAAGGTAAAAGATGATTTACCAGCGGATATTGGGCTCGCAATGTTAAAGTGCGCTCAAGCGCTTACCAAAGAGTCGGGGTCCTCTTACGGAACGCTTCTGGCGACCGCATTTATGGCGGCCGCGAAAGATTGTAAAACAAACACGGAACGTTCTTGGTCGGATATTTCACCGATCCTCCACCTTGTAGTGTCTGCTATGTTGAAACGGGGTAAAGGTCATCTGGGTGCTAAAACCGTTGTCGATGCTGTGCAGGCTATGGCAGAAAAACTCGATGGAGTCGATGAAGCGGATTTGGCACTTCGAGCTGCAAGAAAAGCGGTCAGTGAGTCGCTTGATAGGTTCCGTGACAGGCGTTGTCAACTAGGCCGAGCGCGTATTTTTGCGGAGAAGAGCGTCGGTCTTGACGATCCAGGCATGGTGGCACTGCAACGCATCCTTGATTCGATTACTTAAACAAAGATCATCGGCGATAGGGCTGTAAGAGGTTGGGTTGTAAATAGTCTATACTTTTTCATTTAGTTAAAAGGTCCTGAGCGCGCAGGTCGGGAAAGCTATTTAATGGAGTAACCGCCATCGACGGCGAGGCACTGCCCCGTAATAAACGACGCGGCATCTGATGCGAGAAAAACTGTCGCATAGGCGAATTCTTCGATTCTCCCTCTACGTTGTAGTGGTGTCATCCCGCGTATATCTTCCTCCAGATCGCCCGAGTAACCAGGAATAACGTCTCCCTCTTCTGGCGGCGTCTCGGTGTAGCCTGGATTTACTGTATTCACTCGGATATTGAATTCACCAAACTCTACCGCTAAGTTCCGCGCGACCGAATCGATGCCCCCCTTTGCGGCTGCAACGGTAATTAGATCATTGTAGCCAACAATACTAGAGTTTGCGCCAATCATTATGATTGTTCCCTGACGCGCCGTCTTCATAATCAGGTCAACCGCAGCTTGCGCAAGAAAAAAATATCCGTTTAGTTCGGTAGCAAGGCACGCATTCCACATGTCTTCATCGATCTCTAACGCGGGGCCAAAGATATTTGTTGCGGCATTACAGACCAATATGTCGAGTCGGCCGTGCTGATCGATGACTTCTTGCACAAGTTTTCGGCAGCCGGCTCGAGTAGAGATATCTCCCGATATTGTAGCTGCCTGACCGCCCGCTTTGTGGATATGGGCAGCCGTTTTTTCAATTTCACTGGTGGTTCTCGCTGATGGAACCACATACGCGCCAGCACGAGCGAGTTCTGTTGCCATAGACACACCAAGGCCTCGGCCAGCACCTGTGACTAGTGCGACTTTTCCGGTTAGGTCAAAAGGGTGCGGTGTTTCCATGGCGTTACCTTTATTGTGGTTAATTAAATGAGAGTTAGATTATATCGTAGGGTTTGATATTCGTCGCTGGGTTAAACCTATTTTTCTAGGGTCGGACATCTTCCATAACAGATTACCAATGGGCCCCTCCGGCGACGGTAATATCTTCCATGGTCAGACTTTGTGCGTGATCATGACAAAGGAAGGCGGCTAGCGCCGCGATCTCTTCGGGAGCGATGAATCTCTTCTGAGGTATCGACTGCTCAATTTCTGAAAAAGTTTCCTGAGTGGTTTTGTTGTCTTGATCTTGTTTCACTATTGTATCGAGACTTGCGCGAAAAAGTCCTGTGTCCACCCACCCCGGGTTAATCGCGTTCGCAGTGACCCCAGAACTTGCGCCTTCAAGCGCCACACAACGTGTAAGCCCCAATATACCCGCCTTAGCAGCGCAGTATGCCGCATTTCCTTCTGCGCCTATGTTGGCCGCCGTCGAGGCAACGTTAATTATTCTGCCCCAGCCAGATTTCATCATAGCAGGCAGCACGAGCCGTATCATTCTAAAATAACCGCTCAAATTTGTATCTATAACGTAACTCCAATCCTCCTCATTGTGTTCACAGATTGGACGAGAGATCCATACACCAGCGGCATTGCAAAGGATATCGACACCCCCGAAGGTTTCAACCGCCGTGTTAACCAGAGATTGGCAGGATTCAAACGATCCTGCGTCGTGGTGAAGGGCCAAAGCCTGGACCCCGGCGGACTTTAATTCATCAACGGTTTCACCCAATTCACGAGATGTGGGTAGATAGGTATCGATGTTTTCCGGATGACTTATGTCGTTTTCGTTTTTACGAGTGTAGGAGCCAATTGTTACGTTGGCGCCGCGTCTCGCCAGCGCAATCGCGATTGCACGGCCCATGCCTGATGCGCCGCCTGTAACGATGGCGGATCTCCCAGAAAGATATTTTTCGGTCATTTCGATACCCTTGTGCTTTGCATAAATTAAATTCCAGCGGACTGCAATACTATTCGTGTTGTAGAGCAAATAGTCAAGATAAGTCTTCGGGCGGTACTTTGATAGGGCTAACAACCAAATTCAAAACAAATAGCTATCATTCGGTCTGAGTACAGTCTAGAATTGGCATTGCTGTGACCACTACCACAATTCATTAAATTTACTCGTGCCTACCCCTAGAACCCCGCAGATTGAAAATCTTGCGAAGTTAGCCTGTGTTTCCTGTGCCGTAGTTTGGGGTCTTTTCTGGATTCCGCTTCGAGCGTTGGATAACGCAGGCATCCAAGCGGGATGGGCGACGGTAGTATTTGCGGTTGTTCCGCTGATAGTGCTAGCGCCATTATTGGTGGTGCGCTGGAGGTATTTATTTGCCTCGGGTTGGTCGTTACAGATAACCGGAATTTTTATGGGCATTTGTTTTACGTTCTACGCGAATGCGTTTTTTTACACTGATGTTATACGGGTACTCTTGTTGTTCTATATGACTATGGTATGGGGAACTTTGCTCGCGAGAGTATGGCTGAAAGAACCTATTACGGTTTCTCGAGTAGTGTCGATCTTGTTAGGTTTTTCGGGTATGTTTGTTATCCTGAGCGTCGAGCCGGGAATTCCTTTGCCCGCGAACCCAGGCGACTGGATGGCTTTGATTTCCGGTTTGGCTTGGGCATTTGCCGCAGTCTTGATGAAAAAAGAAGAGAAGACAAACGCTTGGGATTTGTCAGTCTGTTACTTTTTTTGGGCGTCCATCATTGCTCTCGTAATCATGGTGTTGCCGTTTTTTGGCCAGGCAAGCGCTCCCGAGTGGCCGACGGTTTTCTCTGTATTACCGTGGTTTGTACCGGTGGTGTTGTTATTGCTTATTCCGTCTACTTTGGCCTTGACGTGGGGAGCACCGCTGTTAAGCCCAGGAGTGACGGGAGTTTTGTTTTTGACGGAAATCAGCGTTGCTACGATAGCCGCATCAATTTTGACCGATGAGCCATTTGGGATCCGAGAAATTACCGGTGTTGTGTTGATCTCTTTGGCCGGAACTGCAGAATTTATCGCTTCTATGTTTAGACCACAGAGGAAATAGCCTCTGATTATTCTCTGGGTTACACAGAAAGTCGAACGGCGCAAAGATCTGGTCTGCTGAGTTGTTTTTATGAGCCAATGCATGTATCGCATTGATAAAGCTCTTTGTTTTAGAATAGGAGATTAATTTCTGCCCAGAGTACTGACATGATCAGCTATTTGTATTTGTCTGTTGCAATACTTCTTGAGGTCACCGGAACTTTATTGCTTCCTGTCTCACAACAATTTACCCGGGTGATGCCCTCGGTGATGCTGGTCATATGTTATGTGAGCTCGTTCTATCTGATGACTTTTGCCCTGAAGACCATCCCAATTGCGATTGCGTATGCGACTTGGGCGGGCCTGGGGGTTTTTACGATTGCATTGTTTGGTTACTTTTTCTTCAATCAGACCCTAGCATGGCAAGCAATCGTAGGGCTGTTTCTGATTGTATGTGGCGTCGCATTGGTGAATACGTTCTACGTCAGTTCATCTCAATGACGATTGACCAGAGAAACGTTTAGGAAAAAGCGACGAGGTGACCATGATCCATCCGGGTCAAGACGAGCACTATCAAAGCTGCTTTGCGTAATTCTTTGATTGTTGTCGTTTACCCCATTAATAGGATTTAAGGGACTTCCTTGGATGTGAAGCTTTGGAGGTAACCTTTTGATTACAAATCGAGATCACATTACATATCAAGCATGAAAGAATTTATGAGTTCCCTCGGCAATTCCATTCCGACCCCGGGGCTTGTCGGCAAACCTATCTTTCCATTTATAACAGGGCTAGCCAACTTTTGAATTTCTTGCCTCAATGGGGAGGCGTATATCTGGGCCGGCGCATATTCAATATACGGAGTAATAGGGGAATAGGCGGCAAGATGGTTGGTCGCCATACCTAGGATCTGGGTTGACCAATTACCCGGAAGCACAACCGCTCCACGCAGTTTTGCATATTCTACAATTCTTTTGCACTCGGTCAGACCACCACAATTAGTCGCATAAGGTTGGCACACGGTTACGCCGCCATGATCCATCATCTCGATCAGTTCAAAGCGACTGGATGCATGCTCACCCATGGCGAGGGGAATCGAGGTCATAGACGACAAGCGGGCATAGGCACTTGTGCCGTCGACTGAGAAGGGCGTCTCAAAAAAGTAAACATCATATTCTTCGGCATGACGAGCGACCCACAAAGCAGTCGCATGATCACTGTACCCATACCCGACATCCAAAGCGAGAGCTGGTTCTGGACCGAGTGCTTTTCGAGCGAGACGAAGTAATTCAACCGCAGTCTCCCGGGACGAATACAGGGGTTCGACTTTAAATGCGCTAAATCCTTCTTTCGCCAGAAGCTCACAGCGCTCGACCTGTTGTCGTAGAATCGTTTGTCGGTCGTAGGCATCGGAGACGATTGTTGCATAGGGAGTAATATGGGTTGCTTGAACCGACCGCCCTGTCTTATAGGAACTTCGTTCTGAACCGCCCATAATCTCAAAAACGGGTAATCCGAGTGCCTTCCCATAAATATCCCACAGCGCGACATCCAGAGCGCCTAAGCATCTCATTGCCCAGCCCCTGCGATTCGAGTGCAGCATACTTTCGTACAGCTGATTCCATGCGGCCTCTGGATGCACAAACTGTTTTCCAATAATCTGGGATCCAAAAAAAGAATCGTTGCCCACTAAGGCGCTTCGCGCTACTCCAGGGGGAACTCTAAACATCTCTGACATGCCCGTCACACCTTCGTCGGTGTGAACTGTTAACAGCGGTAACGGTTCAACGCCCCCGAAGTCTGGCTCAACTTTGGGTCCGTCTCCAATTACAACAATTTCGCAGGATACAACTTTCACGCTTGCTGTTCCTCAGGTTTCGTTAACGGGCGTAGCTGAGAAGCGTCTATGGCCACAACCCGAGACTTTACTGTCGAAGGATAGCATTAAAACCATATTTCTTTTGCCTATTATGAAGAAAATCCGACGGTACGGCGCACTTAGAATTTCTTGTATTTTAAGTAAGCTGCTTGAGGTTTCATGCCACCCCGGATTGCTTTCCTCATTTGATTCTCAGTGTTAATGATAACCTCTGTTTTTTCCAGCACCGTTGTTAGGTGTTGGGCAGGCAATACAACAATACCGTCCGCATCAGCGAGCAAGAAATCACCGGTCGTTATGTCGACATGCCCGATTCGTATAGGTTCTCCTAATTCCTGAGGGATCCACTTGCCAACGATGTCAGTAGGTGTGTGGTAACGACAATATACGGGAAAACTACTCTTCTTTATCATCTCCACGTCGCGACAGCCGCCATCCGTAACATAGCCAATCAGGCCTCGTTGCTGGAGTACTTCGGCAGATAGTTCTCCCATAAAAGCCAGATCATCATCATTTGGCTGACATACCAGAACATGGCCGGGTGGGACGTCACCCAAGAGTTTAGTCCATGCCAATAATGTTTCATGAGGGTCCATCCGGTTGTCCCGTTTTCCTGAGACCGTATAAATCGGACCAGCGATCCGTTGGGAAGCTTGCAACGGCTGAATTGTCCTCGGCAAAACAAAATTTGTCAGCCCTTCGGCTACCATAACATCGTGAATTGCACTGGTGTAACACGCTAACAGCCGCTCTATGGGTTCCAAGCTTGATCTCCCAATTAACTGTTTTTGTTTTGTCCGACGTTAGTATGATACAGGTATCACTAGACTTGAGTCATTAAAAGATCGATGATAAGCACAATTAATAACGTCGGAGATTTAGGGATGGGAGGACGATTAGCTAACAAAGTAGCTGTTGTGACTGGCGCCGGTCAAGGGATCGGTCTCGCAATCAGCGAACGGTTTTTAACCGAAAACGCTACAGTAATAGGGATTGATAAAAACGAAAGTATCCTAAACGTGTTTGGCAGTGCTCGAGATAAATTTTTTCCTCATGTCATCGATGTGGAAGACCACCAGAAACTGGCATCTTGCGTTGAGGCCGTGATCGCAACATTTGGCTCAATACAGGCACTGGTAAACAACGCCGGTTTTTCTTACTACGAAGATGTTTTGTCAACCACGCTAGATCAATGGCGGCACACGCAGCGGGTAAATGTTGAATCTCAGTTTATGTTATGCAAGATGATTGCACCCGCTATGGTTACAGCGGGTTATGGACGTATTGTCAATATTTCCTCAACTCAAGCAATAGCTGTTGAGCAACAGGTGAGTGCTTATGCTGCATCTAAGGCAGCGATCAACGGCTTTACTCGCAGTCTTGCGGTCGAACTTGCGCCGCACAATATAGTGGTCAATGCGATCGCGCCGGGCTGCATTCACACCCCGATGTGTGTAATTGATGGTGTTGATCAAACGGAATCGGATACTTTTCAAGAATGGTATGTCAAACAAAGGAAAATACCGCTTGGCAGGCCCGGGGATGCCGAAGAAATAGCGTCCGCCGCTGTTTTTCTTGCATCGGAGGAGTGCAGTTACATTACCGGCCACGTTCTGGTCGTTGACGGGGGATTAACGATAACGTTTTAACTATCGTTAAAACTGCGAGAACCTATCGACAGATTTTAGAGGTTGTGGGGAATGCTTATAGGATCGCCCCCACGGTCCAGGGTACAAATTCCTCGTTTCCCATCCCTAAAAGTTCGGACTTAGATTTTCTTCCCGAAGCGCAGTTAATTATGTGCTCAAAAATTTCTTGACCTTTTTTTTCTACCGTTGTTGTGCCGTCAACAATGTCACCGCAATTGATGTCCATATCATCTTTCATTCTAAGATACATGGGTGTATTAGTCGCGAGCTTAAGACTCGGAACTGGTTTGCCTCCAAAGACTGAGCCACGCCCTGTTGTAAAGCATGTGATGTTCGCGCCGCCAGCGACCATACCCGTAATTGAGGCGGGATCGTACCCCGGCGTGTCCATAAAAACAAAGCCCTTTTTATCAATAGTTTCGGCATAGCCATAGACATCAACCAGGTTTGTTGAGCCACTTTTTGCGACCGCACCGAGAGACTTCTCCAGTATTGTAGTCAGCCCACCAACTTTGTTTCCATGGGTTGGGTTGTTGTTCATTTCCGCATGATTAGCGCTTGTGTAATCCTCCCACCACTGAATACGGTCGATCAATTTTTGGCCCACGGTTGGATCGATCGCTCGCCCGGTAAGAAGATGTTCCGCGCCATAGATTTCCGGCGTTTCACCGAGGCAAGCCGTTCCGCCATTTCGGACCAGCAGGTCGGCAGCAACCCCAAGGGCAGGGTTTGCCGATATCCCCGAATAGCCGTCTGAACCGCCACATTGTAGTGCTAGGGTCAAATCACTGGTCGGTCGGGTTACGCGCTCGCAGCGATTTGCGTCAGGCAGGAGTTCGCGGACGAGCCCCACGCCGCGTTTGGCGGCGGCGCTACTTCCTCCGCAGTCTTGTATGGTAAAAGCATGAAGGGTGCTGCTTGGGTTGAGTTTTTCCGCGTCCATCATCGCCCCAATTTGATTGGATTCGCAACCCAAACCAATGATGACCACGGCGTAAAAATTCGGATGTCGGGCGTAGCCAGAAATCGTCTTTTGGATGTAATTCAGGCCAATGCCGGCGCAGCCCCCGCAGCCATGATCATGGGTGAGCGCAACCACACCGTCCACATTGGCAAACTCGGAGAGTACGTCATCTTGAAACGCAGCAGCAACTTGTCGTGCGACACTCGCTGAACAGTTCACACTCGTTAATACTCCGATATAGTTTCGGGTTCCGACTCGCTCATTGGGGCGGACTATGCCTTCAAAGGAGACTCTATCCTGAAGCGCGATCAGGTTGGGAGGAACAACTCTGGACGAGAACTGATAATCACGGTTGAAGTCATTCATGCGTAGGTTGTGGTCGTGAACATGCTGTCCAGCGTTGATGTCGGCGTCGGCCACCCCGATGATTTGGTCGTATTTTCGAACCGCAGTACCTTTCTTGATTGTTTCCGTCGCAATCTTGTGGCCGGGCTCGACGTTATCCGTAGTGGTGATGCCTTCCTGTGGAATATCCATTCCGGCGGTTAAGTCAATCCGTGCAACTACGACGTTATCGTTGGATCCGAGCCGGATAGTTTTGTTGTTGGGTGTCGTCATTCTGTGCAATACCTTTTTTGGGGATCACATGCCTGTATTGGTTAAGTTTTAATGCTCTTAGCGATCGAAAATTGTCGTACAACCTCGCCCATGCATGACCGTTGTCACCCTCAATAGTAACGTTTTTCTAACGTTTCAGCGATTCTTGCCCGGAGAAACCGCACCGAAGACAGGGAAAGCTGTGCTTGGTCACACATGTGCTACGACTAATGTAGGCTTCTGCGATGTGAAGATGGATCAAAAATAAACTCAAGAAACTAGCAATTACACCGAATAATAGGTGTAAAATTAGTAATATTTTGTGTAGCAAGTTTCTAAGAAACGTAGTAAGCGCGCCAAGAATTAGGAGAACGACTACCTAGCTTCGAATCAGGTGGTCGGGAGTTCGAGTCTCTCCGGGCGCGCCAATTTACCAAGGACTTACGGCGAAAAAAATAAGCATTTTCCCAATGAAGGTACCAGAGTCAGTTGTTAAAGCTTCGTGTCGTTAGCAAACGAAAATATATCGCGTGGATACCCCTCAGCTCGCACAAAATTACGCCCGGAATGGATTTATCACCGGCATGAAGGTGCTCTCAACCGAAGAGGCAGTTATCCACAGAACAGCGCTAGAGCAAGCTGAGACGCAACTAGGCCCCTTGCATTATCTGAATAAGATTCACACTGTCCTTAGGTCGCCATACACGCTCGCGATACATCCCCGACTGATCAACATAGTCGAGACCATCCTTGGCCCTGACATTCTGCTATACAACGTGACTTACATTATCAAGGAACCTGGTACCCCACACTTTGTGAGCTGGCATCAAGATCTGACCTATTGGGGCTTCGATAGTGACGATCAAGTGTCTGCTTGGCTGGCCCTCTCGCCAGCAACTGGTGAAAGCGGCTGCATGCGAATGCTTGCGGGGAGCCACACACAAGGCATGAGAGAGCAATCACAAACAGATGACCCTGATAATGTGCTCCTTTTGGGTCAGACGATTAAAAACATCCCTGAAGATAAAGCCGTACTGTGCCCACTGAACCCCGGTGAGGCCTCTCTGCACCATGGTTGGACCATACATTCGTCTACACCCAACAACAGTTGCGACCGGCGCATTGGCGTAAACATTCAGTATATTAAACCCAGTATGTCTCAGCAGAACGCTCAATCTGATTCGGCACTATTGATAAGGGGGATCGACAGTTACGGTCACTTCGAGCCTGATCCTCTGCCCCCTGACCAAATCCCATCGGACGCCACAGAGAGGATTGCCAACCTAACAGAAAGGAGTAGTCAGATCAAAGTTCAACAATCTCGACTGTAAAAAGCTTAGGCATGCTTTAACAGTTATTTTTTTGGATCAGAGAATGCTCTACGGACAGCCTCAGAAAGATTGGATCATGCTTCATAAGCCACTACCAAGAAGTTCTATCGCAGTAATACCTCTAAAGTTGTTCCTCTAAGATTGCCCAAATAAAATAAAGAAACTAGCAATAACAACAAATAATAGGTGTAAAATTAGTAATTGATTGGGTGATGAGATTGTAAGAATCATTGTAGTTGCAACAAAAACTGGTGGTAAAAGCATCTGTCTTTTAATCAGGTGGTCGTAGGTTCGATTCCTGCACGACCTACCATAGAAACAATTACTCAAAGGACTTTAAAAAAGTTGTGCCTCAAACCATCTGGATTGTTTTATATACATTGTTTGCGGTTTCAGGCTTGGATGGCTGATATAGCGGTCTATCTTGGTTATCGGATTGTTACGTGAAAAGTCCAGCCGACTACAATGAGCTTGTCTTGGATGTAGATAGTTTGCGGATTACTGTCAATCCGAACATAGGTGGAACGATTGTCGACATCTGGCACAAAGATTTAAAACAGGGGATTCTAGGATCTACGCCATGGGATCCCATTCTGTCCCCGATAGCAGCTCGCGCTGCCGACGAAATGACTTGGCTTACACGGTATCGCGGTGGGTGGCCATTGTTATTTCCAAATGGTGGCGATACCTGCGAATTTAATGGAGTTTTGCATGGGTATCACGGCGAAGCATCGGTGAGTCCATGGGCCTTCGATATTCAAGGAAGGTCGATCCGACTGAGAAGACAATTCTTTACGGTCCCCGTTGTCATGGATCGGGAGTTGCAGATTTCTGGTGACGTTTTGATTATAAAGGAAGCAATAGCTATGGTAGGTAAATCTCCAATTGAGGTGATGTGGACTCATCATCCTACCTTTGGGGGAGATCTTTTAGGTGGCGGTTTTGTTATTGAGACCGGCGCAAAAACAGTGGTTGCTGACGACCAATTTGAGTCACCTTTGAATCCTCTCGAGCGAGGGGCGACCGGTTCTTGGCCGCTGTTGCCAGGAAAGAATGGCTTATTCGATATGAGTGTTCCTGAGCAACCAATTGCCTCGATGACCTATTTGCTTGATTTTAAAGAACCGTGGGTGTCGGTTCGGCGTTCGGATTATACAGTTGGCGTCGCGCTGTCTTGGGATCTATCCATCTTTCCGTGTGCTTGGCTTTGGTATGAGCTAGAGGGAACATATGACCCGCCATGGTTCGGAAACGCACGGCTGTTAGGCATTGAACCGAGCACTTCGTGGCCGGGGACAGGCCTCGCCGACATAAAAGATAGGGGAGGACCATTATTGATATTATCGCCGGGAGACAAGATTGCTTCGACGCTTCGACTGCATGTGTTTAAACCCGATGGCATTATTGAAGGAGTGGATCACGACGGTCGGGCTATTACTGGTTGATTAACATGGTCAAATAATGAATCAAATCTATATAATCCGACCGAGAAACGGTGTATTTGACAAGGTTTAATCACGTCTACTTACGTCCAAACTAAGCTGCGCCAACATATAGCGACTAACCTTTTCGGCGATACCCTTTAGAGGCGCACTAGCCACACGATCGTTTAGTCTTTCGTAACATCGATAATTATCCACTACCAAGAAGTTCTACCGCAGTAACACTTCTAAAGTTCTCCCAAAAAAGTATCCAAAACCCCTAAACAAGCCGTAAAACAAGCTGTAAACTAGAAGTTATATGGGAGATTGATTCTTTGGAATCATTGTAATTGCAACAAAAACTGGCCAAAAGGATTACTGACTCTTAATCAGCGGGTCGTAGGTTCGGTCCCTACACGGCCCACCATAAAAACAAGGACTTACAACGTTTCAAAAAATAGTGATTACCCAATGACACACACGTTGTCCAATGAAGGTATCAGATTCCAATAATCTGGAATACGTATTAAGGCACTTTACCAACTACAGATATGACCCTGTCGAAAAAAACTAATGGTAGAAAAAAGAAATGAATTTTTCAGAAGTACAACTTCCCTCTAACCGAAAATTCGGTTTCTTTTTTGTCGTTGTCTTTGGTGTCGTAGGAGTGTATTTCTTTAATAAGAGCGATACCACGACATCTTATGTTTTTTTTGGGTTAGCAGGGTTATTCCTTATCGTAACTCTTGTCAAGTCTGATGTGCTTTTGCCCCTAAACAAGCTGTGGATGGGCTTTGGTTTTTTTCTGGGTATGATAATTAGCCCCATCGTGCTGGGCATTATTTTTTTTGGATTATTTGCGCCAATTAGTATAGTAATGCGTGTGTGTGGGAGAGATGAGTTAAGATTAAAACTTGCAAATCGGAACTCTCATTGGAAGCACCGCGCTGAAGATTCTAAGACCGGTACGTTCAAAAACCAATTCTAATATAGAGTTAAACAATGGAATTTTTAAAAGAGTTGTGGAGATTTCTGCGCGTGCGTAAAAAACTTTGGTTGGCCCCTATTATCATGGTTATGTTGATTCTCGGCGGTCTGTTGATGCTTGCTCAAGGTTCTATCATAGCGCCTTTTATTTATACGCTGTTCTAAGGGAGACTATCTCAAATGTACATTTTGGGAATTTCTGCCTTTTACCATGACAGTGCCGCCTGCCTACTAAAAAATGGTGAGATTGTTGCTGCTGCGCAAGAAGAAAGATTTACCCGTAAAAAACATGATGCTGCATTCCCGCAGCATGCGATTAAGTACTGTCTCAATGAGGCAAATATCAAATCCGAGTGTATTAGCAGTGTTGTTTTTTATGAAAAACCATTCGTCAAGTTTGAGCGTTTACTCGAAACCTATCTGGCGTTTGCTCCAAAAGGTTTTCGGAGTTTTTCGAAAGCAATGCCAGCATGGATTAAGGATAAACTGTTTCAAAAATCAGATCTGGTGAAAGAACTTAAAAAAACTCTTGATGATGATGTTGACTGGAGCAAACGGATACTGTTCTCAGAGCATCATCTCTCTCATGCTGCAAGTGCGTTTTATCCATCACCGTTTTTGGATGCTGCTGTACTAACACTAGATGGTGTTGGTGAGTGGACAACAACATCTCTGGCTGTAGGGCAAAACAGTGATTTAAAAGTAGTCAAAGAGATTCATTTTCCACACTCGCTAGGGTTGCTGTACTCTGCATTCACTTATTATATTGGTTTCAAGGTTAATTCTGGCGAATACAAGGTGATGGGTTTAGCCCCTTATGGTTATCCAAAGTACCAAGAGTTAATTGAGGACAATCTTATTAAAGTTGCTGACGATGGTAGTTTTCAACTGGATATGAGTTACTTTGATTACGCAACCGGACTAACAATGACAAACAAAAAGTTTGATGCATTGTTTGGCGGTCCTCCTCGCACATCTGAAACAGAATTAACGCAGCGTGAGATGGATTTAGCCGCTTCCATTCAAAAAGTTACAGAAGATGTTGTAACGCAAATTGCGAAAAACATTGCTAAAGACACTGGTAAGAAGAATTTATGTTTGGCTGGTGGGGTTGCTCTTAACTGCGTTGTTAACGGCATCCTTTTGCGTGAGAAAATTTTTGACAATATTTGGATTCAACCTTCAGCTGGTGATGCCGGAGGTGCTTTAGGGGCCGCATTATCTGCCTGGCATTTGCATCATAAAAAAGAACGTCGCATTTCATCTAATCGTGATGCAATGAAAGGTGCTTACTTAGGGCCTAATTTTACTAATGATGAGATTGAAACAGAACTTTTAGCTTGTGGAGCATGCTTCACAAAGCTTGGTGAAGATGAGCTAATTGAAAAAGTAGCCATTGCATTAGCCGATGAAAAGGCTGTGGGTTGGATGCAAGGACGTATGGAGTTTGGTCCCCGGGCTTTGGGTGGACGCAGTATCATTGCAGATGCACGCTCGCCAGTTATGCAAAAGAAGCTCAACTTAAAGGTAAAATATAGAGAAAGCTTCCGACCATTTGCGCCAAGTGTTTTGCGTGAAGATGTTAGTGATTGGTTTGAGTATGATTCCGATAGCCCTTACATGCTTTTTGTTGCCGATGTTAAAAGAGACAAGCGTCAAGCGATGACGGTTGACGAAGAAGCGTTGTTTGGCATCGAAAAACTAAATGTACCGCGTTCATCAGTACCGGCAGTTACCCATGTTGACTACTCGGCACGCATTCAAACTGTACATAAAGATACCAATCCACGCTACCATGCTGTCATCTCGAAGTTTAAAGAGATAACAGGTTGCCCACTTGTTGTGAATACGTCGTTTAATGTGCGTGGCGAGCCAATTATTTGCACTCCTACTGATGCGTTTAAGTGCTTTATGGGGACTGAGTTGGATGTTTTGGCTGTTGGCAACTATCTTCTTGTTAAAGAACAGCAAAACGTAGCACTTAAAGAGAATCATGTGGGGCGTTATGAGCTCGATTAGGCAGTTTTTCCTATCGACAGTTCTTTTTATTTTGAGTGTTATTTTTGCGATATCTGTTATCGAAATAGGACTGAGAGTTTTTGATAGCTCAGGGAAATGGATCGAAATATCGAAGGCCAATGTTCTTAGGAATTTTGAATCTAAATACCGGCTTCGCGATTTGTATCCTTTGGACAAGAATTTTGTGACTTACGTTAGGAATCAGTATGGTTTGAGAGACGATTGCAAACACCCATCCGAGATTGAAATTTTAACAATTGGAGGGTCTACAACAGATCAAATTTATGTGCCGTTTGTGTCTACATATCAGAAAGTTTTACAAGATAGACTTTCGAATGAAATAAAAGGGTTTGGCTGCGTAACCAATGCTGGAGTTGATGGACACAGTACTTGGGGGCATTTATTTTCTTTTGAAAAGTGGTTTAGATTGATACCAGACTTAGAGCCAGGATTTGTGTTGCTTTATGTTGGTCTGAATGACGCCAACTTTAGAAGGGCTGAAATCCCTCATTTAGGATTCGATGTAAACGAAACGCAAAATTTCAAAGAATGGCTTAAGGGGTTTAGATTAATTCACAAGCTACTCCCGTTGTATCGATTAATTAGACAGGTTAGTGATAATCGGGAGCTACGTTATGCAGGGCATAAGTCAACAAAATACACTACGAGTGACTATTCAGCGACATCGCTTAATCCACTAACAATAGAATTAAGTCATCGTAACACAGAAGCATTTCGAGGGAGAATGTTGAGAATACTGACATATGTACGAGATATGGGTGCCATACCATTATGCATATCTCAGCCCCATCGCTATGTCGCTGAGATCAATGGAGAAGTAGTGGGGATAAGCGATGTTCTGGGTGATGGATTCAGTGGATTAGACTATGATTATTCAGTGCAATCAATAAATACTGTGCTGAAGGATCTGTGTTGGCCAAATTATATGGATCTCTACAGTTATAGTTTTAGAGATTCACATTTTTACGATGGTATTCATACAACTGCGAGTGGCTCTGAGTATATTGGTAATTTAATGGCAGATTATTTAATAGATAATCATTTTCTGGGTTCATTCAAATCTCATGCCACTAAGGAGTGAATGCTACAGGTAGGGACAACACGCTGAATAGTCATGTTCATGAACTACTACAAAGTAAAGATTGGAGTTTGCTTCAAGTCACTACCAAAAAGTTCTGACACAGTAGCACTTCTAAAGTTGTTCCTCTAAAGTTCTCCCAACAAAGAATCTAAAATGTCTAAACACGCCATTAAATAAGGTGTAAACTAGAAATGCATTGGGAGGGTAATTCTCAAGAATCATTGTAACTACAACAAAAACTGATCAAAAGGATTACTGACCCTTAATCAACGGGTCGTAGGTTCGATACCTACACGACCAACCATAAAAACAATATAGAGACTTTATGGGAGAGAGATTTGCGCTCAAGTATCCTTACTGTAGGCCTCGTGTTAATACTAGCCATAGGAGGCTTCTACTTTTTCGTCAGTGATGATGATGTAGCGGATTCTGTATATCGTTTTGGCAAGGTAACAAAGGGCCCAATGGAGGTTCTTGTGTCCGCCACCGGAAAAGTTAACCCAGTTTTAGTGATTGATGTGGGTTCTCAGGTATCTGGGCAAGTATCCGAAGTATTGGTTGATTACAACACTCTAGTATCAAAAGATGATGTCATAGCAGTCATCGACCCGACACCGTTTGAAGCACGATTAGAAATTGCTGAGGCTGACTTGGCTCAAGCAAAGGCTAGCGTTATGATGCAGCAAGCATCATCAGAACAACTCAGAGCAGATTTATCTGGCGCCAAAGCCGCATTTAAAGAACTCGAGCAGGACTTAGAAAGACAGCAAGCCTTGTTCAGTCGAAAAGCTGTATCAGCAAGCGTTGTTGATCGCGCGCTTGCGAGTCGCGACCAAGCAGCAGCAAGGATCGACAGCTTGCTAGCGCAAATAAAGCGCCAAAAAGCGCAAATGCTGATTTCAGAGGCTCAATTGCTTGCGCGTATTGCTGGTTTACGCGAAAGCAAAACTGAACTGGACAATACTATTATTCGATCACCAGTTGAGGGAATTGTAATTAGTCGAAGTGTTGATCCCGGACAAACTGTCGCAGCTAGCTTGCAGGCTCCTATACTTTTCACTATTGCACAAGATCTTACCCAGATTAATTTGGAGGTAAGTATTGATGAAGCTGATATTGGAAGGGTCCGTGAAGGCCAAAAGGTGCGGTTCACAGTTGATGCATATCCCGAAAGAGCCTATAGCGGTAGCGTGTATCAAATAAGAAAACAGCCAGTTGAGACCTCCAATGTGGTCACCTATGTGATTATTGTCAGTAGTCGTAATGATGACGATTCTCTTTTGCCTGGAATGACAGCAAATGTTGAGTTAGTTATTGGCGATCGAGCCGACACATTACAGATACCAAGTAGCGCATTGCGTTATCGGCCTCGCGGTATTGAAGTCTCTACTAACGCTGATAGAGGATCGATGGGCGGTTCACGTGGCGGCCAAGGACAGAGAGGTGGTGGTGGTGGGATGCGCGCTATGATACAGCAGATGAATGAGCAGCTTGAATTGACGAAAGAACAACAGAGTTCTGTAACTACCATATTTACGGAAATGGGTGACGCTATTCGTGGTTTGCAAAGCAGCGGTATGTCTTCCGATGAGATGGGAGCAGCGATTAGAAGGTTACGTGATCAAATGCAGCAGAAGTTAGAGGCGATTTTAACTGCCGAACAGAGGGTAAAATATCACGAATTAACAGCTGGGGCTTCTGCCTCTAGAGGAGCCCGTGCTGTGGCTTGGGTTATGGGATTAGATGGTCCGGAAGCAGTAAGCATCACGATCGGTATATCAGATGGTAACAAGACAGAAATAATAAGCGGTGAAATTTCTGATGGTGATCAAGTGATAGTAGGCGAAAGTATCGTGACGAAGTAGTGCGAGGCTAATCGTGGAAACTATTATTCAAACCACGGGCCTTTCCAGGGACTATATGGTGGGCGCTCAAGTGGTGCATGCTCTCCGTGATCTAGATCTAAAAATCAAAAGAGGAGAGTTTGTAGCTATTATGGGGCCTTCAGGTTCTGGAAAATCGACATGTATGCATTTGTTAGGTTGTTTGGATACCCCTAGTAGTGGGAGTTATGAACTAGATGGTGAAGATATTAGTGGAATTGGATCGGATGGGTTGGCAAGTGTACGGCAGCGCAAAGTTGGTTTTGTCTTCCAAGCGTTTAATCTATTGCCAGGCATGAGCGCCCAGCGTAATGTGGAGATGCCATTGATGTACGGAGCTATTGAGCGAGAAAGTCGTAGAAAAAGAGCCAGTGAGGCGCTTGACGCGGTAGGTCTTTCTGATCGAGCACATCATTTACCGACGCAATTGTCAGGCGGACAGATGCAACGAGTTGCTATTGCTCGGGCCATCGTAAATCGTCCATCACTGCTGCTTGCAGATGAACCCACAGGCGCACTAGATACTACAACTGGACAGGAGATTATGAATCTTTTTCGCGATCTAAATGATCAGGGTATTACGGTAATTCTAGTGACTCATGAGCAGGAAGTCGCCAACTTCGCTCAGCGAATATTAGAATTTCGCGATGGACGTCTTACGAGCGATCGAAATCAACAGAATATTCTAGGGACACAACATCTGTGAAGTTTTCTGACACACTTTGGAGCGCTTTTAGCTCTTTACGCTCAAACATACTGCGTACGGTTTTGACGACATTGGGGATTATTATCGGTGTTTCTGCTGTTATTGCGATGGTCGGTGTTGGTGCTGGAGCTGAACAACGAATACAAGACGTCATGGATACACTTGGTTCTAATGTAATTTTTGTTAATAATGGTAGCAGTGTATCAAGTGGAGCTAGGGGCGGTGCTGGCTCGCTTATTTCTTTGACAGAAGAAGATGCCCGTGCATTGCAAGAAGAGGGTGATTCGATTCTAGTTGCAGCACCAACTATTCGAACTTCAGCACAAGTGATTAATAGTAGTCGAAACTGGTTTTCAACAATATACGGCGCTGGCACTGGATATTTGGAGGCACGAGGATGGGAGATAGTAAGTGGGCGCACATTTACTGCTCAAGAAGAGCGCTCCCCAACGAAGTTTGCAATTATTGGTCAAACAGTTGCCACACAACTATTTCCCGAAGAAGATCCAATTGGCCAGATGATACGTATTAAGCGTGTGCCGTTTATGGTAATCGGGCTGCTAGGCGAAAAAGGCGAGACTCCGTGGGGGGGAGACCAAGATGACGTGGTGTTTATTCCGATTACAACCGCAAAGACTCGCATTACGGGAGGCGACAGGTTTCGTGGCCCGTTCGTTCAAAGCATAACAGTCCAGGCCTCATCAGCTGCTGCGGTTATGGAAGCCGAACGGCAAATAACTGAAATCCTACAGCGTAGGCATGGAATTAAACCGGGTCAACCAGACGACTTTACAGTGCGGAATATTGCTCAAATGGTGGCTGCAAGAGCTCAATCTGAGCGCATTATGTCCATTCTATTGGCATCGGTAGCTGGAATCTCTCTTCTTGTTGGTGGTATCGGCATTATGAACATAATGCTCGTGTCTGTTACTGAGAGAACTCGTGAGATCGGCTTGCGAATGGCGGTTGGGGCGAGAAGCAAAGATATATTGTTTCAGTTTGTATTTGAGGCTGTTGTGGTTTCATTAATTGGAGGCCTGATCGGTATTATTATCGGTTTAGCTGGTTCTATTGCGGTTGCAAGAATTGGTGATTGGCCTATAGTAGCTTCTCCCATGGCTGCTTTATTATCGATCGTTTTTGCCGCATTGGTTGGTATATTTTTTGGTTATTATCCAGCCTATAAAGCGTCACGGCTTGATCCCATTACGGCGCTACGCCAAGAGTAAGGCAAGGGTTGTTATTGGGTTAGTGGTTCAACTCCAATGTGAAAATAATGATGGATTCTAACTGTCTCTATATGCTGAAAAAATGTCACGCGTCCTAGCGACTGACTAGAGGCTTTAAATATATTCTGACCTTAGATTTTGAATAGGAATGAAATAGCCGTATTAGTAGAGCACAGATCAGTCTGTGGATGCTTTCTTAAGCCCCACAGATTCATAGCTAGCCTAATTTGCTAGAAAGTACTATTCTTAACCACCGACTAATCCTCTAGTGATGATTAAAGTTATGGAACATAATATTGTCCGATACGGACTTATCTCGACTGCAAAGATTGGTCTTAACGCCCATCTTCCCGCTTCTCATGAATCCAAAAATTCAGAAATAGTCTCAATCTCATCACGCAGTGCTAAAAAAGCAGAAGCGGTAGCGAATGAGCACGGTCTAAGTCGATGGTATGAATCATACGAGGAACAACTTGCTGATTCCGAAATAGATGCTGTAATCAATCCGCTACCAAACAGTATGCATTGTGAATGGACTATCAAGGCTGCAGAGGCAGGAAAGCATATTTTATGTGAAAAACCATTGGCAGTATCAAAAAGAGAGTGTCAACGAATGATCGATGCAGCTAACAGCAACAATGTTGTCCTTGTAGAGGCTTTCACGCATAGGTGGAATCCACACTTACGCAAAGCGCGACAGCTTATTGCTGATGGTGCGCTTGGAAGAGTTGTGACTGTCGATGCCGCACTATGCTTTAATGCCGAACCTGACAACAATGTTCGCTATTCAAGTGCACTTGGAGGTGGTGCGTTATGGGATGCTGGCTGTTACGCAGTGTATGCCGCTCGATTTGTTTTATCCGCCGAACCAATCCGAGTCCGTGGGGCTGCATGTGATTCAGGACACTGGGGTGTCGATACGACTTTCTCTGGCATTATTGAATTTGCCAGTGGCGCAATTGCGAATGTGACCGGCAGCATGGATCAGCCATTTCGTTGTCAGATCTCGGTTGATGGAAGCCAAGGAAGAATAGAGATCCCTTCAATGTTTGATGATTCAGGACCTCTCATCATTAAGACCGGTGATAGCCAAAATGATCAGGTCATCGCGACGCCTGCTCCTAACCGATTCACTGTTCAGCTCGATGAATTCTCTCAATGCGTCCTCACAGGCAAGCCTCCTGATTTCCCAGCTAAGGATGGCCTTCGAAATACTGCTGTTATAGAGGCGATGTATGAGTCCGCATACTCAGGCGAGGCGGTAAATCTTAGCTCTTAACGCAATAAACAGGCCGTCAGAATCGAAACCGATAGTAGTCCAGATCAAATGACCGTAAAAGAAAATCAATGTCGTATGGTAGATGCCAAAATCTGGGTCGATGCCGATGCCTGCCCGAATGCGATCAAAGAAATCCTTTATCGAGCTGCCGAACGGATGCCCGTGATGGTAAGTTTGGTGGCTAACCAGGCACTTCAAGTACCCAGATCGCAATATATTCGTTCCGTACAGGTGCCGTCTGGCTTTGATGTGGCAGATAATCACATCGTAGAGAAGTCAAAACCTGGTGATCTGGTGGTCACAGCAGATATCCCTCTCGCAGCGGAGCTGATTGCTCGGGGCCGAATTGTTTTAAACCCCCGTGGTGAGCTCTATAGTGAGGAGAATATCCGAGAGCGTCTGAATATGCGGGATTTTTTAGATACACTAAGAGGTGGCGGTGTAACGACGGGAGGGCCCGCACCATTCAGTCAAACGGATCGAATGACCTTTGCTAATCAGCTGGATCGATTACTCGCGATAAAAAAACACGAAGACAAACAATTGTTGGATCAATAGGAGTGTCAAGATTGTAGGTTAATAATAATCTTACCTCAGAGCTTGTACAATTATTCTCTAATCACCGCTAATCTGTGGCTAATTAGGATCCGAACGGATTATCCGTTTGAACACTTTATATTAAGCAAAATTCGAGTGCGCGATATTTGTGCGTTTAACTTTATTCAAAGAAATGCAACTAGTACAAACTTCAGCCTTTTTGTACAATATTCCAGAAGACCACGCACATTCGGTTAAAATTTATAACTCTCTAATACATATGCATATTGTTAAATATTTGAACCTTGGACAGGCCGTACGTTCCTCAAAAAAAATCTCTGATATTCGATAGACCCAAAACCAAAGTAATCTAGATACCGCTTGGTTATTTCTTTGATTACATGAAACATGCCATTTTCATCATACATAAGTCTCGTTAAGAGTCATAGTCATCTACTCTGTTTTGGATTCCTATTATCATTCTCTTCTAGCTTCGGGCAAACATACTTTATAGGGGTATTTGGACCGTCTATCCAAACTGAATTTGGATTGACTCACACGATGTGGGGTATAATTTATCTTGTAAGCACTTTGAGCAGTGCCATCGTGTTACTTTGGACCGGAAGTCTGATTGATCGGTTTCAGCTTTCTTCATATACTCTAATTGTCAGCGTATCCCTCATCGTGGCTTGTTTAGTTATTTCGCTTTCATCAGGTGTCACATCCCTTATTATTGCAATCTTTCTTCTCAGGCAATTTGGGCAAGCTCTCACTCCTCATATAGCCGCAACTACTATGGCTCGAAATTTTGAAACAGAAAGAGGTCGAGCGCTCGCTATAGCGACGATGGGGTCAGCAACTGGAGAAGCTTTCCTTCCTTTTCTAGCTGTTGTGGCTATCTCTTTAGTAGGGTGGCGATGGACATACGTGAGTAGCGCTATCTTTTTAGGTATTGTTCTAGTGCCACTCTCCCTCTATTTACTTAGTAAAGTTCGTGGAAGGTTACTCTATCAGGATATTGATAATCAGAAATATAGAATCACTAATCGTAGCATCAGATCTTGGACGAGGTCTGAAGTGTTACGTGACACTCGATTTTATTTGTTAGTTCCAGGATACCTTGCGCCATCGATAGTAACAACAGCGTTATTTCTCCATCATCTTACTCTTGCAGATTCTAAGGATTGGTCCTACGTATGGGTTACGGGAAACTATATTATCTATGCTATAAGTGTAGTTGTTACGGCCTTAGTTTCTGGGCCGTTAATTGATTATTTTAGGGCTGTGCGTCTGATGCCGTTATCATTAATACCACTAATATTTGCACTGCTCTTAGTAGCGCTTTTTGATAATCATCAAATTGTAATACCTTACATGATGATGCTCGGTGTGAGCGCTGGTCTTGTGCATACTGCAGCATCTGCAATGTGGCCAGAATTGTATGGACTCAAGCACCTAGGCGCTATAAAAAGTCTTGGTGTCATTTTAATGGTTTTCGGTTCAGCCCTTGGCCCGGTAACTTTGGGCGCATTAATAGATATTGGATCATCAATCGAAACTGTATGCGTTTTATTTGCTATTTATTCATCTCTTAGTGGAATTCTGATGTACATAGCCTTTCGTAATTTAAAAAATTACCGGATCTCATAGTTCATTTTCTTTTATCAATAATTATGAACTCTGATCCTGTATTTGATTACCAGCGGCTCAGCCCAGATAAAGTACTAAATGCAGTGCAGCGAGAGGGATATCGTTGCGATGGTCATCTGCTTCCGTTGAATAGTTATGAAAATCGGGTCTATAGAGTAGGTCTTGAAAATAATATATCAATTATAGTTAAGTTCTATCGCCCGGAGCGGTGGAACAACGCTGCGATTTTAGAAGAACATGAATTTGCGAACGAGCTTGCATATAACGAAATCCCAGTAATTGCTCCTATTCCCGATCAATATGGTGATACTCTCCGCCATTATGAATCATATCGTTTCGCGCTTTTTCAAAATTGGGGTGGGCGAGCTCCTGATCTAGAAAACTCTAACCATCTTGAAAGTCTTGGACGATGTCTTGGAAGAATTCATGTAGTCGGTAAATCAAAGCTATTCTATTCACGTCCAACTTTGACACCGAAATATTTTGGCGTTGAATCATATAGTTTTCTACTCGAAAATGATTTTATTCCGGATGATCTTAAGGTAGCTTACCGATCGCTTTCTGAGCATCTAATGCAACTTGTTTCTTTCTGTTATGAGCGAGCAGGCAATATTTCAGTGTTGAGACTTCATGGAGATTGCCACGCGGGAAATGTGCTTTGGACTGATGAAGGTCCACATTTCGTAGATTTGGACGATTCCAGAAACGGACCTGCAATACAAGACTTGTGGATGTTCTTGCCAGGAGGACGAGATGATCAGGAGCGATGTTTGGCAAGTTTGCTTAACGGCTATACACAATTTTGTGATTTCAATTCTTTGGAGTTGTATCTAATTGAAGCGCTTCGAACGATAAGAATAATTTATTACTACGCTTGGATTGGGAGACGCTGGAATGACCCAGCTTTTCCCAATGCATATCCTTGGTTCAATACCCAACAGTGTTGGGAAGATCACATCTTAAGCTTAAGAGAACAGGTCGCTTTAATGCAGGAACACCCCCTTTCTTTAATCTAGGTCGATTCTCATAATTTAAGGCATTAGGTCATGCCCCATCAAAAACGCAGTAATGCCCTATAAAGTTGCGCCTCTGAATGTCTAAATAAAGTGAAGTAACTAGCAATCACTGCAAACAAGAATTAACTACACTTGATTAGTAGTGTGATCTGCCATAATGCGATTGTTCATCGCATTCAATTAGAATGGTAGAAAAAGATTTTTGACTCAGCCAATATACGCTCGATTATGCAAAAAGTGTAAACTAGAAATTCATTGGGAGATTGATTCCTAGGAATTGTTGTAGTGGTAGGGATTCCGGCTAAAAGAAAGTGATGCCCAATATGTTAGTCGCAGGTTCGTTAAACATTTGGCCTATTATTTACGCTGCCTTATCTGATAATTAACAGATATTTATGTGCGATACCTATTCAGTTAATTATATTCATCATAAACACACCGCTAATTACAAGTATTGCGGCACTGATCCGTATATTTCCAAACGACTCTTTGAGCACTACGACTCCAATAATGATTCCCATTAAGACACTTGTTTCGCGAAGGGCAGAGACCATTGCCATTGAATTATCATGCATTGCATATACCACAATGCCATAGGCGGTTGCTGTAGCAATACCACCCATCAAGAAAACCAATCGATATTTAATACAGTACTGAAGGGTTTCTTTTAATTTCTTCCGTCGTAAGAAAGTAAGAATGATGGCAAATGTTACACCTGCAAGGATAAAAAGCCAACTAATATAAGACATCGGATTAATCGAATGTCGGACACCTAATCCATCCATGATCGTATATGCAGCAATCATAAAACCTGTGCTTAGACTCAGTACCAGTGGTTGGTGGCCTTGGTATCGAGAAATACTGTTATTGAAGCTTAGCAGTATTATGCCGATACATGTTATTGAGATTCCGAATAGCGTTAAGATCGGTAGAGTTTCCCCCAGTAATAGGAAGCTTATTATGGTAACTAAAAGCGGTGCAGTACCACGTGCAATTGGATATACCTGGCTCAGATCTCCAGTACGGTATGCTGTACCAAGCAATCCAATATATGCCCAGTGGATTACTACTGATGCGATAAGGTATGGCAGGGATTCGGGGTCAGGAAGGGGAACTCGAAAGATGATCGGAACAGCGATTATAGCTGCGACAGCGTGGAAAGCAGCAATGGATAGTGTAGGATCTAGACCTTTCTTTGCGAAGGCATTCCAAGACGCATGTAAAAAAGCAGATAACAAAACAAGAATTATAATCGCGGCGCTCACATCATTCGTTGCAGAGAAAGAAATTTTTCATAGTAAGCCATCAACTTGAGTTTTAGAGCTATCCTGGAGTCTACCTTTAGAGACGAATAATAAGAAGAAAACTGAGATTAATTCAGTTGGTTGGGTTTCAATTATGGAATTTGTTAATCGTAATGCTAGGGAAGGCTAGCATGACAGAAATACCATGTTTCCTCTAAAGATTTCTCCCTTTCTAGAGTGTATTAGAAATTTAAACTTAAATTGCATTCCACCATGAGAAAAATAGGCCGAACATAGATTAGTGGATAACCCGATCTGGAATTATAAACTTTCAATCGTTTTAAGCTGATCAAATAAAGGTGTTAGCAGGGTTGTTACATTTTTTGATGGTGAGTGGGTAAATGAACGCTAGATCATTCTCAGCTAGTAGCCCACTCTGTTAGTATTTTTTTCTAAAAAAACATACTGCTGTCTTATATAAGTTATTATCTATAATCAAATGTACTTAAAACAAAAGGCTAGTATGTGAATGGTAAAAATAGTCAGATTTCATAAGACGGGAGGTCCGAATGTTCTTCAGATAGATGACTGTTCGCTAGGTTTACCAGGACCTGATGAAGTGACTATAAGAGTGAAAGCATTCGGAATTAATCGTTCAGAATGCATGCTGAGAAACGGCTCCTACATTTTCCAGCCAGTTACTCCTTGTCGGATCGGATTTGAAGGCACTGGCGCTATTGAATCTGTTGGTAATAATGTTACCACGCATGATGTTGGAGATGATGTTTCGATTATTCCCTTTGCTATTGCCAACGAAAATGGCTATTGGCAATCGATGCCAAAAGATCATGGAACTTATGGTGAGATCACTACAGTACCAGTATCGGCAGTTGTCAAGATACCAAAGACAGTTTCAACGGTCATTAATGCTGCGGCTTGGCACCAATATCTCACTGCATGGGGAGGGCTTATGTATTATGGATGTATCACTTCAGAAGATATAGTATTGGTTACAGCGGCTAGTAGTAGCGCAGCAATAGGTGGCATACATTTGGCTAAAGAGAGAGGCGCTATGGTTATTGCTGCGACAACTTCTCCTAAAAAACTAGATAAGATTAGTTCTATCGGAGCAGATCATGTGTTTCTATCAAATGACGTTTCTTTCAAAAAGGAGGTGTATAGGGTAACAGGCGGGAAAGGCGTTACTTTAATTTACGATCCAATTGCAGGGAATTTAACCAACACTATAATTGATGTTGCTGCGCCTGAAGCAAGAATTATATGTTATGGCAATTTGGATCGCTATAACAGCTGCTTTCCTGCCCGCAACGCGCTGAGTAAGAGACTTTCTATTAAGTTCTATAGTTGGGGTGATATTGCGCGGCGTCCTAAGGAGTTAAGAGAAGCTCATAGTTATGTGTACTCTAATTTGAGCAAAGGTATTTTTAATCCTATTATTGACACAATATTCTATGGCCTAGAATCTTGTATAGCTGCGCATGAGCGAATGGAGGCTAACCATCAAGTTGGAAAAATTGTGGTTAAGATATAATTGATCCTAGAGTTTACAATTTTAAAAAAATTGTAATGACATAATGACTGGGTAGTAGATGGTATCTAAAGTCTAGGTTTGATCTTTATATAAGCCACCAAATTAAAAAAATTATCTGGCTAATCCAATAAACGGGGGTCATCGGTGATGATTGATTGGAACCCGTTTTCAAGAAATAATTTTGCGCGGGTTCTATCGTTTACTGTTGAGACGGTAAAATCTATAGAAGAGCTTCGAATAATACTTAAGTCACTGTTTTTTATAAATTCACTAGTTACATGGATCATTTGGCAATTATGATCTCTTGCAAATGATTCGGGATGTCTTGGTGTAATATTTTGCGCCATGCACCGAGGTATCGATGGAATCGCACTATTTAGGAAATAGATGCATTTTTCCGAGAAACTGCTAAAAAATAATCTATCTTTAAAGTAGTCTAAATACTGTTTTATAGTTGTTACAACTTCTGAAACCAACATCTCTTCATCGCCGTACATAGGTTTTAATTCCAATTGAAGACTAAAATTATGTTTTATGATCTCTTTAATGAATTCCTTTAAAGTAAGTATTTTTTCACCTTTAAACTCATCTGAAAACCAAGCGCCAATATCTAAACTTCTTAAATATGCAAGTGACTTTAGGGCGACATACCCTTCTGCATTGGTGAGCCGATTTAATTCGTCGTCATGAAAAATTACGAGTTGCCGGTCGCCAGTTAACCTGACATCAGTTTCAATCCAGGTGGCTCCTAATTCTTTGGCTTTTTGCAATGATGCCCTAGTATTTTCTGGAGCAAATAGTGAGGCACCTCGGTGGGCAATGATTTTGGTATCTATAATAGTCACGAGAAAAATCACCTCCGTTAAATTACTGTTTTAGGTAAAGGCGTCGGTCGGTTTACCCATGTAACTCCCAAAAGAATTAGGCCACCACCCAAAACGAGTCTCACGGTCAAGACATCCTCTAAAAATATTACACCACCTATAACTGCGAATATTGGCGAGAGCAGGCCAAAGGGTGCAACCAGTGTTACTGGGTATCGTTGTAGTAGGTAATAGAGTCCGGAGGTGGCAACTATGGAACTCATAAATGCAGTGTAAAGAAGGGATGACCAACCAATCCAAGTTGCGGTTTGTAACACTTCAAGGTGATTCTTTTCGAATAGAAAAGAGGTCGCTAGTAAAACGGGAGCACCTATCAAGGATATCCAAGCGACGATTGTTAGGGGGTGAATCTTACCAAGACGCCGTACTTCGATTAGCCCTAGAGCTGCAAATAAGCAACATATAGCCATCCAGGACAAAGCTAGTAAATCATCAAAAGCGGCAGGATCGAAAGTAACGAAAGCCGCTCCTAGCAACGCAACAATTATTCCAATAATTTGTTTTCCGGCCACACGCTCACCGAGTAGCGCTACGCCAAGTAACAGTGCTAATGGCACTTCAAGCTTGCTGAAAATCGCAACAGTTCCAGTATTTTCGGCTAACGCTAAAGATAGATAGAGGGTTAGATACATTCCAATACCCATAACAATACCAATTCTGAGAAGTGGAAAGAATGTCTTTTTTGGTATTCGTAGAAATCCAACCAATAGAATAGCCAACACCGCAAAACGTATTCCGGTAAAGAATATCGGAGGAAATTCGCTGAGCCCTATCGTCCCAACGATAAACATTGACCCCCATAAAATATTGATAAGTATGGCGATTAAAGTGTGGGGCAGGTTCATATTACAAAAATTTTAAGTTGTCTAGGATGTGTGAATAACAGCAAAAAATTGCCCTTGTTTGGTGCATCTTGGGTGCTTATGTAACACAATTGTGCAATAAATATGCGTATTTTGATTAGATTGAATTGGCATCAAAATTGCTATCTTATATTTAGGAGTATCAAAACTGATTAAACAAGGATTATTCATGTATAAAAAATTGTACCTTTTTTTTGTAAGTGTTCTAGTTTCGACGCCGGTTTTAGCAAATGGAGCAAGTGCAGGCGATACATCATGGTTGTTAACATCGACTGCACTGGTTTTGTTTATGACGTTGCCTGGATTGGCTCTTTTCTACGGTGGCCTCGTTAGAAGTAAAAATAGTGTCTCGGTTTTGATGCAATGTTTTGCTATTGCTTGTATTGTCTCTGTTGCGTGGGTAATTTATGGCTATAGTTTAGCGTTTAAAGGAGATGGCCCAATTATAGGTGATTTAAGCGCGTTATTTTTGACCGGGATCGGTCGAGATACTTTAGCAGGATCCATTCCTGAGACAGTCTTTATCATGTTTCAAATGACGTTTGCTATTATTACGCCTGCTTTAGTAGTAGGAGCTTTCGCAGAGAGAATGAAATTCGGTGCAATGTGTTTGTTCTCACTTCTGTGGTTTACCATTGTATATTTGCCTGCGTGCCACATGGTTTGGGGAGGAGGAATTCTAAGCGAGCTCGGCGTCATTGATTTTGCTGGTGGTTTAGTTGTTCATCTGACTTGTGGTGTAGGGGCACTTGTTGTGGCTTTGGTGTTGGGCCCTAGAAAAGGTTTTCCGGGATCTCCAATGCCTCCACATAGTCGAATCATGGTGGTCACTGGAGCTGCTATGCTGTGGGTCGGGTGGTTCGGATTTAACGCGGGAAGCGCTGTAGCTGCTAATGGAGATGCTGGCATGGCAATGTTAGTTACGCATATTAGTGCTGCAGTAGCGGCTTTGATCTGGATGTTAATCGAGTGGGTCAAACAAGGTAGACCTACTGTTGTTGGTATCGCGACCGGTATGGTTGCCGGCCTAGCAACCATAACACCTGCTGCTGGTACGGTGGGGCCTGGAGGAGCATTGCTTATTGGTGTTTTAGCAGGTGCAGTTTGTTTTTACGCTACTCAGGCAGTCAAAGGCATATTTCGCATTGATGACTCTCTTGATGTTTTTCCGGTACATGGAGTTGGCGGGATTTTAGGGATTATTATGCTAAGTTTTGTTGGAACTCCTGGCGGTTTTCTTGGAGCTGGCGCGTCTGGTATCTCGACACAGGGATCAGTTATACAATTATGGATTCAGTTTCAAGGAATTATTGTAATAGGTGTATGGACTGGAATAGCCACCTGGATAATTCTCAAAATAATAGGATTATTTACCAAACTTCGTGTTGACATTGATTCGGAAGATCAAGGATTAGATCTGACAGAGCATGGGGAGCGCGGCTACGATTTGAGCTAAATTAGTTTCATGCGGACTATAGGCTTTGTAACAGGTCGTATAATATAGTTGGAGGGTGAATCTTTAATGCCAACTGGTTAAAATCATCTAGTCAGGGATATAGAGCGCCAGTCGATTTATAGTGCTTGACCTGGTGATGGGCGATCAATGACCGTGGTTTGTGATGGCCCTGAAGTAGCTGAGAATGAAGCACCTCCTGACATTCAAGGTATTCTAAAAAAAATGGTTACGGTCATCATCACACCGCCAGAAGTGTAGGAAGGTCTGTCATGTGGGAGCTTTAATTTTGCTATAGAGCCTTGATGATGGTTTCAGTTGCCCAGCCACCAACCCCTGAGAAGATGACTACAAGCCATGGCGGTATCTTCCAAAAAACCAGTAGCAGATAGGCAATGAGTGCAAGGCAAAAATCCAGTGGAGATAGAATTGCGCTGATCCATACAGGTTGATACAAGGCAGCAAGCAAAAGTCCGACTACTGCTGCATTGATACCCAAGAGAGCGGTTTGCATATTAGATGCTTGCCTTAAAGAATCCCAGAATGGAAGAACTCCGATAACTAGCAAGAATGACGGAACAAAAATAGCTATAAGACAGATTAGCCCCCCTATCCAACCGTTTAGTTCCATTTCTAGAACTGTTCCTAGGTAAGCAGCAAATGCAAATAGAGGCCCAGGAACAGCTTGCGCTGCGCCATATCCAGCTAAGAACATATCGTTTGGAATCCATCCGGGAGGGACAACTTCGTACTGCAACAATGGTAGAACAACATGACCCCCACCAAAAACCAACGAGCCGGACGAATAAAAGCTCTCTATGAGAGCGAGTAAGTGCGAATCATAAGCTGTTGCGAGAATCGGTAATCCGATTAAACCAACAAAAAAGAGTAGTAGTGATGCAATCGCAAGGTTATGGTTGACCCTTATTCCGAGCGGATTAACCTTCGCAGGCTGTTTTGATCTTAAGAAGAGCAGCCCGGCCAGACCGCCCGTAACAATGACCCCGACTTGACTGAATGCTGTGGGGCTTGCGACAACAAAACATGCACCAGCTATAGCTATAGTAGCGCGTTTCGCGTCGGGGCATAGATTCCGAGCCATAACCCATACCGCTTGCGCCACCACCGCTACGGCCACAACTTTGAGACCATGAAGTGCGCCAGGATTAATTACATCTTGGTATGCAATAACACCGTAACCAAATAAAATCAAACTAATCGCAGATGGCATTGTAAATCCGATCCATGCTACCAAAGCACCCAATAGCCCACCTCTTGCGAGCCCCACGCCAAGCCCCACTTGACTAGATGTTGGTCCGGGTAAGAATTGACAGAGTGCTACTAAATCAGCATAAGCGCCTTCATCTATCCATTTTCTTCTTCCAACAAACTCATCGCGAAAATAGGCAATATGAGCGATTGGCCCACCAAACGACGTAAGCCCTAATCGCAGAAAAGCAAGGAATATGGTTGTCAGTGAAGTTAATGGTGCTGACGGATGTCTATTATCTTTTGTAGATGAATCAAGCAATCGTTTTCTTAGTAATCATGATTAATATTGGACATGTTTACTCAATTTCTTTTCCATTCGGTTCGGAAAACTCAAAATCTCGGAGCATTTTTTTTAGCTCAAGAGCGTGTAATTCTTCTTGCCCAATCATCTGCCTAGCATATTCTTCAATGTAAACACTTGAGTCTTCTGCCTCGTTTCTGAGTTCTTCGTAGAGTGCTAGAGCTGTTGTTTCGTGCGAGAGCGATTCTTTTAGAATGTTGTATATACCATGTTGATTGCTTTCTTCAATCATCGCGATACCTTGGCTTGGATGACCACCTAAACCGGTCAGTAGTTCACCGGCTTGTTGTGCGTGTATTAACGATTCGTTTGCCTGTTCCTTTAAAAAATCAACTAATGGTATACGATGTGGCCCGGTTATCATCAGAGAGTAATGAGTGTAACGTACGACTCCGGCTAATTCAGCTTCCATAATACGGTTTAGGATGTCACAGGTGCGTTCTTGGTTCAGTGTTATCATTCGATTTTTCCATAAAACTCTAAAAATTGACAGTTAGGATCTTAAAAATGTTGTTTTGTATCTGAAGTAGATAGATTCCTCGTGCAATTTTAAGAGAGTCAACACATGTTAGTCTAATTATTAATGCACTTGATTAAGAAATAATTTGTTTAGTATGCTCAATATTCATTTGTAAACCCAATTGGATTGCACGGTAAATTTAATGAATGACAGAATCATGAAGATTTGACTGCCTGTGCTTCCTTGTACATACTTAAAAAATCAACTTAATCAATTATCTTCACGGAGAAATGTCTTAGCATGTCGGATCTTAAAAAGTTTTATATAGATGGAATGTGGGTTGAGCCAAACGGTATGGAGGAATTCCCCGTGCGCAATCCTGCTACGGAAGAGCAGATCGGAGTCATCAGGCTAGGCAATCAAGACGATGTAAACGCAGCGGTTGCTGCGGCAAAAAGAGCATTTATAAAGTANTCAAAAACTAGTCGCGAGGAGCGCTTAGCACTTTTAAAGAAAATCCTACAAAAGACCGAAGAACGTCTGGAAGATCTGGCGCAAGCGATGACAGCGGAAATGGGCGCCCCGATTACCATGTCAAGAAATGCACAAATGGCTATGGGAATCATGCACATCAAGGCCGGTATTAAGGCTTTAGAAAAAGAGCAAGAGCAGGAAAATCTTGCCAGTGGTGAAAATGATTTCTTGGTGCGAGAGCCAATCGGGGTTTGCGGACTTATCACGCCTTGGAATTGGCCGATCAATCAAGTGACTCTTAAGGTTGTGCCGGCGCTCGCAACCGGATGCACGTGTGTTTTAAAACCTTCTGAACAC
>PBJL01000010.1 GCA_002721105.1 Acidiferrobacteraceae bacterium | reverse complement strand
GCCCTGTCTGCTGAATGATCGTCAGCAGGTCACCCAGGGCTTTGTGACCGACCAACGCTTTAGCAGTTTTTCTATCCCGCCCTGCAAGTTGTTGCTTAAATCAGCGGTGTTTACGGGCATAAAAAAACCCGCTTCTGCTTGCGCTGAAACGGGTCCTTCACTCGTTTTAGCGGAATTTATTAAGCGCCCGCAAGCAGTCAAATCAGCGCTATAATTAGTCTAACTTCTATTGCCCCGTTGTCAAGCGGTGGGGGTTATCTAGGAAGATGAATACAATGGTTTCTACTGCGGTTGGCTATTCAAATACCGGGGTGCTTATGAAATTTGATCGGGAACTTGATGCAAGGGGATTAAATTGTCCTATGCCGGTCCTCCGAACTAAACAGGCGCTCGCCACCATGAGCTCAGGCGAAATTCTTCGAATTAAGGCGACTGATCCAATGTCTGTTATAGATATTGATGGATTTGCGTTCCACAATGGCCATGAGCTTCTGGAATCAACCCAGATCGATGCCGAATTTCATTTCATTATAAAAAAATCTTTTCCTAAAAAATAATGAGTATGGAGCTTGGAAAGAAAGTTGGTAGCAACTGGTATGTTCATGCTTCAGCGCGCAAGTCAATTCCTGAGGACATCGAGAAGAAAATTCAGTTTGCGGAAAAAATGGGATGCGCCCAGCTTGGAGACGGGTACAACGTAGTTCGATATTCGAGGATCAAGCAGACGATTTCTCTCCTTTTATACAATCGGTTTTTCGAAGAGCCGTTTCCGGTTCTTCAAGCGTCATGTCTTGTCAATTTGATCACGGGGCGAGTGGTCAAACGGGAATATAGGTCGTCAAGAAATCCACCGATCTTGCATCGGAAAGAACTACTGCTCTCAGCTGGCCATCCGCGTATCCCCGAGTACGCCGCGCTAACAGAGTGCCTCGAGCGTTCTGGCCTTTTTGCTAATTCTCAGCGCATTGGCACAAAAAAGATATGGGAGGAGCGATTGCTTGGCGACGGGTTTGGATGGGTACTTGAAGGGCCAGAAATTCGTGATGCCCAGTTAGCGCGACATCTTAAAGATCAACCGCAAGTTGTTCGGCATAGAACTGCAATTTCCCGTACGAGTCTGTCTGCACCTTTTCAACATCTCGAAAAAAATGGATTTTTGCGCGAAGAGCACCGAATTTTTGATTACGGCTGCGGAAAGGGTGATGACCTTCGCGCGTTGGATGAGCTCGGAATAAAAGCAGCTGGATGGGACCCACATTTTTCTCCCGATTCGAAACAGATTAGGTCAGATATTGTGAATCTTGGTTATGTGATCAATGTGATTGAAGACCTGACTGAGAGGGTTGCAGCAGTACAGAATGCCTATGATTTAACGGAAACACTGCTGGTTATCTCGTCACAACTGCAACATCAACGGAATTTTTTGCATCAGCCGTTTCGAGACGGTGTGATTACCAGTCGAGAAACGTTTCAGAAGTACTACACCCATCCCGAACTACGTCAATTTATCGAACGTTGTTTAGGTGAAGAACCGATCTCAATTGCACAAGGGATTTTCTTTGTCTTTAGAGATAAGTTGGCGGAGCAAACATTTCTTGAGCAAAGGCAACGACGGCCATCCCGTTCGACGCGTCCGCGAGTTGCGATTCCTCGGCCGACTACAGAAGAGAAGCGAGGAGCTTTATTTGAAGAACACCGTGAATTATTGGAAGCGTTGTATGAGACATGGCTCGAGTTAGGAAGGACCCCGTTTGATGATGAGCTTCCCACGCTTATCGAGCCAATTAAGCAGTCTATTGGCACCTTGAAACGGGCGTTACGGTTATTGGTCGAAGAGAAAGGCGAAGATGAAATTGTAAAAGCAAGCGAGGCGAGAATGGACGATCTGTTGGTCTATCTCGCTTTGAACCTTTTTCAGGGCAGGCCTCGGTATAAAAAACAGCCGATTCAGCTGCAAAGAGACATAAAGCTGTTGTTCCGCTCTCATTCTCATGCGCTCGAACAGGCGCAGAATTTGTTATTTTCACTGAATGATCCGGACGTCATCCTGAGCTCCTGTAACAGTGCTGCCAGTAATGGTATTGGCTACATGGATGAAGAGCACTCCTTAACGTTGCATATTTCTAAGGTGCGCGAATTAGATGCGCCGCTGCGACTGTACGTGGGGTGTGCAGGGTACCTTTATGGTGATATTGATCAAGCCGATTTAGTCAAAATTCATGTGGCTTCCGGGAAGTTGAGTGTGATGCGCTACGATGGATTTAATGATACGCCATTACCGAAATTGTTAGAGCGAATCAAAGTAAAACTTAGAAACCAAGATATTGACTACTTTGATTATGGGTATGAGCACGAGCTGCCGTATTTGTATCGAAAATCACGTTATATCGATTCATCTTTTGAGAACTATTCAGAACAAGTTGAATTCGACAGGGAGCTCGAAGAGCTTGGCTTGATAGAAGAGGGCCGACGAGCGCCTAGAGTGTCTGAGTTAAACGAACTATTACAGCAGCGAGAACTACAGATTAGTGGGTTTAAGTTGCTACCCAATGGTGTTCCAAAAAGTTTGGATCAAAAATGCGGCAGATATTTGACGTATCGGGAATTGATTGAATGTGGCGACACGCAAACCAAACTGGGTATACCCAATATGCCGGAGCAGGCCGAGACATTTTTTGCTTTGTATGATTTGGCACGTAGGGCGTTAGATCCGGTGATTGATTATTTCGGAATGATCACGCTTACCTATGGGTTTAGCTCCTCTGATCTGTCGAAAAATATCAAAAGTGGCATAGCGCCCCGGATTGACCAACACTGTAGCCACGAAGTAAACAGCAAAGGAAAGTTGGTTTGCTCCCGCGGCGGCGCTGCAGCCGATTTTCTTATCGAAGACGAAGATATGTATGAGGTAGCTGTTTGGATGACTGAGAATATTGAGTTTGACCGGCTTTATTACTATGGTGCTGAACGACCAATTCATGTCAGCGTCGGTCCAGAGAATACTCGAAGTGTTGTCTTTGTTCGCACGGATTCGAGCAACAGGCGTATTCCGGTTAAGATGAAGATTGAGAAGTTCGTAGAGAGTCGAATTTAGGAAAAACTTAAGCTGCAAACACCAACAAAGGCAGCATATAGAAAAATTTAGCAATGGCGATTCTCTTCCCATCTCATTATCCAAAACCCCCGAATCCGGATGATCCGGAATTTGTTGTGTACCAAATCCTGCGGAAGTTGCCCGATAACTACACGATCTTCTATTCAAAAAAATTCAAGGGGACGGGCTCTTGGAAAGAGGAGGGAGAAGTCGACTTCGTAATATTCGATGGCGCTAAAACTATTCTGTGCCTAGAAGTCAAAGGTGGGCGAATTGCGTATGACGGCAAAGAAGATATATGGCTGCAGAACGACAAAGTTTTAAGTCCTCAGCCTGATAGACAGGCGACCGAAGGAATGCGGGCTCTTTTGGCGTTTCTTTATAAAGATGGGAAAGACATCAATTTTGGATGGATTTGGGTTTCCCCAATTGCGGGCTTCCCTCGGATTTTAGACCTCCTTCGTCAGTGCCCGAACAAGTAATCATCGATGAAGCAAAGTTTAATGAGATTGGCGTCGCAATCGAGAGAGCATCGAGCTACTACATACAGCATTACAACAAACCAGGTGTTCACCCAGTTGCAGCTAAGGCATTGGTAGAACGTTTAACTCGCAGTGTCGAGTTCGTGGCAAAAGTTGGTGTACGCGTGGCCCGTGATCATCAACAGCTAATCGAAGTCACTGAAGAGCAGTTTAGAGTTTTAGAAGATTTAGAAATTAACCGGCGTATCGCAATTCGAGGATTTGCTGGGACGGGAAAAACTGTTCTCGCCGGGGAATTCGCACGACGTTTGGCATTAAGAGGAGAGCGAGTTTTACTCCTATTTTTTAATAGAACGATTTCAAATACCGTAAGACGAGGGTTTGATCGAGATTTGCCAATTCATTGCACGAGATTTTTTAAGTTAGCCCGTGAATTAATTGATCAAGATGATCCGACCTGGTGGAGGGAAAACGATAAGAAAGACAATAGTGATTTTTGGGAAAATGATGCCCCACTTAGGCTATTTGATATTCCGGATAAGCTACTCAGGAAATATGATGCAATAATCGTTGATGAGGGCCAGGATTTTCGACCAGAATGGTATGAATTTCTTGAGAGGTTACTAGAAAATAAAGAGGATGGGCGATGTGTAGTTTTCTATGATGAGACTCAGGATCTGTTTGGCCGTTGGAACGACCTTCCTTGGGGAAGCGAAAATGTAGCCCGGAAGCAGCTTAGGCAGAACTGCCGAAATACGAAGTCGATAGTCTCATATATAAATAAGCGACATCCAACGGAGATGATTCCATTTTCATCCTCCCCGGAGGGTGAGGAAGTGTACGAACGAAAAGTAAGAGGCCCTGATGAAGCAAAGCAAAAGTTTTTGGCCGATATACAAACTTCGTTAAAGCAAGATATTAAACCTGGCCAAATAATTGTCTTACTGGATAAGCCAAAGCGGGAGTCATGTTTGGCAGATATTTCGACTATAGGACGGTATAAATTTGAGTCGATGGGTAGTTACTACAATGAAAATTCAAGATCTATTCAGTTTTCCTCTATCAACATATTTAAGGGTCTTGAGGCGGATATAGTATTTTTATTTGTTGAAAACACTGAGTTAGAAGCAGAAATAAATGAAACATTGTATGTTCAAGGATTAAGAGCGAGAATCATTCTTTATGTCTATCTGTTCCAGAATATTGAGTAAACAAAGTGAATGTCCAATGACAAAGGGATTGAAAAGAGGGGGCAATGGTCGAAAGTAATGTTAACGAAGCCTACGACGAATTTCAGTCAGAAGCTGTTAGCGCCCTCGTTAAAGACTTTTCTAAAAAAAGCAACGGTCGATATCTGCTCGTGATACCAACTGGTGGTGGCAAAACTCGGACTGCTGTTAAGGCAGTGAACAAGCTTTTTGAAAAGAACACTCTCAATCCAAAAACCGATTATGTCCTATGGGTCACTCACAGAATCGAACTAGAGAATCAAGCAAAAGATGAATTTTCTGATTACGCGTCTGACGAGGATAACCCAGTTTCGTTTGAAGATCGAGTTACTTACGTACATGATTTAAAAAAAATTCGCTCGTTGGTTAAGGATCCCAAGATCGCTTTTGTGGTAATCGACGAAGCTCATCATTCGAAAGCATCTAGTTACCAACCTATATTTGAGAGGGAGTCTGTCGGCGTTTTGGGTTTAACTGCTACCCCATCTCGCCATGATGGGCGCCCACTAGATTTCGAACGAGAATCCTATTCAATTGGATTTCCAGATTTAATCACAAGGAGAGTGATTCTAGATCCAATTGAGGAGCCGCCAATTAAAACAGGCTACGAAGATGATTCCAATAACTTAGATGATATAGATGAAGAAAAATTAAACAATGAGGAGCGGAATAGAAGAATAATAGAAGTGCTTCATAAGCGCAGCGATAGATACAACAAAGTAGTTATTTATGTTGGCACGAAGAATCACGTAAAGGATCTCTATTCGCAGATTAAGGCATCACCGCTTGAAGATGTTTATCCATCTATAAATTGGATATTGGGAGGTCCGTCAAACAACAGTCGCGGACTAGACCGAAAACAATTCATTAAAGAAGAAAAGTCGCATAACAAGTCGATACTGATTAATGTCGACGTATTAACCGAAGGTTACGACGATAAAACGATCGACACTGTGGTATTGGCGTGTCCAATCAAATCTACATTGAAATTGATGCAGGCCGTCGGGAGAGCGGTTCGCAGGAATGGCGACAAAAAGGCTTATGTCGTACCAGTCGAGGATAAACTGCCAAGCATTACATATCGTTTCTCGAATCGATGGCTTTATTCAGATATTTCAGATGCTCTCGAACCACAGGTGATCGACAAAACGTATTTCGATGACAAGTCGTTCAGGCAGTCACTAGAGTCTACATACACTAGTCCTGAAACTTGGGTTGAAGAAGACGATCGGATTTATCCTCACTATGATGAAGACAATAGATACTCCCTCATTCTCTTTAAAGTGTATCAGGGCAGTTCTCTCTATAAACACATTCCAATTGTATTGAGTAATGACAACAGGATGAATTTTAAACAGCGGTTTGATTATCTTTCCGAACGGCTAGCCCATGATTTGAAACCACATGGTCGAAATGTCGACTGGGCGTTTTCGAAGCCTAAATGGTCTGAATTTGGAGGGCCAGCCAAGGACATTGAACGGGGGCATGCTTGGGACGCAATGAAGTTCTCCGGACAATGTATTTCAAATTCACCAAAACCCGCGAGCCCTAGGTATGTGGCTCTCAAGCCATGGATTACTTTTGTGGCTTTTCGGTTTAAAGCTCCAGAGATACCTTCGGAATTTATGGAGTTTATGGATGAAATGGTTAACAAGGAATCCTTAATTCAAGATCTCATGAGTAAACATTTTGAACCTGAATCCAAGATGATCAAGTTGCCGTTGCCGTTGGGTAAATTTAAGGGTTTAATTATCCGCAATTCAGTGTTTGTCAAAATAGAGAGTATGATTTCTTACATGCAAGTATTGAAAGAGCAATACAAAGCGGAAGATCATATCGATCAACTTAATCAATATATGATTAATGAGGAACTTCCAATAGAGTTGCGCTATAAGGACTGTTTGTCGATTATTGTGCGCGAAGATTTGGATTACTTCAGACGTCTATAGAGGCACTGGAAATGAGCAATAATGATTTCTTGACGCGAATATCTGACTATACAAAGGAGACGGAGATTGAGATCGATAAACTTTTTCTTGATCCCAACAATCCGCGATTTATGTCCCTTAGAAGGCGAAAAATTAAGCCCGACAAGTATTTGACGGACACAACTATTACCTCCACTAGAAAATTAATGATGGATCCGAAAAATGGTTTTGATATTGCAGGGATGTGCAGCGATTTTTTGGCCAAAGGATTTATCGATGGGGATGAAATAATTGTAGTAAAACTTGATGATTTTGATGGCTACGTTGTGCGAGAGGGAAACAGACGGATAACAGCGATTAAGGAGTTGTTATCAGACGAACGTCGGGAAGCGACTGAAAAAACTCGACCTGGTCTTTGTAAAGAACTTGCCGTAATACCCGTTACCGAGGTATTACAAAAGGATTTGACTCCTGAACAGGTCGATCAAATCATAGATCAAATGTTGGGTATTAGACATCTCAACCAATGTAAGCAGTGGCCTCCTTATGCCCGAGGGGTTTCGTTGTACAAAAAATATCTCGAGTATGAGAAACCACAGACTAAGGAGACATTTAGCTGGGATGATGAGCGGGGCGAAGGTGTTGCAAAAAATTTTCTTGAGGGGTTAGATCCATCACTTAGGGATTTGATTCCAAAGAAAGGCAGGAGAAAAATCAGCCAAGACAACACCAAGAATGTGCTTAAGACAATAAGAGTGATGGAGCAATTAGACGATATCAAAGGGACATTTATCAATAAGCAGTACTACTCTTTGCTTGAGGAGTTATGTGTAGGTGCAACGGCACAGTTGCGAGACTTACTCCCCATCGATGAGAACACGTTTCACCTAACGTGGGATTCCGTAGAGAAAGTTATTGATCTCTGTAGTCTAAGAAGTGAAAAGCGAGAGGGGGCAGCCATTCATAATCCCCAACAGTGGCGGTATCTTTCAAGAATTCTCGATAAAACAGAAAACGAACCAGAACTTATCCAAACGATGCTAAACAAAGTGATGAGTGGTGACTCGCCAGAGGATGTATGGGCTGAAAGAGAGGCGACGCGACACACATTTTCCTGGGCAACATGGCTCACGGAATTAGCAACACTTCTAACTTCGTCTAGGATGGAGAATGTACCAATAAAATCTCCTAGAACTAAGGACGTTGTGTTGCAAATGTGGGCCGTACTAGATGAACTGGAAGCACGGAGAGGCGAGATATGAAACGCCTAAAACGAATAGAAGTCAACATTGATGCTCTATTGTTGGATCCTAATAACCCGAGGTTGATAGCAAAGTTTGGCGACGAAAAGGTAACGCCGGACAAAGAAATCGTTAAGAAACAATCGTTTTTGCTTCAGCAATTCGATGTAACAGGAAAGAAGAAGGAGGGAGACGGATTCTTTAGCACTGAAGATCTTCATCGAGGGATGAAACATACGGGTTTAGTCCCAGGCAACGCATTAGTGGTTCGCAAGCTTGAAGGAAAAAACGATTTCTATGTTGTAGTAGAGGGTAATCGACGAATTAGTACAGCCAAGCATCTATTAAGGAAAGAGATCAAAGATCCAGAATTTGATCTACATCCAAATGTCAAAAAGTCACTCGAAACGATCCGGGTGAAGTTAATAGAAGATGGAGAACATCAACAAGAAAGAATCGAGGATATATTAATCACCCGTCATGGTGCTCAGAGTCAGATGGCTTGGAAGCCGTATGTAGACGCAACTTATGTGTTAGACAAATATTTGAATCTTTCGGTGACGGGAGAAGAATATTTACACCCGAATGAAGAGCCCATGACTATTGAAACCTTTAAGCATGAAAATTGGAGGGTAGTTGGCACGGCTGATCGCTGCACTCAAACGTTAAAAGAGGTTGAAGACGCCCTTAAAACGATAATCGCATTTTATCAAATTGAAACTGAAAGAAATAACGAAGGTATACGCCCTTCTGACTATTCTTTGGTAAAGGCTCTAATGACAAACAAGACGTTAATGGGTGGATACTTCGAAAGATTCAAAGACACATATAAGCTTAGCGACTCAAGTTGTTCAAGGCTTGAAACGATCTGCCAATTCGGAGAACGTGACAGTGAAGACAAGATACTGAAAGACGACAAAGCGGTGAGCCGGCTAGCCAAACTGTACAGCTATACCAATAGTACAGAGGAGGCACTAGAAAAGTATGCGATTCGATATATACAGCAAATAGAGGCAGGACAATTAAAGTTGGACAGAGCGCTTGCCTTGATTAGGGACCGGGAAAAGTCGTTGTTATTTGTAGACCTTCTTGAGGCGCATATAGCAAAAAGAGAACGGGCGGCAGATGGAAAGCTAAGTTACAACAAGTTCACCGCAGAGCAGGCTGACCTCCTTGCCTATGAAGAGGTGAGAAGCACAGAAACGTTGAATTGGTTGGAATATTTTCGATCGTGAATATTGAATGAACGAGATGTAGTAATGGAAACTGATCAGGCAGCTGCCAGTCAAATCGCAGGAAAATATGAACTAAACGATATAGTGGTTGAGCCACAGGAACTGCTATTGGACCCATCGAATCTCCGATTTATACTGAACGAAAAGGAGTTTGGTCGTTATTCGAACTCAGAGATAGCTAGTAACCGCGTACAGGACAATATTTATCAAAAACTAATAAAAAACAAAAGGTTTAATGTAAAAGGGCTGGTTACTCGGATTAAAACGAATGGCTGGATTCCAGAAGGGGGGTTTTATATAAAAAGAATATCAGGTACAAGAAAATATCTGGTGTTAGAGGGTAATAGAAGGGCCTGCGCGATTAGATATATTTTGGAACACCCAGAGGGTGTGCATCCGGATGTACTGAAAACTATAGAAAATATTGCTGCGCAACAGTTAATAGTATTTGACAAAAATTACGAACCGTTAATCGAGAGAGTAATCGTCTCTACAAGAAATACTGGGGGCGTACTGCCATTTTCTCCGATACACACAGCGTTTAATGCGTACATTACTTATATGGAAGCGTTAAAGACGGAATATGGATCGAAGGTCGAGTTTTTTTATGATCAAAAAGAAGCAAAAAAAGTTGCTGACTCATATGGCTATTCGGGAAAATCGACAAAGAAGTTACTGGGAATTTATCGTGTGTTTGAGCAACTGCTGAAGGAAAGATATTCGGTCAATGAGAATCATTACACGCTGATTGCGTTAGCTATTTCTAATCGTACGCTTAAGAAGGACTACTTTAAGTATGACAGTGATAGAAGTTTGCAAATGGAAGAAGAAGGTTTAGTTCGTTTTAATAGTTTATGTATTACCCCAGAGACAGGGGATGGTGATCCTCCAATTCATGAGCCAAAACAGTTCCCGAAATTCGTTCAAATATATCAGCTAGGAAGCACAAAGCAGCTTAGACAGGTTGAGGGAAACAATAGACTGTTGGAAGATGTATATAGGAAAGTACGAGCGGGGGAAAAAGAGGCGGGGATTTTGAGGCCTTTGGAGGAAATCCTATATAGAATAGAAAATATAAAACTTGAAAAATACGGAGGCACTGATCTAGAAAAGGAATTAGTTGAGGATATATGTTCCGCGTTGTCGTTAATGTTATGGAGAACAGATCGTGAGGGCGTCAATGTTTTAAGGGTACTCTTAGGGGTATGTGGAGTATTATCAAAGTCAAAGAATAAAGAGATACGCGAATTTTCTAAAGAGATAGAGCGTGAGGTGGAATACCTCATAAAATGAATTATTATTTTCGGTTGCTGCGCTAAGAGATTATTTGATGTTTCTGTGGAACTTATTCCTGCTCAAGAAAGACCAGCACCGTCGGATATGGAAGAGGTAAGGACACTGGATGATCACAATCTTGCCGGATGGATACTAGAGATATTGCCTCTGCAAATAGGTGAGTCATGCAATAGAGAAGAAGTTACTACGTTGCTATTAAAGCGATGGAACATTGTTACCCGTAGTGGGTCGAGAATGTTTTTTGAGCCATATGTTGACGACGTGATTACCAAAATGATTAATCAGGGCTTGCTGTACGAATATACGACTTCAGCTGGCACTACTCGAGTGAAACGACCCTCGTCTAAAGCTGGGCGTAACAGGTAAATACAATTAGTTGTCCATATTGTAATGTTACGCAGTTCGTGATCTCAGGCTAGCGTGGGGACTTCGAATACGGAGCCTGCGGTAAGCAGTTCGTAGTGTTAAATAAATAAATTACGTGAAACAATGACATGCCCTGACTATTGCTAACTTGATTAAGAAGTCGGTTCTATAGATCTGTGCATTTTTCGACTTTCCATACGGCCAGTGGATAATTCTATTTATGCGTCAATTTAGCACGAGCATTTCCATGCTTGATTGTGAGCATTTGCAACTTTCGGAAGGTTGTTTCAAGGACTGGCATTCCAGTAAATTACTTGAGAATGCTTCGGTTGGTCCCATGTAATTTCTTCAAAAAAATATACAAGCCAATCATACAGTCTGTTCGTGCTTGGTTTTAATTGCCATCGGTAGGGTGTTGGTTTCTCTGAACAGCGCTCAGTAATCCAGCCATTCATTTTTCCGAAATGGACAGACCCTTCATCCTTGATGAAAGCGACAACTGCTTTAATAAAGGGGTGCGATTCAAAGTTACTCCCAAGGTGAAGAAAAAACTCGTCGCGGTCTAGATTAGAGAGGAGGTTATAGAGTGCTATGTCGTGCACAAAAGAAGCGTACAGATCTCCGTCGCCATGAAACGCTAAAGGGTCTTGGTAAATAGAAAAAAGTTGTTCTGGTGATTGGGTTGCCGGAAGAGAAAGTCGAGAGAAAGCTTTTTCGGTCTCTTCTTCAAAGGTTAGTGGGGGAAGTGAGGCAGGATTTAACTTATTGTCCTCTCGGTATCTCATCGCCCTTTCATAAAGGCGATCATCAATTCGAATCGCCCCATACAATAATTTCTCGATTTCGATCCAATCGTCTATGTTTAAGCGAATTTGGGCGCCGACCTCGAGATTGGGGTTCTCGACAAGCCCCAGCCCTTTTTTGGTGATATTACCGCTGGTGTGAAATGCCCAATTTGAGTCAAAAACGAGCATTTTCAGATGGATAGACGAGTGTTGATAAAGAGGTATTCCGCGATTCTTTAGATCCTCGTAGATTTCAAGATCTGATACTTGATTAACAATATCGGCCTTATTCCAGCGAACAATAACCTCTAGTTGGGAGGTATCCTCGCATTGATTCAACAGTTCATTAAGGGCGTCGCGTTTAATGAACGGAGCAATAATAAAACGCAGTTGTTTTTTCTCTCGAATCTTTTCAGCAACGTATTGGTAGGTCGGTGTCCAGACAAGAATGTTTTCGTTGCCATCAATCATCTACCATCAATCTCCATGCATATGAAAAGAAATATGGAATCGATGCTCAGAAGTCCAACTTACATACAGTGTGCAGCGAGGTCCGTAAGTCTTTTCGTACCCATCATATAGGTTAGGCCATTTTCTATATGGCTGATCAAGGCATTAGACAATTCTTCGGATGTGCTCGCTTGGCTATCTTGAAAAAGTAAAAGCTCATAAAGTGACGAATAGTCGCCGAGCAAGGTCACAAGATTAAATTCCAGCCCATCGGCTGCAGGTGTCAATTGCTGATAATCAAAATCTGCCCGCAAAGAATACGCAAAAGCAATTCGCGCTAAGATGTTTGGGGTCAAACCTGTTCGCGTTTTTAGGAGGCCAAGTTGATCAGATGCCGATTGGGACAAACGAATTCTATTGGGTAGATTAGGCTGCCCGTTCATGATCGGATCTCCAGAAGTAGCCAGGTTCAGCGAAAGAACACCGTTCCTGATCATCGAAAATTAATTCATAGGCATGTGAAGTTTCAGGGCTAAGATCTCTAAAGAATTGCTCATCGACTTCAGTGTCGGTAGAGAGAATAATCACCTGATGACTCGCACTAGGAAAATAGCTCTCAACGAGCTTTTTTCGGTGTTTCGAATCCAATCGTCCAAGTGGAGTATCGATAATTACAGGTAATTTTCGACGAGACGTCCGTGTCAGCGCTTCCAGGATGGAGAGCGCATAAATTTGGCGCTCTCCAGCAGAAAGATCCGATTTAGCGATACTCTTGCCGTCTGCATCCAAAAGGACAACGGCTAAAGATTCAGGATCTATCCGTGCTTCTCGGACGATATCCTCTTTACGTATAAGTCGACGAAGAGCGCGTGTGAAGTTCTCTTCCAGTTCTCCAATTCGGCGGCTCGTTGACTCTTCAACAAAGTCCTTGAGTAGATTCCTAGCTAAAACAGCATAGTCAACTGAACGTGAAAATCGGGCGTGATCTACATTCTCTGAATAGAGTTTTCTAATTTTTCTTACAAGATCTCTTTCCGATGAGAGAAGTATTCTCTTCTCCTCAAACGCGTGAGCGATTTGCCGCCGTAAGTCGCCCCGCTTTTCGGAAAGTATTTTTAGTTCCGAAAAGTCGGCTTGAATTTCAGAATCATCATTTGGTGCACGGTTGAGACGAGACTCGGCTTCCTCCCATTGTCGTGAAGTGTCCTCTAGCGACGTATGGATTTCGGTGAGTTCATTCATTGCTGATGGAATTAATTCATTGGCACAGCGGCGAAATGTCTCGAGTTGGCGATTTGTAATTTCAACTCGTGCGAGCGAACTTGGGAAATCCGGGTTGTTTGCGAGTAAATCGCCAAACGCCTCTTGGATTGCCAGCGCCAAATCGGTTGGGACGGATTGTTTTGCGAGTAATGCTTTAAGCTTTTCTAGTCTTGAAGCGAGATTAGTTCGTAAGTGTTCTCGAGTTCGGTAATCCTGGACATCCTTGAGCTCGTTAACAAGCGCAACCACTTTCTTTCGAATTATGGCCAGTGGCAAAACATCCGAAAATAGCTGTTGTAGCTGTGATTTGAGGTGGTCTTGTTTTACCTCAAGTTCGATTTTTTTGGTTTCATCCTCTTTTATGGTTTTAACCCAAGCACCACCTGATTCTTCGAGTGATTTAGAGATCTGATCAATGCGCGTTTCGACATCAACAACCTGTTTTGTTGTTTCTTCTATCTTTATGGTGGCTTGTTCTCTGGCATTTTGAATATCGATGCATTGCGCCTCTAATGCTTCTATTTCATTTTTCCTATTTTCCGATTGTGATGTAGCCCCAGCATTTCGGACGATCGTGGCCAGATCTTTGTTCAAACGGTCGACAATATCCAGGCCCATCAGCTTTCGAAAAGCATGCTGTAAGACTTTCCCCGTCTGATCTTCTGCTAAATCCGCGACCTTTTCTCCGTCGAAAAAAAATAATTCGGATAATCCTAGCGGAATCAATTCGCTGAGGAATATTTGACACTGTTCGCGGGACAGTGAGGATAACTGTTCCCCATTATCTTCTATCGTTAAAAATTCTTTTATATCTCTCTTAGACTTGTTCCATGAACGCTTTACTTTGTAGCAATGAACAGTACCTTCCCGAGAATAGGAAAAAGACAATTCAATCCAACTGTTCGAAGCTTGCACTAGATTTGCTGGACTCCGATGAATGCTGTCAGCAAGAAATTCTTCGTAGGCTTTTTGGCTTATGGTTGAGCCAAGAGATTGTTTCCCATAAAGAACTAGTCGAATGGCAGCAAGAAGCGTGGTTTTCCCGGCACCATTTAATCCACCGAATAAGATAATTGGCCGTTTGCGATCATATTTTTTGCGCGGTGTTAGATCAAAGTCATGTTTTCCGCGAAATACTCGAAAGTCGCAGAGAGTGAGACTATTGATGATCATGGTTATTAATGTACCGGGTATTCAATTTGTTGGTTTTTAACGAACTCATACTCTTTCTCAATTTCTTCGAGTCGTTCTTCAAAGCCCATGTTTTGTTCTACGATAGTTCGGTTTTCCTCAAAATTGTTTTCATCAATCCAATCACGGGTAAGCAAAGAGTTAATCCTGTCAGTTAGACCACGACGTTTACTCAAACCATCCATTGATAATTCAACTTCTATTAATTTCATGATCATTTCTGCAGGCACGTTATGTTTCGCCTCTAGACGCTTTAAGAGTTCGATATCCGTGTCTGTAAATGTGCCAACATCATTTTCGACCCAAGCGAGTTCAGCTCCCATTACTTCTTTGTAGATTTCTGGTAGCGAATCTTCCCAATCGGGCTCATTAGGATCATGGATCCACTCCTTTCGGATCTCATGAAGCTCAGGTTCAGTAATCAATTCGATGTCTCTACCAGCCGCTTGAAGATCTTTTTGGATTCCGAGCAACGTGCGCAAAAATTCCTGACGGTATTTCATCCAATACGGCCCAGGCACGTGTTTAATGGCAGATTTTCCGTCTTTATCAATAGGGCCACGAACGTATGAAACCCGTCCCGTTCGTCGCTTATAGTTTCTATAGGTGCTCTTTTTAGCTGGCTCCGTTGTTTCTGCTAATAAATGCCTAAATTCCTGTAAGGGTTTTAACCAGGTTTCTCCAGTACTAATTAGTCCCTCGATCGCGCGATCTTTTTGTACCACCGTACAAACCCAGCAGCCAAAACGGGAATTCCCACAGCTTGGAGTATTGGTGTCAATTACGAGGGGGCATTCTCCTTGGTTAGATCCCTTATAAAGCTCAAATAATGTTTCGTTTGTACCCCCCCAGGGATGAGGGGCGGATAGCAAGCACTCCCAAACATCATCATGACGCCATTTTGCGATCGGCGTATAGATATATGCATTCGAGAGGCTGGTATGCCGAGAAAGCAATGAGCCATCGATCTTGTGCTTCTTCATCGTGTGGGCGCGAGTTGCGCTTTCTTGGGAACGCGCTCCTAATACTACAATAACCTCTCCAAAATCAGAGATCTTAGATTGGATAAACTCACTGACTGGATCAATCTTCATTCGTTCCGTGCACCAACGAAATTGGGTTGTCGGAGCCGGGTAACCTTTCCCTAAGAGATTGACCCAAAATGTCTGGCTGGTTTTCGGGTAAACAATATTGCCTGTGATCGGTAGATTGCTTTTACCCGCGGCGCGGTTGATATCGTCTAATGCACCGCTAACCAGATTCGTCACCATAGGCGTTTCAACCAAAGTGTCAGACGAGATCACAAAGACTGGTTTTTGTCTTTCTTCCGCTGGCAGATTTTCAATTGATTGATGGATCAACTGCAATACGACAGTGCTGTCTTTGCCGCCACTGAATCCAATGACCCAGGGTCGAGAATCCATTCGATATAAAGTTTGAATCTCCCCGATTAGTTCGGATATGGGGCGGCCGGCAAGGTGGGCAACGTCAGCCCATTCGGCAAATGTTTCGAAAGCCAGTTGATCACTAACGCTCATTCAAATGTAGCCTCCAGCTCTTGCTCTTCTCCAGTTAGTTCTAGATCGAGCGCTTTCTTGATTACGTTCGAGGTTAAAAGTATGTTCGTTCGCGCCTTGCTGATTCTTCCATGAACCATCGCTCGGCCTTCCCACAGTTCGGCACTTGATCGATTCCAATTGATTGTAGAAAGTGTTTTTAAGCGTCTTTTCCATCCTTTTGGATCGGCCGCCAGCAAGTGAGCACCAGTGATTCCTAGGGCGGACAAGAAGACGCCATGTGCATGAATAAAATCTTGACGGAGTTCGGACGGGTTAACTTTTCTCTCTAGCGCTAATTTCCAATCTGACATGTTCAATGCGACCTCTTTCCAAAATTCAACAGCAAGATCACGCTCCTGATCAGAAATCTCTTCTTTGGAACCCTTTTGCAGAAGTGAACGAGTAGCGTGTTTGATACTGCTTAGCGTGAAGATTTTAAGACTCGTTTTTGAAAGACTAGATTTTTCGAGCTCAGTAAGGCCAACATAAGGCTCGACAGACATTGCAATATGCCGCGCGACTTCCGACGATGGGTCGCGCTGATCGTACAATGTGCTGAGGGAGGTACTGGGTCGAATCGCGTATTTGTTTAGGTCCGCAAACATCTGTTGACTGCGTTTGAGGCCTTGGTCGATAAAGAAAAGAATCGGAACATTTTCTTGGCCTAGTTCCGGCCTTTCTTTTATAGCTTCCTCGATCGCTGCCCGCCGGTGTTGCCCATCATTAATTAAGATTTGTGCGTCCATAGGAATACTGAGCATTCCCATATTGGCCTCCGGNCCAGATTTGGAAATCGCAGTAAAGGAGACGCGGGCATCGATCGAAGCGGTAAGTGCCGACAAGACATAATTGTGGGGATTGTCGATCAGATAGTTGGCGATCTCGGGTATTCGAGCACGATTGAGCGTTCTTTGAGCGCGAAGCTGGGGCGGCACCTCGTCCTCATCAAAGCTGAAAATCTTAGGGATGACCCGAGCCGGACACATTGAAATGTAGAAGGGTTCCCCACCCTGCATTCCCCGCACAGAGGGAAATGAATGGATATAGCCAGCGTCGTTAGTTTTCGCCATGGTTTCGCTGATATAGCGTAAAAATAATTTGTAATTGAGTTCGATCGTTAAAATATAACGTTATATTTTGATTGTCAAGCGATAAATAAACGTTCTAAACGTCAAAGTATTTGAATCTTGCCAAGTCTTTTGGCTATCAGTGCTGCGTCACCCATCAAAGCATTGGAAGAGATATTGTCGAATCCAAATGATGGCAGATGGCGTATCTGCTGTAGCAGGAGGACGGAGTATGTCTTCGACCCTGAGGGCAATTTGATTGAGGAGAGATATCTTGCGAACTATTTAAAATAAACGGAGAGTTTCTCGCAAGGTTATATTGATTACCTAAGATTGAAAGAGAAGATACGCGCTGCGTGTTGGACAAGAATAAGAAAGAAAGCATAACAATTGGTTTCTAAGAAAATATTTTGATAGTTAACAGCAACTAACCCAACCTCCCCACTAAATCTTCTGCTCTTAAATGCGTATAGCGCATCAGCAGTTGGTTCGCCGAAGGCTCGGCTGGGATGGAGATAGAATTCCGACACTTGAGGAGCTGGGCACGGATACATCGTTATCCGGTCTAGAGATCCCTGTAACCCGGGAGCGTATTCGACAGCTGCAAGTAAAGGCCGAAAGAGCCATAAAGAAACACATCAACTTGGGTCTTCGACCGCCGGCATTAGTACGAGCGATAGAGTTGTTAGAAAAAAATTGTCCAATATCCGAAGCTGGAATCTTAACCGTGTTGAAGACAGTGGGCCTAATGAAAGTGAATTTGACCTACGACACTTTGTACAAAGCAGCCGAATTAGTGGACTGTGATTGGCCGTTGGCTCCACTCGGCGTTTATGACGAAGGCGAACGGATTATTTTTTCGGTACGTGATCCAGAAGGTCGCCGCATCGCAAAGGATCTGGTAGAAAGAATCGTTCGGGTGATTCGAAGTAGATCCTTCCTCCGCNCGAAAGAGATTGAAGAATCAATGCCAGATTATTCTGTTGAACATGAGAGTTTGTTGGACAACGTTGTTACCCACTTTCCTTGTTATCAATGGTTGAATAGAGAAGAAAGGATCTTTTGGCGAGTTCCCACAGANCCGTTAGGGCAAGGAAATAGGGTGCTGANNATCTGTCGGCGTCTATTTTCCATCGCAGATTCCCTTTCTCTATCCGANATCTGTGTGGGTATTGNCCGAGCCCTTAGACACGGACTCAGCGTAAAGTCNGNAGCACTCAACGCCCNGTCGGAAGCGGTGCTTGGCGNGATGTTGGTTCAAACGAAATNATTCGAAGTTAAGGATGGCTNGGTGACGCGAGCGGCAGGTGTCGAATTTCGGGAACTGAGGGCAAAAGACAAACAAATCATTCTTGCTGCAAAAGGCTTGGGACGACTGGTGAACTTTAGTGACATTTGCCATAATGCCGTGAAGGAAGGGATGTCTCTGCAAAGCGCGCAGGTCTTAGTTACAACTTATTCCCCGTTCCTGCTACCCGTCAAACGTGGGTTTTATCGTGTCTTAGTGGACCCGGACACTATGGAGCCGACTCGATTGTCTGATTCGGTCACGCAACTTCACCAGGGATGCGACGATGAGGGCAACCCACAAGAGCAGGTTTTTGAAGAGGTGCTCTTTCAGGTCGACACCAGGGCGCTTCTTTTTGGCAAGGCCATTCTTTCTGATACAGCACCAAAAGATCAGTACTGGGAGGTGTGGGAGGACTCGGGTAGTCAACTAGGTCGTTGCAAAATTCAGGGCAAGAGAGTCTCGGAAATCAAGAGAATTCTGGAAAAATTGGGCGCTACGTCAGGAGACCTGATTCGACTCAATTTGAACCAGAAGGAAGAAAGAGCCTACATTCATTTAATGAGTGACGAAAGATAATTACACTGCTTTTACGACCCGTTTTGGCTATGGCCCCAAAGACGGAATGTCGGGCATGCGTGAAAACCTCAAAAGGGTTGCCGCCGTGCGAGAAGTCATAGGGTACGATCGCGACCTTATGGTCGAGGCATATATGGGTTGGAACTTGGATTATACGCGACGCATAATACCGAAACTGGTCGAATACGAGCCGCGCTGGTTAGAGGAACCCGTGATTGCAGACGACGTCCGGGGTTATGCAGAATTAAATAAAGGACCTATACCGATTTCTGGCGGGGAACATGAATTTTCCCTGCTAGGCTGTGCGCAGCTCCTGCAGGAAAAAGCGGTCAGTGTTTTGCAATATGATACCAACCGCGTTGGGGGCATTACGGCCGCGGCAAAAATCAATGCAGTTGCTGAGGCGCATCAGATTCCGGTCATTCCTCATGCTGGGCAAATGCATAACTATCATCTTACGATGTCAAATTTTAACTGTCCTATCAGTGAATATTTCCCTGTTTTTGACGTCGAAGTTGGAAACGAGTTGTTTTACTATATATTCGAGGGCGATGCAGACGCCAAAGACGGTTTTCTTGATCTTGATGATAATCTCCCGGGGTTGGGTATTAGCATCTCGGACAAACATCTTGAGCATTTCGATATTGATGGATAGGGGTTTCTAGGGCCCGATCACCCGGATTTAGAAAAACTCGGAAGAATGCTGGAATGATCGGTCTGGGTAGCCTTCACCAGCTGGCGTGGGGCCGTGCGGATTTAGCAGTAGGCGATCGACTCCGCGGGCCATATACGCCTCAAACCACGGCCATTGTGATAGATCAGCCTTTACACAGGTTGGAGAGAATCGCATTGTCATNCCGCAACGTATGCGGTGCGACTGATTTGGGCCTGAGCTATGCAAAAGACCAGCATCATGAATGGATATTTCTCCGGCCTTTAAGTCCAGGGTAACTATGTCTTCCGGTTGGCAACTCGAGATGTCTGCTTCCTGATCTAACACCAGATGAGGGCTATGGTTTGTTTGGTGCGTAAATTGTTTGAGGTGACTTCCTGACACCGCCTNCATGGCTCCATTGGTTTCGTCGGTGTCGTAAATCGCGAGCCACACTGAAACGGTCTGCTGTGGTGAAAGCGGCCAGTATTGTGCATCCTGATGCCAGGGCACTTCAGATCCNTCACCCGGGTACTTGACAAAAAATTGGCCGCCCCATTGGAAAAAGTCTGATCCAATCAGGNCTTCAACATAGTCGAGGATGGTCGGGTGACGGCAAATATCATAAAACATGCGACTGCACTTGTGCCACATGTTCACCTGATTGATATCGATCCCGTTGGGCAATCTTGCGGCCAGTTTTTCGAAAGTGGCCTGCAGTGTGGCAATTTCGGAATTCTGAAAAACAGGCAGGTTTTTAAGATAGCCCCGCTTTTCGAAATCCTCAACCTGGGCGCCCGTGAGGCGCTGCAGTTGTCTTTTTGCGGCACTGCTCGAAGTGTTCATGTTGGGCTATCCTGCGTTTAAATTGATTAACTAGTAGATGGGTTTGCGCTACGCTTAATAACACCACCACTCATAAATCCACCATCTATTGGCAAAACAACTCCATTTAAGTAACTTGATTCTTCACAAACGAGAAAAGCAGCTGTAGCGGCTACCTCTTCTGGGCTACCGTACCTATTTACGGGAATTCGAGCGCAATAAGATTCTCTAGTCTCTGCATCATGCATTGTCGAAACGAGCTCGGTCTCAATAGCACCTGGCGCCAAAGCATTTACCGTTATACCGAGCTCTGCTAGTTCAACAGCCATCACACGAGTAATTGCACTGACCCCACCTTTCGATGCGCCATATGCCGTCCTACCTGTTCCTCCACGTTCACCGGCTGCCGAACCCATTAACACAATACGACCATACCGCTGGCCCACCATAATTCTTGCAGCACCCTGCGCACAGAGAAAAGTGCCGGTTAGATTTACAGCAATAATTCGATCCCAGTCTTCTAGCGTAGTTTCCAGTATAGTTTTTTCTATCCCAATGCCCGCGCAATGAATTACGCCGTCCAGTTTGCCAAACTTGTTAACAACCTCCTGATACATTTGGTCAACACCAGTTGAGTCTGAAATGTCTACTACGATCCCGTAAGCTTCCACATTAGATGTTCTTAATTGATTTACTGTGGCCTCGGAAGATCGTTTGTTTTGATCAACTACGATCACAGTAGCACCTAGCTCACCCAACATAATTGCTGTTGCTTTGCCAATCCCACTTCCGGAGCCCGTCACCAAAATAGTTCGATTATTTAGTGAAAACACATATCACCTTCTGGCCTTTGTTTTAATTTTCATATTTCAGTAGGAGGGTGGTTTTTTAAAATTGCTGTAAGTGTTTGTTTTTATGGCGCGCCCAGAGAGATTCGAACTTCCGACTTCGTGGTTCATAGCCACGCACTCGTTTAAGCGTTTACAACGGTAATCATATAGTTATTCTACATCGACTGCCCCATGAAATACTGAGTTACCGAGCGCCTGGTATCGAGCAAAAACGTGCGAGAGTTGCGAGGAGTAAAGAGGCGTAAGAAAAGGTGTACGAAACGGCGTAGAACTATGTATTTCTATGGCGCTATATGGAGTTAAGTGAAATAAAAGCCTTGAAAAACCCCCATTTTCTGCGGTTTCTAGAAGGGTATAACGGCCTCATAACTCGAAGGTCGTAGGTTCAAATCCTACCCCCGCTACCAAATTTCCCCAATAAAAACGGTAAGTTAGAAGGATGGTTGTTTTGTGATTGTTGGGGAGGTGTCCCAAAAGGTGTCCCAAAATTTAGGGGAAAATCTTACAAGAGGGAGCGGGGGACTTAAACGCCCCCCGCTTTTTTTAGTAGCCAAGTTGACTCAACGCAGCGGTTGCATCCTTCTTGTGTTGATCAGTGACGTGGAAGCAGGTCATCATGGTTTTGATTTTCCTATGGCTCGCGAGCTCCCGAAAACAGAAAAATACGTATAGCGCATCAACATCAACAGGCATAAGATAACGGTTATTTGTTTATTCTTTATAGGGTCCAATGTCCAAAAATGAGCATCACGCTTTTGCGTTTTTCTAATATCGCGGGGATCCTCTGTATAGTCGCCGCAATGACTTTGTTTACGATGCAAGACATGGCAATTAAGTGGCTTAGCGGGGATTATCCGCTTCATGAGATAATACTCATTCGTTCCGCGGTAGCAGCCATAGTTATTCTTGCTATCTTGCTGCCGCTTGAGGGTGGCTACAATATCGTTCATACCAATAAGTTGGCCGTTCACCTGCTGCGTGGTTTTGGTATCGTCGTTGCAAATCTCGCTTTCTATATGGGTCTTGCCGCTATGTCACTGGCGGAAGCTACATCGATATTTTTTGTGTCACCGTTGCTTATCACAATGTTCTCGGCGGCGTTTTTGCGAGAGCATGTCGGTGTTCGGCGATGGGTCGCTGTAGTTGCAGGTCTGCTTGGTGTTGTAATCATCATGCGACCGGGCAGTGAACTATTTAGAGTTGCAAGCATCTTGCCTTTGATTGCTGCAATCGCTTATGCGTTGGTTCAAGTTAGTACTCGGGCGGTAGGGAAAACCGAAAAGGCATCTACAATGGTAATCTACATTCAAGCTACTTTTATCGTCCTGTGTAGCGTGAGTGGCCTGGCTATCGGGGATGGACGTTATATGAGCGGGACTGACCCTTCAGTTGACTTTTTATTTCGCGCTTGGATTGTTCCCTCATCTGGTGATTTATTCCTAATGGGAGGAGTCGGTTGTTTGATGGCTTTTGGCATCTATCTATTATTTCAGGGATACCGACTTTCCGAAGCCTCAGTGATAGCGCCATTTGAGTACATTGGATTACCGCTTGCTGTTTTTTGGGGTATTGTTGTATTTCAGGATTATCCGGATCCGTTAGCATGGGTTGGTATTTGTCTAATTGTTGGTGCCGGACTTTATACGGTTTATCGGGAGGCTATTCGCGGTCGAAAAGAGCTTTTTTCAGACCCAGTCCCCAAAAATCGTTAACTATAGTTATCTATGGCATCATATGGAATTAAGTTAAATAAAAGGCTAGAAAAACCGGCCTGTGGCTTCCGTCTCATTGCACGAACGCATCTGCTTTAACTGAGAAATTAGGCATGCTCACAAACTACACTGCTGACGCACGAGCCTGTGCGTCAAACTTTTTATTCAAATGTTGAATATGATCTGGACCCAGTCCACAACAACCTCCAATGAGCCTTGCGCCATTATTTACCCATCCCTCTGCTTTAATCGCTAGATCTATAGGATTAACGATTTCAAAAAAATTCCAATTTGGCATAGAAAAGTAACCTGATTCGGGATAAATCCCTATCGGGCCCTCCCAGTATTTCCTAACCACAGACATGGCCTGATCTACGTCAGGAACGGCGGTATGCATTACGTTCATCAATAATGCTGGAAATTTCGACAGCACCCGTACCAACGTCTCAAAATCTCGATCAGCATAACTGAAAGCTGATAAACGGCCATCATCTTCACGTCTGCTAGCACTAACGCCAATCCATATCGGAATATTCACCCTAGCCACAGCCTCTGCAACAGCTTCCGATAACTCCACCCGTTCGCACATTTCAAGGGCAATAATGTCAACACCAGCTTCAGCCAAGATTTCAGCTTGTTCTTCTGCTGCTCTGCCAACAACATTTGGTGAACTCCAATTTGGATCGCTATCACTCGCCCATTCACAAATTGATCCAACAATTGCGACAGGTTTCTCGGCAACGGCCTCACGAGCTTGCTTAGCGAGTGATACTGCTTGAGCATTAATTTCATGCACTTTACTACCTAAGCCGGCAGGCTCCAACATATGACGTGCAGTTGAAAAAGTATTGGTAATAATTACTTCAGAACCTGCTCGAATAAAGCTTTCGTGTATAAATCGTACTTTCGCTGGATGCGATAGAATCGCACGTCCACTCCAGATCTTATCGTCCATAGGAACACCAGATCTTTCCAACTCGGTTCCCATTCCACCATCTATAATGATTGGTGGGCCATTACCCGAGAGCCGTTTGTTAATCCAACAAATTTTATCTGTCATATGAGTCGCTGCTTGGCATCCGTTGCAGTGGTTTTTTTTGCGATAAAACACTTATAAATAATTTTAATCCACCAAAACCAACACAAAAAATTTATGAAATCTAGGGTTTTTTCATTAATTTAATTTCAATCTTGACTAATTTATGCTTTTTAGACGATATTGGAAACTCTGATATCAAAACTATGAAATTATCAGCAAGGAGGATAAAGTGACTTTATCAAAACGTTTGTTAGTTTGTTTGTCGGTTATATGTGTAAGTATAGTTGGATCGGTGTCAGCAGATACCCCAAAGAGAGGAGGCAGTTTAGTATTCGCTAGAAACATGGAAACGAATACATTGAATCCTATGGAGTTAGCTGATAACGGCCAAATCTATGCTCATGAGCTAATTTTTGACACACTCGTATTTTCTGATCCTACAGGCGCTACTGCGAACCTAGTGCCAGGTTTAGCAGAAGAGTATTCAGTTAGCGACGATCTTCTTAGTTGGAAATTTAAATTACGAGATAATGCTCGGTTTTCTGATGGCTCTCCAGTAACTTCTGAGGATGTCCAATTTTCATTTGATCGTTTTTCAGACCCAGAAATAAATACGATACTGCCAGGATTTTATAGAGGGTATTCAAAAACTGAAATCGTTGATGACAAAAATTTTATCGTACATTTAGACGAGCCCATTGCGGCTTTTTTGACTAACATTAGTGTGTTCACAGCATATATTGTGCCGAAAGATCTAGTTCAATCAGGAGGTGATGCATTTTGGGAAGCCCCAGTTGGCAGTGGTCCATTCAAAGTCAAAGAGTGGATTAAAGGTACTAGCCTCACGTTTGAACGAAACCCATATTATTGGGAGGAAGGCAAGCCCTATCTTGATGAGCTTCGATATGACTTCATAAAAGATGATAATGCTCGGATTCTGAAACTTCGCGCAGGTGAAGCAGATGCAATAGAAAGCTATCCATGGCTGCAAATAAAAATGGCTGAAAATATGGATGGTGTTCGCATACAAAGCTCCGAAATTGTAAGACAGGAGCCATTATGGCTCAATCACAAAGTGGCACCTCTTGGTGAGGTCGCTGTTCGTCAAGCGCTCAGTTATGCAACGGATCGCGAAACACTTAGAGCGGCGGTATTTGGTGGGGTTGGATCTATACCTAACCACATGATACCAAAAATGCAATTCAATGCGAGCACTGATGCTGTCCCGAGTTTTGAGTTTAATTTGGAAAAAGCAAGAGCTCTGATGGCAGAATCTTCCGTACCCAATGGATTCGATATAGAAATTCAGTTCCCAGCAGGTTCTTCGGTGCATAAGCAAATTGCGACTGTTATGCAAGCGCAATGGTCAGAGATAGGCGTTAATGTCAATATAGTTGGCGTCGACGAGACAACTATTCAGGACAATCTATTTTCATACAATTATGAGATCTCGATGCCGTTTGTGAAATGGACCTCGGATTCAACTGCACCTGACACACTTGGGTTACTGCTTGTAGATAGCTTTACTGAGAATTCTATTGAGGGACTGTTCTCAGCATGGGCAAATAGAGACTTATGGGACATGGTTAATCAAGCAGTTGTCTCAGACGATGCAACTCGTCAAAAAATGTGGCCTGAAATCCAAGCAGGATGGGTTGCTGACATGCCTTGGATCAATCTCCTATGGTTGCCGGGCGTTGAAGGGATAAGTGATCGAGTTCATGATCTTCATCGTGATGCACTCGGTGTATTTCATTTTGAGAACACCTGGGTGGACTAACGTAAACTGAGGTTAGAACAAAACAGTCGCTCCAGCGTTGTTTGTTGGGGCGACTGTTTTAGTTCCTACTAATTTGCAACGTTAAAATGTTTGGTTACATACTCCGCCGTATTCTCCAAAGCATACCGGTGGTTTTGCTTGTCACCATAGGTGCTTTTTCGGTAATCGTACTGGTGCCTGGCGATCCTGCGCAGCATATGCTGGGTTATAACGCAACTCCAGAAAGCTTACGCATCCTTAGGGAACAACTCGGATTAGATCGATCGATATCCCAGCAATTTTGGGATTTTTTTCGAGGGGTAGTTGTTGGTGATTTTGGTGAGTCAATATTAAAAAAAGAATCTGTGAGAACGGTAGTAGGTGAGCGGGCTATCGTAAGTCTTTTTTTACTTGGTTATGCAGTATTAGTTGCACTTTTAATTTCTATACCAATTGCGATCGTGTCCGCTTTGCGCAAGAATCGTTGGCCAGACCACATATTACGCTTGACTAGTATGATTACATTTGCCATGCCGTCATTTTGGCTCGGATTGCTATTGGCCCTTTGGTTTGGTCTCTACTTAGGTTGGTTTCCTGTCGGAGGGTACAATGATGGAAGCATCTTTAAGGCATTTCATACGCTCACCCTACCAGCTGTAACCGTAGGTTTGTATCTCGCACCGCTTCTTGCTAGATCTCTTCGTAGCAGTTTGATTGAGGAGCTTGATAGGGATTATGTGGATGCGGCTCGTGCTCGTGGTTTTGCGGAATCTCGAGTGGTAGGCAAACATGTTCTTAGAAATTCACTAATATCAACTGTTACAGTTTTATCACTGAACGTCGGTTATCTGTTATCGGGTACGGTCATTGTAGAAAACGTATTTGCAATACCAGGACTAGGAACATTAATTGTAGATGCTGTTATGCAACGAGATTACCCATTGATTCAGGCATTAACACTATTTTTTGGCGTAGCTGTTATCGCTACGAATCTTTTGGCTGATTTATCCTATGCAGTACTAGACCCAAGAATCAGACTTAGCCGGAAGCGTTAATTCATGAAGTATCTAGCAAATCGTAATAGTGTAGAGGTTGCTGATAAGCTTGTTCGAAGAGCATTAGCTGACAGACGTTGGTCCCGCACGTCTCTTTATACTGGACTCGGTATAGTTACCCTTATATCCTTAGCAGCAATACTAGCACCCTGGATCGCTCCTTATGGGGAGCGAGAAATAGACTTGTTGTCCACCTTTCAGCCTCCATCCTTCCAACATTTTTTAGGGACTGACGATATGGGGCGAGATGTCTTTTCAAGAGTACTTTATGGTGTTCGATTAGACTTGCAAGTGGTTCTAGTTATTACTTATGCGCCTCTGCTCATTGGTATGTTCCTTGGTGCCGTAGCAGGCTACTTTGGTGGCTGGATCGATGCAATCATTAATCGTGCTGTTGATACTGTTATGGCAATACCCTTTCTTGTACTAGTGATTGTTGTAGTTGCTATTATTGGTCCGGGACTGCAAGGTGTTTTTATCGGTGTTATGGGTGTTGGTTGGGCGTTATATGCTCGACTAGCACGGGCTGATATGTTGGTGATAAGAGAAGAGCAATATATTCTTGCTGCCAAAGGACTAGGATATCAAACATGGCGAATTTTGTTCAAACATGCTGTTCCGAATTTACTGAGATCAAGCTTGGTCTTTTCCGTGGCTGATATCGTCCTCAATATGGTATTGCTTGCTGGCGTTTCTTATCTAGGATTGGGCGTGCAACCACCAACTGCAGAATTAGGAGTAATAATTGCCGATGGGCAACCCTTCTTGTTGTACGCATGGTGGATAACAACCTTACCAGGATTAGTATTTGTTTTGCTCGGCATAGGTTTTAGTTTGATAGGGGATGGATTAGCCGATATGTTAGGGGAGGAATTCAAATTAACGATCTAGCTAGAAATGATTCAATCCTAGAGATTCACGATTTATGCACAGCGTTCCCAGGCCGTCATGACCTCATTCTTGCAGCGAATCAGGTTAATTTTCATCTTAAAAGAGGAGCAACTCTTGGAATACTAGGAGAATCTGGGTCAGGTAAGAGCGTTACATGCCGCTCTATTATCGGCCTAGTCCCTAAGCCTGGTGAGATCGTTGCCGGGAGAATAGAATTTGAAGGAAAGAATTTATGTGAGCTCGATTCGCGAGAATGGCGTGAGGTGCGGGGTTCGAAGATTGGTATGATTTTTCAAGACCCGATGAGCTCACTCAATCCAGCTCACAAGGTTGGTAATCAAATTGCCGAGGTTCTAACTAATACCCTCGGAATGTCTAGGCGCCAAGCAATTCAAGAGTCAATTGCTTTGTTGAGTAAAGTTGGTATAGCGTCCCCACGCCGACAATTCCATTCGTATCCTCATGAGCTAAGCGGGGGGATGCGTCAAAGAGTTTTAATCGCCTGCGCAATTGCATCAAAACCGAGGTTACTGATCGCTGATGAGCCTACCACCGCACTTGATGTGACCGTCCAGGCTCAAATTTTGGGTCTATTGCAGGATTTAAAAGACGAAATTGATATGGCCATGATTTTGATATCTCATGACTTTGGTGTAGTGGCTCAGTATTGCGATGAAGTTGTGGTGATGTATGCTGGATGTGTTGTTGAGTATGGCAGTGTCATGGATGTTTTCGAAAATCCATTGCATCCATACACTCAAGCTTTACTGCGTTCAATACCTAAACTATCTGGTCACAGGCAACGAGAACTTTTCCCAATAAAAGGTCAACCACCAGATTTAGAACAATTAGTATCAGGATGCCCATTTGCTCCTCGGTGTGAACGTGCGAAAACCGCTTGCTCTTCAGTAGACATGGCGTTATCGGGAAATGACAATACCCATGTAAGTGCGTGCCCTTTTTAAATATGAGAAACAAGAGGTTCTGATAGTGGATAGAGTGTTAATAGATGATTGAGAAAAAACCGTTGTTGAGCGTTGAGGGAATCTCAAAGCGTTATAATCTTAGACGAAGCCTTATAGATGTTTTTCTTAGAAGACCGGTAAGTCAACTTGTAGCAGTCGACAACGTTTCTTTTTCGATCAATCGAGGGACGGTCCTTGGAATAGTTGGAGAATCGGGCAGTGGAAAAACTACCTTAGCAAGATGCCTTATCCGATTGATCGAACCAGACACGGGAATTGTGTCCTACTCAAACAAACGAATTGATAATGCGTCTTCTTCTAATCTGCGCAATATACGAAAAGATATTCAGATGGTATTCCAAGATCCCTATACATCTTTGAATCCCAGAATGTCGATCGGTGCGGCTCTTGCTGAGGCTGGCAAGGTACACGGAACGATTGACATATCTGGAGAGAGTGATTTTGTCAGTAACCTCCTTAAGCTAGTTGGCCTGCCCTCATCTTTTGCGACGCGACGACCACGCCAGCTCAGTGGAGGTCAGAGACAGCGAGCGGCTATTGCTCGTGCTCTTGCCGTTAGACCCACTATGTTAATAGCAGATGAAGCTGTTAGTGCTCTTGATGTATCTATCCAGGGCCAAATTTTGAACCTATTCAGAGAGTTACGAAAAGAGCTAGAATTGACGATTATTTTTATTGCGCACCAATTGTCTGTGATTTCCCATGTGGCAGATGAAGTGGCAGTAATGTATTTGGGGAAAATCGTTGAACATGGCACAACAAAGGAGATTTTCTCAAATCCAAAGCACCCTTACACAAAAGCTCTTATGGCGGCACACCCGCACCCGGATCCAAGAGAGAAAAGCGTTCCTCAGATGCAAGGCGATATTCCATCCCCTTTAGATCTGCCGCAGGGATGCCGTTTTTTTACACGTTGCCCACAAGCTACTACTGTCTGTTCTGATACTGCTCCTGATCTGCTTCAGCGTGGCGATGACCATAAAGTGGCATGCCATTTCTAGCGGATAGTTGATTAGGATGAAACTTACAACAAATTAGAGGTAAATTATAAAATTATGTCAACTACTCGAAACACTAGTTCAGAAAAAGATCATCCTTCTCAGTCACTAATAGGGTTAGGAGAGTTAATTTCACTTCGTGGGAAATGCGCAATAGTCACAGGCGCGGCACAGGGCTTTGGAGCCGCAATCGCCATGCGGTTTGCAGAAGCAGGCGCAAATGTTGTTATAGCGGATCGTAACGAAGATGGAGCAAGAAAAAAGACCGAAGAGATTAATGACATGCATCAGTCTGCTACAGCCAAGGTTGTTGATATATTTGACTCGAAACAGGTGATTAATATGGTGAGTGAGACTGTATCAGAGCATGGGCGTGTGGATATTTTGGTAAACAATGCTGGGATATTTTCGAACCATTATTTTGAAAACATGCCAGTGGATGAGTTTCAGAAAACTCTTAATGTTAATGTTGTCGGAACATTTAATTGTACGCAGGCAGTTGTTCAGAACATGAAGAGTGATGGCAAAGGGGGAGCCATTGTAAATATTGCATCTGTTGATGCGTTCAAGCCATCTGCGGAAGGGTTAGCGCATTATACAACCACTAAACACGCCATTGCAGGATTGACCCGATCACTTGCAATGGAGTTGGGTGGTGACAATATTAGAGTTAATGCGGTTTGTCCGGGAGCTGCAATGACCGAAGGTGCAATTTCCCTTGTAACAGCTGGAGCGCCTGCCGGAATTGATGTTGAAGCGCAATGGAATGGTATTGTTGAAAAGACACCCTTAAGGCGTTTATGTCAGGCTGATGATGTTGCAAAAGCAACGTTTTTTCTAGGATCCGAAATGTCATCTTTTATTACAGGAGCCTTCCTTGTTGTAGACGGGGGAATACTGGTGCAGCCGTCGGAAGGATATGTGCCTCCATCCACTGGGGAATAATATTGGTGACTTCTCGACAATACACTCGTAGCAATGAAATTATCGCTCGTGACGATGCATTAATCACAGGTGCAATGAAATATCGTTTGTACCCTTTCTCTGTCGCGCGTGCGAACGGTGTTTATCTTTGGGATTTTGATGGTAACGAATACTTAGATTTTATGGCTGTAGGAGGTGCAATTGCTGCAGGCCATGGTCATCCCAAAATTCATCACGCAATCAAGTCAGCGTTAGATGACGGAATAGCGCATCCCCTTGTGTGTTATAACCATAAACCTGCTGTCGATCTAGCAGAGAGACTAGTCGAATTTCTTCCAGGTGATTTTGATAAAAAGGTTTGGTTTGGTGTCTCAGGCTCAGACGCAATGGATTTTCTAGCCAAAGTGATTCCCATTGCTTCGGGTCGACCACGACTTATTTCTTTTAGTGGGGCATTTCATGGGATGACGATAGGGTCAGGCGGTATATCAGGCCATGCTGCACTATCAAAGCCTATACCAAACGGACACATTACCAAAGTGCCGTTTCCTAACCCAAAACAATGTTCCTGGGGGCCTTGCGAACGGACTGGATGTTCGTTGAAATGTTTAGATTTTATTGAAAACGAGGTGTTAAGCGTGCTGTCACCACCGAAGGAAACCGCTGCGATATTTGCAGAGATTGTGCAATCTGATAGCGGTGAGATAATCCCGCCAGATAACTACTTTCTAGCTTTGCAAGAGCTTTGTAACTCACATGGAATTTGGCTAATTCTTGATGAAATAAAGACTGGATTAGGAAGAACCGGCAAGTTATTTGCGTTTGAAAAATACGGTATAAAGCCAGATGCTTTGGCTATCGCAAAACCATTAGGCGGTGGATTACCAATATCAGCCGTTGTGGGAAGATCAGAAATCTTTGACGCAGATTTGTATACGGCATATACCTTAGGCGGATCACCTCTTGCCTGTATTTCTGCTCTGGCGTTATTAGATGTGATTGAGAGTGAGCAACTTGTTACTAATTCTGAGAAAATGGGACAGTACCTAGTTTCCAAATTGAAAGCCCTGGCCGATACTGAAAATATTATAGAGGAAGTTAGAGGTGAAGGACTCTTGGTAGGGGTAGAGCTCAAGAGTGATAGAAATTTTTCTAGTGATCCGTCAGAGGTCGGGAGAGCATTAGCTCGCCGATGTTTCGAAAATGGATTGATTCTTCTGTCTTTTGGGAATGTCATTGAAATGACACCAGCGCTAATAATTAATGAGGACCAAATTGATCTGGCAGTAAATATCTTTGCCAAATCTATTAGAGAATTAAGGCTACGGAGCTAGGAATTACTATCCATGAGTAACCATACCGACGAAACCGAAGGAGCGTACTTGACGATTCTGAGGTTGGGCGTGTGGTAGCTCTAGCAAGGTCAAAAAAAGTTCACTATACCAAAGGCAGTCTCGTAATGACTCCCCGAACGGATCTACCAAATTTCAAAACCAGGATAGTACTTCTCACCCTTTTCTTCATCAGAGATCGTTAGCCACTGCGCGAAATCCAAGACAGCTTTCCTTTCTTCTTTAGTTACTGAATCACGAATGATGAGTCGATCTAGTGATCTAGCTAAAGTTTCAGCATCTTCTTGTATGACCAACTGCCCGGATTGCGATGTGTAATCGTTACTATCCCAATTATCGTCGGGTTCGCCCGTGTCGAAGTCATATTGCACAGTGCCTAATCGCACATAACCCGCCGTTTCAGCCAAGTGAAGAATCTGATCCCAGTCTGTTCTAGAGCATTCCCAATGGTTTCCGTCAATTTTTCGGATTAAATCCATCATTTTTCGAAGGAAAGTCCTTTAATTTTGGTTAAATACATGAGAATTAGCACCTAAGATCTTGAACAGCATAGATATTATAATTAATAGTTATTTTCATTATAGTATTTATTTATAGCAAGAAACACGTTAAATTATGCCTCACTAAGTAGTTAGAGGCAATTTGACTTTTATTTGGCAGGACGCTTATTAGCTTACGGGCTATTTGTTACGTTGTTTAGACTTTATTTATTTTGGGGAGGACAAAATGACAGATGACAAAGTGAAACATGCGGATGAGGCAGCGTCGGACCATCGCGAAGATGAGTCGTTGACCCGACGTGATTTCATCAAGAAAGGTGCCGTAGTTGGTGCAGGCGCTGCGGCTATTGGCGGTACGATTGCGGCAGCTAGTGTAGCCAAGGCAGATGCATCAATTGATGACATTGTTTGGGATTATGAAGTTGATGTTGTGGTTGTCGGAGCTGGATGCGCAGGATTGCCGGCCGCAATTCGTGCGAGAGATTTAGGGGCAACAGTGCTTCTGGTGGATCAAAATTTCGATGTGGGAGGAAAGATGCTTCACAGCGGATCTTGGACTTCGTTGGGTGGCGGCGATGCTGTTCAGAAAAGAGATTTAGCCGGAGCATCCGATGCAGAAGGAATGGTAACGGTTGAGCCTTTGGTAGAACCTGCGGCACTGGAAGATAACCCAGAACTTTTATTTAAGGACATGACTGACTGGTCGATAGTGGATACAGGAGGTGTCCCACGTTATCGCTACAACGAACGAGATTTACACCGTGCGTGGGCAAACAATACCGTCGGTACACGACAGTTCTTGTTGGATAATTACGTTCGGTATGCGCGAATAAACGGGACTCACTACGGAGGTGGAGTCTCTCGAGCTAGAGCTGCTTCTGCAGTACTACGTCTCGGCGATAAGACTGATATGAGAGCCGGCACGGTGACTCCAGAAGATGCTGGGAAAAAAGGTGAATTTTCAAGCCAGTTTGCTCCGCGCGTTATGTCTGATTCCACTAAACGTGCTGGAGAAGGTATCGTTCACAATGGAGCTGCGATGGCGCGACCTTTAGAGTTTAGTGCTCGAGAAAAGGGTGTTCATTTCATGTTGAACCGACATCTTGATGAACTCATTCGTGAGGAGCAGTTCTCTGGGCAAATCTTGGGCATTAGTGCGAGTTATACCCCCAGATTTGATCCTAATACTGGGGAACGATTAGAAAGTCTTTGGGGTGAGGGAAACATTGATGAACGCAGGGAGTCAATAAACATTAGAGCACGAAAGGCAGTTGTTCTTGCGAGTGGTGGTTATGCAGGCAATCCGCAAATGCGCAGCATGTTCTATCCAGCGATGCGTGAACCGACATTCGTAACGAGCGCGTGGGCACTATTGGGGCCGGATCGAGCTGAAGACGGAAGCGCCATGAAAGCTGGGTTGGCAGTGGGTGCAAACCTTTCTGGAATGCAGCAGAACTATAACCACTCGGTGACTTATCACATTAAAACTAGGATTGCGACCCGGGATGCCTACACGGACATGTACCCAGGGCATCCAACGTTCCCGTTTAGGGGATCCGCTGGCGTTGATATAGGCACCAAAGGGTTTGAGCACGTCATTGCCGTTAATCAGGTCGGCAAGCGGTTTTTCAATGAAATCGATCTTCCAAAACGACCCCGACATCCAAGATGGCCAGGTGGCGCAAAGGAAGGTGTGCCAAGAGATTGGAGCGAACACGTTCCTACCGATTGGCGCAATTCCCGCCCAGAATGGATAGCTGAATTAGCTCAGGGTGCCTACACACGACATGATGGAGTGGATGCAGCATTGGCAATCAACGAAGGATCCTCGGAGCCGGATTTTCTTTCCGGACCGCTTTGGGTAATCTTCGATGATGCAGCTGTTGAAAGAGGTGGCTGGAATATCAACTATCCGTTTACCTCCCCCGACAACGGCCAATTTTTCAGTGCGAGCTCCATCGAAGCGTTGGCTCAAGAAATTATGAAAAATCCATATTCTAGAGTGCCGATGTCCCATCTCGCAGATACAGTTGCGGCATGGAATGGCTTTGTTGACAAAGCCTATGACGATGATTTTGAGCGACAAGGTGAAAAGATGCACAAAATAGAAGGACCAACCTTTTACGCGGCGTCGCTAATGATTATTTGGCATGACACTTATGGGGGCCTTCGAATCAACGGTAAGACTCAGGTGGTGGACATGGACGGCAAAGTAATACCTCGCCTCTATGCTGGAGGAGGTGAAGCCAGTGGTGGCGGTGGCCAGCATGGCCTCGGTAGGGGAGTGGTTCATGGGTACATTGCGGGCAAGGAAGCTGCGATGGAGTCAAGTTCCTAAGACTAGTTGTTTGGTTCCCGACTATCAGTAAACCCCCGATGACATCGTCATCGGGGGCGTTGTTTAAGGCTAGCTTTTTAAGCTTGCTACTGATTTCAAAAATTCTTTGAGAGAACAGTCATTTTTGGGGCGCAATTATTTATAATATATTTGTGGTGTAATGAACGGTAATAGGCCTAGCGGTAGGTTGTTTTCGCTGGAGCAAACGACGAATGTGAAGGAACGTAACAAGACATGTGTAAGTTAATATGTAGATTTATTGCTTCAATTTTTATGGTTTCGTTGAGTTTTATTTCTCCGTCACTAGTTGCTGAAGACTTGAGCAATGATTTGTTAGAAAAAGGTAAATCGCTTTTCGAAGCGAACTGTGCATTGTGTCATCAATCATCTGGAGAGGGAGTACCTCCGGCATTCCCAGCATTGGTTGGTAACGAAAATCTGGCCAATATTCCTCTGATAACCAGCAACATTCGCAATGGAGAGGGCGCAATGCCTGCCTTTCCGCAGCTTTCAGTGGACGAAATAGTGGCTCTTACCAGCTATATCCGAAATGCTTGGGGTAATAAGTTTGGTAAAGTTCCGAAACAGGCGATACAAGACTATGTATCAGATGCCACCCTTGGTGAGATCATAGCGATTCGCTCAGTTTGGGAAGGTGTTTACACAAAGGATCAGGCCAAACGCGGGAGACCGGTGTATTCGAGAAGTTGTACGGAATGTCATGGTGATGAACCTGTGGCTTTTGGACCAAATGAGCATAGGTCGGTGTTGCCTAATGATGCAATCAGTTTCTCTTTAGTAAGTGATCCAGGGGCGAGCGGCTTTTCTTCTGCCCCGCCATTGGCAGGCGGAGTTTTTCTTAGAGGCTGGAAAAACCAAACGGTTGCTAATTTATACCAATATGCTCGGAGTGAAATGCCACAAGAAAGTCCGGGCTCGTTAACCGATCAACAGTATGTAGATATCATAGCCTATATTTTCAGCTTGAGCAGCCTCCCAGCGGGTGACCAAGAACTTCCTGCTGACGTAAAACAGCTTAACACTATCATTATCGAGCCAGAAGCCAGTAAATCAAATCTATAAGCATCGGATCGAAGAAGTAAGATCTGGTTAATTTAGATTTTGTTGAAAAACGTTGCTAGTGTGAATGTATTTGATCATGGCTTTATTGCTAGACCGATTCAAAATGGGTGAGTATGGAGTATCATCTGATCAAAACAATATATTCTAATGGGGACAAGATATGATTGAAACACAAGGCGGCCTTATTCCATTTGTTTGTCATTTGTTTTTAATTGCATTCACAGGTTTTTTTGGCCTTTCGGCATTATTCAACGGCAAGAAACTGGCTCAAAATTTTGGTTTCAGTAGGGATCAAGATCAGGTGGGGGCGCGTTTAGGCCTCTTGGTATGGCGTTTACAACGTTTCGTTTAGTGTTGATTGCTCAATTGTTCCAAATCGTGATTGTTTCATCTTATGAAATTTATACAATGCTATTAATATTTTTTTCGTTAGCGTTTTTAGGAAACCTGCTTAGCTATTTTAAAAATTGGGATACTTTTGGAATTCAAATGCAAGTTAGAAATATATTTTTACCACTTGTTCCAATAGCGATTATTATCATTAGACGACTGACTTCAATTGTTTTTTAAATGCATGAGTTAATGGTTATCATCGATGAATGAAAACACTCTATCTTTGGAGACCGACAAGGGGTATTCGATTGTTGCAAGGCCACAGATCGGAGAGCCTCCATGGATCATCTTTCTAGGCGGGTTTCGTTCTGATATGGAGGGCACCAAAGCGCAATATCTGTCAAATTGGTGCAAAAAAAATGAACGGGCGTTTCTACGATTTGACTACTCCGGTCATGGCCTATCCGGAGGGCTTTTTGAAGAAGGCACAATTAGTCGATGGACGGAAGATGCGCTTGAAGTGATACAAGCCTTTACAGAGGGATCGTGCATACTTATTGGCTCCAGCATGGGTGGCTGGATCATGCTCCGTGTTGCTTTGGCACTGGGTGACCGTGTTAGCGGTCTTCTTGGTATTGCTGCAGCGCCTGATTTCACTCGAGATTTAATTGCAAAGGAGTTAACGTTAGACCAGCGTCGGTCCCTCCAGGAGCATAGTCAAATTGCTTTGACCAGCGAGTATGATCCGGAAGGTTATATTCTGACGCAAGCATTTATCGATGATGGTGAGGCATGTTGTATGCTGGACAAGCCGCTAGACATTAGGGCTCCGGTTCGATTATTGCAAGGCTGTAAAGATAACGAAGTTCCTTGGAGTACTGCACTCCAATTATCAAAGAGTTTGAAGACTACAGATGTCCGGATTCAGTTACTCAAAGACGGAGACCACCGTCTATCAAGCTCGACTCAACTAGCATTGATTGGAGATACGCTCGAAGAATTACTTTATACAGCTGAGAGCAGCTCACTCTAACAGACTTAACGGTCCAGCCTCTAAACCATCACAAGTAGAAGTAAGTAGTTGATTAGTGTGCTGACTACCGCTAAATCAGCGTGTTAGTATTCGCGGGGCACTACGGGGGATAAAATGCAGGAATTAGTCGAGAAAATACTTGATGAGGGAGAACATGTTGGCGGCGGCATTGTTAAAGTAGACAGTTTTCTCAATCATCAAGTGGATCCTCAACTCACTCGGCGAATGGCCAAGGCTATTCACGAGGGATTTCTTGCCGCCGGGGTTCAGGGTATTACTCGGGTTCTTACAGCGGAAGTTAGTGGCATTCCGGCGGCCTTGTATGTTGCAGAACAATTTGGGGCACAGATTATTTATGCTCGTAAGACCCATTCCCGCACCATGACGGGCACCTATTATGTCGCCGAAGCAATCAGCCGGACGCGTGGAATTTCCTCTGAGCTGATGGTGGATCAGCGTTTTTTAAATACTCAAGACCGCGTATTAATAATTGATGATTTTCTTGCGACGGGTGCGACGCTGACCGCTTTGTCGAAGCTGGTTAAGGAAAGTGGAGCCGTCGTCTGTGGTATTGGGTGTATTATCGAAAAGCCTGAAGAAGGTGGCCGCGATATGTTGGTTGACCTCGATGCACCCATCATTACGCTTGCAAAGATTCGTTTCGATGAAAATGGCCTGCATGTAACATCTTCTTAGATTAGTAAAAATTCTTTTCATAGATTGCAAACTGTCTCATAGAGTTTAGATATATCATTTGATTACGTTTCCCCAGTTCTTAGTCATTCTCAGCGCATGTCTTTTGGTGTGGGGTGGATATGGCTATTTTCGAGATACCTTAGCAGGTAAAGTCAAACCAAATAAGGTTTCCTGGTTTCTCTGGGCTTTAAGCCCCACAATCAGTCTAGGTGCGGCTTTCTCGGTAGATGCAGATATCTGGGCTTCGGTTAGGGTTCTGGTTGGCGGATTTGTTCCTGGTATTATCTTTTTGTGTTCTTTCGTCAACAAAAAAAGTTATTGGCGACTCACTCGTTTTGATTTGTTTTGCGGTGCTTTGTCTTTGGCTGCCTTATTGTTTTGGCAGTTAGCAAATTCGCCATTGATCGCGGTTTCGCTTGCGACTGCAGCGAATACTTTTGCTTCAATTCCGACATTTGTTAAAGCATGGAACTTTCCAGAAACTGAATCCCGATTGATTTTTATCACTAGTTTCGTGAGTGCTATTTTGATTATCCCAGTGATTCCAGCGTGGACTATTGTGAATTCGGCATTCCAGATTGGTTTAATGCTGACAACGGGTGCCCTCCTATTTGCTATTTACCGAAAGGATTTTGGAATCAAAAGGGAAATATAAAATAACAGTGATAGGCTGAAATTGTGTTATGAAAAATTTTGATTAACTATTTTAAGAATAGAGCGGAAACGGTAACTTTGATTCGCATTGCATTGCCATTGTCTGCCGCTTATCTTGCTGAATTTTCTATGTTTGTTACTACAAAAATGGTGGTTGGTAAGCTCGGATACATGGAATTAGCAGCGGTAGGAATTGCAGGCCATTTGTCGTTTGAAGTATTAGTAATTCTAATGGGGTTGTTGTCTATCGTAGGGGTGTTATGCGCGCAAGCCGAAGGTGCAGGTAATAAAAAGCAAGCAGGACTCGCTGTCCGACAAGGATTTTTCGTTTGTTTGTTACTTGGTATACCTGCAACGATATTGGTATGGCATCTCGATTCTATACTGGGATTGACAAACCAGGACTCCAATATTCTTGAACTAACGGCACCTTATTTACGTGGATTAAGTGGCTTCGTACTTCCAGTGTTGTTTTTCGCTGTATTGCGGAACTTTATTTCAGCTCTTGCCAGACCTAAAGCAGTCATGGTGATTACTGGAATAGCAGTGCTAGTAAATTACCTTCTTACTCTATGGTTAGTGCACGGCGGGTGGGGAATGCCTCCATTGGGTCTTTTCGGTGCTGGGCTTGCCACTAGCGTTGTATCCTGGTTAATGTTTTTTGTGTTGCTCTGGTACGTTTACAGAACGGCTGATCTGCGAGGGTACGAGGTATTTGCAGAACGCTGGAAGCTAGATATACCAATTTGCAAAGAAATAATGATTCTCGGTTTACCAGTCGCCGGGCTGGTATTCCTAGAAGTAGGAATGTTTGCTACTGCTTCAATTCTATCTGGCGTCATAAGTGCGGAGACTCTCGCAGCGTTTGAAATTGTGATGGCGTGGGCTGGTATACCATTTGTCATTGCCTTAGGTGTTGCGGAAGCCACCATGGTCCGAGTTGCACATGGTGTTGGTAGCAATCGACTAGATACTGCGCGAAAATCCGGCATAATTGGGATGTTCATCGGTGTTTCAATTTTGGTAGTAATGATGATTATCCCATTAGGTTTTGCTACCTATATCATCGATATTTTTATAGCTCCTTCCGATCCGGGTTTCATAGCTGTATCCCTTTTGTCAATCGAATTTCTCTTTATTGCTGCAATCTTCCAAGTATTTGATGGTTTGCAGGCGATCTCAGCCCGTGCTCTACGTGGCCTTAAAGATAGTGTTACGCCACTTTGGATAGCCGGATTTGGTTACTGGATTCTCGGGATAGGTTTCGGATCATGGTTGGCATTTTGGAGGAACTTTGGTGGTGCCGGTTTGTGGTGGGGGCTCGCTATGGGACTGACGGCAACTGGTTTGTTGCTTACTTTTCGTTTTCTGCAGTTATCCAAAAGGTTGGAGTTGAAATCTTCGGTTAATCATAAAACTCTATAGGCAGAGCATCTATTTGAAATAGGGCAACGGACTATATAGTTTTATGCGATAATCTGCGTCATCAGTATGAGAAAGTAGGTTAATAAAATTAAAAAACTAACTCAAATAAAAGGAAAATTATCATGGCATCAGTAGAAGCGAAGGATTTTTCGACAGCGGCAGATGAGGTAATGACTCCAAGTAATGCAAGGATAGAAGTGGTAAACGTTGGTGGCCAAAGAGTCATGAAATTAACAGCACAGCCTGGTTGGAAATGGTCAAATGATATAAAGCCTATGGTTGGCACAGAAAGTTGTGAAGCAAAACATATCGGGGTTATAGTGGACGGCGTAATTACATGTCGACATGACGATGGTACCGAAGCCACATATTCGGCTGGTAGTGCTTATTGTATTGAGCCAGGTCACGATGCTTGGGTGGAAGGAGATACGGCAGCTGTTGCGTATGAATTTCATGGTATATGGGGCGAGAAGGGCTGACTTATAAAGTCTGACACCAATTTAAAGAGGGTTTAGAATTTCAAAAGGGTTGATATTGGTGGTCTAGGACAAGGCGATAACATAATTTTTGTATTCAAAGGCGCTATTTGGTAAAATAGAATTCGAAAAGGGTAATATTTTATTTGCCGAGCACTATTGTATCGAAAAATTCTAGAGACAAATCTGTAGTTTTAAGCCCTATAAAAACTGCATAACTCTCATCCTTCCCACGTATTAATCATCATCCGACATCTGGTCGGCTTGGAGTTATTTTGAAATTTGGACAACTTAATCTCGATCCTCGAATACTCGAGGCGATAAAGAAGCTTGGCCTCACTGAGCCAACCGAAATACAAGAAAAGGCAATCCCTGTTGTTTTGTCGGGCAACGATCTTATGGCATCGGCGCAAACAGGCACAGGCAAAACGGCAGCATTTGTGTTGCCAGCCCTTCAACATCTTTTTCGACGCTCGAAGAAAGGAGGTGTTGGGCCTCGGGTCTTGGTGCTTACACCAACTCGCGAACTTGCGATTCAAATTGACAAGAATATCCGACAGTTCAGTCGATTTTCTAAAATAGTAACTGGCTTGATTGTTGGTGGTATGTCGTATCCTCCCCAACTCAAAATGTTGCGAAATCGGGTCGATTTTCTAGTTGCAACACCTGGAAGACTGATGGACCACATGGAGCGGGGCAAAGTAGATTTTTCCAGACTGGAGATATTGGTGCTAGATGAAGCAGATCGAATGTTAGATATGGGATTTATTGATGACGTAAAAGATATTGCATCGGCGATGCCGAAAGACCGCCAAACCTTACTTTTTTCAGCCACCCTTGAAGGCAGTGTTTTAAAAATTGCCAACAAGTTACTTAAAAAGCCTAAAAGAATTAGCCTTGCGACCAACCATGATCAACACTTATCGATCCGACAGCACATGCACCAGGCCGATAGCAAAGCGCATAAGCAAAAACTTTTGGCTCATCACTTAGGAAAAAAGCATTTAACCAAGGCGCTTATCTTTACCTCAACTAAGCGAGGAGCCGAGCAGCTCGCCAAAACTCTTCGCTCAAACGATCATAAAACTGCATCTTTGCATGGTGATATGAGTCAAAACAAACGACGCCAGACAGTTGAAAATCTTCGTAAAGGTCGGGTAGAAATGTTAGTTGCAACCGATGTTGCGGCTCGAGGTCTAGATATCAAAGGTATTAGCCATGTAATTAATTTTGATATGCCAACGGTTGCAGAAGATTATATTCATAGAATTGGACGTACTGGACGCGCTGGCGCCGCCGGTTGTGCTATCTCCTTGGTCGGTGCATCTGATTGGCGAAAGTTGGCACAGATTGAACAGCTGACGGGTCGAATGATTAAGCGCGAGGTGATTGAAGGATTAGAGCCAACAAGCGAAGAGCCGAAGCACAACAAACAGAGTAACGCCAATCCGAAGCCTAGACGTAGGTTTGGAAAGAGTTTGACGAGAAAAAAGGGACAAAAGCCAAAACATTCACGAAGGACCGGAGGGGCTTCCAAGCGGAATAAGGAAGTTCGGGAGCGAAAAGCGGCGTAGAAAAACACCCATCGATTGATAGCGGCCTTTTTGTCAGCTCAATTTTCGGTACCATGACATTAATGAAAATTATAATAGCCGGGGTTATCATAAATAATGACGGCAGGCCCTTAAGGTGTAAAATATTTCGTTGAGCCAATAGTTTTTATAAATTTTTCTTGAATAAAGTCGAATGCTAGGAAAAGATCATTAAACTGATGTATTTCCTTGATTTTATGCTAATTATTCCACAAAATTAATGTACATCATCATCGATTGAGGTTAAAATCAGTTGAGAGCGAAGTGGAGGTAAAGCATTACCACTGGAGCGTGCTTACCACGGTTCGAGATATTTGGTTGTGAATTTATGACCCCGCAAGTGCGGGGTTTGTCGTTTTCGTGGACAGTTTTGACTAGTTGTTAGACGTTAAATTTAGGGAGGCTAAACCATGTTGGGTGACGCAGACGGATTACGGTCTACATTAGAGCCAACGATAGAGGGTTTAGGGTATGAATTAATTTATGTCACGTTAGTAGAGTCAAAGAATCGATTCCTTCGAATGTTTATAGACGCACCTGGCGGGATAACGCTTAGCGATTGTGAACAGGTTAGTAGGAAAATTAGCGATATTTTAGATGTGGACAATTTGATCGAAGGTGAATACACATTAGAGATATCATCACCAGGCTTAGATCGACCGCTTGCGAAATTGGAGCATTTTGAAAGCGCTATTGGCGAAAAAATACAAATTCACATGCACGGTTTAAATCAAGGACGAAGAAAATTTAGAGGCGTTCTCATCAAAGTAAATGCAAAAATCGCAACTATTAAATGTGATGATCAATCATACAACTTGCCTTTTGTGGAAATGCAAAAGGCGAATCTAATCAGTGTAGATCCCATGGGTGAGCGACACGGGCGAACTAAAGAGAAAAGCAATGGGCAACGATGAAATACTTATGATGGCGGAGGTTTTATCTCGTGAGAAGGCGTTAGATGAAGTCTCCGTGTTTGAGGCAATTGAGGCCGCGTTAGCAACAGCTACACGAAAGCGATATAGAGAAGATATAGAGGTGCGGGTAGAGATTGATAGAAAAACTGGCGAATATAAAGCTTTCCGGCAGTGGGAGATCGTTGAGGATGACAGTACAGTTGAAACGCCATCTCGCCAAATTACGTTGGCTGGGAGCGAGATTAGTTATCCAGACCAAACACACGAAGTAGGTGGCGTAGTTGAGGAACCGCTTGAAGTAGTTGCAAATTTTGGGCGTATCGAAGCCCAAGCGGCAAAACAAGTTATTAATCAGAAAGTACGCGAGGCTGAACGATCAAGAATATTTGATGAATTTGCTGACAGAAAAGGAGTGATGGTGCAAGGTGTGGTAAAGAGGGTTGGTAACAGGGAAGCTACAGTTGACATCGAGGGTGTAGAGGCGGCCCTTCCTAGATCAGCCTGGATTGATAGAGAAGCACTGAGAAGCGGGGATCGTATTAAAGCAATTCTTGTGGATGTTCGAGCTGAAACACGTGGGCCCCAACTTATTCTTGATCGCCGGATGCCAGACTTGGTTATACAACTTTTTCAACTCGAAGTACCAGAAGTTGGTCAGGGTGTTATAGACGTTTTGGGAGCTGCTCGTGATCCTGGTTCTCGCGCAAAAATTGCTGTTCGTTCCAATGATCCAAAAATTGATCCAGTAGGAGCTTGCGTTGGAATACGGGGCTCTCGCGTTCAAAGTGTCTCAAATGCTATTAATTTAGAACGAATAGATATTATCACTTGGTCAGATAATCCTGCGGAGTTCGTTATAAAGGCGTTGCAGCCGGCAGATGTCGATTCGATCCTCATTGACGAAGATTCCCATTCAATGGATGTCGTTGTTGATGAAAATCAACTCTCATTGGCTATCGGGCGCGGTGGACAGAACGTTCGGTTGGCGTCAGAGCTTACAGGATGGAATCTTAATATCATGACTGATGAGGCAGCGGTTGAGAAGGGAGAATTAGAGGCGCAAGAGAATAGAGACAAATTGATGAAGTTGCTAGATATTGACTCTGAGGTTGCGGAAGTGCTAGTGGATGAAGGTTTTACTACACTAGAAGAAGTGGCCTACGTTCCAACTAGCGAGTTGTTAGAAGTCGAGGAATTTGACGACCAATTAGTTGATGAATTGCGACGGCGAGCCAAGGAAACACTTCTCGTTCGGGAGATCGCAGAGCAGGAACGCCTTTCGCCAGAAGATGATTTGTTGAACATGGAAGGGATGGATGAAGAAACCGCACGTCTTTTTTCTTCAAAAGGAATTAGATCCATGGAAGACCTTGCCGAGCAAGCTACCGATGAGTTAGTAGAATTAACTGGTGTAGATGAAGAGCGAGCAGGACAATTGATTATGGAAGCAAGACAACCATGGTTTTTATAAGGATTTACTGATAAATAGGCTGGATGATTATGCCATCAACAACTTTAAAGGAATTTGCCGAACAAATCGGCGTTACGGGTGAAAAATTAATGCAACAGCTCGTTGCTGCGGGTATTTCCAATAAAGACTTGGATGGCTCCTTGTCGGATGACGAGAAAGAACAATTATTGGCTTATCTTCGTGGTACAAGCAATGATGGAAGTTTTTCTAGTAGGCCTAAAATTACACTCAGTCGAAAATCAACGAGTTCGGTACGTCAGTCATCGAGAACAGGTGGATCTCGCACTGTTCATGTTGAAGTCAGAAAACGTCGTACTTATGTGAGGCGCGGTGATCTGCAAAAAGAGCAAGAACAGGCAAAAGCCGCAGAAGAAGCGAAAGCCGCAGAAGAAGCGAAAGCCGCAGAAGAAGCGAAAGCCGCAGAAGAAGCGAAAGCCG
>PBJL01000009.1 GCA_002721105.1 Acidiferrobacteraceae bacterium | reverse complement strand
GTTTTATATGCATAAATAAAGGAACTATTCTGGATTCTCTTTGCCTAAACCAACATACTTAAAGTGTTCCTGGCCCCGCTCCCATAGGAAGATCCATACCATCCTTTCCAGTGTCAACCATTTTAGCTTCGTCTGTCACCATAAAAATATGATGGCCAAACTTGCTTCTTACCGGCCCCATCACCTCTCCTACAGGAGACTCCTGTGCCGCATTGTAAAGTTCCGGGGCCTGCGAAAGGGGATCCAGCCAGCCTAAATCTCCCCCCTTATCCCTAGATCCGCAGGCACTGTATTTTTTCGCTAAGCGTTCGAACATTTTCTTTTTAAGCAACGGATCCTGTATGCCCTTAAGACTGTCCAAAACCACCTGAGCCAGCTCACTTGTTGTCAATACAATGTGACTCACTTGCAACGAACGTATCATGACATCCTTTTTTAAAATGGAAGTATCCGCCTTCTTATATCGCCGCTAGAACCAAAATAGGTAACGGTGTCCCTAGATTACACCGTTTTACGTTTATTTTCCAACCTTTCGCTGCGAAACTGCCATGAAAGCTGATTCGAACCCGTTAACGCTCCCTCGAATAGTTTCATCGGGGAGGCAGTAGGATATCCGGAAATATCCCGCCAGGCCAAATCCCCGTCCAGGCACGACAAGCGTTTTATAATTAGCCAAAATTTTGCAAAACTCAACCTCATCCTCAATCGGAGAGCGTGGAAACAGGTAAAAAGCACCCTGAGGTTTTACCACAGAATAGCCAATATCGATCAATTTACGATAAAGAAAATCTCGCTTCTCCCTGTATTGTTCAACATCGACTTTCACTGATTGAAGGTTTGTCACCGCCCTCTGTAATAGTGCCGGAGCGTTAACAAACCCAAGTGTACGATTACAAAAAACCATTCCAGACATGATTGCTTCTGCACTTTCCGCTTCTGGGTGAAGAGCAATGAAACCAATACGCTCCCCGGGGACACCCAGATCCTTAGAATGCGAAGTAATGTAAATACTATTGGTATAAAACTCCATAGGATTGGGAGTTTCAACTCCGTCATAAACAATCTTTTTGTATGGATCATCAGAAATTAAATAGATCTCTCGATGAAGTTTCGCTGACTGTTCTCTGAGAAGTGCCGCTAGCTCACTCCAAACACTCCGAGGATAAACAACCCCCGTAGGATTATTCGGAGAGTTGACAATAATCGCTTTCGTATTTTTGTTGATGGCTTGCTCAATCAGCTTGAGATCAGGAAGAAAATTTTCGTCGGTAGGAACAGTCCGAGTCTTACCTCCGTGATTGTCTACGTAAAAAATATACTCTACAAAATAAGGTGCGAGTACTATCACTTCATCTCCAGAATCGAGTAGTGTCTTGAGAGTGACGTTGAGTGCCCCTGCCGCACCACAAGTCATTAGAATATTGTCGGGCCCAACTTCAACCTGGCACTCGGGAATCAGCGATTCGGCGATTGCTTGACGCGTTTCCAAGAACCCTGAGTTTGACATGTAACGATGCATTCCTGGTGAAGAGTCTTCAACGCAAGCCTTTAACGCATTTATCAATTCTTGAGGCGGCTCCATTACTGGATTGCCCAGCGAGAGGTCAAAAACATTTGCGGCACCATATTCCAACTTCAGTCGAGCTCCCTCTTCGAACATCTTCCGAATCCAAGAAGACTGCTCCATAAAATTCCTAATTTTTACTGAAAGAGTCATTAGATCTAGCTCGTTAATCTATTTGAAAGTATTTCATCCTCAATCAAGTTACCAATAACACAAGAAAACCCCCCAAGGCAAAAAAATCACGAGTAATTCCGTTGGTCGCGAGGCAATTATCTTTAAGCTAAAAATCTTTTTATCCAAATTACCATATTGGATAAAAAGATTTTTCCTTAATAGATTGAGAGCCTCCTCGGATACTTCACCCAACAGTTTTTTAGAACCAAGGTGCATAGGTCCTTGCTGCTATGCTGTTATGAGTATACTGAGTAAAAAAAAACGACACTTTTCCAAAGCATGCTTAATTTTAAAGTTATTCTCAAGATAATAGGTTTTATCGGGGGGCCAAATAGTTGGTCAAATGGGCGGGGTTAATTTTGTTCACAAAAGAAGATAAAAGCTTGAAGTTGCGAAACAAAGGGGCAGCAGATTATGCTCATGACTTTTAATGGTTTACAAAGTTTTCCTTCAACACTTTAACCAGTATCAGAATAACTTTACGCAATAAAAGCAGGTATTACGCTATCAGAGACAACCACAACCTTATCCATCATTTTTTCTCGGCCTTGATATAATCCCAGACCTCTTTCGCGTGACCTCGCAAATCATCTATGTTACGCCAAATCTTTCGGATCATACCTGTTTTATCAATTATAAAGGTGGAACGTTCGGTCACACGAATGGTCTCGCCATGTTCGTCAACATCTTGATTCACACCATATTGTTCAGTAACTTTTTTATGTTCATCTGCAAGTAGAGTGAATCCGAGCTGAAACACCTCTATAAACTGCTGGTGTGAATTTACCCCGTTCCAGCTGCATCCGAGCAGCTCAACTTCGCGTGTTTTTAGCTTACGATTCCACTCGTTAAGCCCAACCATCAAACGAGTGTCCTCAGGACTACTATCCTGTCGATAAAATGATAGTACTACCCAACGTTTGTCCTGGTAGTCTTTAAGCGAAACAAGTACTTTTTCCTCAGCAGAAGGGCTAGTCTCCCCCGCCTTATAACCATAAACAGCGGGGAGTTCGAAATTTGGAGCTCGGTCGCCCTCTTCCAATAGACCGGACATTACAAAATCCTTCCTACTTTAATCACCGAAAGCTTCTTTCAATAAAGGTTCCACTTCACCTTTAGCTTCCATCTCATCAAGGATGTCCGTGTCACCGTAAAATTTGCCGTCGATAAATACCTTCGGCAAAGTGGGCCAATTTGTCATCTTACTTAACACTTCTCGTTTTTCCATGTTTTCGAGCACATCGATCACTTCGAACGGGAAACCATATTTATCAAAAAACTGAACCGTCTCTGCTGTAAATCCACATCGCGGGGCCATTTTAGTTCCCTTGCCATAAATTAAAACCTTATTATTGGCTATTTCTTCCTTAACTTGATCTTCAATAGCTGACATTTCTGACCTCCTTAAACAGATTTTTTTTAAAACTAAACTGAATTTGGACGGTTTCTCCTAAGGAACCGCTGTTTTTATCTCAGCCGCATGCAGTCTTCCATCCGACATCGCATCGCTCAAACTGTCCTGAACCTTCCGATGACGGTCCATGATTCCCATATCCGCAAAGATTTGAGACGTCACATGAATGATAAAATGATCACTCATTCCTGTTTTGTCCAATACATTTACCTCAGCGTCCGGGATGTCTTTTTTGATAAGATCTATTAGATCCGGGATCCTCATCATAACTCTAGAAACTCCCCTTTCTTGCAGTTTACATTGATATAGGATTCATTTAATCATTAAAGGTTTTAAATTTTTTCAAAGACCCTCACACTTTCAGGAACTAAGCAAATGAATTTGACCCTTACAGGCTAATTTTACTATAATTAGAGAATCCATAGCAGCAATTTTGGAGTCTAAACAGGAAATATAAAACAAAGTCTGGAGGAAATAATGAGTGTAGCTGCTGATTTCGTAAAGATAACTCCCTCTGCTTATGGGGAGGTCAAGAAGCTTGTGGGAAAAGAGAAGCCTGGAATAGGTTTAAGGTTAGGAGTCAAAGGCGGAGGCTGTTCGGGTTTGTCCTACGAACTAACCTTTACCTTGGAAGAGAAGGGGGACACTACGATTTCTCTNGACCACTTCAACGTTTTCATAGACGCTAAAAGCATGATTTACCTCAAAGGAATGATGCTTGATTTCGAAGGCGGGCTACAGGGTAAGGGATTTGTCTTCAAAAACCCTAACGCCACCTCTACCTGCGGTTGCGGTGAATCTTTTTCCGTAATCTAACCACCTAGACCCCTCCAAAAAGAGGATCTCTACTGGTTTCTATATCATGAAAACCGCTGTGCACATTCAAGGCGATTATCGCCGTATTAGAAGTCATTGCGGCTTTTTTTCAGAAACAGGGAGAACTCTGTTAGCCTTAAATGGACCTGACGTCTTTAGTTATCTGCAAACCCAGACTACCAATGATGTCAACTCACTTGAAATCGGCAACGGTCAGAATAGTGCTATCGTGACACGTCAGGGAAAACTAGTTTGCACGTTCTCCATTCATAAAACAGATAGGGAGTCAGTATTAATCCTAGTAGAGACCAAACAAAAGGATAACCTGATCAATCACTTGAATAGCTTCTTGTTTAGGGATCGAGTTGAAATCGTAAGCAATCTTCAGCAAAATTATCTTATTGGGCTTCAAGGCCCGAAATCATCCTTACTTTTGGAGAAACTGAGCTTGACTCCTGCTGTACTTCCGGAGAAACCAAATGACACGGTTCTCTGTCAGTGGGATAAAGACGACCTAATCGTTATCAACAAGACTCTATCTGGCGAGGAAGGTTATATTCTGGCTTTTCCACAGTTAATCAAAAAAGAGCTTGAGTCGGCATTCTATGCGGTAGGAATGCCATATAAACTAGCCTCCGTCGGACCCGAAGCACTTGAAATTCTCCGTATCGAATCCGGCATTCCCCTTTACGGGATAGATATGGATCAATCACAAGTTTTGCCTGAAACTGGACTGGAACACAGTTCTGTCAGTTACAACAAAGGTTGCTATATTGGACAAGAGGTAATTGCCCGCATAAAAACTTACGGCTCTCCAGCACTTGCACTAACTGGACTAGTCTTTGAGGGTTATGAGCCACCCCCCTACAATGGAGAATTGAGATTAAATGGCAAAAAAATTGGGATCGTTAAGAGTTCCTGCTACTCCTACGCTCTAGAAAAGTACATAGCCCTAGCTTACGTTGACAAAGACCATAGGAGTCCTGATCTGATTCTAGATATAGAAATAAACGGTAACGAATTCAAGGCGGTGACGGCTATTTTGCCTTTTTACCAGACTCAATCTCGCATCGACCACGCGATAAACCTTCACAGTGAAGCCATTAAATACTTCAGGGATGAGGACAACCTCGAACGTCCAATAACTCTCTTAAGGGAAGCTGTAGAACTCGCTCCTAAATACGCACCCGCCTACGAGGCATTGGGTGTTTTACTTTCCCGTCAAGATAAGTTTGACGAAGCCATTTCCTTAATGAAACGGTTAGCAGAAATCGATCCAAAAGAAATCATGGCGCACACCAATCTATCGATTTATTATATGAAACAAGGCCGAATCGAGGATGCGGAAAAGGAAAAAGCCGAGGCCACAACACTGCAGTTTGAAAAAATTATGGCAGACAAGATTTCCCAAAAGTCACGTGAAAAACTCGAAAAAGAAAAGAAGCAGGATCAGGAGAATAAAATTGAAATGTTCCTAGNCGTACTAAAGATCGACCCCACCGACCAAGTCGCTAATTTTGGACTCGGATCCATTTACCTCGATCAAAAAAACTATCTAGAGGCACGCGAGCGGTTGACCGTTCTGGTAGAAAACTTTCCGGATTACTCAGTGGCGTATAGTTTACTAGGTAAAGTACTTGAAAGCCTCGAGCAGCCTCGTGAGGCCATCGAGGTCTATAAAAAAGGAATCGAGACAGCATCCCGAAAAGGAGATCTTATGCCGCTAAAAGAAATGCAGTCACGGCGCAATCAGCTCTTACAGTCGGTCTCTTGAAGGTCAACTAGATTTAAAAGATTGAACCTAGGTCTCATCGCTCCTCTTTTCAGAACGCCCTGAGTGACCGAGATTCCGTGATCCATCAAAAACCAAGCCTTTAATAAAAACTTCTCTTCGGGAGTAGTCTGTGGGTCTTCCCAACCTGTTGCTGATTTATGGGCTTCCAAGCTAGCTAACAAGTTACCGGGAATGTCCAACCGTTTCTTTTTCACAAATGCGGCAAAACCCTTGATAATTAATGGCTTAAAATCTTTTCTACTAACTTTGATAAGTTCCGAAACACTTGGAGTGTTTTCCTCGTGATACTGGAAGTACTTGAGCTTGTAATATTGATGAATTGTCTCTAAACGAAAATAGCAGTGCAGGTTTATCACGTCTTCACCGTAAACATTAATTAGGTAATCTCGGATCAAACCTTTGCCAGCCTGTAAAAGAAGTTTATTCAACCTGCCTCGCTCAAAAAAGTGAATACGCGCAGTGCTTAAATGTCTCAAGCACTGCTCTTCAATTTTCTTGGATAACTTGAGTGAGTCGGACCGAACGCGGTACCAATAAATTTCTTCTCCTGCAATCTTGATGCATTTTTGATATGTTTCCGCAATCTGCACTCCGTTAGAACTCTTGGCCTGCTTGGCTATTTGATAAGCATTCTCTATGGAAAAACCTAACTGTATGAAGTTTTCCTGAAATTCCTTACGTTTTCCGGTGAGGCAACCGGAGCGTTCTTTGATATGGTCTTTAGCTTTTTGAACTCCTCGCAATGCTAAACTAACATCCCGAGGGACTAATTTTATTCCTAAACCTTTAGCATACTCATGGATCTCTAGTAACGTTTTGTAATTCAACTTATCGCTATACAGGAACTTCTGGATATGCTTTTCATAAAATCCGCACTCCTCGAAAATCCTGATCTTCTTATACTTCACTTCCTCCNAGTATTTACGAGTGCCTTCTTTTTTTTTAAATTGTTCTTGAATTTCCGATTTTGCCTTAAAAAAATAACTGCGTAACAAAAACCATTTTGATTGAATAGTGGACTCAATAATCCAACTGTATTTTGGTGTCAAAACCGTTAGCTTTGCATCTTCAAGAAGTTCGATTTCTCCTGAATCCAAAATATATTCAAGTAATTCTAGATGCCGTTCTAGGAGAATGGGGTTAGCATTTTCCACAAACTTTCTAAAAATAGTTTTCCAACGATGTACGTCAAAAGAAGCCTTACCTAAACCATCTGAGCTGAGACGATCATAAATACGGTTCAGGCTTTTTTTCTCCATCGATTCGATTAGTCCATCTCTAGAGATAATGTCTTTGACCTTGAGACGTTTCAACTGTCCCATAATTGGTGGCAATCCAACTACTAAGGCCTGATCGAACTCTTCGTAACTCTTAAGGGATGAAAAATAAAGATCTGAAAGAAGAAGAATAACTTTATCAAAAGAACGTGATTTCCCATCCGCCAAAGTACGGTATTCGTCAAAATCTAGGCTAAGAAAACCCTTCTGACAAGAACGAATATCATTTAAATATTTTCGGGCCAGCGATGCGTCGCCGGCTTCAGCATAAGGATCGTTGATCACACTGAGGAATAAATTCTCTGCGCGTTGCAACTCCCTCTGAGCAAGAAACTCAAGGCCCTGAATGAGCGGATCAAAAACAAACATAACCAACAAACCCCTACCTTTGAGACAGGCACGCTAAAACCAACTATTCGCGTAACTAAAAAAGCCGATTCTTTTAGTTTAAACTTTTGAGTTCGTAAAGACGCAAAAAGAGAAAAAGCAGAAGAGTCCAAAATACTCTAAAAAAGCTCATCACCAGAATCCTTCCATAACGCAAAAGCCGTAACAAAGGCTGGAAAAAGTAAAAATTAAAGCCTTGTCAATCCCGCCAAATTTAAATCAGACAAGACATAATAGTTAGATGTTGAATCAGCTATACGGGTTTTTTATTTTGATCAATAAATACGTTGTCCCCACCGAAAGGAAATAGAAAATCGATGGGTAGGATGGAAAGGGGCACTCTAGATAAACAATCGAATTTCAATTAGTTTTGCGAAAAAGCAAGAAAAAACCCAGGGGGTTCAAAAACCACCCCCTGGGTTAAAGCTTCAACTTAATAATTTACTTACCAAGTCAATGTTTGCCACTGAACAACAGCCTTCTGACCATTACGTTCCTTGTTACCGCCATTCCAAATAGCGATAGCCATAGGAGTTTTGTTTCCAGAAAACTGGGTATCGTTCGAGTCAGAGGTCTTCAAAGCACGTTTGAAGACGACGACCCAACGGTTGTTATTCCAGTTGCCGGATCCGCTGACATCCTGATGGGCCTGAGTCGTCAACGTGCTAAAACCTTCCGCATTCAAATCCTCAACCGGGGATTTTCGCATCGTCATATCCGAGAGGATATTACCGGTATAGCGACCCGGATTGTAAGCTCCTTCATTTTTACCCATGCCCCAATCCAGCATAGAATTTCTTTTAGAAATATCAGCCGCACCACGGTTTTTGGACAATGAAGTCTTAGTACCGGAAGTTCCGGCAGAACTACCTACACCAGACATCTTGGATCCGGGCTCATACATGTAGTAACCACCAGAGCCCATTGCCATGTAGTCATAATGATCTTCTAAATCCTGCATGGCACTGTTATCATTTTTACCGGCACCTTCTTTATCCCAAGTTCCCTTCCACTGCCAAATGTTAACCCGTTCACCGTCGCCACCCATGGTAAAGGGAGGCTCTTCGCCTGATTGATTAACAGGAAACATGATAGCCGCTTGGTCTTTATACTGCTGGGACCGCACCATGATGTCATCACGGGTCGGATCCAACCACTCAAGATGGACGGCAATTTCCTTCCCATTCGTGGCTGCCTTAACAAAAACATACTTCGTCGAGGGGTTCGGCCACATGGGATTAGTAATCATCTGAGGCTCCATATCGATGATCTTATGGGTCCTAGCTGTTGGGCCGTAACGTTCAGACCAAAAGGGATCCGTCGGATTAGTTGGGATGCTGCCAGAAACTGAAGTGGCCTTTATCGTTGCAGCTTGGGCCGATAAAGCAAAACCCAAAACAAAAGCCATTACTAACAATATTGAAGTACTTTTCCTATGCCTCACGCTTTCCTCCTCGTAGCATATGGTTTTGTAATTCCCGTAAGCATCATTTGCCAGACTCACATTCAGCCGGAGCGTTCGCAATCAGGTCGTTCTCCATACTGTACGATAACGACCTATATTCAGGTTCCTCGACCTTGACAGGTTGCACATCGAGCAAGGTGATTTCATTCTTTATGAATATAGAGAGAATGTCAGACAGGTCCTTGTATATGCCCCGCTCAGCCTTCCTAGCTGAGAACAAACAAAACAACGGCACCCATCGCCCAAGATGGTTCCGAATAAACTTCTTCTGCCCACTCCGGATGACCGTGAGCTGCTTCTCATCGTGTCCGTTTTCAATCCCATAGGCTTCACGATGACAACAAAAAGCCATGAACTGAAGTTCAATGGACAAATGATCGATCCGATCCCGCGTGGGACCTTTATCAGGAACCTGATAACCGAATGTGTCGTAGAAACCTCCAATTTGGATCAGAACATCCGTTTGGGAGTTCACGCCCCCCTCTGTTCCATACTGCATCTCATAAGGAGGACATTCTTGCGACACGGCGTGGCCAAAAACACGGATGTGCTCACTTTGTACCTGTTTCATGGCCATCTTAGGAAGATAATCTCCAAATCGGTTGACAACTTCTTGAAGAGACTCCCAATCGTTCTCGTCGATCAATAAAACGTCCATTGGTTCCAGCAACTTTTGGGGGCGAAAAAACTTGCGATTCCAAGGATATCCCAAAGCCCTAGCCAGAATCTCATAGACTCTACCCCTTGCTAGCTGAAGGGAAATCCTTAACTCACGGTTATCGTCAATGGACCCGTTTTCGCCCAGCCTGACCAACATGTCATCTTGTTTCAACTCGGACATAAATTCTCTCCTGCGTAACTCCTGCTTGAACGTCCGGAACCAGGGCGGAGGTGCAAAACACCTCCGCCCAAACCTCCGCTTTGTAGCCTGACAGGTTATAAAAACCCTTAGATGGCTCCGGGGTGTTCTTCGGGTCNNACNTAGAAAGGCTCTTCNACCGTNACACGNATGNTNTCTTTACCNTTNCNGTTGAACCCGATNANCGTNTCGTTATACATTTCAAACTTCTTACCGTGAATATTGGTCTCAAAAATCTTCGGACCCGGCTCACGTTTCCATTTGAAGATAATCCGCTGGGTTGTGCGGAAAAGCTGCAGAATACCCAGCAAGTCACGATCCGGAACCATGTACTGATCGATCGCATGATCAACACCCGGGCCAAACATCTGCTGCGNATACGAACGTGGAACGTGGCGTGAAGGTACATAGTAACCATTCGGCTCAGTTCCCAACTGCGGATAAAGCGGCAGAGCCACTTTGCGCTCGCGGATCAGATAGTATTGTGGGTTGTCAGGATCATGCGCCCATTCGCCATTGCTGCCAATCTTTACTAGACCTTGCAGGCGAATCTTACCAACACATGCTGCCATACAACGCGTCTCCATCTGATCGCCTTCCGTCAGCGGATCAAGACCTTCAATCCGAGGATAACAAGCGATACATTTCTCCGAGATCCGCGTCGTACCACGGAACATCGGCTTCTTATAAGGACATTGCTCAACACACTTTTTATAACCGCGGCAACGAGACTGGTCGATCAAGACGATACCGTCCTCTTGGCGCTTATAGATCGCCTTACGAGGACACGCCGCCAGACAACCCGGATACGTGCAATGGTTACAAATTCGTTGGAGATAGAAAAACCAGATCTTATGTTCCGGCAACTGCGACTTACAGCCGTTGTCACCGCCGAACGTACCCTCACGGGACTGTGTGAATTCTCGACCATGAGCCGTGTCTTCACCAAAGTTCGGGAACCGCCACTCTTCGTCAGTCGGTACGTAACCGACAGCTTGCTGGTTCAAACCGATCCGAGCGGGAGCCTCGAAAATCGTAACTCCCTCGTATACACCATGGATAGCCTTGTTTGAAGTCCGACGAACGTTCCAGACATTCTGCCCAGGATTCGCCTGCTCTAACATCTTCAGGATCTTCCAATCCCAAAACTGCGGATACCCACCATAAGGTTTCGTCTCAACATTATTCCACCACATATACTCCTGACCCTTCGAGAACGTCCACGTTGATTTGTGGGCCATCGTGCAGGTCTGGCAAGCGATACAGCGGTTCGTGTTGAATACGAACGTAAATTGCTCTTTCGGATGTTTTTCCTCATATACGTAGGTCATCATCCGACCTAACTGCCAGTTATAAACTTCAGGCATTGTGTATCCTCCACTTAATAAGTTAGTTCCTGTGAATACCGCTCAACCATTCTAAATTCCGGCCAGGGAACGCCCCCGGCCGGAACCCAAAACTTAGATCTTCACGCGGACATATTGACCCGCGAGATACATCTCGGCAAAGCGATCTTTCAGCGGAGACTCGGGCGTATAACCTGTACGCACCGGTTCCCACAAACCCTTACCGTGCAATCCGCCGTCCTCAGCCTTCGAGAACTTAACCAAANNTTCNTTNGGCGTAGCGTTAACTGCATGGTTATCAGCCTCGTAACCAAACTTGAACTTCATCTTAGTTTTAGCCTTATGGAACAGACTGTCTGTCTGATGCATCGGCATCAACCAAGACCGCGTGATCGATTGTTGACCACCGTACCGGAAATTCGACTGATACGGAGTCGTCATCGACATCGCGCGTCCNTCAGGACGCTCTTCGTGAGCCTTAACAGTACGCTCCGTACCAATCCACGTTGCATGTTTCATCATCGTGGTGTGATAAGGATACGCAGGGTTGTACTTAGCTCGCAGCATCAAGCGACCAACCTTATAGCGAGGATCCGAAGGCTTCCAGCCCATGTACGGGCGGTCCGCAGGATTCGCGTCACAATAAATGTAGTCGCCGTCGTTGATGCCCAGGTCCTTACACAGGAACGGGTTCATATGAACTTGCCATTCGCCGACGCCCGGAGAACGTTTATCCATACGATACGGATCACCAAAGTTGTTGTTCCAGATCATATTCCAGTCCGTGGTTGCCCAGGAGCTGTGCGCCGTATGTCTGGACTTCGGTGTTACGCAGTAGAAACGATAACCCTTCTCCCACAAGAAGTTCTTCGTCGTACGTACAGCAGACCAAGGCTTCTTGATGTTCCGAACGTGACGTAGATCCGGATCTTGCTCGTCTTCCGGAATCCCGTAGTCATCCGGACGGATGTAGGGATTAGTCGAAACAATAACGTTCGGCAGGTAAGGCGTTGCTTCCGGGCCTTCCCGATGAACGATAAAGTTCTCGCCATATTCGATCGCTTCAGGCTCGTCATTGTAGAACTGAATGCGGCCGTTCGGCGTATAGTACGGTTTAGATTCCGTAAACATCTCCCAGAACGGAGAGCGCGGATACGTACGGAACAGCATCAAACAACATCCGGGCTCACCATACTTACCGTTGATGATGTCGTCGATGTTGTATCCCATACCAGTCGTCGACGTCGTGAACAACCGACGGATCATCGCCTTGGTACGGTTGGGTGCTTCACCCTCATATACCTTCATGAATTCACCAAAACGTTTGTCACCAGTTACCTCGGACATACGCCGCGCGAACTCGCGATGGATCAGGTTGTCGTCGATCGTATCGAAGATCGGCTTAATACCCGTGCCGCCCCAGATCTGATGGAACGGATTCGAACACGCTGAAGTGATCTCGTAACTTTCGAACTCCGCCCAGCTGTTCGGGGCAAGAACGATATCCGAGTATTCACAGGAACCTGTGAACTCGATGTCCTGAGCAACAATCATGTCTACGTTGTTGTCTGTGTTGAACACCAACTCATAGAACCACTTCGCGTTATTAATTACGTTAACGTTGACGAACCAGAACAGCTTCGTCGGCGTCGGCATATGAGAACGTCCCGTAAACACCTTTCGGCCATAGCGTGGGGTGTTGACGATCAGAGCTTCATCCCGATGCGCCCAATAACTAACTTCCTCACCCTTCAAATAACCCTTAACGTTCTTCCAGTCCGTATTCTGGGCCGGGTCAAGAATCGGGTTGAAAGGATCTTCTGCAACCATCGCCGCAAAACCCGGTCCCGACCAGTGAGATCCCTGGTAGTTACCAGCCTTGTAGTTACCGGCCCAAGTATGGGAACCAGAACCCTTCGGACCAACGTTACCCGTCAACATCAGGGGAACATAGGACGCGCGGTTATGCATGGTGGCGTGAAAGTAATGGTTGATACCTTCACCATAGTGGATCTCGACCGGCTTAATCGTACCTATATCGCGAGCCACACGAACAACCAGATCCTTAGGAGCATGACTAATCTGGTTAACCGTATCCAGATCATAGTCCTTTAGATGGATCTTGTACATTTCATACAACGGCATAACGGTGATCGTCTTACCGTTGGTCAGCTTAACATCAAAAACACCGTCCAATACCGGATCGATGTTCTTCTTCCTCATCTTGGCACCGATATCTTCGCGGGTCACTGCCACGGGCTTATTCGTGTTGGCATCCCACACCGCAAAATCCGGCATCTGATCGCGACTGAAGTTCTTCATCCACTTAGTCGTAAACCCATCCTTAGGAAGAGCTTGCGCCTTATAACCCGGGATGAAATCGTCAGCATGCAGACGCTTCAGATTGTCCGTGCGAACCAGTAAAGGCATGTCGGTATAGTCTTTGACATATTCGATATCGACCAAGCCTTCGTCCATGATGATCTTAGCACAACCCAGGAAGACAGAGATATCGGACAAACCAGCCCGCACAGGAACCCAGTAGTCCGCCTTCGTCGCCGGCGGGTTGTATTCCGGAGCGATAGACACCAGCGTACCACCACGCTCCATAATTTCAGTATACCAATGCGCTTCCGGCATCTTGTTCTCGATGAGGTTCTTACCCCACTGAATGGTCAACTTAGCATAACGATGGTCAGCGAAGTCGATATCGGAAGTCTGCATACCATGAGTCCAGGAATGCCCTGGAGCCTGGTCACCGTGCCAGGTGTAGTTAGACCATGCCCGGCCACCGAGGACTTGACCTGGACCGCGTCCGCGAATAATCGAATCGAGCAAAGCAACCATGTTGGCCAAACGGTAAACACCGTATTTACCAACAACACCTAGCAGCCCCATTCCACCACGATACTTAAAAGTACGCGGACCAGACCCACCCATGGCTTCAATCATTTCGGGTTGGTAACCCTCGTTCTTCAAGCGTTGCGCGCCTCTGGGCCCGCTGTAAGCACGACCAACCGCGATGTGACCCTTCGACAAATAAGTGAAGGTGTCGTCCCAGCTCATCCGTACGAACTCATCCGTACCGCGACTGGTCATCTTGTACTTCTCCCGGTTAGCTTTGTCTAAATACGGAAACCCATCATCCGCCCACTGTTTCCAGCCTACGCGGATCATCGGATACCGGTTCCGATACGGACCATATGCACGACGAGGAAACGTCATGCCGCGAAGACACATGCGAGGGTTCCACGCTGCATCTGCTTGGTTACCGTAAAGGTCTTTTACCTTATGGTGGTCATAGTTCTGCTCGATCCGCATCAAAATACCGTTACGGACGAATCCGCGAACGCGACATTGATGCGTATCGTTAGGAGAACAACAGTAGGTGAAGGACCGCTCATACTTGTATTGATCGCGGTAAACTTCCTCCCACCGTCTGTCAGGATAGGACTCCAGAGGATTCCCAACCTTAACGACCGGCTTCAATTGAGCCCCTACTTTCTTGCTCGACAACGCCATAGCCGTAGCTACACCAGCGCTCACCTGCAAGAACTTCCTTCGGTTTAATCTCATAACTTTTAACCTCCTTGGTTAAAGTGACAGTTGCACAAAAAAATCTTTAAATTTTTTCATGCAATTCCTAACAAAGCCCA
>PBJL01000008.1 GCA_002721105.1 Acidiferrobacteraceae bacterium | reverse complement strand
CCTTCTTTTTCTTCTCTTCTGCTACACGTTTAGCTTCTGCTTCCTTCTTTTTCTTCTCCTCCGCCTGACGCTTAGCCTCTGCTTCCTTCTTTTTCTTCTCCTCCGCCTGACGCTTAGCCTCTGCTTCCTTCTTTTTCTTCTCTTCTGCTACACGTTTAACCTCTGCTTCTTTGCGTTGTCGTTCAGCTTCTTGACGCTTGATTAATTCCGATTGACGGCGCTCTTCCGCTTGTCTGGCTTGTTTTTCTTCAATCTTTCGTTTCTTTTCTGCTTCCCTGCTCCGCTCCAACTCAGCCTTTCTCTCTTTCTCCCGAGTAATTGATGCTTGGTCAATCACAACCGCTTGAACGGGAATCGCCTCACTTGCCTTAACCACTTTAGATTCAAAACGTAAACCAATTGCAACCATTATTCCAAAAAAAATATGTACTAAGAACGCGAAAAAAAATGCGCGCGCCCAGGCAGTCATGGAGCGGCTAGAATGAGGCAAGAATTCTAAGGACTTGATGAATCGGTCACTAGCCCTACGCTAGCAACACCCGCCTGCTGCAACAGAACCATCGCCTGAACTACCGCATCATAACTAACGTTACGATCACCTCGAACCATAAATGGGGTTTCCGGATTATTTCGCAAAACAGCCGCAGCTTTAATTCGTATTTCATTTAGCTCAGAGATAGAAACCGTGCTATCGTTAAGAAAATATTGGCCCTTGCTGTCGACATGTACTACAAAGGGCTCCTCACTATCTTCGGTTACCGGTCGCGCATCAACGTCTGGAAGGTCAACCTGCACTCCTTCCATCAGCAAAGGTGCTGTCACCATAAAAATAACGAGCAAGACTAACATTACATCAATATAGGGAACAACATTTATCTCGCTCAATTGTCGTCGCTTACGATGGTGTCTTATAGCCATGATAAAAATATTACAATTTTTGATTCGGTTTATTGGCCTGTGCTTTTGCTTCTGCGTCGAGTGAGTGCATGGCGACTGACAATGCTCAAAAATTCTTCCATAAAAATCTCGTAACGTGAAATTAATTTCTCTGAATCGTTAGAAAACCGGTTGTAAAATATTACAGCGGGAATCGCGGCAAAGAGACCCATGGCAGTGGCAATGAGTGCTTCTGAAATACCGGGAGCGACGGTTGCGATAGAAACACTCTGCATCGCACCTAGAGATCTAAATGAATTCATGATCCCCCAAACCGTGCCGAACAAACCAACGTATGGACTTGTAGATCCTACTGTCGCCAAAAAAGGGAGGCGAGATTCTAATTCTTCAATCTCTCTGCTCAATGAGACGCGCATCACTCTGTGCACGCCATCAACAAGATCGTCTTTATTGACTTGTCCACTACCAGTTAATCGATGATGTTCACCATAACCCTTGACAAAAATACTCGCCATGCCGATTGATTGATTTGAATCCGCCGATAAGTCCTGCCAAAAATCATGTAGATCAACGCTTCCTGAATAGTAAATCTCATCAAACCGATCAGCTTCCTGTCGAAGCTTCTTAAACGAAGACGCTTTAGAAAATATTACCGTCCAAGATATGACTGATGCCAACACCAAAATTAACATGACAAGCTGAACCAATAAACTGGCATCTATTATTAGATCCAAAAGAGACAACGATTCATTTGCAATAATCAAGGTAGATGTTTCGTTCATAGCATATTACTTCAAAGGCTTCTAATTATCCCTGCGGGAATTCTTATGGGTCGCAACGTATCTGCATGTAGACAGGCTAGGCGCAACCTCCCTGAACACAAGACTTGTTTATCGTATGTTATTTCTTGGAAAAGATCGAGACTGACACGGCCAATCTCCTCTAAAACTATAGACACGCTAAGCAAGTCACTTAATCGGGCTGGTCGACTATATTCTATTTCAAGTGATTTCACGACAAATAATATGCGGTCTTTTTTCTCAAGCTCAGCAACATCCAAACCATCTGCTCTCAGCCATTCGGTACGAGCGCGCTCCATAAATTTCAGGTAATTCGCATAATAAACTATCCCGCCTGAATCAACGTCCTCAAAATAAACACGCACAGACCACTGAAAAAGATCCATATTTTTACTCACTTTAATACCTCTAAAATGTGCGATTTTCTAGTCAAACCAAAGGGTATCTTACAATCCTGTGCTTTTTGTGGCTCAAACATGATGATTTTTTGTTAAATTGTCTAATCTAAGTAAAAAACGAAAAGTTCATTATAGGTAAGTCTAATCAAAAATCTCACTCTGGCCTTGCAAATCCGTTGGTGGTTTCAAGCCAAAATGATTAAAGGCTCGAGCCGTCGCGATGCGGCCCCGAGAAGTTCTGGTTAAAAATCCCGATTGGATTAAAAAGGGCTCAACCATATCTTCTAGCGTTCCACGCTCTTCGCCAATTGCAGCGGATAGACTTTCAATTCCGACCGGTCCTCCACTAAATTTTTCCATGACAGCAAGCAAAAATTGTCGATCCAGAACATCTAATCCAAATTCGTCAACTTCTAAAATATCGAGTGCATCTTCAGCAACCACCTGTGTTATTTGGCCGTTCGAACGAACCTCAGCAAAATCTCTCACACGTCGCAAAAGTCGGTTAGCAATTCTTGGGGTGCCACGAGCACGCCGAGAAATTGCACTTATGCCCTTTTTGTCGCATGAGACGGACAATATTTTTGCTGAACGCTCGACGATTTCTGCTAACTCTTCAGCATCATAGAACTCGAGCCGTTGAGTGATACCAAATCGATCGCGTAAAGGGGATGTTAATAGCCCTGCTCGAGTTGTTGCGCCAACCAAAGTGAATGGGGGTAGATTTAATTTAATTGATCTGGCAGAAGGACCTTCACCGATCACAATATCTAGTTCAAAATCTTCCAGGGCGGGATACAAAATTTCTTCCACCACGGTACTCAGCCGATGAATTTCATCCACAAACAACACATCGTTCTCTTCTAAATTAGTGAGTATTGCGGCTAGATCACCAGCCTTTTCGAGGACAGGGCCCGAAGTCTGACGCAACTGAACACCCATTTCATAAGCTAAAATATGGGCAAGTGTAGTTTTACCTAATCCGGGAGGGCCAAATACTAGAACATGATCAAGCGGCTCTCCTCTACCTTTGGCTGCTTCAATAAAAATCTCAAGCTGCTTTTTAGTCCTGGTCTGACCAATAAAATCGGCCATTACTATTGGTCTTAAACTTCGATCAATTCGGCGATCTTCATGATCATCATTTTCGTCGGTCGAATTTATAATTCTATCATTCATGCTTAACCACCTTTCGCAAGATTTTTAAGAGCATCTCTAATCAGCTCCTCAACTGAACCACTTTTTCCATTAGATTCTCTCACCGCACGACTTGCTTCGTTATTTCTATAACCTAGTGCTAGTAAAGCACTAACGGCATCCTGTTCAGGAGTAGAAAATTTACTTGACAGTGATCTAACTCCATTCTCAGATGCCTCTAATTTATCTCGGAGGTCTACGATTAATCGCTCTGCCGTTTTTCTTCCAACTCCCGGTATCCTGGTGAGTTGATCGACATTACCTATGCTAATGCAAGAAACTAAGTCCTCAGTGGTCAGACCAGAGAGGATTGCCAACCCTACCCGAGGTCCAACCCCACTCACTTTTAACAAGAGACGGAATAGATCACGTTGTTCAATATCGGTAAATCCAAAAAGTAGATGGGCATCATCGCGAATAACTAAATGGGTGTGGACTATGACCTCTTGCTCCAAATCTGGGAGACTATAGAATGCTGTCATCGGTGCCTCTAATTCGTATCCAACCCCTTCAACGTCTATCACAAGTGCAGGCGGCTGCTTGCGTATCAAACGTCCAACCAAGCGACCAATCATTTTAATTTACCCTCGATAGATATTCTTTTTGCAAAAGCGCTGGCATGAATATGGCAAATTGCGCAGGCTAAAGCATCCGCGGCGTCAGTCGAAGGCGATTTTTTGAGTCCTAATAACATTGTAACCATATGTTGGACCTGCTCCTTCGCTGCTCGACCAGTGCCCACAACTGCTCGTTTGATTTCTAATGCGCTGTATTCTGAAATCACTCGTCCTGCATGAACTCCCGCTAAGAATGCACTTCCGCGTGCATGACCCAGAATCAAGGCAGCCCTAGGATTTTTTGCTATAAAAACATCTTCTAACGCAATTTCTTCTGGCAAATATTCATCTATAACATCCTTAACACCTTTGTAAATTCCGGCAAGACGAAAACCGAAATCACCTTCTCCAACCCGTATAGAAGCGCTGTATATATGACGCAATACTGTACCATTCGCTTCAACTACACCAACACCTGTAATCCGAGAACCAGGATCTATCCCAAGCACTCTTAGGGAAGTCATAGTATAGACCCGTCATAAGACAGGGTCATATTCCTCGGGGAAAGTAGCGTTGGTAAAAACGTCTCGAACATCATCCAGTTCTTCAAGTGCAGAAATAAGACTCATAACTTTGTCGGAATCTTCAATGTTTAAGGGACAATCAGTGGTCGCTCGCTGCACTATTTCAGATAATTCCGGTTGTAACCCGGCATCTTGAAATGCCTTGGACACTTTTTCAAAATTTATGGTTTGCGTGGTAACTTCGATACTGCCATCGTCCATAGTCTCAATATCATCTGCACCAGCGCTAACTGCAATCTCCATTACGGCCTCTTCATCTATGTCGAATGTGAACCCAAATAAACCGATTTTTTCAAATAGATATGCTACAGACCCATCTGTGCCAAGATTACCTCCGTATTTTGAAAATACATGGCGAACTTCGCTAACTGTTCGATTTCTATTATCAGTGGTGCACTCTACTAAAATTGCGACGCCACCAATTCCATATCCTTCATAGCGTACCTCTTCATAAGTAGCGCCATCTATTTCCCCTGTGCCACGTTTTACTGCTCGATCGACTGTATCACGAGACATATTGGATGCGAGAGCTTTGTCAATAGCGCTTCTTAATCTTGGATTACTCGAGATATCCCCGCCTCCACTTCTTGCGGACACTGTAATTTCACGAATTAGCTTAGTAAACAACTTCCCTCGCTTAGCGTCAACAGCTGCTTTCCGGAAACGGATATTTGCCCATTTACTGTGTCCAGCCATTTATTTTTCCTAATAATTCCTGATAATCTAATGAATTCTCGAATTACCGTTATGTAATTCAATCACTTGATCAATCGCAATTTGATTAGTCCATCCCCAAACTTTTTTCCTCGCTGAAATTAGTGAACACCACTCACTAGCACTATGCTCACCAGCGCTTAAGTGCACGGGGCAGGGTTCACCCAAAAGGAGTGAAAACATATGCTCCTGGTTGATTGTAATCCCAGGTGCGTACTTTTCTCTGTAATCTAAAATGTATCGGAAAACAACGAATGATATTCCAATTAATCCAACCACTCGTTGCTTGAATTCCAGTTTCTTCATAAACCTCACGCCTAGCAGCATCTTCTGGTGTTTCGTTATGCCACTTAAGGCTGCCGGTAACTGATTGCCAAAAAACTGGTCGAACACGCTTCAACAGTAACGATTGTCCATCTGCTGTATAGATAACCACAAGGATTGATTCTGGTCGTTTGAAATTTATGCTATCCGCAGATTTCCTAACCATCTCAATCAAATTTCACTTTTCTAGATTACTTAGTTCAGATTGGATCGAAATTCCAAGCTCATTAAGCTGCTCTTTATCAATTGCACTAGGCGCATCTGTCATCAAGCAAGCAGATTTCTGAGTCTTAGGGAATGCGATGACTTCGCGAATAGAATTCTCTCTGCACATTATTGACGCGAGCCTATCAAGACCAAAAGCAATCCCACCATGAGGAGGCGCGCCATACCTGAGAGCATCCAGGAAAAAACCAAATTTCTCTCTCGCTTTTTCTTCATTTATTCCAAGTACTTCAAATATTTGTTTTTGTAATTCTGATCGATGCACTCGAATCGATCCACCACCGATTTCTGCACCGTTTAAAACCATATCATACGCTTGAGCCCGAACTACGCCAGGATTCTGTTTCAAAAATTGAATATCAGCATCTATAGGGGATGTAAATGGATGATGCTCCGAATGCCAAGAAGAAGTTGCCGCATCAAACGCCATTAGTGGGAAATCTACTATCCACAAAGGCTTCCATTTTTCTTCCACATTTTTAAGATCATGGCCCAAGCGGACTCTTAAAGCACCCATTGCATCATTGACTATTGTTTCTTTATCTGCGCCAAAGAAGATTAAATCTCCATTTTTAACTCCAGTCCGTTCCATTAATCCATTTATCGCATCATCATCCAGAAACTTTAGGATCGGTGACTGTAATCCTTCTCGGTGCGAATCAATATTGTTTACTTTTATATATGCGAGCCCCCGTGCTCCAAATTGCGAGACATAATTCGTATAGCCATCAATTTGCTGCCTTGTAAGGTCGCTTGCCTGTGGCACTCTTAACGCGACTACGCGAGAATCATCTGCATTAGCTGGCTCAGAAAAAACCTTAAATTCCACTTTCCGCATGAGATCAGAGATTTCTACAAGTTCCGTGTCAATGCGCAGATCAGGCCTGTCAGAGCCATAACGACTGATGGCATCCTGATACGACAGACGAGGAAAGGGTGATGGTAAGTCGGTATCTAACACTGATTTGAATACTGACCTAATCATTTCTTCTGAAAGCGCCATAACATCCTCTTCATTCACGAACGACATTTCAATGTCTAGTTGCGTAAATTCAGGTTGCCGATCGGCTCGAAGATCTTCATCTCGAAAACAACGAGCTATTTGGTAGTATTTTTCAAGTCCGGAAACCATCAATAACTGCTTAAATATTTGAGGCGATTGAGGCAATGCAAAAAATGAACCGGGATAAACTCTACTTGGCACAAGATAATCCCTCGCACCTTCCGGCGTCGATTGCGTCAATATGGGTGTCTCAACATCCGTAAAATCTCTTAATTCAAGAAATTTCCTAATCTGAGAAAAGAGATGATGCCGCAATCTAAGATTCGATTGCATCCGATCTGTACGTAAGTCTAGATAACGGTGACGCAAACGTACAGGCTCGCTTGTATCACTATCTTCCAGTTGAAAAGGCAATGGGTCGCTTGAATTCAGTATTTCAACGTCATCGCCATAAACCTCAATTTTTCCAGTAAGCATTTCCGAATTTTCGGTACCCTCGGGACGGGCACGAACATACCCTCTTACTCGCAGAACATATTCACTCCGTAATGATTCGGCTTTGTTGAATTGCTCAGGATTCTCTGGATCCACCACCACTTGAACTCGTCCTGTTCTATCGCGAAGTTCAACAAAAATAACTCCTCCATGATCACGACGCCGATGCACCCAGCCACATAGCTCTACATCTTCGTTGATGTTTGAAATGCTAAGTTCCCCACAGTAATGCGTTCGCATAATGATTATCCTAGGGAAACTACGGTCTCACGTGTGGGACGATCTATACCGTTTTTGGTCTTAAGATGCTCCTGAATCATTTTTGCTTGCACTAGCGGCACTACTGACTTTTTTATCAGTTTGCGATTCACTTTTAGTACCTCCAGATTTTGAAGTCTGAGATTTTCCTTCTTTAACATCTGAGCCCTTTCCGTCACTATTTTTCACCCCTTCTTTCTCACTCTTTTGTGTCTTGCTGGTGTCTGCATCTCCACTTTTTTTACTCTTATCATTCTTGAAATCTGTTTCATACCAACCAGTTCCCTTTAACCGAAACGCTGCAGCAGAAACTTTTTTTCGAAGACTAGCTTCACCGCACTCAGGACAATAAACCAATGGCTCATCTGAAATCTTCTGCAAAGCCTCAAGATTGTGATCACACTGGTCACACTGATATTCATAAATTGGCATATTTAAGGCACTCCACAACCAAATTTAGCTGCACATCTACTGTAGTAATATTGGGTACTCGCCCTATTATACCGCGATGTTTGTACTTTGACTTGTCAAGCTCTCGTTAATACTTTGCCAAGACAATAAATTAAATTCACAACCATTTTCTAGGAATATCATAATTTATTATTAGAGGTGCATGATCTGAAAAACGCTGCTCCTTGTAAATTGAGACCGACCGGCTTCGCTCGGCTAACAATGGTGTAGCAATTTGATAGTCAATACGCCATCCTACATTGTTCGCCCAAGCCTTTCCTCGATTTGACCACCAAGTATACTGTTCCGCATTCGGGTTCAAATGACGGAAAACGTCGACAAATCCGAGATCCTCAAACAACCAATCCATCCAGGCCCGTTCATCGGGTAAAAACCCTGAGTGCTTTTGGTTAGCACGCCAATTTTTTAGATCAATCTCCTTATGAGCAATGTTGATGTCTCCACAAATCAAGTATTCTCGGGTATCATTTGCAAAATTAGTTAAGATTTTTTTCATTTGACTCATAACCCCATACTTGAAAGATTGTCTGGTGTCCCCGCTCGTTCCAGACGGCATATACAAGGAAATAATACTGAGTTGCCCAATGTCGATACGAACCGCTCTAGCTTCAAAGTCAAAATCTTTGAGGCCTAGGCCATCAACTACCCGATCAGGCTGAATCCGGCTATATATCGCAACACCACTATAACCTTTGCGATGACCATCCAGATAATTCACGAAAAAACCAGGAGGGTTAAAATTTGGACCAATTCGCTGATCAGGTTGAATCCGCGTTTCCTGCAAACAAACGATGTCAGCCGATCGGCTGGAAAGCCAATCAAAAAAACCTTTTCGTGCCGCAGCACGGATTCCATTGCAATTTAAGGTTATTATTTCCATATAAACTAAATCATCGTCGATTACATCATGTCAAACTCTTCTCAAGATTTTAACGCGCACCAATTCCTAAAATTTGCGATTGACAACAAAGTTCTTCGTTTTGGTGAATTTACACTAAAGTCCGGACGAATTAGTCCCTACTTTTTCGACTCTGGCTTATTTAATTCAGGAAAACTGCTAGCCTCACTCGCTAGATTTTACGCTACCAGGCTAAATCAGATGGAAACTGAGGATTTTATGCTATTTGGACCTGCCTACAAGGGAATTCCTTTAGCAAGCGCTACTGCTTGCGCGCTATCTGAACATCATGGGCGAGATGTGCCGTATGCATTTAACCGGAAGGAAAAGAAGAAGCATGGAGAAGGAGGTATGGTTGTCGGAGCTGAATTAAAAGGACGAGTTATAATTATTGACGATGTCATCACAGCTGGTACTAGTGTGAGAGATTCTATTAGGATAATACAAGCTTCGGGAGCTGAACCAGTCGGTGTAATAATNGCTCTAGATCGCCAAGAAAAAATTGATGATCTCAAGTATTCTGCGGTCCAAATAATTCAAAATGAAATGATGTTTAAAGTTTACTCGATAACCACTTTCGCTGAGCTTATTACTTGTATAAGACCATCAAAAAACCTCTCTCACTTCACTAGCATTCTCGAAAACTATAGAGAAAAATATGGTGCTCTCAATGATCATATGTGATGCCACTATGGAAAGAATATTTCTTAACATCAACCGTTCAAGAGATCCTGCCACGTGCAATATGTTGATTAATATTGAGCCCCAACCCCAGTGAAAGATCCCGCCTCTTCACTTCAACGATTTCTGGTTGGTGGTGCAGTCAGAGATAAATTGCTTGGAGAGCCGGCTGGCGATAGAGACTGGGTGGTTATCGGAGCAACCGAGGGCGCTATGAAGCAACTAGGCTTCAAATCTGTGGGTAAAGAATTTCCAGTATTTCTGCATCCAGTAACTGGGGAAGAGTATGCGCTCGCGCGACGCGAACGAAAAGTGGCTTCGGGATATAAGGGATTCGCAGTGGATGCTGACTCATCGGTGAGCCTAACAGAAGATTTGCGACGTCGAGATCTAACAATAAATGCCATGGCTGAAGATATTAATGGGCAATTATTCGACCCATTTGGTGGTCTTGAAGATCTAAAAAAGGGTAATTTGCGGCATGTTTCACCAGCATTTGTCGAAGATCCAGTACGAGTATTGCGAATCGCTCGCTTTGCAACCCGCTTCAATGAACGGGGATTTACCATTGTTATTGACACAGAAAAATTGATAAGGGAAATGGTGCATAACGGCGAAGTTGATGCACTTGTTCCAGAGCGTATTTGGCGAGAACTAGTTACCGCCTTAAATGAGCATCAACCATCAATCTTCTTTCAGGTATTGCGCCATAACGAAGCTCTGGCGAGAATTTTTCCAGAAATAGATGAAATGTTTGATAAATCTGCTTTACATCCTGGTAACGATAAAAAACTAGACGCCAATAAAGGAGAACGTGCGCTTTCAGCTCTTGATGAATCAGCGCTGATAACTAATGATGCCAGAATTCGATTCGCGGTTCTTGTGCACGACCTTGACGGCGGTACAGACACTGTTAAATCACTTTGCTCTCGACTTCATTTACCTAGCAATTATAGTACGCTGGCGCTAACACTAGCCAAATACCACCATTTGATGAATGATCCAACCAAATGGTCGGCAACTACTATATTAACTTTGCTAAAAAGTCTAAGCGCTTTTCGAAACCGAGATCAATTTGATTCCTTCCTGACAGGCTGTCATGCCATAGGCTATACAATAGGAAAATCAAGGCAAGTAAGTCATATGACTGATCTTTTAATCCATTGCCTGACCGAAACTACTAGCTTAGACTTTAGTGAACTCCAAACTTCCGGTTCAGAAATAAAAGATAAAGGTGCAGAAGCTGACCGGAGACGGTTAGACGCTATTTCAACGGTCTATCGCAGTTGGAAGGAATCGTTGCTGTAAGAATTACTTATATTCAGTAAATCCACATCAGGATCAATATTCCAAGTATTACTCGATATACCACAAATGGTAGCATTCCAATTCGAGTAAGCCAGCGAATAAAAATCTTTATTACCAACCAAGCACTAATACCAGACACCACTAACCCAGTAATAAACACTTGCCAATCGATTGTTGTCGTATTTTCGATCAGCGAGAAACCTTGCTGAATACCAGCTGCAAAAATCACAGGAATCGATAATAAAAAAGAAAATTTTGCGGACGATCTTCTATCAGCACCCATCATAAGCGCCGCGGTCATCGTTATGCCTGCCCGTGATGTTCCTGGAATCAGCGCAATAGCCTGAGCTATCCCGATGACAAACGCATCACGCCACCCAAGATCTTGGATCTTCCGTTTTTTAGAACCAAAAATGTCTGAAATCAATAACACAAGAGCGAAACCGACGGTAGTTACCCCAATTACAACTGGATGCCGCATTTTGCTCCAAACACTAGCATCAATAACAAGTACCGTAATCACGGCAGGAACTGTTGCTAACAGAATGAGTATACCAAGCTTACTACCCTCTCCTCTTTTCCCTTGAATGACAAACCAGACTAAATCCAAGGTGATTTTTTTAATGTCTTCACGCAAATAAAATAAAACTCCCAATAAAGTCCCGACATGCACCGCTACGTCAAATGCGAGTCCTTGATCCGGCCAATCCAGAAAATATGGCAACAGAATCAGATGCCCAGAACTAGATATAGGCAGAAATTCAGTAACACCTTGAACCAAAGCTAGCCAGAATGCTTGTGAAGTGTCGATCATAAGGTCTCGCTCCGATCACGAAGATCAAAACCAGTTAATAGTTCATCCAGATTCTTCGACAAACCAAGAACTTTGAACATGCCACCCATCCCAAGTGGAGCCGTAAGTTTTTGAATTTCATGACTGACTTCGGCCCTTGATCGAACATCGGCATTTTTGTCAGCTATTTCGGTCAACCCCAGAGACAACAAAAATGCCTCCTGGCTCGTGAAGCCAGCTAAACTCATACCAACTGAATGCCCAGCAGCTGCCAGTGAAGAAAAATTTGCGTGAGCCGTGATGTCTTGCAACCCTGGATAAAAAAAAGGGTTCGTGTGGGCTCGATGCTGATAATGGCACATCAAAGTACCGGTGACTCTATCGCGATGGTAGTACTCATTTTCCGTGTATCCGTAATCGATGATTAAAAGTAAACCTNGCCCCAATCTTGATCCCATTTCTTTAACCCACACATTAGCTCGATCAGATATTTCACTGGTGTATCCCTCAGGCAAACCATATTTATCTACAATTTTTATTGCAGAAGTTGCTTCGTTAGCATCGATCCAGCTAATCCCAAACTCTGAAGCGATTTCTTGCACTCCTAATACAACAGGAACTCCTGATTTGACCTGAAATCTAGTTACCGGCATGGCATCAATCACTTCGTTCAACAAGACAACTCCGGCCCAATCCTGCGGTAAGTCCTCGAGCCAATGGTAATCTACCAACTGACTGTTTAAATTACTTTCTAAAAAGCGTTCCTGACATTTTCTAAGAGTCGGACTCACTTCCAATAACGCATATTTATCAGGCAAATAACCAAGTATTTCTAGCTCATTTAATAAGCCTGCAGCCAGAGCGCCTGTGCCAGGACCAACTTCCAATACACTTCCATGACCCAAAATTTGCAACACTTCCGCTATCTGTCTAGCTAAACATTTGCAAAATAGAGCGCTTATTTCTGGAGCAGTTACAAAATCACCTAATTTGCCAAACTTTTGGGAACTGTTGCAGTAGTAACCAAGACCTGGGGCATATAAAACTTGATCCATATAGCGATCGAATGGGAGAAGATTATCAAATTCTCTTATATGGGCACTTACATGCCCCTTAACTCGCGCTGAATGCTCTCGCGCATCATTATCTGGCAACGGCAGAGACGGATCTAATATATTTTTTTCATCCATTAGTATTACTATCTAGTTCATTCTTCCGATCTCATTATGCTACGCTCCTAACTCCTCAATATAGCTATTGATATACTTAGTGCAATGACTACTCATTCTTCATCAGAACGCACTGTAGGTCTTATAACAGGTGGAGCTCGTCGCCTAGGCAGAGGTATGGTCAAAGCTCTTCATGGTTCAGGCATGGATATTGTAGTTCATTACTATAGTTCTGAGATTGAGGCCCATGACCTAAAGAAAGAATTGGAAAAAAATCGAGCTAATTCTATCTTTTTGGTTAAGGGCAATCTCCGCGAACCTCTAATGGCAAAGCAGATTATCTCTAGCGCAATAGAACATTTTGGACGACTCGATCTCTTGGTTAACAATGCATCTAGTTTTTTCCCGACAAACCTTAATAATACCTCTCTAAACCAATTCAACGAATTGATTGATACGAATTTCATGGCCCCGTATTTGCTTTCACAAGCCGGGGCAAATTACTTGAGAAAAAACAAGGGGGCGATTGTCAATATTACAGATATCTATGCTGATCGCCCATTAAAATCTCACTCCGTTTACTCAGCATCAAAAGCAGCTTTAAAATCACTAACTCAATCATTAGCGCGAGAGCTAGCACCTTATATCCGAGTCAATGCAATTGCGCCCGGCAACATTCTATGGCCGGAGGGCCAGGCATTTGGCGAGAAGCAGCAAAATCTTATCGATAGTACACCACTGAAACGTATAGGTACGCCGGCTGACATCGAAAAAGCGTTGCTTTTCTTATGGCAAGATGCACCCTTTATCACGGGTCAAACCTTATACATAGACGGAGGTAGATCCATAGTGAACTAATTCTAGGGTATCTTAAATTCTGAGATGCAAATTAACGGCTCTTGATCCAAATCGTATCCCATCCAACTATCCAAAAAGCGCTCACCCGTTACCGGATGACAGAAATTAGGTAAAATATCGGCAAGGGGCTTCAAGATGTAAGAATGATCCAAAATCTCTTTTCTTGGCACATCAAGTCCAATATCGTAAAGAACTAGATCACCATAAAGCAAAAGGTCAAGATCTAGAGTTCTCGACCCTACCTGGTTGCTTTTTAACGTACGCCCTTGACTGATCTCGATAATTCTTAATTGCTCATGAACTGCTTTAACCTCCATATCGGTCTCAAAAACAACAACAAGATTATAAAATCGTGGCCCTAAAAATCCAGACGCGTCACTTTCGTATACAGGCGAACAAAACAAAGAACCAAAGACTTTTTCTAAATTAAAAACCGCTTTCTTAATATTTTTTGTACGTTCTAAATTGCTTCCGATACTTATCGCGACTTGGTGCATCTATTGACTGCCACGCTCGATAACAACACCTACATCAGTAGCATTGGTAACCGCATTTCTTTTATTTACTCTTACCTTGATCCATAACGCTCCAAATTCTTCTAAAACGATCTCTGCAACACCTTCTGCTAGAGTCTCCACTAATCTTGCTTTTGTTTGCTCTGCATATTTACTCACTCGCTTAGCAACCTCTCTATAGCTCAGCGTGTCGTCTATCGAACCACTTCTTGCAGCCTGCTTTATATCGAACCCAATATCGAGATCAAAAATCAACGTCTGTGTAATACGACGCTCCCATTCCCAAATCCCTATTACACATTCGACCTTAAGACCATGCAAAAAAATTATATCCACAGTGTTATCTCTATTATCGTTCGAACTTCACCCTGACTACAGTTTATACTCTCAAAGAATTATTAAACTACTTACTCTGATGATTTATTGGTCTTTAACCATCGGTGCTTATCTAATCGGATCTTTGTCAAGCGCGATTTTAGTTTCAATGCTTTTACATCTGCCAGATCCGCGAAAGCATGGCTCACTCAATCCTGGAGCTACTAACGTACTCCGCCTCGGTAGCAAAGTAGGTGCTGGCCTGACTTTGTTAGGTGATATTTTAAAAGGCACATTACCCATTTTGGTAGTTGAACAGTGGATATCTAGCGATCCTCTTCTTCTATCTGGTATAGCAATTGGAGCATTCTCAGGCCATCTATTCCCTATATATTTTAAATTTACTGGCGGCAAAGGAGTCGCCACAGCACTTGGTATCTACTTAGCTTTGAATCCTTTTATAGCGTTAATTCAAATAGGGACATGGATCGTAACCGCTTTCGTGCTCCGATATTCTTCATTAGCCGCTATTATCACAACAATTCTCACTCCTGTGTATGTTTGGTTTTGGCTAAACTCCAATATTTTCATGGGTCTGACTACTCTGATAGCTCTACTTCTCATCTTTAGGCATAAAAAAAATATTCAACGACTGTTAAACGGGACAGAACCTAAGATTAATTTTTGGTCATAGGCTGAGCGATGCTATTCAACTGGCTTCAGATCCGTAATTAGCCAGCGAGGTCGCACCGAAAAACTGTTACTGTCGCTCTGGCCGCCGGATAGACGCTGCCAACCAGCGTAGGCAATCATTGCACCATTGTCTGTGCAAAATTCCGAACGTGGATAGTACAAACGAAACCCATTGAGCTCAGCTAGTTCACCGAGTCGTGTTCTCAATTCGATATTTGCCCCAACGCCCCCGGCAATAACAAGACAATTATGTTTAGTTGCCTCGATAGCTCGGATACATTTTATAACCAGTGTATCAACAGCAGCATCTTGGAATGCCCAAGCAATATCAGCTATATCTTGCTCGTTCAAATCCATTTTCTGAACTATATTGCGAACATGTGTCTTAAGGCCGCTGAAACTGAAATCGAAACCCGGCTGGTTTATCATTGGTCGTGGAAATTGAAACCTTTTTGGATCACCTTGTTTAGCTACATTAGCAATTGCTGGGCCCCCAGGATAACCTAACCCCAACAGTTTTGCAGTTTTATCAAAAGCTTCACCAACGGAATCGTCACGCGTACTGCCAAGCAGCCGATAACAGCCAATCTTTTCCACATCCACTAACATGGAATGACCACCGGAAACCAATAGAGCTAAAAATGGAAATGTTGGCCGATTCTCTTCGAGCATTGGCGACAGCAAATGACCTTCCATATGATGCAGTCCCACAGCAGGAACACCCCAACTAAATGCTAGAGCGCGTCCAAAAGAAGCGCCGACAAGCAGTGCGCCTGCTAGCCCTGGCCCTCTCGTATACGCAACTCCATCAACAAGCAGTGGTCCCGATTCATCGAGTACCGATTTAACGAGCGGCATCAGTAAACGTATGTGATCACGCGCTGCCAATTCCGGGACTATACCGCCGTATGGTGCGTGGGTATCTAATTGTGAAGCCAATTTATGTGCAATTAGACCAATATCACTATCGTAAAGTGCAACACCAGTATCATCACAGGAAGTTTCGATACCTAAAACTCGCATAATTAATCTCTGAGGTTAAATATTTTCAAAACAAAGTCTTAAAGTAAAAACTTCGATAAAATCAAAATCTAAGTCAATACTTGTGTGAATTTTTGTCAACAATATCAATTATAAAGTGGCAATTCACAAAATTTACCATATACTTACTGCTCATAAAGAGCTAGAATGCGCGCGCCCAACCAAAAACAGTGCAAAAAACCTAAAAAAGAGTAAAACAATTAATGCCAAGTGTAAAAGTAAGACAGGATGAACCTTTCGATGTAATCTTAAGACGCTTTCGTCGCGCTTGTGAAAAAGCTGGAGTGTTCACCGAATCTCGTCGCCGAGAGTTCTATGAAAAACCTACTACTGTGCGCAAACGAGCAGGTGCAGCAGCAGAAAAGCGCGAGAAAAAAAGAGCCGCCAGACAAGACCCCCGACGTTCCCGAGCGTACTAATATTTCCTATCTCGTTTAAACTTTTTGGCGTGTCCTTACGAGAACAAATTTCCACTGACATCAAACAATCGATGCGTTCGAAAGATAACGCTCGATTGGAAACATTACGGCTATTGAAGGCTGCAATTCAAAAGCGAGAAATAGATGAGCATGCAGAACTCAGTGATAGCGATGTTTTGTCAGTGATTCAAAAAATGATAAAACAAGGACATGATGCAATCGAACAATTTAAAAAGGGCAATCGGGAAGATCTTGTAAATAAGGAATTAGCTATGGTTCGAATACTAGAATCTTATACACCCCAACCATTGGAAGAAGGGCAACTAAAAAAATTAATTGATGAAATTATAGAAGATACTAAGGCATTATCTGTCAAAGACATGGGTAAAGTAATGAATCAAGTCAAAGAAAAAGCAGCCGGCCGTGCCGACATGTCTGTTGTTAGCTCGCTAGTAAAGAACAAACTTAAGTAGGTAGATCGAAGCCTGTATATCGTCTAAAACTCAAGATTTTTCTAGGATCTACTTCTGGTTAAGTAAACGAGATATAGTGTAACCGTCAAAACTACTAGCCCAACAGCTTGGTGAGCAGTCGCTATAACCACTGGCACATGAAGCAGCAATGTCAGTATTCCTAACGCACCCTGTATACTGACGGAAAGTAAAAGTAACGATAAAACCCAACGATGATATTTAAGAATATTGTCTTTCCAGCTACTTAAAATAAATACGCATACTATGATGTAAGTAAGTATGCCTAAATAGCGATGATTAAACTGCACCGAAGGAATATTATCAAAAAGATTTTTCCACCATGGATTTAACGAGAAATAACCACTCGGAATTATCTGCCCACCCATCAAGGGAAACGTATTAAAAGCATGGCCCGCATTTAATCCTGCTACGAAACCACCGGACAATAAAGTTACAGCAATAAATATCATCATTGCCATAGCCTTGCCACCAACACTAGATGCCTCAAGTGATGAACGCTTTGGACACAATAATGGAAAAGCCATCCATAGAATGTAGCCGTAGATAAACAATGCCGCTGCCAAATGTGCTGTTAGCCGATACTGACTAACATGCGGAATATCGACTAAACCACTCTGTACCATATACCAGCCTAGTAATCCCTGGAAACCACCAAGAATAAACATAATCACATAGCGTGGTACATCCCTATTGTTAATCTTACGCCTAAGCCAAAAATATGCGAACGGCAACAAAAATGCGATGCCGATGAACCGACCTAGCATACGGTGCGCATATTCGAAATAAAATATTGTCTTAAAAGCGTTTAGATCCATACCTCGATTAATCTCAAGGTACTCTGGAGATTCACGGTATGCAGCAAACTCTTTTTCCCACTGTGTTGCACTAATAGGCGGAATCACGCCAGAAATTGGCTGCCAATCGACCATCGACAAGCCCGAGCCTGTCAATCTCGTCACCCCGCCAAGAACAATCATAGCGAATATCAGTAAGCAACAAGCAGCCAACCAGATACCCACTGCCCTACCGTCCTTGAGATGGGAGGCCTCACCGTTATCAACTGTAGTTTTAGCACCTGAATTCACGAGAATTACCATCTATCATTGCTTAAGTTCTAACTATCCCGCCAAATTTTCAAAAGTCTGCAGATTCGATTTTACACAATGCTAAACTGTGTAGTGTGAAATTAAGGAAACATCAGTGAACATTCCAAAAGAATTCATTGACCAGCTCTTAGCTAGGGTAGATATCGTTGAAATAATTGACGAACGGGTGCCTTTAAAAAAGACTGGAGGTAACTATACTGCACGGTGCCCCTTTCATGATGAAAAAACTCCCTCATTCACTGTTTCACCTAGCAAACAGTTCTATCACTGTTTTGGTTGCTCAGCGAGCGGAGATGCTATCGAGTTTTTAAGAGAAATTAGTAGCTTTAGCTTTGAAGAAGCGGTCGAAGAATTAGCTAATACTGTTGGATTACAGATGCCGAAAGGTGATGGCTTTCGGCCACAAAAACATGAAACTGAGAACCTTTTACAAACCCTCGCAGATGCCAATGAGTGGTTTAAGGCGCAATTAAGACATCACCCCCAAGCAAATCAAGCAGTAACCTACCTAAAAAAACGAAATGTCTCGGGTCAGATGGCTGCCTATTTTGAGCTAGGTTTTGCGCCAACCGGATGGGATAACCTTGCAAAAACTGCAAAAGATAATAAAGAAACACTAAATTTAATGGAAAAAGCAGGCCTGCTTAGCGTTCATCAAACTCGCGGATATTACGACCGTTTTAGGTCAAGAATCATATTTCCAATCCATGACAGGCGAGGGCGTGTTATCGGATTTGGAGGCCGCATTCTTGGAGAGGATAAGCCCAAATATCTGAACTCCCCCGAAACACCTGTATTTCACAAAGGATCAGAATTATATAATCTCCATCGAGCACGGGCCGATATTGGGCAACAGAACTACGTCCTGGTCGTAGAAGGGTATACTGATGTCGTCTCCCTTACACAACGAAGTATAAAGAATTCGGTTGCAACACTAGGCACTGCAACAACATCTAATCACTTAAAGATGTTGTTTCGCCTCACTCCTCACGTAATTTTTTGTTTTGATGGGGATCCCGCTGGACGGCAGGCTGCCTGGAAGGCCTTAGAGGCAGTTCTTCCAGAAATGGTTAGCGGTCATCAAACAAGCTTCTTATTCTTACCCGACGGAGAAGATCCTGATTCAGTGGTTCAGAAATCTGGATCTGAGGCATTTGTGAGCATGGTACGTAATTCGACTGCCATATCAGACTTTTTTTACGATACCCTCTTAAAAGAAATTGATATTAACCGACTCGATGGTCGGGCTCGCTTGGCCGAAACAGCACAACCATTACTTGCAAAAATACCTAGCGGTCCTTTTCGAGAATTGATGCAAGACAAATTACAGTTATTGTCTGGATTGCGAAATGTTCGTACTCAAAAAAAACAATTGAAATTAACACAAAAAAGACCTGATGAACGATTATCACCTACTGCAACAGCTATAAGTATTCTCATGCAAAATCCATTCATTGCTTGTGATATGTCCTTACCTACTTTATCGGAAACCAATGAAATGGTGCCAGATGTCGGGTTGCAACTTTTAACGGAGATATATGAAATTGCAAAAAATAATCCGGATATTACTGGGCCTGCAATGCTAGAGCGATTTCGCGAAAGAGACACATTTCGGTTTCTAAAAAAACTAGCAATTAAAGAGCACTTTGTAGGTAGCGATAATCTCAAGGCTTTTTTCGAAGAAACGATTCTTGCGATCGAGGAACAAAACCTAAACTCTGCGATCAACGAGATTTTACAGCGATCAACGATAGAAAAATTAGACAGGGACCAGAAAGTACAACTCTCTGATCTCTACAATCGTCGTGAAAAACTGCGAATGAAGCGCGGGAGCCAGTAAAAGGTATAAAGACAAGATTCGCTTCATGCTATAATGAACGGTTTAATCGGTGTCGGTAGCACACAGAGAACGTATACCTAACTTATGGATATTCAGACCCAACAGACAGAACTGAAGCTCTTAATTATCAAAGGAAAAGAGCAAGGTTTCCTGACATATAGCGAAATAAATGATCACCTGCCGGAGGGCATGAACGATACCGACCAGATAGAAACAGTGGTCAACATGATAAATGACATGGGGATTGATGTATTCGACTCGGCTCCAGATCCAGATTCTTTACTATTAAAGACGACCAATGATGAAGAAGAGGTTGTCGAAGAAGCTGAAGCGGTACTTACAACAGCTGTGGAAAGTGAATTCGGACGAACGACAGATCCGGTGCGTATGTATATGCGAGAAATGGGGACTGTCGATCTCTTAACTAGACAAGACGAGATAGATCTCGCCAAACGTATTGAAGATGGCATACGTCAGAGTGTTGCTGCCATTGCATCTTGTCCGTTGGTGATAAATGAAGTAATTGAAATAATTGGTCGATATGCAGAAGGAAAGCTAAAGTTACCCGAGATAATAGTGGGCTTTGTTGATCCAAATGCTGAGGAAGAAATAATTCTAGCAAGCCCTCCTGAGTCTAAAGATGATAACGGTGGCCAGGAATCAGAATCGTCGGTTCCTGTAGGCCCAGATCCCGAAGAAGCGAAAGAACATATAGATGGGATTCTGAACAGTTACAAGAGTTTTCTACGAGCGCGACAAAGATATGCAATTGGGGCGCCGCAACTCAAAAAACATCAACAAAAAATCGCTGATCAAGTGATGCTGTTACGCCTAGCTCCTAAACAAATAGATAATTTATCAAGAATTATGCGTGATACGGTTGAAGTTACACGCATTCTAGAACGAGCGGTAGCTAACATATGCATTAAAAAAGCTAAGATTTCACGTAACCTAGTGCTCGACAAATTTATGGGTAGAGAGTCGGATCACTTTTGGATTAGAAGTCTCATGCGTGGAAAAGAAGGAAGTAAATCAGTACTTAGGGCGCATTCCGACGAACTCCATGTCTTACGAGAAAAATTCGAAGAGCTAGAAAAACAAGTCGGTATACCAATCTCTGAAATCAAAGAAATAAGCCGACGCATGTCAATTGGAGAAGCGAAGGCTCGACGCGCCAAGAAAGAAATGGTGGAAGCAAACCTTCGCTTAGTAATATCAATTGCAAAAAAATACACAAATCGTGGTCTACAGTTTTTGGATTTNATNCAAGANGGNAATNTNGGNCTTATGAAAGCTGTTGATAAATTTGAATATCGACGCGGATATAAGTTTTCTACCTATGCGACGTGGTGGATCCGTCAAGCAATTACACGCTCAATCGCTGATCAAGCCAGAACAATCCGCATCCCGGTTCACATGATAGAAACTATTAACAAATTAAATCGGGTTTCGAGGCAAATTCTCCAAGAGAAAGGTCGCGAGGCGCTTCCTGAAGAATTGGCCGAAAGGATGGACATGCCTGAGCATAAAATTCGGAAGGTGTTGAAAATAGCCAAGGAACCCATTTCAATGGAAACCCCGATTGGTGACGATGAGGACTCCCATCTCGGTGACTTTATTGAAGACAAAAATATAGAAGCACCCGTTGACTCCGCTCTTACTTCTGGTCTTACGAAAGCAACACGTGACATTTTAGACGGTCTTACCGATCGAGAAGCAAGAGTAATCTGTATGCGTTTCGGAATCGGCATGAATACTGATCATACTTTGGAAGAAGTCGGCAAACAATTCGATGTAACACGAGAAAGAATTCGCCAAATCGAAGCTAAAGCGCTACGGAAAATGCGGCATCCAACCCGATCCGAAAAACTTCGTAGCTACCTCGACTAAGTGGCGTTCAGCAATATTATTTATTTAATTCAACTTAGGTTGTATTCAAGCTGATACAGAAAACAAGGTTAGACCAGAATCCAAATGCCAAACAAATCATCGTCTTGTAAATCGGCTAATCGCATTGACAGAAAAAGTTATTCACGTTAATACTATTGGTTCAAACTAGTCCTGTTAATTTGAAGTTTTGCGAGGGCCTGTAGCTCAGTTGGTTAGAGCAGTGGACTCATAATCCATTGGTCGAAGGTTCGAGTCCTTCCGGGCCCACCATAAAACCACCTACAATTCAGATTTCTATTTATACTCGTCTGGTGCTAAAAATCCACCTGATTGTCGCCTCCAAAGATCAGAATAAATCGAAGATCCTTTTATCAATTCCTGATGAGTGCCCGATTCGGAAATCCGTCCATGATCCAAAACAATCAGTCGATCTAATTGGGCAATCGTAGAAAGACGATGAGCGATAGCAATAACCGTTTTACCCTTCATCAGACGGAATAAATTTTCTTGAATAGCGGTTTCAACTTCTGAATCAAGGGCAGACGTAGCTTCATCTAAAATCAGAATAGGGGCATTTTTTAAAAATACTCGAGCAATTGCTATCCTTTGTCTTTGGCCACCTGACAATTTTACTCCCCGCTCACCGACATGCGCATCAAAACCAGTTCTACCTTCCGAATCTACAAGATCCGAGATAAAATCCAATGCGTTAGCACTTTCAGCAGCTTCAATAATGTAATTTTCAGGACAGTCAGGGGCAGAATATGCAATATTCTCGCGAATAGATCGGTGTAGTAGTGATGTATCTTGGGTAACAACACCAATATTTGATCGTAGAACATCCTGACTCACCATCGCTATATTTTGCTTATCGATAAGGATTTGGCCTGTTTGCAAATCATAAAAGCGTAACAACAAATTCATCATTGTGGTTTTTCCAGAACCAGATCGACCTACTAATCCAATTTTTTCACCCGGTTCGATGCTTAAGGATAAATTATCAATAACATTTTGTTCCGTTTGATAATGGAAGCTAATACGATCGAAGATAATGCCGCCACGACTTACTTTAAGTCTTTGAGGGCTTTCNATATCTTTAACATCATGAGGTTTTACCATCATTGTCATGCCATCATGAACAACACCGATCTGTTCAAAAAGTGCTGACACCTCCCACATGACCCATTGCGACATACCATTGATTCTCAAGCAGAGTGCAATCGCAATTGCGATAGAGCCTATGGATACAGCATTATTTAACCAAAGCCAAATCGCTACTCCTGCGACACTAAAAACTACTAACGAATTGAGAAAATAAACGCTGCTGACCAATGCTGTAACTAATCTCATCTGTTTATGAACTGTCACTAAAAAAGAGTCCATCCCTTCTTTTGCGTAAATTGCTTCCCGGCCCGCATGAGAAAATAATTTCACGGTAGAAATATTTGTATAACTATCGACAACCCTACCAGTCATCAAAGATCGTGCGTCTGCCTGATCCTTAGACAATCTTTTTAATGGTGGGAGAAAAAATCTGATAAGCAGAAAATATATTATCGCCCAAATCAACAATGGTAACGCAAGGCGCCAGTCGGATGCTGCTAACAATATCGTCATTGATATGAAGAAAACTGCGACATATACAAAGACATCTAGCAGTTTCATTACGCTCTCTCGCACTGCAAGAGATGTCTGCATTACTTTCGTCACGACCCGCCCGGAAAATTCGTTCGCAAAGAAGTTGATACTCTGCTTTAATAGATACCGATGCATTTGCCAACGCGCAATCATCGGATAATTACCTAACAATGTTTGATGAACCAACAATGCATGAAATAGAGTAATTACTGGAAGCAATACCAATAAAACCATTCCCATCCAGAATAGTCGTTGTCCTTCTCGATTTATGAATCCTTCTTTTTGACTGGCAGCAAGCCAGTCAACTACATTGCCTAGAAAACCAAATAAATAAACTTCGCCTGCAGAAATTAATGCAGTTAGACAAGACATAAAAATTAACCATCGCCATGCAGATTTCGTGTAATGCCAACAAAATGCAAAAATACCAGATGGAGGAATACCAGGCTCTTCTTCCGGATAAGGATTTAATCGAGATTCAAACCACCTAAAAACTGTCATTTTGTAAAAACGCCCCTGCAAACAAAAGAATTATAGTGGATATTCAGATATTGTTTTATTACAGCGCAAGTTCATATCTAGCTATTTACGTCAAAATCGAAAAGTTGTAGGCGTACGTTCACCAAAATATTCTGAGCACCTGAGATAGAATTTTAATCCTTAAAGTACCTATTTTTCGAGTGATTATTGCTCTTTAATAACAAATGATTCTTTGATATCTAGTCTATGCTTGCAGGCGATAAACAAATAGAATTGATACTTCTCAAAAAATTCAATCTTCTTACTTCGATTATGGATAAAAAAAGTAGCGCTTTTCTTCAATCAGTTGAAACAAATTTCGATCGAGCGTCTGAACTACTAGGTCTTTCTGACGATCTGGCGAAAAAAATTAAAGTCACAAACTCAACATATGTGGTCCGTTTCGGAGTGAGACTAAGAAATCAGATGCAGACATTTACAGGATATCGGTCTGTACATTCGGAACATTTAGAACCAGTAAAAGGTGGGATACGTTATGCACCATATGCTAATCAAAACGAAGTTGAAGCTTTGGCGTCACTAATGACATACAAGTGCGCTCTTATGGATATCCCCTTCGGTGGAGCAAAGGGCGCTCTTGCTATTGATCCAAATGATTGGACAAATAAAGAACTTGAAAAAATTACACGTCGATTTACTCAAGAGCTAGCAAAACGTGATCTAATTAGTCCTTCACAAAATGTACCTGCACCGGATGTTGGAACGGGTGAACGTGAAATGGCATGGATGGCGGACGAATATAAAAAGCTAAATCCCACTAATTTGAATGCGTGGGCTTGTGTTACTGGAAAGCCGCTAGGAAGAGGTGGTATAGCAGGTAGAACTGAAGCAACTGGACGCGGAGTTCAATATACGCTTCAAGAATTCTTCCGACACAAAGAGGATGTGGAAAAAACAGGCCTCACATCTAAACTGTCTGACCAAAGAATTATTATTCAAGGGCTAGGCAATGTAGGCTACCATGCGGCTTTATTTTTGAGCCAACAAGATGGTTGTCGCATCACTCATGTACTTGAAAAGGACGGTGCGATTATTAATGAAAATGGGATAGATATTTCGGAACTATACCTTCACATACAAAATACAAGTAGTATCAGAGGATACCGTGGTTTCACTTCTAGCGGATCTGAAATGCTAGAAGCTGATGCAGATATTTTAATACCTGCCGCTATGGAAGGAGTGATTAATGAAGAAAATGCACCCCTGATTAAAACGCCACTAATAATCGAAGCAGCTAACGGTCCAATCACATCAAGTGGTGATGAAATCTTGCGACAACGTGGAGTGATAATTATTCCAGATTTCTGCGCGAACGCTGGGGGGGTAACGGTAAGTTATTTTGAGTGGATAAAAAATCTGACTCACATACGATTTGGGCGAATGCAACGACGTCAATTAGAAAGTCAATTTGAATCACTTATTCAAGGAATAGAAAAATTGCAGGAAAAATCGTTTCCTCCAGATTTGCGCGACTCAGTTTTGAGCGGAGCGACAGAAATCAATTTAGTTAGGTCAGGACTAGAAGACACTATGCGGGAAGGCTACAANGCAATCACCACTCTTTGGAACCAAAACAAAAATATACCTGATTTGCGCACCGCTGCAATGATGATTGCGGTTGATCGTATAGCTAAAAGTTATATCTCGATTGGAATCTGAGGCGCTCATCTGATGAGCCCCCGAGAACTGTAAAGTTACCATATGCTTAACTTACCAATGGATATTTTTTGCTATGGAAATTTTAAATTTCAACTTGAATGGACCCGCTATTCTTATGTCATTTTCAAAAGATGAATATACTGGATTTTTGATGGATGATGGACGACTGGAGACTTATATGAACGATAGCCTAATGTGGACTTCATATTCCGTATTTGAGAGTTCCGTGGAGGACGAATTTGTTAACACTGTGAATCTTATTTCTGGTGAACTTTATGAATAGCGGAATTGATACTTAGATTCGCGCTCTGAAGCAAAAATTCAAAACTATTAAAGAATCTTGATGATTTAACTTATTAACAAATAGCACGATTGTCGCTAGTGACTTCAAATTTACACCTGATACATCGGAGTATATTCAAATGTGCAAACAAACACATTGCAACGACGATGCGATAGAAAAACCAAAATAGTCTTTTTGATGCGTGGTTATATACCAAAAATGAACCGAATGGTGACCATACCTAGACGCCTAAAGATCCGCCACGTAGTACTTGATTACATATATAGCTAGTGCTGACATAGTGAAGCACATTGACGCCATTTGGGTAGATCTTGATTCGATGGGTTCCGGTCATAAGCCTCTTTGGTCTACGATTAGATAGGATTAATCAAAAATTATTCTTGCTCCGATAGCTTTTATTGAATGTTAATCTCAAAAAAGATTCTAGTTTCTATAATCATTGCTCTTATTTCTGCAATTACCTCAATATTTTTTTGGTCAAAAAACTCTTCATCTACGCCAGGGATTGCACTTGACGCTATGTACACGGGCCAACTAAAACATCCTGCACATACAGTTTATATTAGCGGAAATTATGTATCGAGTGAGCTTTTCAGTAATCAGATTCTTCTCTCACCTGATCCTTTTTTCATAGAATCATATGAGGTACTCTCTCAAAACAATGGTGATCAACTAGCCATCTTATCGCCTCACTACATAGATGTAATAGATGAAGAACAAATTTTGATTAGTGAAGGTTGGGGGCATGGAATCGTTAAAGTAAATATTGTTACTGGAAAAATAGAACGTTTCGTTGGCCCCCAAGAAGGTTTTTTGCATGCTCCACATGGTATATGTCACGACTCGAACAATGGTTGGATTTATGTAGCTGATTCCCTCAACTCACGACTTTTACGATACAAATTTCAAGACACATCATCTATAGAAATTTTTTCAGACAACCAGAAAACAATTGCTTATGGACGTCAGTTGGTTTGTGACTCTAACAACGTTTGGATGACAAATTCTTATGAGAACCGGGAAAATCTTAATCCTGGTCAAGGCAGTAACGTTCTAAAAATTAGTAATTTCTATAGCGGAGATGTTGAAATCATAGCGGAGTTTCCAGACGTCAATCTGACAGGTTTAGCAGTGCTCCAAAACAGGTGGGTTATTGTTGGTTTGTGGGGCCAGAAAAATAAATTATTAATGATAGATACCCAAAATCATGGTAAGCATTTCTCGATAGACGGTCCTGCACAAATACCAGGGCCACCTTATGGACTATATTACGATGACATCCGAAAAAAATTACTTGTCACATATGTTGGCGCAATACACGACCGCTCACATCCTGGTGGACTTGCTATATTTTCCATAAATTTGTAACTATTTTTCTACGAATCTGACGACTTCCCACTATATAATTGTGTAACTTCACAAGCTTTTTTACATCACTGAACAAAATGAATCTAACGCGTAGACAACTGTTGGTAGCAGGGTTTACTACATTAACCGGCTTATCCACCATCGGCTTGATTTATAATCGACGTTTGCTTTCGAGAAAACCATCTACATTAGTCAAAGATCCTCAGAACGTTCTCGATTTGCCGCCGGAATTTACATACCAAATTCTAGAAAAAACTGATGATTTAATGGATGACAACTTCGTGGTTCCGGGCCTACCTGATGGAATGGCGTGTTTTTCAGGAAAAGATAATACATGGATCCTAATGCGCAATCATGAAAATCATTCGGGAAAAGCCGTTGATTCCAGTCTTGCCTACGACAAGGACAGAGCGGGTGGTGTTAGTCGATTAGTTGTCGATAGGGAAACCGGAATGCGAATTTCTAGCAATTTGGTCCTTACTGGGACATCCAGAAATTGTGGTGGTGGTTACACTTATCAAGGTTGGCTTAGTTGTGAAGAAATTGATGAGCCAAAACATGGCTATGTATTTCTATGTGATCCAGAAGCTTCAAGCCTACAAAAACCGAGAGCGTTGCCTACCTTAGGCCGATTTCCACATGAAGCCGCCGCTATTGACCCTGAATCAGGCATTATTTATCTGACCGAAGATGTTTCTGCAAGCGCTATATATCGTCATGTCCCAAATGACCCAAAAAATCCTTTCTCCGGCGGAACTTTGCAGGCGCTGAAAATAAAAGGAGAGCCAAATGCATCTCTCTCAGAAGGTCGTAAGATTGGAGAAAGTCACAATGTTGAATGGATAGCAATCACAGATCCCGATGCGACGACTATACCAACTCGCGAACAAGCGCATAGCCAAGGCGCTGCTATCCTATCTCGTGGTGAAGGTGCTTGGCTGCAAAATAAATCTCTATACATATCCTCCACAGATGGCGGTGAATGGGGGCGAGGCCAAATATTCCATCTCGACATCAGTAACAAAAAAAATAAGCTAACGCTNATCGCTGAGGCTAATAAAGAAGATACGTTTGACCATCCTGATAATATAACAGTGTCGTCCTGGGGAGATGTATTTCTAGCAGAAGACAGCGGCAATGGATCTAACGGTATATGGGTAATTCAACCTGATGGAAATCTATACCAATTTGCGGAAAACCTCCTCAATCAAGGAGCTAGTGAAATTGCTGGTCTATGCTTCTCGCCTGACAACAAGTGGCTATTCCTTAACATTCAAAAAGAAGGTCTTACGATAGCTGTCACTGGCCCATTCGCAACCTAAAAAATATCACTCTATTTTTATTGGAACATTAATTACTCCCCTATTTATACTCCCCTATTTGCTCGTAGATGCCATTTTTGTAGACTCCCACGAACACATCACCATCAATACGCTCGCCATTCAATGGTCTGCCACGTTCAAAACTGCCGACAAAGGTAGATCCATCTGGATAAAATAAAGTTCCTTGCCCCGATCTCTGGTTCTCAGCATAAAAGCCTACATAAGCGAACCCGTTCCCAAAAATAGTAGTACCATAACCTTGCCGCTTTCCATCATACCACTCACCTATATACTTCCAATCATTGGATGCACGGATGCCATAACCATTTCTTTCACCATCGCGGAAAGTCCCTTCATACTCTATCGTATCACCAAATATTGTGATTTCCTCGCGCCCTATTCCATGCTTCTTGCCCATCCTCCATGTGCCATCAAATAAATAGCCATTACTTAAAGTTAGTATTCCTTTTCCATGATGTTGCCCTTGATGCCATGTACCGATATAACTCGACCCATCTGAAAAAACCAATGATCCCTGACCAGTCCAATTTCCGAAGTCAAATGTGCCTNTATAAACAGAACCATTTAATAGATTAAGGCGACCTTGTCCGTGAGGTATGCTGTAAAGAAACGATCCCTCATAAATGCTTCCATTCCCCTGATGAAATCGACCGTTTCCATCTAGGAGAACTCCTGCGACAAATTTTCCGGAATAGACATCACCATTATCCATTACCCAAGTACCCTCTCCATCAGGAAGCCCGCGAAGAATTTCACCACTATATTTGCCTCCCCTAAAACTGATTGTGTCAGCTATAGAGCCTTGAAGAAAGACAATAAAAAAAAGAGGAAAAAATATACTTTTGGAAANCAAGCTCAGCTTCATAATCAACCTCGGTCGCCTCATCGTTAGCAGAAAATATAGTGATCCAATTCGATAATAGAAATTATGCCTTTCAAGTAATTTATCGGAAAACACGAGCTTTATTATCTATATCTATAAAAATGACTGTCCGATCGTTAGGGGTAGATTTAGGTTTTAACAGCAATTGATACCAATGGCAACATGCCTCATCCCAATTCGGCTGATCCATATTGAAACACAATAAATAACAAAACATTGTAGATACCATTACGGAGCAAAGAATTGTATTCCTTGGAATCAATTCGGAAAAATAATCCTAAAATCATTGAATTATTCACCTATTGAGAATATCCACTACGAGTAATATCATCGGTAGCAATAATTACGACATCCAAGCAACGTTGTCACGCTAGGCACAATTTCAGGCTTTAGTGAAATTTTTTCTTTTGTTAAGTGTGTTTATTCCGAGCACCGCCTAGGATAATATCCGAAACTGAACTTTGAAAATATGGAATAAATCGGTGAATGTATCCACAGAAAATACTGACAAATTTACTGAATATCGTGAACAAATAGTTGCTCTAAATTCTATTAGTTCATATGAAGTGTATAGATGGCTCATATCATTAGGAAAAAAATTAAAAAATGATCCACTCTCAGAAAACAATCGCACAAAAGAGAATCGGGTAACTCAATGTCAATCNGAGCTTTTTGTTGGGTTGGAAAAGGGACGTTTAAAAGCATGGAGCAATACTCCAATTACAGGTGGTTATGCATATATACTTACAGATATCTTCAACAACTTGCCAAAAGATATGTCGACTAAAAGTGTTGTTAAAAATATAGAAGAACTAGGGCTGCAAAATTTGTTTTCTATGATTCGGAAAGCTGGTTTTTATCAAATGATAGAAATGCTTGAAGAAAAATCTACCCATTCAGATTCTGACTAGGAAAAAATATGTGGGCTCATGGAAATTGAAATACTGCCAAAAAATTCTGGGGCTATCTTGCGAGGACTTGACCTTTCAACTGCACTAAGTGAATCACTCTTCCAAGATATCTATTCTGCCCATTTGCAATGGCCTAACATCATTATCAAGGATCAACATCGTATTACCTCGGAATCATATATTGCTTTCTGTCGACGATTTGGGGAAATTATCTCGGGGGTTCCAGCTACTAGTCGTCAGAAAAAATATTCAGAGGCTGATGTCGAGGAGATTATCGCGCCCAAGTACACCTTGCCTGGACATCCAGAAATCTATGTAATATCAAATGTAGAAAGAAAAGATGGAAAACCCACCGGATTAACCAAAGCAGGTCGATACTGGCACAGCGATTTATATTATACGAGTGAACCTGCTAAAATTACATTTCTCTTGGCTAAAGAATTACCGCGCCAAGGTGGTGACACGCTACTCTTAAATAGCTATGAAGTCTATGACGCTATGCCACTAAAACTGAAAAATAAACTTCTTGCGCTTAGAATACGTCACAGCTGGATTACTGGGTGGTCTTATACATTTCCAGGAAGAGAACCTTTATCAAAAGAAGAATGTGCGTCTACGCCAGATGTCGAGCATCCTCTCATAGGTCAACACCCTGAAACGGCGCGTCACTTTTTATTTCCTGGTGCATTATATGAATTTTACAACCCAGGAATTCAACCGATCGGGCTTCCAGTCGAAGAGGGAACAAAAGTTTATGAGGAAATAAAAAATTTTATGCTAAGCGATCAATTTATTTACCGCCACAAATGGAGTCTGGGCGATATCGTAGCAACAGATAACCTAGCTGGTATGCATAAGGCAACTAACTTCGACGACGATACTGAAAAAAGAACTATTCATAGAATAACCATCAAGGGAAAGCCGCCAGCAGCTGTAAAATTAAAAAATTAGCTTTAATTAAAATTCATTAGAAGCCATAATTTGAAATCATTTTTTTGAACTATGAACTTTTTAGGATTTGCAAACAGTATTCTTTGACTAGTTGAATCTTTCTAAAGTAAATGGACTAATACCTGGAACTTTCTTTTGAGTGCAGACAACTTCCGCCGTCAACTCTCCTAATAAAGGGCCCAATGTGACTCCATTCACACTAACCAGATTGTAAAACCCTGGCACTTCCTTTGACTCACCCAATATCGGCGCACCGTCAACACTCACATTCATCGCAGCCCATGATCGTATTACCTGAATCATATTAAGCTGCGGAATTACTTGACTGGCAACCCAAAGATTTCCTTCGAAACTTTCTTGCAAAACTACCGGACGACCCGTCGTTTGATCCAACCCAGCTCTCCAACCACCGCCAATAATAAAATTGCCATTTGGCACCTGCTTGAGTGTAAGATGTCGATCCGCGTAAGCTAACAATTGATCGACCATTTTTGTAACTGGCTCCGTGACTATCATCTGTATTGGATGGGGCCTCGCAGGCAACGTAATACCAACCATTTCTGCAACTAATGCCGACCAACCACCAGCTGCATTAACAATTTGACCTGCTTTGATGGTTCCCTTTGATGTTTCTATTTCAAAATAGCTAGAGCTTTTGCGTATTCCCAAGACATTGGTTTGTTTGTGAAGTCTTATGCCACGTGATAGACCGGCATTCAGTAGGGCAGGTGTCGCATACATTGGATTAATTTTTCCTTCCTCAGGACACCAGGCGCCGCCAATCATGCCTTCAGAAATATACGGAGCACGATCTCTTAACTCATTTTGAGAAACTAGGTCCACTTCGATTCCTAAACTTCTTTCCATCTCAACTTTGTGCTTGAGACGTTGCATCTGATCCTTATTTTCTGCCACCATAAGACCTCCTGAAATTTGAATTCCCAGATCTTTGGCAAGTTCTTTCTCAAGCTCACACCACAATCGCGTGGATTCCTTCTGTAAAGGCAGCACTTGGCATGCAGGACTAATTTGGCCTGTTGACCCTAAAGAAAAATCGTATGCTAACAATTGAACATGCAAACTTCCCGCGTTATTTCCAGAAGCTTCGCCGTTCGGTTCACCCCGATCAAGTAGAATAACGTCCGTACCTCTTGATGCTAAAGAATAAGCAGCAGATGTACCAAGAATTCCCGCCCCAATAACCACTACTTGAGCTTCCGAAAGAACAGAATTCTGAGCTATGGTCGTTGACGTTTTCATCAATCTAGATGTCTCAAAACCCTCCATCTCTGAGCCCCACTCGTTCTTCATTTGAGCAATNTTCTTAACTAAAAGCGGCTTGAGGGGGGCCTGCGGAGCGAACCAAGCAAACTCGTCTATTTTTGTTCGTCCTTGACTAGATAACATCTTGATTACGGTTGGCCCACAATATCGACCCTGACAACGTCCCATTCCGACACGAGTCATCTTTTTTACAGAGGCTATATCATCAGCTCCGCATTTAATCGCATTCATAACTTCTGACGCTTTGACATCTTCACACCTACATATAGTTGATTCAACATTCGACGACAGAACCGTACTGAATTCTGGGCAGTCATAAAGTGTCCATAAGGCTCGCTGGAATTCTTGATGGGAATGAATATTACGTTTTGCTAGCTTAATTTCATGGGAATCAAAAACTTTTTTTCCAAGATTTTTGGCAACTGAGATTCCTGCTAATGTTCCCTGGTCCATAGCAAACTGTGCACCCAAAACCTGGCCAGCATCTCCGACGGAGAAAACACCAGAACAACTTGTAACCCCATCATGTTCTCGGTCGATCACGAGATTACCCTTATCTTCCTTATAGCCATGGTTGCAGCGCAACAATCTCGTAAGGTCTGTGTTAGGAATAAAGCCGTATCCCACACAAACGGTGTCGACCTCAAACTTTTTATCAGTTCCTGCAATAGGCTTGCCATTTTGATTTATGGCAACCGCGTGAGCATTCTCGACAAAGTCATCGCCCTCAGCGCTGACTAAAACATGGTTATACAATATTGGCACTTTAGCGGCCCATAATCTGGCGATATAAGTTAATCCCTTCAACATTAATATAGGCGCCCGGAAAGTAGCCTTCACTAGTGCGGATAAATTACTAAGTTTGTGTGGTCGCGCGACTTCAATAACTGCTGCCACTTCTACTCCTTCTTTCACTAGCTCTGCTGCTACCTGAAGGTTCAGAGGGCCATTTCCACATATAAGCACCTTTGATCCAGGGGTCACTCTGTAAGCTCGGATTAGCGTTTGAACCGCACCTGTCGTCATAAAGCCAGGCAGGGTCCAGCCTGCAATTGGAAAAGGTTTTTCGTAGGCACCGGTCGCAACAATTATTTGCTTAGCAATGATGTGATGACTTTCGTTATTCCGTACAATCTTTAACTCGAAAGTGTCTTGTTTTTTGACTATATTCCATATCATCGCCTCGCTGTAAATTGCGACATTGAGACTACGGGCAACAGCTATCAAAGACTTACCTTCGATTGATTGCTTATCTAATGCATTTTTTTGTACTAATTTGCTATGGATCGCTGGCTGCTTGAAATACTGCCCTCCGGGTAATGCTCTTTCGTCAAAAATCGCGACATCCACACCCGCTCTTGCAGCGGAAATAGCGCCCGCAAGCCCACCTGGACCTGCCCCGATTACTGCTAGTTCAACGCTATTCGGAAAGGCGCAATTCTCGCTACGATGCAATGGCGCCGTATCCTTGATCGAGTCGATCATAGGTGCGTACGCCTGACTAACGACTCTCATCCCTTCTTTTAAGGAAACAAGACAGGCTCGCTGTGACAAATGCCCATCAATTGTTACCAGACATTCGAAGCAAGTGCCCATTCCACAATAAAGTCCTCGAGCTTGTCCTGTCCGACTTTGTCGAAAAGATTGAATTCCCTTCCCAATTAAAGCAGCAGCTACTGATTCTCCCTTGCGTCCGACTAAGTCTTTTCCGTTAAATGAAAAATGAACCGTGGTCGCGTCGTCGACATCTCGATCGCGATCGAGCCAGTTGGGATGATTATCTGCCTTTTTTTTTGATTTAACCATTAAGATTTCGATATACAAAAAAAACCGGGAGCAGCAAATAAGGCTGGGTAGTGAATACCTTGAACAAAATCTGGTTCACACAAAAAATTAATTCTTCAAGCCAACCAACGATTCAACGGCGGCAATATGTATCGCCGCAGCATCCACCAGTTCAGAAATTTTTATCGATTCATTTGACGCGTGCCCTTCGGTGCTCTCCCCAGGTCCGGTATTGAAAATCTCTACTTGATCCCCTGAGAAATGTCTTCCATCAAACGCCCCTACGGGTGTTAAAAACTGGGGCTCCCTTTTTAATTGTTTGGTGATCGCGTTAGAAAAAGCAGCAACTCCCGAGCCAGTCGATTGGCCTTCAAAACCATTTGTGCCAACAAGAAGCTGAAGCTTATAACTATCCTCAGGCTCGCCTGATGCAAATAGTACTCTTTGAATTTCATTAAATGCCTCATGGACATCCTCATCGGGAAGTAATCTTCGGTCAATTTCTGCGAAAGCATACTCGGGAACGACATTAGTATTCGTACCACCATGGATCTTGCCTACATTCACTGTGGATGCAATTTTTCCTTTCCTCCGTTCTGGAAGTCTACTAAACAAATTTGTTTTAAGTGAAGACAAAAGACGAACCAATCGATCAATTGCATTATCAGCTGAAGCAGGGTCGCCGGCATGGCCGCCCGTCCCATAGGTTTCAAGCCGGAGCCACATCACGCCCCTTTCATCAATTAGTAAGTCGTTTGAGGTCGGAGCCCCCACGATAAGAATATCAGGCTCCAAAACAGATTCATCTCGCAACATCTTCGTACCATGCGGACCAAGCGCTTCTTCGTCTCCCACAAATGAAAAAATAATAGTGCCCCTTTCGATGCCTCCTCGACGGTAAATTTCTTCGGCCAGCCACACATGCACTGCCATGCTGCCCTTACAATTAGCTGCCCCTAAACCATACAAGCGTCCATCTCGAACGTGAGCTCGGTATGGATCACCCTCCCATGAATCAAGAGAACCTGGCTCTACTGTATCAACATGAACATTAAAAACAACGCATGGATATTTGGATGAAGAGTCAGCTCGCGCAATTAAGTTATTAATGGGGCTACAATTCATGTAATGCTCTAGAGAATAACCACAAGGTCTAAGTTTTTTTTCTGCGTATTTACAAATATCTATGGTATCTCCAGGGGGATAAGTTGATGGAATGCCAATTAAATCTGTTAGGCATTCGATCAGCGAAGCTTCACTTTCACTTGTAATACTGTTCATAGGGAAATAATAATTTTTAATAGATTTAATAAACCAAAATTGGTCGTAATAATTATAAAGTTAATTGGTGGGACTCTCTTCATCTGATACTAAAACTCCACCATGCGCAGTTTTGTCTTTGGGTGTGTCAAAAAAATAGACGGTAACAATGTTCGGATCAATGTTGTAGTTCCGACTAACGACTTCCGTAATTTCTTTGGTCAGGTTTCTTCGTTTGTCCAACGATCTTTCAAAAGCATAAACATGAATTGTAGGCATACTGCACTCCCTTCAAATATGTTGAGAACAATTTCTAAAATTAACTACTTTGAGTTCTAGTCAAAATCTCGTCCTTGATCCCCATCGGACCTTCAGAAAAAATTCTATGATCCATAGTTTTTATAGTGGAAGGCAGAATTATAGGAAATGGAATATATGGCAACACATCTCTTTCAATTATTATGCCTGGCGCCACCTCCGATATTTCGATTCCAGAATTTGTCATCCGAAATACCGCGCGCTCCGTAACGAACATGACATTAGTTCTATTGTTAATTGCTCTTTTCCCACTGAAACTAATTTGATTGACTTGCTGAACAAATTTTAAAATAGTCCCCTCTTTTCTTATTTTGATCTTGCCTTTCTCCATTGCAATATCCAAACCACCGCCTGTTAAGGTGCCGCTAAAAACAATGCTCTTAGCATTTTGCGTAATGTTAATGAATCCCCCTGCACCATCATTTCTGTTTCCAAAACGGGTAACATTAACGTTCGCATCTGCATCAACCTCAGCAAATGAAACAAAAGCTATGTCTAAACCGCCGCCATCATAAAAATCAAACATATATCCTTGGTCAATGATTGCTTCTGGGTTGTAGGCGGAACCAAAATACAAACCATGTCCAGCAAACCCACCAATAACGCCGGCTTCCACTGTAATTGTGAATATACCATCAAGCCCTTCCTCAGCCGCGACGTTCGGTATCCCCGCTGAAACACCAACTCCCATATTGACAACCGCGTCTGGAAATAACTCGAGAGCGGCACGACGAGCAATAATCCGTCGCTCATTCATGGGATCTGGCGTAATTGTTTCGATAGGTCGTCGTGATTCCCCACAAAGACTTGGGTCAAACTTAACAGCGTAATTTTGAGACTGATCCGCGCTCACAACTATCTTATCTATAAGAAATCCAGGTATTCTTACCATCTGTGGATGTAACTTACCTCTCTCTGTAATTCTTTCTACCTGGCATATAACTGTGCCGCCAGCGTTGTAAACAGCTTGCGCTATAGACAACCCTTCAAGCGTAGCGGCTTCATGCTCCAATGCAATATTCCCATGATTATCTGCTGTTGTTCCCCGTAGAATTGCCACATTAACCTCCGGAGCGTGAAAAAATAGCATCTCTTTACCATTCAACTCTATGAGATCAATAAGATCAGCGGTTGTCACTTGATTCATCTTACCTCCTTCAATTCGAGGATCGATGTAAGTTCCTATCCCAACATGACTAAACAAACCAGGCTGTTTCGCAGCCATTGCCCGGTATAACTGACACATAACACCCTGCGGAAAATTGTAGGCTTCGATTTTATTTGCGACTATCAAATCTTGCATAAAAGGCAACTGCAGTCCAAAATTTCCACCAATAACACGCTTAATCAATCCTTCATGAGCAAGACGGTTCAGGCCAAATTTTGTGACCGCACCGATTCCAGTCGTATGAATAAGAGTGAGATTCCTGGGATTCTGATCAACTAGATAACGCTGTTCCAATTCACATAACACACTTTCCGCTNCTCCCATTCCGCCCGAGCCTCCCACGATTACAGCATCGCTCGATTTGACGATTTTCGCCGCAGCCCTAGCAGATATAATTTCCTTTTCCATAGCAGCTATTTATCAAAAAATAATCAAGCGAACGTAAGTATTGATCTTGGGTTTTTTTCTATAATCATCTGTATTTCGACTTCTGAAAAACCTTTTCTTTCCATCAATGGAACCACGTTTTGGAAAATATGACGGTAACCATGACCACCATATGACGAAAGCCTTGTTTTTGTGCAAATATCGTGAGAAACAACAATCTGTCTAATATGGCCATGGTCAATCAAAGAACGAATGCAACCAAGTCGCATGTAATCCGTCGGTAAGTCGGTATCATTAAACCAATAGTAAGAGGTCTCTATTCCGAAAAAATCATATTCAATCACGCACCCTGTGGCAGCTAACTTTAAGACATCATCTATATTCGTCAGCGTTCGATCAATATGACTCATGATCAAACGACTAGTATCACCGCCCGCGTTATGGATGATATCCACAATTTCAAATGGAGCCTCCCTATGCCGTCCAGGATGGACATTAATTGACGTACCCGTTTCTTGCTGAGCAGCCGCGGCTGCCTCCAATACCTTGCGCTCAAATGGCCTTAATGGCCACATGCAGCCAATTTCACCAATTATCCCCGCACGGACGTCGGTTCCCCAACAACCAAGCCTAACTTGATTTGTGATTTCTTCCGTTAATTCATCTACTGTTGCTGACTTGAACTCATCGGGAATGTACTCATCGACGTAATAACCAGCGCCCTGTATGATTGGAACGTTGGTTTTCTGTGAAAGATGACGCAATCCTAACGGGTCAGGTTTAATCCCAAAATTAGTAAGATCGACAATTGCTGCATTCTCGCATGCTGACCGTAAGAAATTGAGCTCGTCCATCGCGATCGAATATGTTTGGTTAGATTGGTTTCCATAATCTAGAATTGATCTTCGATTAATTTCCCATACGTTTTCAAGCCCAATTGTGACCTCTTCAATGTTTTCGCTTCTTGCTTTAGAAGCCACCTCCGGACGTGTAAGATCAAAAAGAATGTGCTCATGCATCAAGGTGGGGCCTAAGGATTCTGGATCAAGAACCCCAGTGACGGTTTGAATTTTTCCTTTTTGGTCCTGTTGATTAATCGTTTTCATAATATCGCTCGGCAGTCTTGGGGTTAGCGCAAGACCGCTTTTCTGGTTTTATTTGTTGCTTTATCCAATTTTACGTTAACAGAGCTTTTGTGTCTGGCCTAAAACCAAAAATCCTTTGCAAAGGAACAATGATCTAGTCTTTATTCATGATACCCTATCAACATAATAGGGAAGTAAATTAAGAACAATATGAATTTGGATAAATTCACTGCGTTTAATAAATCCCAAGAACATAAAGATAGTTAATTATTAACCCATAAGGAAAGATCATGAAAAAACTAAGGGGTACCTACACTGTCATACTCACTCCTTTTACGGAAGACGGTTCAGAGATTAATGAAGCGATGTTGCGGTGGCTTGTTGATTTTCAAATATCAGAGGGAATTCACGGTATTATTACTTTAGCTAGCAATGGAGAATTTCTTTCTTTATCGGATGAAGAGCGACATCAAACCGCCCAAATAGTGATAGACCAATCTGCTGGACGCGTACCAGTGGTAGTAGGGACAGCTGCCGAAAGCACAACTGACGTAATTCGATATACCAAAGATGCAGAGAGTTTAGGCGCCGATGCAGCAATGGTGTTAACACCCTATTACTGCTGGATTGATGAAGAAGAGATTTTTGAACACTATCGGCGAATAGCTGATGCCGTCTCTTTGCCGATCATGCTTTACAACCATCCTGCATCAACTGTACTGGACATGAAGCCGCCACTGATTGCCCGACTAGCTGAAATTGACAATATATCTTACATAAAGGAATCCACTACAGATACTCGCAGGGTTTACCAAATTAATGATCTATGTGGTGACAAAATTACTGTTTTTGCTGGTTACTTGGGATACGAATCGTTTATGGTTGGAGCAGAAGGATGGGTATCAGTTTGTGCCAACATTATGCCAGCAAAATCAGCTCAGATGTTTAATTTGGCAGTGGATAAAAATGATAAAAATGCGGCATGGGATGTATTCAAGGAACTCGTCCCAATAATTGATTTTCTGGGAGATCATTTGTATGTGCATGGAATGAAAGCCGCATTTAAAATGATGGGCAGAAATATGGGTAATCCGAGACCACCACGACTTCCCTTGCCAAAAACAAAAGAAGATGAATTACGAACGGTCTTAAAAAATTCAGGGCTCCTCGATCTTAACTTACCGCCAATAAAAGATTAGAAGGTTAAAACGATTTAATTTATCAAAAGCTAACATACCATACATATGAGCGATACGATGCTATCTATGATCTGTAACGGTCGTCTCGTTGATTCTCGCACCTTGAATGGTGATTATCTTAATATTCTTATTGAAGATGGCATCATAGTTGAACTCCTCCCGCCGGACTCTCCAATACCAAAAAATAGCAAAATAATCGATATTAAAGGAAATATTGTGCTTCCAGGCTTAATTAACGCCCACACACATGGAGATGTGAGTTTAGCCAAGGGACTTGGAGACCGTTGGACTCTCGAACTCCTGTTAAATGCGTCGCCACTTACAAGCGAAACCTTTCGCCAAGAGGAAAAATCGTTGGCCGCTCAATTAGCTGCAGTTGAAATGGTCTTAAATGGCTGCACCACCTGTTATGACCTTTTTTCGGATTTTCCACTTCCAGATTTGCAAAATTTAATAGCTGTAGGTGAAGCCTACAAAAAAGTAGGAATGCGGGCTGTACTCGCACCATTAATAGCAGATCGAACGTTCTGGCAAGCGGTGCCAAACATGATCGATGATCTACCTCGGGATTTAAGGCGACAAATTAATGATATAAAGGCAACACCTGGTGATGCGATAATTAAATCTGTCACCCATGCTTTAAAAGATTGGCCCCTAGCCAAAGATTCTATTTACTTGGGATTAGCTCCTACCATTCCTTACCACTGTGAACCTACCTTTTTTCAAACTTGCCGCAAACTTGCCGATGAATTTAATGCTCGCATTCATTCACATCTAGCAGAGTCAAAACTCCAAGCTGTAGTCGGTCAAAACTTGTTTGGTTGCTCATTGACGGAACATCTAGATAAGCTTGGCGTGATCTCTTCAGATTTCACCGCGGCACATTGCGTATGGTTGGAACAGTCTGATATTAGTCGGCTATCCGACCGTGGGGCGCATGTCGCTCACAATCCAACAAGCAATTTACGCCTTGGAACCGGTATAGCAAAAACAAAGGATATGCTTAACGCCGGAATTAATGTTGGAATCGGAACCGATGCCAGTACGTGCTCAGATGGACTTAATATGTTCGAAGCCATGAGAATGGCTGCCTACGTTAGTCGAATTCATCAACCAGACCCCGAATCTTGGCTTTCTGCAGAGGATGTCCTTAGAATGGCAACCGAGGGAAGCGCTAAAGCGCTCGGACTTGAAGATCAAATTGGTCGAATATCACCGGGGTTTCAGGCTGATCTAGTTTTTATTGATACTCGATCGATTCAATATCTGCCACTTAACAATGCCCGACGACAAGTGATTTTTCAAGAAAACGGTTCGGGCGTTAAAGATGTGATGGTCGCTGGTGAGTTTGTGGTCCGAAACCGTGCGCCAGTTGGCGTCGACTATGATTCTCTAAGAGAGCAAGTAACTGCTTCTGCAATTCGCATGGGGGAGATATCAGCACGTCAAAAAACGTTAGTAAACAAACTGGAGCCTTTAATAAATAAATTTTGTGTAGGGCTATCGAATACTGAACTGCCAATAAATCGGTATGTTGGCTCCTAGACTTGGCTACTCTCACTTAATTACTTTTACTAGATATCTTCAATAAATAATGTTTTGTTTTTCAGATGGAAGAATGAACTAAACGTTTAATCACCAAAAAATGAAAACTACTATGTCTACTAATAAATATCATTCCTACGAGTATATCTTGACAGAACAACCGTTACCAAGAGTGCTTCAAATCACTCTAAATCGACCGAATGCTAGAAATGCGCTAAGTAAAAAACTTCTCTCAGAAATAGCAAATGCACTAACAATAGCCACCGAAGATGACGATATCCGTTGTGTGGTACTGACTGGAGACAATGACGCCTTTTCTGCCGGTGCCGATATTAAGGAAATGCCTGAAAATGGNATACCGATGTTTGCCGAAGTTAAGCGTTTAAGTGCTTGGAAAACCATCGAAAATTTTCCGAAGCCACTGATCGCCGCGATAAATGGCTACGCACTGGGTGGAGGTTGTGAGCTAGCCCTTTTATGCGATATCTCAATATGTGGTGAAAACGCGCAATTTGGAACACCAGAAATAAAAATTTCTGCATTTCCGGGTGATGGCGGTACCCAACGGTTGCCCAGATTAATCGGTAAATCGAGAGCTATGTATATGATCTTAACAGGAGATAAAATTGACGCGAAACTGGCAAATCAGTGGGGATTAGTCTCTGAGGTGCTGCCTATAGAAAAAACTATAATTCGGGCTCTGGAAATAGCCGAAACAATTTCGGAGTACTCCCCTGTTGCACTAGAAATGGCTAAAGCTGAAATAATTATGTCGTTTTCTAAGCCTTTAGATGAAAGTCTAAGCTTGGAACGAAAAATGCTTCTGTGGCAAACAGACGACCACGATGAAGGAATAGCCGCGTTTGTTGAAAAACGAAAACCTAAANACAAAGGTCGCTAGGATAAAATTTAAAACATATCGAGCTAAAAACCCGGTATCGCTCCGGTTACACAAATCTTCGTGAGGGAATAGCCGCTGTGGGCGCCTGACCCGGCACGAACTCACCACGACCTTGTTGACCCAATATCTTTCCATCCGTAAAGACTATCTCACCACGACTGAGTACCGTATCTGGCCAACCTCTGATCTCCATTCCCTCGTAAGGGGNATAATCCACATTGTGGTGCAGCATATCATTTGTGATTTTTACTTCTCTTTTATCATCCCAAATAACAAGATCTGCATCTGCGCCAATTGATATCGTGCCTTTCTTAGGGTGTATTCCATACATCTTAGCGGGATTTGTTGCAGTAAGGCTAACAAACGTATGAATATCAATTCGACCTTTCATCACTCCCTCTGAAAAAAGCAGCGGCATTCTAGTCTCTATGCCAGGAATCCCATTTGGGATCCAACGAAATGATGCCTGTTTCCCTTTTAATTGCTTCCCTTCGGGATCGTCAAATCGGGTAGGTGAATGATCTGACGAGAAAACCTGAAAGGTTCCATTACATAAGCCATCCCAAATAACTTGCTGATTGGCTTTATCTCTGGGGGGAGGACTACAAACACATTTTGCTCCTTCAAAATCTGGTTTGTCTAAATCAGATTCTGTTAAAAATAAATACTGTGGGCAGGTCTCACCATAGATACGCAAGCCTCTCCCTTGTGCGCGCCGAATCTCTTCTACCGCCTCTCGAGACGAAACGTGCACGATCAAAATTGGAACATCCACCAACTCCGACAGGGTAACGGCTCGATGTGTTGCTTCACGCTCGACTGGGCCAGGTCGAGATGCAGCATGATAAAACGGTTCAATTTTTCCTGCCTTTTCTAATTGATCAGTTAACCAGCTGATGCAATCACTGTTCTCTGCATGAATCATAGCCATGCCTTGATGCTCTCGAGCTACAGAGAGAACTTCCAAAATCTGACGATCATTTAGCTTCATCGATTCGTAGGTCATGTACATCTTAAATGATGGATAGCCATTACGGATCATTTCTGGAATTTCTCTCTCAATCACATCCGAAGTTGGATCCGTAACAATCAAGTGAAATGAATAATCTGAAATAGCCTTCCCTGCCGCCCTTTTATGATAGTCCGTCACAGCTGCATCTAAACTCTGTCCTCTAAACTGAAATGCAAAAGGAATTACGGTTGTTGTGCCGCCGGCCAAAGCAGAACGAGTGCCTGTTAAAAAATCATCAGCTGCCTTAGATCCGTCTGTCGAAGGCTGATCTAAATGGCAATGGGCATCCACCCCACCGGGGGTTATCCAACGACCATCGGCTTCGACAATATCACTATTCTTTGTCTCCAGCCGTTCCGAAAGTGCGACAATCTGCCCATTACGGACTCCAATGTCGCATTCCATAGTATCCGTCGCTGTAACCACTTTTCCATTTCTTACTACTAAGTCCAATTCCATCATCTCATCCTTCTTTAGATTGATTGGTATAAGCTAAGTATTAATTGATCCAACGGCGTTCCTGCAATCCGGTGCCCCTGGCATGACTTTTTTTAAGCCGCTCGTGCTGCTAAAACTCCCAGCTCATCCAGAACAGCCTGGATCTTTAATCCGTGCTCTTGTGGAACAGGTAGTCTAGGCATTCGAGGAGGCCCAACCGGCATTCCTACCATTCCCATGGCGGTCTTTGTTGCCGATACATAAAGATCCCCAGAAATTGCGTCTAGCAGCGGCAATAAACTATGATAAAGCTCTCTTCCAGCTGCCACATCTGATTCCTCAATGACTAATCTATAAAGATCGGCTGAAAGCTTAGGAACTATATTTCCACAAACCGAAACATAACCCTTAGCACCAACGAGAAAAGAGTCAAAAGCATGGTAACCTGAAAATACAATCATTCTGCCCTCGCTTAAACGGTCGATTTCACGAACTCTAGTCACGTCACCACTTGATTCTTTNACATAATCTACATTGTTGAGTTCACTCAATCGGCCGAGTAATTGAGGTGATAAGTCCACGTTCGACGTGTTTGGGTTGTTATACACCATAATTGGTATATTTATAGCATCTCCAATCTGACGATAATGCTCTACCAATTCATCGTCCGTAGGACTTGAGTAATAAGGAGGAATGACCATAACTCCATCTGCGCCAAGATCTTGGGCTTCAAGACTAAAACGGACCGACTTTTCAGTCCACTCGTCCGCAGTTCCTGCCAAAACAGCGGCACGTCCATCCGCCTGTTCCACCACGGTTTTAACGATCTCACGCCGTTCATCTTCCGTAACCGAAAGAAATTCTCCCGTACTTCCAAGCGGGATCAGGCCTGGAACCCCATTATCGATTTGCCAATCTACGCATTTGCGCAAAGCCGAATAGTCAACTTTGGATCCATCTTCACTGAATGGGGTAACCATTACCGTATAGCACCCAGAAAAATTACTCATAACCCCCTCCTAGTATTGCTTTATCTTGTCGAATTAGCCATTTGGCCAAATTTGGTGTCGCCCAACATTGACAGACCATAGGCGTAAAGTGTATACCACATTTAACGGCAACAGTCGCCTGATATGGGTCTAATGATGTATACAGTCGATACCGTTGCCACCCGGCTCAGGCTGGGAACAATGACTTACTATCAAACCTAGGGAGGTTTTTTATGAAACCATCTATTCGGAAGTTTTTAGTGCCCATAATGGCCTTGTTGCTCCCGACCGGGGTACTTGCGGGCCCGAGCGGGACTCTCGTGATCGCTGAAAACTTAACGCCAGAAAATCTGGATCCCGCAAACGCTCAAAATTCGACAGTCGATCAATTGATGCTGGGTATGTATGACACCTTAGTTCAATTCACCGCTGGTGAGACAACAGTGTCGCCTCGCCTCGCGACTGACTGGTCGGCTTCAGCTGATGGGCTAACGCATACCTTTAATTTACGAAACGGTGTAACATTTCATGATGGCTCAGCACTAACAGCAGATGACGTCTGTTTTACATTCGATCGAAATCAAGCCGCGGGCGCCAACGCACTCACTGATGCAGGCCCTTATGACAGCTGTAATATTGTTGATGACCACACAGTTCAACTGAATCTTTCGGCGCCGTTTGGACCTTTTGTTTCAGCTCTCGGACGCGTCTACATCGTCAACAAGGATCTCGTAGAACCGCATATGGGCGATAACTTTGCGCGAACCTGGCTTTCAGTGAATGAGGCTGGATCAGGTCCCTATGCATTAAAGTCCTACAAACCAGATGACTCAGTGTCAATGACGGCCTATCCAGATTATTGGGGTGGTTGGGATGGCAATCATGTGGCCGAAGTGGTCTTTCGGGTCGTGCCTGAAGCATCGACACAGGCAGCCCTTTTGAAGGCAGGCGAAGTCCACATCGCTCCAGACCTTACGATAGACGATAAAATCGCTTTGCAAGGAAAGGACGGATACATCACCGATATCGGTGCTGCCGCAACACCACTCTACTTCATGATCAATGTCCAAGCCGGAGGCCCGCTCTCAGATAAACTCTTCCGAAAAGCCATAATCATGGCGGTTGATATCAAGGCTCTTTGCGACGCTGTTCTGCAGGGCTTCTGTGCGTATCCTGAAGGACCCATGCCATCTAACTGGCCGGGTCATGTCGGTGGCATTTATCCAGAGTTTGACCTCGAAGGTGCCAAAAAGATCATCGACGATAATGGTTGGGCCGGTACTGAGGTCAACCTGACCTTTTTGCCCGAAGAGGAAATACAACAACGAGCATCGGAGATGTGGCAAGCAAATCTTGCGAAGATCGGTGTGACACTAAACGCTACGGGAAGCACCTGGCCGGCGTTGTATGCCGCAGCTCAAAGCCTTGATACAGCACCTGATGCGGGAGGATCCTCGGCATTTCCGCCGTTTCCAGATCCGCACGGCATTCTCTATGGTCTTCTCCATAGCAGCAAAATGGGTATAAATGGCGGCACAAATTTTTCACAGTATAGTAATCCAGAAGTCGATGACCGCCTGGATAGAGCGGCATCAAGTGCCGATCAAAACGAGCGAATGAAGTTGTATGGAGAGGTTCAAGAGATTGTTGGTAACGATTATATCCACGTCCTTGTCGCACAGCCGGCTTCAGTAGTCACCTTGTCTGACAAGGTGGTGGGTTATAAATACAACGTTGCTCACCATCAAACCTTTAACTTCATGGACATTGGCTTAAAGTAAAAAACTAAGCAGATAGACCACCCCAAAAGGGTGAATAAGGAAACTGCAAAAAATGTAGCTGTTTATATCGGCCAGCGCGTTAGCCTCACGGCTATCGCGTTGGTTGTTTTGTCTTTTATGACTTTCACCTTGGGACAACTAGTCCCTGGCGACGCTGCAGTCGTCGCCGCAGGGCCCAATGCGGGAAACGAGAGAATCGCTGAATTAAGAGTGGAAATGGGATTAGATCTCCCTATCCACAAGCAATACGGTATTTATCTCTCGAAACTCTCAAGAGGCGATCTTGGCAAATCTTGGTTCACTCATCAACNTATTTGGGAGGACATCAAAGACCGGCTTCCAGCATCCGCTGAACTTGTTTTTTTGGCGATGCTGTTGAATGTCCTGATCTCTATTCCACTTGGCGTGCTAGCAGCCACTAGGTTCGACTCCAAAATCGACGGCGCGATTAGGCTCATGGTCATGGCTGGGGCTGGGATACCAATTTTCTGGCTGGGACTAATATTGCAGCATTATGTAGCTGGAGAAGCAGGCTGGTTCCCTATTGCTGGAAGAATCAGTTTTGAATATCGAGATTTTTCTGGTTCAACAGGATTTCTGCTTATAGATACGGCTCTACAAGGTGAATGGCAGATATTCTGGGATGTACTGAATCACCTGTTTTTACCGGCAATCACCCTCGCCACATTGTTTATTGCGGTTGTTACTCGAACCACCCGATCAACGGTACTTAGGACACTGCAAGAAGATTATGTGACCTTGGCACGATCAAAGGGCATATCCGAATATCAGGTCGTCGTCAGGCACGCGTTACGAAACGCATTAATTCCGACGATTACAATATTTGGTATGCAGATCGGTTGGATGCTAAGTACCACTATCTTAGTTGAAGAAATCTTTTCTCGGCCCGGCATTGGAAAATACGCAGTGAAGGCTATAACACAATCTGATATTCACGGCGTTGTTGGCGTAGTCCTCGTCATGGGCGTCATCTTTTTAATCACAAACTTAATCGTCGATATCGTGCATCTGTTTCTCAATCCAAGACATCGAGAAAGTGTTCAAGGCCAATAACACATGAAATTTCTCAGATATATGGGTAGTCCGCTTGAAATTGCGGCAGTCGGATTTGCCGCCTTAATGGTATTGCTTGCTATTATCGGGCCGATCATAGCGCCCCATGATCCCTATGAGGTCGATTTTTTTAACCGATTTTTACCACCATCAACAGAATATTTTTTTGGTACCGATGCAACAGGCCGAGATGTTTTCAGTCGAGTACTTTATGGCGCGCGTTTAACCCTTGCCTCTGCGCTCGTTGTGATCGTGATCGTTGCATTGATTGGAATCATAATCGGCGTCGTATCGGCGCTCTCTGGTGGCTTAGTGGACGATGTGCTGATGCGTTTTACTGATATCTGGTTGGCATTTCCGCCTCTAGTATTAGCCATGGGTTTTGCGGCCGCGTTTGGGGCAGGGATCAACGCTGCCATTCTGGCTCTGATAATCACCTGGTGGCCGGGCTATGCGCGCCTGACGCGAGCATTGATTGTCGAAACCAAAGATAAGGACTTTATCGTAGCGGCAAAAGCAATGGGAATTGGAAAAATTCGAACAATCATATTCCATTTAATTCCAAATTCACTCGATGTTTTGTTCGTACAACTAACCTTGGATGTTGCAGCGGTCATTCTCGTTATCTCGGGACTTTCTTTTATCGGTGTTGGGGCGCAGATTCCTTTGGCTGAATGGGGTGCAATGATTGCTGATGGTCGTTCTGCGATGTCAAGAGCTTGGTGGGTCGTTTTCTTCCCAGGCTTGGCGATCCTCTTGACCGCCGTGAGCTTCAATCTTGTCGGCGACATCTTGCGACGTGAACTTGACCCTGCACTCCGAAGGCGGGAATTCTGAAGATGCAGAACTCGAATATCCTTGAAGTTGAATCTTTGGCGGTGCGTTTTGGCGAATCCAGAGCACGAGCAGTCGACGAAATTTCTTTTGGCCTGGCCAAGGGCGAAACACTCGGCATCGCCGGTGAATCCGGTTCCGGAAAAACTGCTTCCATCTTGTCCATTTTGGGGCTACTCCAACGGGCAACTGTCAAAGGTTCTGCAAAATTTGAAGATCGGGAACTTATTGGCGCCGATAACAAGTTATTGAATGAAATTCGTGGCAAACGTATTGGGCTTGTGCTCCAGGATCCTTTTGCGGCTCTCGATCCGGTAAAAACGGTAGGACATCAGATTTCGGAAGGACTGCGCGCAAGCGGTTGGTCAAAAAAGCGAGCAATGAAGCATGCTATCCATCTTTTGGAGGAGGTCGGCGTTCCATCAGCTTCTCAGCGAGTCAATGCCTATCCGCACCAGTTTTCTGGAGGCATGAGACAGCGTGTTGTAATTGCCATGGCGCTGGCGCAGGACCCGGATGTCTTAATCGCCGATGAACCCACGACTGCACTCGATGTTCGGATACAAAAACAAGTACTCGATCTTATGAAACAACAGTGTGAGAACCGAGGTATGAGTCTTGTTATTATTACCCACGACTTGGGAGTCATCTCTAACTATACTGATCGTATTATCATAATGTATGCTGGAAAAATCGTAGAAGAATCCAACCGATTGAAGTTGTTCGACCAGCCACTTCACCCCTACACCCAGGGACTGCTAGACTGCCTGCCTAATCTTGGGAACAGCGAAAACGAATACCTAAAGACCATCGGTGGACAACCACCAATTCCAGGAAAACTACCATCCGGCTGCAGATATCACCCACGATGCTCTTTCACCGAACCGGTCTGTACTCAGGGAGACAATCCCCAACTAGTGCCTGTCAAATGGGGACGATCTGCCTGCATACAACTGGAAAAGTTTCTTCGGGAATCCCAATAATGGCAGCACTCGTAGAAACTCGAGGCTTAACCAAGCGATTCTCGCAGGGATTCTTCTCAAGTCAAAAAACCACAGCCCTCGATGACGTTACTATTTCTATCGAATCCGGAGAAACAGTCGGTCTCGTAGGAGAATCCGGCTCCGGAAAATCGACCCTTGCATTGTCCATAGCACGTTTGTTGCAAGTTGACTCTGGCCAGATATTTTTTGACGGCGATGACATCACTGGCTTTACTGCAAACCAGATGCGTCCTTTGCGAAAAGCTTTACAGTTTGTGTTCCAAGATCCCTATTCGTCACTTAATCCGAGAATGAGTGTAAAGGGGATTCTATCGGAAGGCATTCGACTGCATCGTGGTTTGTCTAACAAATCCGAGATCGAAAACGAAATTGTGAATGTGCTAACTACCGTTGGACTGGGTAAGGATGATATGAGAAAACATCCAAAAGAATTCTCGGGCGGCCAACGACAACGCATCGCAATCGCTCGCGCTCTTGCGGTCGAGCCAAGATTCCTGATTTGTGATGAACCCGTATCTGCCCTTGATATGTCAATCCAAGCTCAGATTCTGAATCTTTTGAAGATGCTAAAAATTGAGAAAAACATTTCAATGTTGTTTATTTCCCATGACTTAGCCGTGGTCAATTTTCTCTGTGATCGAGCCTATGTAATGAATGCTGGGAAAATAGTAGAACAAGGCGNAGTTGATGATATTTTTAATTCTCCCAAAGAGCAGTACACTCAGGACCTGATTTCGGCATCACTTTTAGCCAAATCAAATTAATATTTAAGTAACAGGAAGAACAGAAACTTCTTTCTTTGTATAGAATAGAACAATTGGAAGTACGACCTTTTGTACACAACAGATGACTATCGGGGCTGGGAATAGCAATGGCAAAAAATTTACGTATGGCGGTAGATATTGGAGGCACATTCGTCGACGCACTGGTGTTTAATTTTGATGATGGCGCTCTCGAAATCAAGAAAGTATCAACTACACCAAAAGCGCCGCACCTTGGCGTGCTTGATGGAGTCGAAAAACTTGTAGATTCCTCTGATTCAGTTGGTGAATTTATTCATGGAACAACTCTAGGATTAAATGCCATTCTGGAACGGAAAGGCGCAGTCGTCGGTATCATCGCTAATGAAGGATTCAGAGATATTTTCGAACTTGCTCGAGGCAATCTACCGTTTGCGCAAATGTATGAATTCGATTACGAACAACCAAAGAAAATAGTACCCCGGTTTCAAACCGTAGGGGTCGAAGGAAGAATAAATAATAAAGGAGAAGTGATAATACCGCTTAACCTGAATCAACTAAAAGAGAAAGTAGCATACCTAGTCGAAGAAATTAACGTCGACGCTATTGCTATTTCATTTCTGCACTCTTATGCGAATTCAGCACATGAAATCGAAGCACGCGACTTTATTTATAAACTCCACCCTCAAATACCGGTATCTGTCGGATCAGAAATTGCCCGAGAATATAGAGAATATGAGAGAACAAGCACGGCAGTTCTGGATGGATACATTAAACCCGTGTTGGGACAATATCTACTTGATCTTCAGGAAGGGCTAGAAAATAATGAGTTTAAAGGTGCCTTTCATGTAATGAGATCTGGTGGTGGCGCTATGACCGTTAAGCAAGCGAAAGACGCGCCATTATTGACAGTCTTGTCAGGCCCAGCCGGCGGTGTTGTAGGAACGCAGTACATTGCAAATGAAACTGGTCGAAAAAACTTAATCTCTTTAGATATTGGTGGAACCAGTCTTGACACTTGTGTTTTTACAAAAGGAAGGCCGTCTGAAGTATATGAAGCAGACATCGATCATATGCCTGTATTAATTCCAATTTTTGACATCCGTACCATCGGCGCTGGTGGAGGCTCAATAGCCTGGCTTGATCAAGATTTGCTGAAAGTTGGGCCTCAAAGTGCAGGAGCTGATCCTGGTCCGGCATGCTACGAGCGCGGTGGCACAAATCCAACAGTCACCGATGCGGCTTTAATACTCGGATACTTACGACCCGAATGGTTTCTAAATGGTGAAATGCACATCAATCAAACGTTGGCAGAAAAAGCATTGCAAGAAACGCTCTGTAATCCATTAAAAATGTCCGTTGAGGAGGCAGCATCAAGCATCTTTCGAATCATGGTATCAAAAAATGTTGCGGCAGTTAGAGAAATAACAGTTGAACGTGGTCTGGATCCTAGAGAATTTAGTCTTGTAGGCTTTGGAGGAGGTGGCCCAATGTTCGCGCCCATGATAGCGTTGGAATTGGATATACCCGAGGTTGTCATTCCGCCCGTGCCAGCCCTCTTCTCGGCATGGGGTATGCTAACCAGTGATTTAGAATACCAAAACTCAAAAACAATTCTCTCGCCCTTGAATAAAGACACATTGTCAGATATTCAGAGTCAAATAACCGAGATTGCAGCTGATGCCGAAAGTATCATGCTAGCACAGGTCGAGGGTCGCATTCCTGTCACTATGAGAAAATACCTTAGTCTACGCTACCAAGGGCAGGAGCATACTCTTGATGTGGAAATTACAGAAGATAGCTCAATTGATGCAATAGAAACCTCATTCAATAATATTCACCGCGAGCGCTACGGACATAAATTTGATGAAAAAATGGAAGTTGTCTCAGTTCGTTCGAGAATAATCGGAGAGGTTAGAAAACCTGAACTTTCAAAAATCATAAAACATAAGTCGTCCACAGAAGAAATAATGACTACGCGCTTATTCGACTACTCTTCTGGAAATTTCGTTGAAGCCCCAGTCGTAAATCGCGAGTCTCTAGCGCCAAAACAAGCTGTAGAAGGACCAATGGTGATCAAAGAAAATACTGCAATCACTGTAATTCATGGGGGTCAAGTGGCAATGCCAGATGAACTAGGACTTCTGACGGTAAGGAGGGCCAAATGAACAAAAAGCAGTGCTCACCAGCTGACATTGAAATTATCCGTAATCTGTTCCTCTCAGGAGCAGAACAAATGCGGCGAACGCTCGTGCGAACAGCGGTTAATGCGGTCATATATGAGGTACTCGATTTTGGTATCTCAATTGCAGATCGGTCAAAGCGAATGATTTCAGAAGCTGCCGGCATCACGTCTTTTATTGGCGCCAATGATTATGCGATTGGAAAAGTGCTGGAATACATGGATGGAAAAGAGTGGAAGTTTGATCAGGGTGACATTGTAATGATGAACTACCCATACTGGAATTCGGCTCATGCAGCAGATGCCTTGTTAATGGCGCCGGTGTTTATACCTGGAATCGAAGGTCCGGAAATGTACCTCTGTGTTCGATGTCATTGGATGGATCTTGGCGCGAAAGATGTAGGCTACCTCACTGATTCAACTGACATGCACCAAGAAGGATTGATCATGCCGCCCATCAAGCTAGTCAAAAAAGGAACCGTGGACGAAGAGTTGATGAGCATTATCAAGTTTAATTCACGCCTGCCAGACGCAGTGATTGGTGACTTCAATGCAATGGTATCAAGCATCAGAACCGGTGAACGATGCGTCAAAGAAGCGTACGAGAAATTTGGTGCTGACTTGATCCATCAGGCTTTAGATATGCTGATCCAGCATTCCGAAAATGAAGCCAGGGAAGCAGTTCGAAAACTTCCAGATGGAACCTGGGAAGCGCATGATTGGCTAGATGATGACGGCATTACCGACGACATGATCCGAATGGGAGTCAAAGTGACGATCGATGGGGACCGATTTATTGCAGATTACAGTGATTCGGATCCTATGGCTGTTGGGCCAGTTTCGCTACCGGTTGGTTGCACAATCACCATGGCCAAGACGTATTTTAAATACCTCACAACACCCTATTCTGCTAGTAACCATGGTCACTATGCACCGCTTGAAGTCATCGCTCCGGAAGGTACTCTATTCCATGCAGTTTATCCTGCCTCGACCTACATGGGTTGGGCGCAAATGGTTGCTTTTGAACTTATCGCCAAAGCGCTATCCCAGGCAGTCGAATCTATTCCAGCATCTTCCGGTGGAGACGAACCGGGATTTATGTCGATGGGAATTCAGTACCAAACTGGAAAGCAATTCATCGTCAGCAACAATGAAGGTGTTGGGTGGGGTGGAACCTACCTCCATGATGGAGCAGACGCGTTACAACATCCATCTACTAGTTCGATTCGAAATACATCCATCGAGGTATTAGAACACACCTGCAATGTATTTCATGAAAGATTAGAACTGATCACCGATTCTGCAGGACCAGGACTGCACCGGGGCGGGCTTGGCGTGCGAAGGGATGTTTCGTTTTCTGCTGATGCTGAAATCATCTCCCAAGGGAAAAAATCGAAAACACTACCGTGGGCGCTGAAAGGAGGTGGTGAACCAAGCCGGAATGAAATGATCGTTTGGCCTGGTACGGATAAAGAAATACACGTTGGAATGTATCGTACTTTCATGAAAAAAGGAGAACGTTTTGCTAATTTCAGCGCGGGCGGTGGCGGATGGGGACATCCTTATGAAAGAGAAGTGGAAAAAATTCTTGAGGATCTGAAAAACGAATACATATCAAAAGACGCAGCGCGGGACGACTATGGCGTGATGATTGCAGAGGACGGTTCGTGGTCTGAAACAGCAGAACGGTTATCACATCATAATAGGGCCTAGTCATTTAGAAAGACAACTGGACAACTGCTTGTTCATTAAACAATTAAGCTGGGAGGGTAAATGGGTAAATATATATTAGATAATCATGCGCTACTGGATACCAAAGAAGGGGTATTAAAGAGCGGATTTCAAGTTCTAGTTGATGATAATCGAGTCATCGAAGTCGCAAAGGGAACAATCAATGCATCAGATGCTGAAAAAATTGATCTTGGAGGCAGAACATTAATGCCAGGACTAATTGATTGCCATGCTCATGTTTTTATCAGTGGTTTCAATGACAATCAATCTGTTCTTCCTTCAGAAATGACAGCACGCAGCTCAACCCACCTTCGAGGGATGGTGCAACGAGGGTTTACCACAATCAGAGATGCAGGTGGAGCTGACTATGGACATAAAATGTCTGTCGAGAATGGGCATTTTGAGGGGCCTCGAATGTTTGTTTCCGGTCGCATACTAAGCCAGACCGGAGGTCATGGTGATCATCGGGGAAAAGCAGACTTTTGTAGCTGTATGAATGCTTCTATGGGTGTTGCGCGTATCGCAGATGGTGTCGACGCTGTCCGACATGCAGTTCGTGAAGAAATACGACATGGAGCAGATCAAATCAAAATTATGGCTGGAGGNGGTGTAAGTTCTCCAGCAGACGAACTCCATCATCTCCAATATTCTACAGACGAGATCGTTGCCATCGTTGATGAGGCCACACGTGCGGGGCGATATGTAATGTCCCATGTCTACAATACCAATGGTATTCAAAGAGCTGTTGAATGTGGCGTACGAACAATAGAGCACGGTAATTTTCTCGACGATAAAACAGCCAAAGTAATGGCTAAAAATGAAGCTTTCTTGGTTCCAACCCTTGTAACATATCGCGCAGACGCTAAATATGGGCCATCTTTCGGTTGGTCCAAAGATAGCGAAAGAAAGAATCAAGAAGTGCTAGAAGCAGGGGTGAAGTCACTTGAAATTGCGATGAAAGCTGGCGTTAAGGTTGGCTATGGGACTGATCTTTGTTGGTCTCCAAAGTCATATCAACCAGAAGGTCTATTGGTCCATAGTGAGGTAATGAGCCCCATAGAGGCAATCCAAAACGCTACCATAATTAACGCGGAAATTGTTCGAATGGAAAACCAGTTAGGTGTAATCACTCCGGGAGCGTTCGCAGACCTTTTGGCAGTCGATGGAGATCCTACCCAAGACTTAGGCGTATTACAGAATGAAGGCGAGCACATGCCAATGATCATGGCTAATGGCGTATTTGCCAAGAACAGGTTGACTTAAAAAAATAATTATTGGCCTCATGACTTCGTCCCGTTCGACTTTATACCATTTTTAATTTAAGGATTTTTTGATAGAAAACAATCAATCAGTCAGTCAGAGTAAAAAAAACCTTGCGCTACTGATGAATCGTAATTTCCGCAAACTCTGGTCTGCTGGATTAATTCATTGGACAGTGTTTGGAATAGAACAACTCGCCACCTCAATCTATATTTTCTCACTAACACAATCACCGTTAATTGTTACGAGTCTGCTAGCTGTTCGGATGATCCCAATGATTATTCTCGGAAGCATTGCAGGCGCTATATCTGATCGCTACCCTCCTCTCACCTTACTTTCTATTGGATACTGGATTCTGGCGATCGTTTTTTTTGGACTGGGATCAATCTCTTTATTTGGGCAAATCCAAGTGTGGTACATTTTTCTGGGTGCCGTCATTACAGGCTCAGGATTAACCCTCGACAATGTGGTCCGACGAAAAGCAATTGGTGAACTAGCGGCGGAAAAAACTTTAGGGCCGGCTATGAGTCTTGATATTACTCTTTTGATGCTAGCCATGTTGTTAGGGCCATTATTTGGGGGAATACTTTTCGAACAAACAGGACTAACAGGGGTGTACTGGTTTATCGGACTCTGCTTCATCTTTGTCAATATAATGACGCGCAGGATAGCTTTACCATCTTTAAATCAATCTTCAGAAATTTCTGATAAAAAACCAAATTTGCTTTCTGAAATCAGAGAAGGTCTAAAATACGCCCGTTCGAATCGCATTATTTTCGGAACATTGATGATCACGATGATCATGAATGTGTTCATTTTAGCTTTATATGGATTAGTGCCAATTGTTGGAATTGACATACTTGAGCTGAACCCCTCTGTAAATGGAATACTGCTTTCATGCAACGGCCTTGGTGGATTTATTGGTGCGCTACTAATATCAATCTATGGCCCCCAACGACAATATCGACGGTACTATTTTTGGGGTTCTATCTTGCTATCAGTAACAATACTTAGCTTCGCATTCTCAGACAACCTCTATTTATCTATAATCCTTTTAACAGTAGGAGGATTCGGACTGGCAGGATTTGGCACTATGCAGGTTACCCTTCTACTGCTCGAAACCCCTTCATATCTTCGGGCTCGTATACTTGGGTTACTTACAGTTTGTATTGGAGTGGGTCCTATTGGTGCTTTGCATATCGGATATATGGCTGAACAATTTGGCACCATCAATGGGTTAGTCATAGTAGCTATAGAAGGATTAATTATCATGGCCATCGCAGGACTGATGTGGCCAGAGCTTAGAAAGCCTGCACCGTCAAAAATGTGATCCTTATTTAGGCAACTAATCATATTAGGGGCAATCTGTATTATCCATTTCGCCATTTGACATAATGGTGCTACAAAAGATAATTCGGTCAATTTTTGCCCCTTCTAAGGAAGCCTCTTTTAGATTAGCATTAGTAAAATTAGTTCCAGTCAAGTCGGCACCTTTAAGATCTGCGCCACGAAGATCGGCACCGCTAAAATCGACTTTTTTAAGATAGGCATCTAAAAAACTTGCTCTGTGAAGTTTTGCCCGGACAAAGTTAGCGCCAGATCCGCTCATATAAACTTTTCCAAGATTTGCCTCCGTAAGGTCTGCTCCTGTCATTGATACACCAATGAGATCGGCTCCTTCAAGATTTGAATAGGAAAGATTAGCAAAAGAAAGATCAGAGTGATTGAGTACGGTTCTAGATAAATTAGAACCAGACAGGTTTGCCTCTTTTAAGTCCACATTCTCCAATTTAGCACCCCGGTAGAATGCTCCAAATCGGAAAGCTCCACTTAGATCTGCATCAATGAGATTGGCGTGGCTCAAATCTGAAAAAGACAGGTCTGTCCCTCGAAGGTTTGCACCGCGCAAATCAGCATAGCGCAGTACACTATTACGAAGATTTGTCTGAAAACCACTCAAGTCTGCACTCGATAGATCAGCATAAGAAAGATTCGTATCACTCAGATTTGCACCACTTAACTTGGCCTTCACTAAATTCGTATACGCCAGGTTGGAAAAAGAGAGGTTCGCGCGGGAAAGATAGGAGTGAGTGAGCTTGGCTCTGGCCAGATTGACACCGCTCAGTTCAACTCCATTGAGATTCATATTGCTTAGATCTGATTCTGTCAAATCACACTCGCTAACACTNCCATTAGAATTGATCATATGACAAAAAATTGCTTCTGCCATTTTTAATGGGCTTCCAGTAGACCCACTCAAATCTGTACGCAGCAAAAATGCGCGAGAAAAATTTGTACCCTCTAAATCTGTTTCAGTCAACATTGCCTCTGTCAAATTAGCGTTTTCAAGCGAAGCACCACTAAGATCTGATTGGTGCAACACACTTCCTGTAAGGTTAGATCCGACTAAGGTCGCATTGATAAGCTTAGTCTTAAAGAATTTAGAATCTGCAAGATAAGCACCAGAAAGATCTGCCGCTGTCAAATCTGCTTTATAGAATTGTACATCCTGAAAATATACTCCTCTTAAATTGGCGCTTTTAAGTCTTGCACGACTGAGATCACCTTCCACTATTACAGATCCAGAAAGATTAGCCCCACTTAAATCACAACGTTTGCATTGGCCTGTCTCTTTGACGCGGTTATAGTGCCTTTCGTTAACAGCGTTAGCTCCTAGTGGTATAAGAAATAAGGAGAATAAGCTTAAGATAATCCAGAGATTCCGGATAAATTTTGCCAGTTTAAATTGAAAGTATCGTATAGACATAGTGATTTTCCGACAGAAAGAAATTCTCATGCTCGATTGAAATCAGTAAACGCCTTCTAGCTTAGGAACAAGAAATTTGGGACAGACTACAAATTTAATGAATCATGCATAACAATAATAGATTCATTGATTGTGGGTTCAAATATTGTCTGTTCGATACCAGATGGCCAAAAGATTACGATACTTTTGACTACTGATCCTCTATCCAAATCAATTTTATACTCCCATTCTCCATTACCAGAATTTTCTACTAAAATTGATGGTTCTACCTCTTGATTAACCAAATTTTCAGATTCATGAAAACCAATAAATGCGGTGACCTTTGGCTCAATCATTTTGTTATCGATCACTTGAGTTTGTTCAGAAGAGATATGCAATCGCAAAATAACCTGTCTCAGACCCAGGTTAGATTGAGCGATATCTTTGTGGTCTTTCGAGACGTCTTTTCTTTCGCTCACTAGATCTTTTGGGTCGACAATTTGATGGTCTGAGCTACTCGATTTTTTCTGTTGGTCATTTTTTTGCGTCCAAAGTTCACTCACACTTTTTTCAAGATCAGAACGTGGCGGAAGTGGAACAACACTTTGAACTTGAACAGAATAATCAGCACGAAAAGAAAATTCACGATCTTCTTCGATGATAGCTGTAATTGCCAACAACAATATTCCACCTATTACCCCGATACCCCAAGTTGAAATTGCTAAAGTCGCTACCCCTCTAACTGGCATAACTTTAGATAACCCCCAATACGTAATGGGGCCACCCGCGGCCGCGGTGAATAAAAGCGCTCCTGCTGGCGCGGTGCCCATTCCTGCCAACAACATCGCAGCGACTAAGGGTATCTCAAACATTAAGGGCACATTAATTAACACTCCCAAAGTAGCTGCGACCAAAATCCCTAAGATGTCATCACCAATCCAGGTTGTAACTGTCTGTGGGCTAACCCATTGGATAGCTAAACCACTAACAAATCCAGCAATAATCATGACTGGCCCTAACCTAACTGCCTGACGCACCGTTGCACGAAGAAATTGTATTGACGAAGTGAATAACGAGTCCCGCCATGAAACATGATCGGGATGAGATTCTTCGCGTGGCGTTTCGGGTAGAGGGACATTTTGTTTTGCGCTTTTAACTACACTGGCAACAATCGGCCCTAACAGTAAGGTTCCAAGAACGCTTAAAACTATCCGGCTACCGCCTATCAAAGGTATGAACACCATCGAGGCCATTATTAGCGCTGGTAGATTCATCGTTGATGAGCCTTGAGTTATCGCCACCGTTGCCTCAATGCCCGCACCCCTTCTACGAAATGCCGTAGCGACCGGCACGATACAAGCAGAGCACAGTGCCATCACCGGACCGATCACTGCGCCTTTTAAAACACCTGTAAAACCTTGTCCTCGAAAACGTTCCTGAGTGTTTCCTGGGAAAATAAACGACTCCGTGATTCCAGCCATCATAAAAGCAAAAACCATGCCTATCCAAACTAAATTGAGATATGTCAAAGAAAAATTCCACCACCGCTCTAACAGAGTTGTGTCATCAACGTTTTCTATACAAAAGCCTTGAAAACACTGTGCGATTGGTGAAGTCGCAATAGCAAGATCTGCCTCGACAGTATCGAGTTTTGGAATCCGATTAAATCCCATAAATAAAATTAACAAAACAAGTGCTGTTACAGCGCCCACATACCTTCTCTTTTTTAAGTCTGTATCAAGACGAAAAAAAGATTGAATCTGAACAAATCCAGAAATATAACCTAGCTGCATTTTGTCACACCTGATTGAATAACTCGCATGCTCATTAGGGGGTACGGAACCAAACTATCCTTATTGATCATAAGACTAAAATAATTCGTTAACTATAATGCTATTATAGAGTATCGTAACAGATGTCAGCGGAAATCCTTCAGTAACTCTTCGGGCATCAAGAACCAAATAGCACATTAACAAAAGGTCTAAAAAATCGTTACAATGTTAGGCGTTTTGAGCATCAAAGAATAATACGTTATGAAACTATCGAAAATGATTCATGCGGTCGATCTTCACGCTTGTGGTGAACCGGGTCGAGTCATAGTGGGCGGTGTGATTGATGTGCCAGGCACTACCATGTTCGACAAAATGCAGTATCTCGCAACCAAAGAAGATAGCTTGCGCAAACAAATGCTCAGAGAGCCTCGTGGCTACCCTGCTGCAAACTGCAACCTTGTGCTCCCATCTTCACATCCAGATGCCGATTTTGGATTCGTTATTATGGAACAAGTTGAATATCCACCGATGTCGGGATCTAACACAATCTGCGTTGCCACTGCGTTAATTGAAACTGGAATGGTTCCCGTTAATGAACCTATCACCACACTTACACTCGAAACTCCGGCTGGACTGGTGCATGTGGATGCTGAAGTTCGTGATAACAAGGTAAAAGGTGTTACTTTTAAGAATGTTCCAGCGTTTGCAATCCATCTTGATGCAACCATAGAAGTACCCGATATTGGAGCAGTAACAGTGGATGTTGCGTATGGCGGCATGCTGTTTGTAATTGTTGAGGCTGAAACGTTAGGACTTACGATCAGTCCGGAAAACGGCGCGATTCTTGCATGTAAAGGAGAAATGGTAAAGAAAGCGGCTAGTGAACAATTACCTGTCGTCCATCCCGAAAACCCTGAAATAACTGGGCCGACAATTATTGTTATTTCAGGCCCAGCAAAAAACAAAAACAATACACTAAAAAATGCTGTTATTGTGTCAACAGGAGAGCTCGACTGGAGTCGTCCTGAAACTTGGACAGGAGCTGTTGACAGATCTCCTTGCGGCACAGGTACCTGTGCGAAAATGGCAACACTACATGCAAAGGGTCTATTAGAGCTTAACCAAGATTTTCACCATGAAGGAATACTTGACACAGTATTTACAGGTCGCCTACTTAGTGAGACTATGGTAGGCCCCTACAAAGCAGTAGTACCGAGACTTACAGGTAGCGCTTGGATTACTGGATTTGCTCAATATGTAATCGATACCGATGACCCCTTCCCCGAAGGGTATAGGGTTGGTGACATTTGGGGTGGATCCTATGATTAATGAGTTAAATAACCCTTAAAACAATTATGAGGATCAAGGTTCTGTGAAACTAGGCTTCATTGGAACTGGTACAATAACAACAGCCGTAGTAACGGGGCTCTATAGTACCGATGAATACAAAAAACAAATTTTGATTTCTCCAAGAAATTGGAGTCGTGCCAATATTCTTAAAAAGAAATTTTCGGGAATAAGTATCGCAAAAGATAACCAAGAAATTGTAAATAACTGCGACTTAATTATTCTTGCAGTTCGACCTCAAGTTGCACAACAAGTACTTCGTCCTCTTGAATTCAAGGTAAATCAAAAAATACTTAGTTTTATAGCTACCCTTCCTGCGAAGGATTTGGCTAATCTAATAAAGCCCGCATCAGATATCATTCAAGCAGTTCCATTACCAACCGTGGCCCAGCGCCTAGGCCCAATAGCTGTGTACCCGCCAGACATTGAGGTCACAAAATTAATGAGTAAGATCGGTTCTGTTATTGAGGTGAAAAATAACGAAAGTTTTTTGGCTTTGTGGTCAGTGACAGCTTTAATGGCTCCTTACTTTGCTTTTCTGGCCAGCACTAGCGAATGGCTAATTAAGAATAATACGAACAAACAAGACGCAAGCAAATATATAGCTGAAATGTTCAAGAGTTTATCGATTCTTGGTGCAAGCATCGAACCTGCCGATTTTGACTCTTTAGCTAAAAAACACCAAACCGCTGGTGGCTTGAATGAACAAGCCGTCCGAGAGCTTTACCAAGATGATTGGTATATTGCAATCGATAAAACGCTAGATAGAATCCTAAGTCGTTTGGAAGGGAAGTATGTATATTCCCCGAAAGATTCCTAAAAAATCTAGATACCTTTTGTAGCTAGTGTTGAGTTGGAGGCTCGACAATAAGATGTTGGAGATTGACAGGCATATTATTCAACACCTGTTTACGACCACTTGGCCAGTAAACAATAACCTTATCTACCACTTCGGCATCACCCAAACCAAATTCCAACTCAACGCTATCCATTGACAAATAACTTGAACCAGCACGGACTTCCTGAATCTGGACAAGCGGCTCAACGCGATTAGGATGACTAGTAGTGATCATAACCCTAGCACCGATACCATCTGCGTTCGTACCCGTACGATCAATTGCCATCCGGCCTTTTAGGCGTAACACAACCCAATTATGATTACCACGACTGTTCATCCAAAGAAAAATAGGTCCCGGTTTAGAAATTAATTCGGTGTTTTCGGTTGGAGGAAATTCAATATATTCCGGACCACTACTGTTGGTTGCAATGAGATCAACATAGCCATCACCGTTAAAATCTCCATGCGCTAAACCCTTGCCGTTCTCGTGTAATATAGGATCAATNTTGATTGATTTAGGATCAAACTCTTGTCCCAACAGATCATACCGAACGCCGACAATATCTAGGAGACGCGCTTCTACTGTAACATCTTGAAAGTGCCCTTTTCCATCCCCACGAAGCATACGCCCCGCACTTGGAAACAAACTTCCACCTGGGCCTTTACCACGCGCTATTGTTGAGCCCATCCAATAGAGATCCTGATCACCATCATTTTCGAGGTCAAAAAATGTTGCCCCAAATCCAAAATCATATGCTCCAAGACCAGTAGGAATATTTTGTAATTCAGATATATTCCTCGTGTCAAGAGAAGCCGGTGGCATATGAACACTGGCTTTTACATCGATATCTCCAGCAACATCATCAAATTGCGTTAAGACAGGTGTAAAAGAAATTTCTCCACTATTTTCCAATAGAAAATGTAAGCATGTACCCCACTCAAACTGATCATGGTACTCACAAGTGCCATTAATTTTATCCAAGGGCACACGCAATCTAGGGTGATAACCCATGTTTGCTATAAATACATCTATATCCTGGTCTCCATCATAATCNGCAAGTGCAAAACCCATCCATGCCCCAGCTTTGTCAATCCCCGAACCACGACTTACTTCAGTAAATTCTATACCTTGCTTTGTCGAATCATTACGATAAACATATAAACGATCACCGTCGTTTGCAACCCACAAATCTGGGTCACCATCTTCATCGTAATCAAAAAATAATACAGCATGGGTTTGGCCTGTGGGATCACCGATTTGACTGCCTAGGACATCTTTCATCGACGGATCATAGCCTTCATACCCCCTATTCCCATTATCTTCAAAAAATATTACGGGTCTCCCGTCTTTGTCACGAAGTATTATCTCTGGACCTCTAACACCAGCTTCAAACGCTTGGTCACTAAAAGTCATATCCTTATTGTTTATGTACAACACATTGAAATGTCCATGATGACTCGTTGCCAGAAAACGAAAGTCATCATCCAAGAGGTTCCCCACATATATATCTAACCAACCATCGCTATTGACATCAGCACATGCTATGCTAGTTGCAGATCGAAAATTTATATCATCACCAAACGCTGAAAACGATATATCTTTGAATGTCCCATCTGCGTTGTTAATAAAAAGCTGATCTTGACTAAATAATTCATCTGAGTGCGATCGGAAATCCAACCGATCTCCAACAAGACCCCAAGATCCGACATATAGATCCTGATATCCGTCATTATTGATATCGCAAGCTACTGCGCCTGTACTGTTATGTAGTTGGGATGAAACTCCAGCTTCGTTTGCTACGTTAATAAATGTCCCATCGTTTTGATTTTCATACAAAAAATTAGCTTTTCCNATTTCTGACGTAATGTAGAAATCCTGATCTCCATCNCGATCGTAATCGAACACTACAACTCCNGGTCGATCATTCCATATTTGGTNNCCATGAATTAATGCNGTTTCTGCAATATCAGTNAANGGCNTAACNTCNANNCTNAANTCTTTTNNTGNNTCNCTTAATNGANTNTTTNCNGCATTGTCGACTATCGAATCATTCATNTTAACANCGATTGTTACAGNNGTGACGACGATNAGAATAATTGCAGCNNTCAAAAGTGGNACAATATTNTTGCTATTCATTTGTTCATTATTTTNTTGGCANAGCTTAANTTCCNANNCTACCATGNTCACNATNTGTTCATANACAAAGTTATNAAGANAACNTNNNNTTAATTCATATTNAGANCNGCNCCAAATNTTGTTATNNTCCTTNNCTAGATNNANANANTTCAAAACCNAGNACTNCNGNGTTTATTCTTTNNACNAAGGNCANTTANNNNCNAATCAGATCTTAANGAGCNATNTANATTGNATCAATATTAACTCGACGNAACNTTATNCANNANCANCTAAATTTAGNGATNAANAATGANAATNACTATAATTATNATACCCAAAAAGAACNNTGCCAAAAAAAACCCTGCCTCGAAAGNCAGGGCTGACAACAACAGCANNCAAAAAGGTGAAAAACAACTTACAACANNANTTTNAGGAGGAANNATNTTTTTATTTCATGTAAAAATTTGATCGTCTTGGTGAAGTGCCAAAAGGCAATTGAGATNACAACNTAAGANATGCATAGATTTNCCCACNATATNAAATGCTTCGNAATNCATCATNTAGAACAANNTCCTGGTGCNTCTTTTTTNANAAATGAATAAANAANANATNAGACNAATAAATTTCTGGNGCATGGNCTAAATAACATNTTTACACTCNCTATTTNNNAANAGGTGCAAACCNGTTTNTNTCACAAACNNTNNTNTTAGTCAAGGGNNCTAGTNCCNAAAATCGANAAAAATTCNCTAAAGTTCNATGTTCTGACATAATTCACNNAAATATTNATTTAATCGATTTTAAAAATAAGGATAAGCTAAATTTTTATGCGNGCGATTTACNCGAANAAAATNGAGTCAGGTAATCAAGTTCATTTTGAATTTGAAGNTAAAAGTTTAACCGCGTATCCTGAGGATAGNGTNGCTGCAGCTTTAATNGCTNATGACATAGTTGACNTCCGTATNACTCAAGATGGNACAAAAAGAGGGGTTTTCTGTGGNATGGGAGTTTGTCAAGANTGNCTCGTTGAAATTGACGGNANCNCCAATCAGCGTGCNTGTATGACCAAAGTNACNCANGGAATGAAAATAAANCGACAACAGTTTCCTGGTGCGCCNTCAATTANNACTAACNNTANTCAANNTGANATTGATATNAAAAAAGAAACACCTGATCTGCTTGTAATCGGTGGNGGAGTTGGCGGNATGTCNGCNGCATCCGCTGCGGCAGAGAATGGNATGANNGTNATTTTGATCGATGAGCGNCCTAGAATGGGTGGNCANTATGCGAANCAACCAACCGTGATTCATGCAAATTCNTCTTTATCANCTNNGGANAAACAGNTTNAATTAGGTCGGACTCTAATTGAGCGNATGAAGGNGGCTGNAGTTCAGGTAATNAAAGATGGGCAAGTCTGGGCGGGTTTTCCAAACCGAGAAATTCTAGTAATCGAGAATGGTCGTAACTTCCTATATACCCCTAAATATCTCATTGTTGCTACTGGGGCCTACGAACGAGGTATGCCGATTGAAGGATGGACATTACCTGGCGTAATGACTACTGGTGCTGCTCAATCTATGTTACGAACATATCATGTCCTTGCTGGTAAAAAGATTTTCATTGCGGGCAATGGTCCTTTCAATCTTCAAGTGGCGCTTGAACTTGAAACTGCAGGTGCTCAAATTGTAGGTGTGGCTGAATCAGCTAAAAAACCTAATTTAGGATCAATCGGATCAATTTTTGACATGTATCGTGGAGCTCCTGACCTCTTATTTCAAGGCCTAAAATACCTGAGGCAACTGAAAAGAAATAAGATTCCTTTAATGCACAACTGTAATCTATCATCTATTCAAAAAATCGAGGGGGGCCTGATCTCAAAAATTTCCTCAGGACAGGCTAAAACTCATACTCAATCAATCAGGTCTGATATCGTTTGTATGGGTTATGGGTTTCTTCCATCCAATGCCCTACTCCGAAGTCTAGGTTGTGAGCATCACTATAATGCGCTTCATAAACAGTTAGTAGTTAATCGATCTCCAAACTTCGAAACTACAGTGACGGACGTATACGCAGTTGGCGACTGTGCTGGATTAGGTGGGGCTTTCGCTGCATGCGAAGAAGGCACTATTGCCGGATTGCATGTAGTCACGACTCATATGGGTAAATTAAACACCAATTATGCCCAAATACGGCTGCATTCACAAAAAACTCTCAGTCGACATCGCAGATTTCAATCAGGGTTGTGGCGGTTGTATTCAGCTAAACTACCCAATGCCAAAGAGGCCGCAACGCCAACCCATATTTGTCGCTGTGAATTGGTAACTATAGGACAAATTCGTGAGGTAATTAAATCAGGGTGTCGCTCAATCAGCGAAATAAAACAACAAACTCGAGCAGGAATGGGACGTTGTCAAGGTCGCTATTGCGCATCCTTGCTGGTCGATATCCTAGCAACTGAGTCTGATGCAAAAATCGATGAATCAAAATTTTTTGCCCCGCGTGTCCCAATATCTCCAATACGGATCAAGGACATAAACCGGTATTAAAAAAGCGAGCCCCACAAAGTGAAGCCCGCCGTTTCAGTTTAAATCACTAGTAATAGAAATGCTCATTTAAAAATTTAAAAAATAAAATCAGTCATCTAACACACTAACATTATCTTTCCTTTCTTGTGCGGTTTTTTTGAGGCAATAACCGCCTGCCGTGCTTCCTCAAGCGGAAACTTATCACCGATTGGAGGTAAAACGATTGTCTTGTTAGACAAAAACTTCCATATCTCATCCACACAAGCCTGCTTTGTGCTGTCAGATACAGACCGCAGCCATGTCTCTTGGATCGACCATCCTTTGACCGTCTTATTGTGTCTACAAAGATCAGTTACAATATCAACTGAAACTATTGGGTCTCCAGATAAAGCTCCATAGTAATATACAACTCCGCCTGAATCCAACATCCGTAGACAAAAACGCCCTACCTCGCCAGATACTGCATCAATGGCATACTTGATAGAAATGTCACCAATATCATTACGTATTTTCTTATGTAATCTTTCTTCAGCTGACGACGTGCCATCATGAACATATACTCTATTGCTACCATATAAATCTATTATTTCATCAGCTGTCTCCTGGCGCCGCACTATATTTATTGTCTCAAAACCAAATATTTGGCCTAATTGAATCATCACTTTACCGACGACAGAACCAGCGGCTGTCTGTAGAACTACATCCCCAGTGCCAAGTTTCATTTCTTTAATCATAGCTAATGGAGTCAAAATATTAACAAAAATCTGAGCTGCCACATCGTCTTCAACGTCGTCCGGCACAGGTATTAACGATTCTGGAGGCAGAATGACATAATCCCTCCACACTCCTAGCCATTCTTTCCAAGATCCGAAGATATGGGTAGCACAAACATGGACTCTTTGGCCTGGAGAAAATTTTTGTGTTAGCTTAGAACCAATTTTTTCAACTATTCCGATACCCTCAAAACCTCCTACCGCTGGCAAATTGACGCCATTGACCAATCCGCTAGAACAACCGATATCACAAGGATGTACCATAGCTACTGACATACGCACTAATACTTCTCGATCTCCCACCGAATCTGGCAGTGACACGTGTGATACCTTATATACGTCTTCAGGATTATCGATGTCAAAGCGCGAATAGGAAATTTCCCTGACTTTAGTCATAATTTCATTGCCTCTAAAAAATAGGTGCGTAAATAAAATCTCGAAATGCAAAACGCAAATAAATTATATTACCATGCGTTTGATTTCCCAATTTCCTGCATTATGGGTAATATGCTACTAGAAAACATATGAAGCTAAAAACCTGACCAACCAGAATGAAAGATGAACATTAAATCTATACCTCACCCAATCATCTCAGAAATAGACACAGTAATCATCGGTGGTGGAATTGTTGGTAGTTGTTTGGCAGCATTTCTTGCTGAAGACGGAGATCGTGTTGCCTGTGTTGATAATGGACATCATTCTGGAAGCACAGCCAACGCTGGCAGTCTGCATGTGCAAATGCAAAGTCGAAATATACGGTTATCACCGCAGTTGCTTCCAGATTTGGAGCGAGCATTACCGTTATATCCAAAAGCTGTTGCCGCATGGAAGGAGCTGGATAGTCGCTTGGAAACCAATATTGATCTAAAAGTTTCAGGGGGGCTCATGGTTGCTGAAACAGAAGAACAATATGAGTTTCTTAGAAAGAAATGTGAAAGAGAGTTAGCGTTAGGCCTAGACGTTGAAATGCTTGATCGGCCAGAAATCGAACGAATAGCTCCATATCTGGGTAAATCTATAGTCGGAGCAGAGATGTGTGCCAATGAAGGAAAAGTAAATCCGTTATTAGCTAATGCAGCGATAAAACAAATGGGAATGCTCGCCGGTGTCCGTTTTCTTAACGGTCTACGTATAGAACAAATTTTTTTTAAAGATCAGGATATCCTGCTTTCTACAAAGAATGGGGTGATTCGTACCGGGCGCATTGCCATAGCTGCTGGATCTGGAGGTGGACACTTGGCTCAACAAATTGGCATCCACATTCCAACTATCCCTGAGCCGTTGCATATGAACATAACCGAGCCAACTATTGACCTCATACCTCATCTTGTCCAACATGCCGAACGCTCTATTACAATGAAACAACTAGGCACGGGAAACGTTGTTATAGGTGGCGGATGGCCGGCAAAATTTGACGGACCAAAAGATCATCCAACAGTTAGGATGAGTAGTCTTCTTGGAAATCTTCGGCTTGCAGGACACATCGCTCCAATAATTAATACTTTGGCTTTAATTAGAACATGGGCTGGTGTTAATTCAATTACTGACGGTAGATCAGTGCTTGGAATGGCAGAAACTAACGATCAAGTATATTTTGCCTTACCTGGAGATGCAGGTTACACACTTGGACCGCTTTGTGCGAAACTCGTCATGGAAGTTATGCAAAATCGACGCCCCAGCTTTGCTCTCGACGATTATTCCCACACTCGATTCAGCGGTGATTATCAACGAATGAATCTAGAGATAAACTAAAAAATTTAGTGAATGATAAGGAACATATACCTTACAATCTCTGATATGCGTTGGAGATCTTCATACAACATAACTGATAAATAAATTTGACAAAGACAAGATTGAGGTAAACATGGATCGAACTAGTATAGACTGGCACGGGCCGATGGTCGCAGTGGTCACCAATTTCAAACAAGATGGTGCTATTGATTCGGAATCTTTTTCGGTTAATGTTGAGAGAATGTTTGATAATGGCGCAACCGGAATTGTGGTAGGTGGCTGCACTGGAGAATTTTGGTCATTAAGTCACGAAGAAAGATGTCACTTATTTCAGCTTGGCGTTAAATCAGCAGGTGGCCGTGGTAAGGTAATCGTAGGAACCGGTGCAGTTACAGCAAAGGAAACAATTCGACTTACGTTGAAAGCGGAAGAGAGCGGATGTGATGGTGCATTAATTCTACCTCCATACTTTGTCAAACTAACTGACGATGAAATTTTTCATCACTATGAAGAAATTTCCGCCGAAGTCAATTTACCTATAATCCTTTATAACATCCCTGCAAATGCAGTTAATGCAATTAGTCCAGAGCTTGCAGCGCGCCTCGCAGGATTGGATAATGTAGTAGCAATTAAGGAAAGCTGTGGGGACTGGAATCACTTCTATGCAACTCTCATTGAAGTGAAGGATCGTCTCCGAGTATTTTGTGGTCCTTCCTCAATCTACGGCGCTCCCGCGGTTTCTTTAGGAGCAGACGGAATTATTGACTGTTTTCCCAATGTATGGGCTCCCGATGGGATGGATCTTTTTTATGCAACCAAAGATGGTCGCGTTGAAGAATCGCAAAAGCTACAGATTACGGGTCAGAAACTCACAAAGCTTTTTACTAGTGGGGGGCGCACACTTTACCCTTCAACAAAGGCAGCGATGGACCTGCTGGGATATCCTGGTGGTGCTCCTCGGCAGCCCCTTAAACAGCTTAAGTCGGAATCATTGAACGAACTCAAATCTGGCTTAATTGATCTTGGACTGTTGAATAAGTAAAGAGAGTAATTTAAAAATCGGAGAATTTATTATGAACAAAGAGTTGGAGCCTAAAAAATACAAAGTGAATTATGGTGAGTTCGTTGGAATTGGCGAAAATGGCAATCTTTGGGTTGAAAACTGTGATGTCAAAGATCTTGTGATGAGATTTGGATCGCCCCTACTAATCATCAGTGAATCTCAATTTCGCTATGGCTATCGGCAATTTCGAGATGCATTCCGTGCGCGTTACCCTGGCGAAGTAGAAATCTTATTTGCGAATAAATCGAATAATAGTTTAGCTCTAAGACATATCATGAACCAAGAAGGAGCTGGAGGGGACTGTTTTGGTGTCAACGAAATGTACATAGCGCTATTGGCGGGAACAAATCCTAAAACCTTGGTTCTTAATGGCTCAAATAAACAAACCGAAGAGCTTGAAATGGCTATTACCAATGGTCTTTGCATCAACATTGATGCTATGGATGAATTAGATCGCATTGATTCTATTTGTAAAACACTCAATAAAACAGCGGATGTGGGTATCAGGCTTGCTCTAGACCTTGATCCACTGGCAAATAAAACCGGTGTTGCGATGCATGGACCAGGAACACTGAAAGAGCAAAGCGACAGTACCAAATGGGGAATGACGAGAGAGCAAACTGTTGAAATCGTTAACAAAGCTAAAAATATGGCACATATTGAGCTGAAAGAAACTCACTTTCATCTAAGCCGAATGACAAACGAGGCTGAACCCTTTGCCGTAATGGCCCGTGAAATGATCTCCTGGTCCGCATACATAACTGAACATACTGGCTGGACACCTCCCTGCGTAGACATTGGCGGTGGATGGACCTTCGGCAAATGGTATGGAACAGGCCCTAACGGTCAAATCGATGACAGCTCCGCTCCTAGCGCCAATGATTATGCCGAGCAGATCAGTCAGGCAATTGAAGATGAGGCACAAAAATGCCAATTGCCAATACCAAAATTACGCATCGAACCAGGGAGAATTTTATCTGGGCCCACAGGCGTTGCTGTAGGAACAGTTGGCGCTGTTAAAGAAAATGGAAAGAAAAAATGGGTTAACCTGGATCTATCTACAAACCACTTGTCATGGGCAGCTATACTGGATTGGTATTACCATGCTGTTCCGGTCGAAAATGCAGCACAAGAGCCAACCGAAACGGTCGATTTAGTAGGTCCTCTTTGTAATTCTGACGAGCTAGGTAAACATCGTGAAATGCCACCTCTGTCTCGAGGAGATTTTGTAGCTTTTCTTGACGCGGGAGGTTACGTAGAATCTCAAGCTGCACGATATAATGCGCAATGCCTTCCCGCCACAGTTCTAGTATGTGGTAATGATGCAGAGATCACCACAGAGAGAGAACAACTTCGGGACGTTTCGGGCCGATTTAGAGTTCCAGCTCGACTTCTAAAAAGTTCATTCGCGCAATAAACATATATTCCTAGCAACATATAGGAGACTTGTTAATAAGGGTGCCAAAATGATAGATCGGGAAAAATCAATTCCCCCAGATAATAGAGTCATCATGATATCGGGTGCATCTCGTGGTATTGGAGCGGCTATTGCCGAACTCCTTTCTTCTGAAGGCTACTTGTTATCACTCGGAGTACGATCTCCTGAAAAAATGGATCATATTCGAAAAGCAACAGACCCCGAGAAGACCCTAGTCTGTAGATTCGAAGCTAATGAACCTATGAGTGTAGACAATTGGATTGCTCAAACCTTGGATCACTATGGTAAATTGGACGGGCTAATCAACAATGCTGGTATCCTTAGACAGGTAAGCTTCGATAATGGCAACGAAGAAGATCTAGACGCTATGTGGGCCGTGAATGTAAAAGCGCCATTTCGACTCATAAAACATTGCCTACCATTTCTACGCCAATCCAAGCATGGGCGAATAATTAATATCGCCTCCACAGATGGGAAGCGCTATCGTGACTCAGTCTCTATAGGATATACCATGACTAAGCATGCTCTGGTGAGTTTGAGCCATGCCGCACGTTTTTCTGGATGGAACGATGGTATTCGAGTCACAGCACTCTGTCCTGGCGCAGTCGATACCGAACTAGTAGCTCATATACCAGGCGTTACTCCCAGTAGTGAACGGTTATCTCCTCAATCAGTAGCATCAACAGTTGCGTTTTTGTTAACACTTCCCAATACCGCTTCAGTATCAGAAATACCGATAAATACTAGACTAGAATCTACGCTTTAAACCTTAAGAAATTCCAGCATCTACTGGAATGATCTGTCCTGTAATTCCAGAAGACAGATGAGTCGACAGGAATAGAGCCACACTCGCAACCTCATCCTCAGTCGCAATACGTCCTAGCGCAGTCTCAGATTGAAGTTGTTTGAGAGCTTCCTGCACTGACAATCCCCCCTGCTCAGCTCGAAATTTGATTCGACTCATTAGCGCATCTGTGGCAATAGGTCCAGGCCCGATAGCGTTTACTCTTATGCCATAACGACCAAGATCTAATGATGATGCCCGCACTATACCAAGAACAGCATGCTTAGTTGATGTATATAGCATCTGACCTGCATATCCTCGATGCGAAGTCAGAGAACCCATAAGTACGACGCTACCCCCCTGATCTTTCATCAAAGGCACAGCATGCTTTATTGTGATTGCAACCCCTCGGACGTTAACAGCAAATACATGATCCCACTCTGATATCTCTATTTCTTCAGGTGTTTTCCANGGAGGNACTACGCCNGCATTTGCTACTACTANGTCAAGCCGNCCAAAATGNTCCTTAATTCTTTTTGTTGCTACTTTTAGGGTATTCTCATCAGTTATATCACCTTGATGAAATAACCAACCATCAGCCGAGAAGTTATCTCTGTCAGTTCGATCTATACCAAGTCCAGTTGCCCCTGATTCTCGAAAAATCTCTACAACCCGCTTTCCAATACCATGTGCAGAACCTGTGACAAGAGCAACTTTGCCTTCCATTAGCTTTTCCATTACCCCAATATCCCCTAAACTTTAAACCTAGATCAACAACGAGATTTTTTAATTCATACTATGCTCTATTATAAACAATCGAAAATAAGTTTGGAGAAGTGCCAACAAATTATAGTAATCAAATTCCGTAGCATGATATGATTTATTTTTTACATAATGACATTCTATAAAAAATAGCAATTTAAATTAAAAATGAAAAATAGGAAAATGAAAGAAGGAGTTAGGGTTGCAATTGATATCGGAGGAACGTTTACCGATGCCGTAGCAATAAAGCCTGATGGAAACATTCTAACCGCCAAGGCATCCACAACCCCGAAAAACTTAACAGAAGGCGTACTAAACGCTGTCCGAGGCCTCAAAATAGACCCACAAGAGGTGACCTCGTTCATACATGGCACAACTGCTGGCTTGAATGCGCTTCTGGAACGGCGTGGTGCCAATGTTGCGTTGCTGACTACAAAAGGCTTTCGAGACATCTATGAAATCGGAAGATCAAATCGCCCGGACATGTATAACGCCCGATATAAACGACCACTACCATTAGTTCGACGTCGAAATATCTATGAAATCGATGAACGCATGGCTGCAGATGGATCCCTGATCAGATTAATAAATTCTGATGAAGTTCAATCGCTGTGCCAACAATCACTAAAAAACAATTATGATGCGATAGCAGTTTGTCTGCTCCATTCTTATAGAAGTTCTGACAACGAAAAAGCACTAAAAGAAATTTTAAAGAAGGAACTACACGATATTCCCGTGATTCTTTCAAGTGATGTTGCTCCTGAATGGCGAGAATATGAACGCACATCCACAACAGTAGTGTCAGCTTATGTCGCCCCAATAGTTGAAGAATATCTTTCAAACCTTGAGGATCGACTCAAAAAAGAAGGGGTTACCTGTCCAGTGCTAGTCATGCAATCAAACGGTGGGGTAGTTTCAGCACAAGTTGCAAGACATTTACCAGTACAAACGCTTCTGTCAGGACCAGTTGGTGGAACCACTGCTGGGGTAGCAGTTGAAAAAAGCGTTAAGAAAATACTTGAAGAAGGGCTGATTTGCGTAGATATGGGAGGAACATCTTTTGACGTAAGCATGGTTGTTGATGGAGCTGCTCAAATCGAACTTGAAGCTTCGCTTGATGGCCACGATCTCTTATTTCCAGCCGTGGCCATACACACAGTTGGTGCCGGAGGAGGAAGTGTGGCAGAAACTTCGTCAGGAGGTCTGCGTGTCGGACCGCGATCTGCTGGAGCCATGCCCGGACCAGCGTGTTACTCTCGTGGAGGAAACGAACCAACGGTGACCGATGCTAACCTCATTTTAGGTCGTATATCAACGGAAGCACGCCTATCTGGGGATTTGCAATTAGATTTAATGAAAGCAAAAGATGCTGTAGATCGAGTGGGTCAAGAAATTGAGCTGGAAAAAACAGCGCTATCAGAAGGGATCGTTCGCATTGCAGATAGCAATATGGCAAATGCAATCAGAGAATTAACCGTCTTCAGAGGTATTGATCCACGTAATTACGCCTTAATGGCTTTCGGTGGTGCTGGCCCTCTTCACGCCGTTGCCCTCGCAGAGGAATTAGAAATCTCTACTGTGATTGTCCCAGCTTACGCGGGTGTTTTGTCTGCCTGGGGCATGCTGCAAGCAGATTATCGTGTAGATAGATCTATTTCACACTCTGGCATACTGGGGGATTTGCAGGATGAATTCATAATTCAAACGACCCAAATGCTGAGCACTGATGCCCAAACCACCTTGAACCTGGGGCAAATGCCAGATACTCAATACGAAGAACATAAAGCAGCTGATCTTCGCTATTTGGGTCAGGAATACACCCTTACCGTCCCCATCGAAAACTTGAACAATGGATGGCAAAACGAATTGCGAAAAAGGTTTGATGATGCATATATGATTCGTTTTGGGCACTGCAATAGAGATGAAACAGTTGAGATAGTTAATCTCAGAGTCACAGTTACAATACCAAACCAACCTATTTCCCATAATAGAATCAAAAATGAGAGCGCGTCCAATCCAATATCATATGAAAAATCATGGTCGGGGAATGAATGGGTGGACACACCAGTCTACCAGCGTGACAATCTAAAAGAAGATGATCCTATCTCTGGCCCAGCTATGATTTTGGAGCCTGATGCGACAACGTATATTCCATCTGGCTGGCAACTGCAAATGCATAATGAAGCACATCTACTAATTACACGAATAGATAGTTAAATCATGACAAAAAATAAAGAAAATCTCGATATTGCTGATCCAATTACGGTGGAAGTGATTAGAAATAGCTTTTCATCTATCGCAGCACAAATGAATCAGAACTTGGCACGTTCCGCTTACACCCCGATAATTTATGAAATGAAAGATTGTTCGGTCGCAATTTTTGACCGCCATGCTCAATTAGTTGGTCAATCTTCTGGTCTACCAGTTTTCCTTGGAACACTAGGCCCTGCAGTAGAGGCAGTAATAGACTATTTTGGAACTGCCGACATGCAGCCAGGGGATATATATCTTTTAAACGATAGTTATATTGTTGGAAGTCATTTAAATGACGTCTCGGTCTTATCGCCAATATTCTTAGAAAAACAAATCATCGGCTTTGGAGCATCCAAAGCCCATTGGATGGATATTGGCGCTAAAAGTCCGAGCTCCGCAACGGACTCAACAGAAATTTATCAAGAAGGTTATCGCCTGGGTCCAACCCGAGTTTTCCGAGCAGGTGAGCCCGTCAAAAACATCATCGACTTCCTAACTCGAAACTCACGACTACCAAAAGCTATATGGGGTGATCTTCAAGCACAGGTTGCAGCTTGCCGAACCGGTGAGAAAGAAATGCAAAAACTTTATAAAAGATTTGGCATGAACATTATTGATTCTGCAAGCACTAAAATTTTTGAACAAAGTGAAGAAGCCGAAAGGGCTGCGATCGCAGCACTCCCTGATGGCACCTGGACCGCTAAAGGCAACCTTGATTCATGGGGCCCTGGCGGGGATCCTGTAATTGTTGAAACTAAGGTTACAATTGCGGGGGAAGAAATGCATGTATCTCTCGAGGGGTCAAGCCCACAAACACCAGGCTGTTTAAATTGCGGCCTCCAACAGACAATTGCAGGCGTTAGGTTGGCTTTCAAATTTGTTATCGATCCGCAACTTCCAGTGACCGCCGGCTCCTTCAAAAATCTGCATATCAGTGTACCAGAAAGATCAGTATTCGATGCAAGAGAGCCTGCTGCTTGCCAACATTACTACCCTCATATTGGTCTAATGATTGATCTTTTTCTTAATGCTCTCTCAAATGCAGCGCCAGATTCTGTAATAGCGGGTCAATGCGGCGATGCAATGAATATTATGTTTACAGGCAAACATCCAACATCAAATGAACTTTTCGTCTCCGGCGAAGCAACGGGCGTAGGTTGGGGCGCGTTCAGAGGAGGCGATGGATCAAGTGCTATGGTTACATATGGCGGCGGCGATCTAAAAAACTTTCCTGTCGAAGTNCAAGAGTATCGATTTCCACTACGNATTCATGAATANAGGCTGCGACCCAACTCNGGAGGCAAGGGACGCTGGAGAGGNGGGCTTGGACTGATTAGAACATATGAAGTGTTATCAAACGCTCGATTATCTACTTGGTTTGAAAGAACTCAAACCCCAGGTCGAGGTCTCTTAGGTGGAAAAAATGGTGAGCCTGGAGATGTCACAGTAACTAATAAAGAAAACTCTTGGAAGGCGCTTAAATGCGCTGATGTCCCGGTAGAAGCAGGAACAATGATTACCATAGCAACGGGGGGCGGAGGAGGCTTTGGGCCTGCTGAAGAAAGAACAACAGAAGCAATTGAAGAAGATATCCTGCAAGGTTATACCGTCTAATATTAAATCGATAACAAGCCATGCAAATTAAATTGGCAACTAACAAATAATAAAATACGATGGAGAGTGATTATGGCTAATCCAAAAATTCTTGTATTAAATCCTAACGGAACTGATATCTATGATCAGGCAACGCGAGAAGTTGCTGAACCTGCTGTTTCTTCTGACACTGAGGTAGTAGTTAGAAATCTTGCGGGAAGTGTTCCACGTACCGCATTCCTTCCCGCACCCTCCGTTCTTATGAATCCTTTATTGGAAGCCGTAGTTCAAGCGGAAAAAGATGGATTCGATGCAATAGTAATTGCTTGCTGTGATGATCCTGGCTTACAGGATGCAAAGCACTTGGTCTCCATTCCCGTAACGGGCCCTATGGAGGCAGCGACATACACTGCCGCACCTCTTGGACGTCTAGCGGTAATTGCCCCACGAATTGAATCAGGAGAAAACGAAAATTTACCCACAGATTCGAATTGGGTTCGGCGTCACATACATCAATATGGTATGTATCATAACTTCGCTGGGGTTAGGCATGCGCCCTGCCCTCATCCTCCAAAAGAAGACACCGATCGTTTGCTAGACGAAGATATAGGCAAATTGTGCGATATCGTTCGAAGTGGCATGGCTAATGCCCTTCAAGAAACCGGAATCAACCAAGCCCGACTGGCCTGTGAGGAAGATGACGCAAACGTCGTGTTTTTCGCGTGTACCATTTGGAGTGGCCTATTAGATCCTGTTCAAGCAGCGGTTCCAGCTCAAGTGCTAGACCCTGTTGCGACACCGGTTAGATTTGCGGAAATGCTCGCCAAGAATACAGCATGATAGAAATNACTNAATAAATCAGGGTTTTTTGTAAGTTTTGGTTGACAAANATATCGTTGCTTTAAATAATTAGNGNTCTCAGCTATNAAGATTTTGNCTAAAGCAAACCCTTATCGATTAGCTGNTTCNTAAAATTAATAANTGGAGGATTAAATCCATGCGAACTAAACTGTCGGCAATGATTGTCACATTCGCTGTAATGTTGACATTTCAATTGCCAGCACAAGCGCGCGATTTGATTGTAGGCATAGGCGGCGACATTGAAACATTTGATGTCTGTTGCGCCAACTTTATTCAATCACATCATGCACTATACGCTGTATACGAGCCACCTGTAATTTATCCAACGATCGAAGTTGCGGGTGGAGCCTTGGTCGGAGACCCTGCAGGTGTCGTTGGAACAGTTTTTGAATCCTGGCAGGCCTCTGATGATGGGCTAGCTTATACGATTAAGATTCGAGAAGGACTCACATTACATAATGGCACTCCGATCAACGCCGAACTAGTAAAATTTACAATAGATCGAAACTTAAACGCAGCCGGCGGCGGCACGTGGCTACTTAATAATATTGCATTTGTAACGAAGTCACCCGAAGTCGTTGACGAATACACCATCCGGCTTGTAGGCGATGCAGTCAGTCCAATGATCATGAGTCAGTTTTACATGACCAGTTCTGCAATGCTTGATCCTGCAATTGTCAAAGAACATGCTACTGAAGATGATCCATGGGCCAAAGAATGGATGGCCCGTAATGTAGCGGGCGGCAGTGGCCCTTACAAAATTGTCAGCCACATACCAGACCAAGAAATCGTTTTAGAAGCGTGGGATGGATATCTGGCGGGTAAAGCTCCTATCGAGCGTATGATATGGAAAATTATCCCGTCTGCTGCACAACGGGCTTTATTGCTCCGTACCGGTGACATTGATATAGCTGAAGGATTAGGCGAAGAAGAAATTAAATCATTAGAGGGCGTCGATGGCGTTCAAATTGTAAAAGCCCCATCCGGTACCCAAGTCTATTATGGTATGAATAGCTCTATCGCCCCATTTGACGATGTTTTAGTTAGACGAGCCGTCTCATATGCCATCAATTACGATGACATCATTCAGAATGTCTACAATGGAGATGCAGGCCGACTCTGGGGGCCACTCTCCGAAACTTCCGGAATGTCACTCGGTGAAAGCGCTGGATACAAGCAAGATGTTGCTAAAGCGAAAGAGCTTCTGGAATCTAGTAGCTATAACGGTGAAACCGTCACAATTTCAATCGATTCCTCCAAGGCAGATCGTGAGCTGATCGCTGTGCGAGTTCAGGCTGCGATGCGCGCCATTGGAATAAATGCTGATATAGAGCGTGTGACGCCTGCTGTGTATTCTGAACGCAAGGTAGGTAAGACATTACAGTCAACAGTTGACGGGATGCTGGCCTGGATTGATGATCCTAACTACTCTCTTTCCTTAGTTCTACAATGTGGGGTGTACGGAAACTACATGGACTACTGCAATGAAGAAGTGGATGCAATCATTAAGGCAGGATGGGGCGAAACAGATAAGGATAAACGACGAGCTATGTTCAATCGAGCTCAAGAATTGATCCTTGCCGATGCTCCATGGGCATTTCTGGCTCAGCCTGACTTTAAGTTGGCTATGAGTTCAGATCTTGCCGGATATGTCCATTACGCCAATGAGATACCACGTTATCACAACTACTATTGGAAGTAAGAGAAGGTACTTAGAAAGTATTTTTATGCCTTACGAAATAGCGGACACCGCCTTCTGGCGGTGTCCGCTTGATTTATAGTCTGGGATCATTATGAGGATTCTAGCCTACATAGGTCAGCGATTAGCTCTCCTGGTTGTAGCGCTCCTGGGTGTTTCAATAATCACTTTTGTAGTAACGCGAGTCCTCCCTGGTAACCCAGCATACCTAATAGTCGGCATACAAGCAGATTATTCCACCGTCGCTGCTGTTATCGAAAAACTTGGGCTCGATAAACCGATTCCTGAGCAATACTTTTTATACATGAAACAGCTCTTCGCAGGTGATTTAGGTTCCAGTTGGCGCACCGGCAATCCTGTAACTTTTGATCTCGCGTCACGATGGCCGGCCACTATCGAATTAGCAACTATTTCTATGCTGTTAGCGATCACATGGGCCATACCTCTTGGCCTAGTCTCAGCAATAAAAAAACGATCCATTACAGATCGTCTAGCAAAAATACTTTCTGGATTAGGAGTTTCCATCCCTGAATTCTGGCTTGCCACACTTTTAATCCTTGTCTTTTTTGCTATCTTCCACATTGCCCCCGCTCCAATAGGTCGGATCAGTCGCGTATCTCCGCCTGAACTTATCACAGGAATGTACTTACTAGATTCATTGTTTACCGGAAATATGCGAGCCTTTTGGGCTTCAGCAAAACAGATAATCCTCCCTGCAACTACTCTTGCATTTGTTATTGGCGCCCCACTCTTGCGAGTAACTCGGGCATTCATGAATGAAGTTCTCGAATCGCAATACATACGATCAGCCCGAGCTATGGGAATACCAAAACGATCTTTAATTTTCCGGCATGCTCTGCCAAATGTTCTTCTGCCAGTGACAACGATGGTTGCTGTGCTCTATGGCTACTTGTTGGGCGGTACGGTTCTCGTCGAATATGTTTTTGCGTGGCCTGGGATGGGTAAATATGCCATAGATTCAATTAACTCCTCAGACTATGCTCCTGTCATGGCTGTCGTTCTACTAAGTGCTCTCAGCTATTTGATCGTGTACCTTCTTACAGATTTATTGCATTTTTTTATTGACCCTAGGACAAGATAATTTTGCCTGAAGCTCGCACAAATTATTTAGCTCAAAGTGGTCTTTATAAATTAAAGACATTGGTATGGAAAATCTTACGCACTCCTTCCTACCTTATGCTCTTTATTATTTTTTTGATTGCGCTTATTGGGCCATGGTTTGTTGGTGACCCACTGGCATTAAGTGCAGGACCAAGATTGACCGGCCCAACCCCAAGCTCGCCTTTTGGAACCGATCAGTATGGTATGGATATCTTATCTCGAGTAGTCAATGGTGCAAGGATTGATCTCATGGCAGGTCTATCGGCAGCAATGCTAGCTGCCGTAGTAGGCATGCCATTAGGCGCATTTGCCGCATACCGTGGCGGGATCTGGGATCAGATCATGCTAAGAACCTCAGAATCTTTTCAGGCATTTCCGGTACTCATATTAGCGATGGGAATAATAGCAGCTCTTGGCTCAAGCATGCTCAACATGATTCTGGTGATAGCTCTCGTAAACGTACCGGTATACATACGATTAACACGTAGCGCTGTAATTCCCCTAAGGGAAAAAGATTTTGTTCTAGCTGCTAGATGCGCTGGTTTGAGTGACTGGAAAATATTAAGACGGCATGTCCTTCCAAATGTCGCGCCCGTTATCGTGGCACAATTTTCAGTCAACTGCGCTTGGGCAATTCAAATTCTGGCAGCACTCAGCTTTGTGGGTCTTGGCGTTAAGTTGCCAACCCCAGAATGGGGCGCCATGGTTCGTGGTGGATCGGACTACATACTATATGGTCAGTGGTGGGTATCTGTCTTTCCAGGCCTAGCTATTCTTATTACGGTTCTTACTCTAAATCAAGTCGCTGATCGCATAGGTCAACTAAAAAAATAGCGATTTACATAGAGAATTAGATATAAATGACCACAAATCCTCTGATCGAAGTACAAAACCTCGCGGCTAGCATAAGTAATGAAGACCAAACACTGTTTCCATTACAAGGTGTATCATTTTCGATCAAACAAAATACAAGAATGGCTCTAGTTGGAGAATCCGGATCTGGAAAAAGTTTGACTGCAAGTGCAATCCTCGGAATGCTGCCTATCGGCAGTCAAATAAACCGGGGGGACATCTTAATGAATGGGAGAAACTTGGCCTCTTTTTCGGAGAAAGAGTTCCAGAAAATTCGAGGTAAGGAAATTTCTATCGTTTTTCAAAACCCAAAAGCGTCATTGAACCCAGTACGAACCGTAGGGAGTCAAATTTCAGAAGTTCTGCAAGTCCACGAAAATTTAAGTCGTCATGAATGTAATCAAAAAGCGATTCAAATGCTCGAGTCCCTAGGAATTCCCGATCCAACTAAACGAGCAAAAGATTACCCGCATCAGTACTCCGGAGGAATGGCACAACGAGCAGCGCTCGCCATGGCAATGGCCTGTCAACCTGCTTTACTGATAGCAGACGAACCAACAAGCGGCTTGGATGCAACACTTCAACAACAAGTTTTAGATCTGCTCACTAAGCAAGTAAAAGAACAAGGCTCTTCCCTGCTCTTAATCACTCATGACATTAGCGTGGTAGGCTCGACTTGTGAAGAGGTTGCAGTTATGTACGGTGGTCGCATCATGGAGGTGGGCTCTGCTGAATTAATCCTTCGTGAACCCCGCCATCCTTACACAGAAAAACTGATTGATTCATTTAGTCGGTCCAAGGATGGCAAAATGACATCCATACCAGGCGCAGTCAAACCTCCTACCAATGAATTACGCGGGTGTCCATTCGCCGATAGATGTCATAAATCAGATGCTGATTGCATTAATCATCTGCCTGAATTAGTTCCCAGTGAAGGACGCATGATAGCGTGTATCAAAGTATGAAACTGGAGGATAAAAAATTCCATACACCTCTTCTGCAGGTTCGCGATTTAATTAAAGAATTTGATATCCGAGACGCAGCCTTAAGAAGCCGTACTTTGCGTGCTGTAGATGGTGTTAACTTTGTCGTTGAAAAACGTGAAACCTTTGCAATTGTTGGCGAATCAGGATCAGGTAAATCGACTATAGGACGGGTGTTGCTTGGGCTAACTGACAAATCTTCCGGAGAAATAATATTTGATCAAGAACCTTTATCCATTAAAAATCGAGAACATTTTAGAAACATTAGAAAACGCCTTCAAATAGTGTTCCAAGATCCAGTAACTGCCTTTGACCCAAGAATTTCTATCGGAAGAAGTTTAATGGAATTTCTTGAGCTGAGAGATGATCTTGATAAATCTCAGAGGCAACTAAGAGTTGATGAACTAATCAACGAAGTGGGGCTAGATCCAGATATGGTAAAGAGACTCCCTTCTCAAATGAGTGGTGGTCAATTGCAACGACTTAGCGTTGCCAGAGCGCTAGCTAGCGAGCCGGATCTAATTTTCTTAGACGAACCTACTTCAGCTCTCGACGTGTCTATTCGCGGTCAAATAGTCAATCTTTTGATGGAAAGACAACAACAACGTGGTGTGAGTTATTTGCTCGTTGCGCATGATCTGCGGGTTGTCGCAGTAATGGCAGATCGGGTTGCTGTTATGTACTTAGGTCAATTCGTTGAGATCAGTGATAAAAACAAATTGTTTAACCGACCATTACATCCTTACACTCGAGGCTTAATAGAAGCAGCACATCTCGATGATCTTGGCCTGAATCGTGAAAAAGACAGCGTTCGATTAAGTGGAGAATTGAGTGAAAATGATGCCAAATCAATAGGTTGTAGATTGGCTCCAAGATGTCCTTTTGTAGAATTAAAGTGCAATGAGCCCCAACAATTAAACGAACTCAGCCCTGGGCAATTTGTGCGTTGTTGGAAAGCTATGGATATTAAGAACAAATCTGGATAAAGCTGTATTTCTCAATCAGTAAATCTATAATGTAGAGCTATTAAAACAACTATTTACCAATTTTTTAAGTAACCATCAAATCTAAAATTTTTTATTTCACGGACAAAAATGAGACCTGAATCATGAGTAAGATTAGAATTGGCGCCTACATGCCAAGTGCTGGCGAATTGCCGGCAACACATGGAATACATACATTAGCGACTCAACTTGAAACGGCTGGTTTTGCCTCGCTATGGGTGTCAGATCATGTCGTCATGCCACAGCAAATCAAGGCTGCTTATCCTTTTGCAAAAGACAAAAAAGCAACTTGGGCTACGGACGTAGCTTGGTATGATGCAATGATTATTTTAGCAATGGTCGCCTCAGTAACAAAAAATGTCGAACTAGGAACGGCTGTTTTAGTTTTACCGCTTCGTCAACCTATCGTATTCGCAAAGCAAGCTGCTTCTATTGACTCATTAAGTGGTGGAAGACTGACCTTAGGTATCGGTGCAGGTTGGTTAGCGGACGAGTTTGAGGCACTTAATGTCCCATTTAAAAGCAGAGGTAAGAGACTTGAAGAATGGATGGATCTATGCAGAAATATTTGGACAGGCGCCCCAGAACAATATAATGGTAATCATTTCCAACTCCCGCCAAATATTTTTTCTTACCCTACACCAGGCCACAATATNAATTTCCTAATCGGCGGACATAGTAANCCTGCGCTNAGGCGTGCAGGTNCNTTAGCNAANGGATGGCTTCCGCATCAATCTGGNNANTCTATGNATCCTTCGGCTCTGGAAGANCCAATCAANTTAATGAGAAANTCTGCTGAAAATGCTGGGAATAATCCTGATGATTTGAGAGTGGTNCTTCGAATAAATAAATCAGCGGACTGCACTCAGGAAGTTGCCAANNATATCAGTGCATTTGAATCNGTGGGTGTTCACGATATTGTCGTCGATGTAGACTGGNCGGTTGACGGGGGNGCCAAACGTGCTGCNGATNCGCTCATTCGGTAATNANNNCATTCTGATCNCCTNNAAATAAACACNNNNCNNAANNCGNAGNGTATTTNCNGCTTNTTANTCAAATTTNATTTTAAGCCCTTGAATTTGNCTNAGATCNGACGGNACNGGNTAGGCNANCTTGCTGTGTGAAAGNCCTGATCTAACCANGGTTTCAGCCATTAGAACNGANGCNTGCACNGGGCTAATCACAGGNACACCCAANTCACNTCGCAAGTGCTCGATGCCCTCNATTCCTCCATAGCCAATAAGAGAGTCTGCGCCATCTTCCTCAACAGCTTGCCTTCCTGCNAANAAAAGNCTTTCCANNACNCCACTCTTNTCNGANGCAAAATCNAANGGCGAAGCAGAAATTTTTCGNACAGATGCAAGCTTGTGATGAAATCCATACTTTTTTGCAAGATCCTGCAGAACTCCCTTGCTTTCCGGCGAACCACCAACAAAGGAGAAGCTACGGCCTACCAATGATGCATAATGCATTGAAGCTTCAGCTTCACCGACAGCTGGTATTTGTAGGGCTTCCTTAGCTTCTGAAACACCTGGTTCATCAAGACAACCCAGTATGACTGCATCATAACCGGCTTTTTCTGCTTTAATCGCCTCTTCAACCTGAAGCATCGCTACTAATCCCACATGATAAGCAGAGCTGATTTCCTTTATCGGTGCACGAGGCAAATCGACCTCAGTGATAGTTACCCCAGACATCTTTAAAGGTGCTAGAAGACCGTCCTGATGACTGCCCCATTCCTTTAGCCCATCTCGCACTGGCATTATTTTGTAAAGTCGAATCATATATATTTCAAAAAATATTTTATTTGTCTGCTAGCCCTTAAAGTCACCCAATTGCCATAAATTGATATTCTTTGAAAGTGTGGTAAAAAATGGTGAGAAAAATCCTTATCTTATATATCGGGAACAGCTCCTTGCGCGGGATCTGAGTAATCCTCGACTCGAGAAACTTTCCCGTCATTACAATAAACACGAATCATTGCGTGTGTTTCCATTTTCCCCCCTGTTGATTTATATACGCCCCGAAAAACACACTGCTGAATAAATCCGTTACTCACAGGGAAAATCTGGCATTCATCGATTGAGAATTCTGCCATTTCTGCAACTACCCATTCAGCTGACTGAAGACTTTGTTCACGATTGCGCTCAATTTGATCGTAGTTATGCCAAACGATCACATCATCGGCATAAATGTTTCTTATCGCATTGATATCTCGATCTTGAAAAGCACGGCGTAGCTCATGAGCCAGATCAAGTATTTCTTCTGGCGACATCGCGCTAGTCATCCTGATGCATGCAACCGGACGGCTCATGGTCATGATGAGCGCAACCGCCAACACCCGAATCTAGCGTGCTAGAGGCACTGTCTACGGTGACAAAAGCCTCTGAATACTCATTCAACTTCTCTCCCCCATTTTCAGTCACAACAATGATATCTTCTATTCGAGCGCCAACTCGACCGGGCCAAAAAATCGACGGTTCGATTGTGAAAGTCATCCCTGTTTCTAATGGCGTTTGATCTTCCTCAGATATAAATGGATATTCGTGGACATCTAAACCTATAGAATGCCCTGTGCGATGTCGAAATTTATCACCGTACCCCGCATCTTCAATTACCTTTCTTGTGGCTCGATCAACATCGCTGGCCAAAACTCCAGGCTTTACAGCTGCTAAACCAGCTGCCGCAGCTTCAATGACAATATCATAAACCTCAGCCAACTCTGAATCGGAGTCCCCTACAGCAAGAGTTCTGCCAAAATCGGAACAATAGCCATTCATTATGGCCCCAAAATCAAAAAGCAATGAGCTACCACCAGCGATGACCGAACTCGTCTCTCGATCATTCGCATCCCTGTCAGTCGATGGACCCATAGCCCAAACCGCGGTATCAAAAGACACCCCTCTTGAACCTTCCAAATGTAATAGATGATCTAGCTCTTCTGAGAGTTCTCTTTCCTTAATGCCATCAGAAACTGAGCTTGTTATTTTTCCCATAGAAACATCTGCTAGCCGACAGGCATCTTTTAGAAGCGCTATCTCTTCAGATGATTTTACCCTTCGCATCGGATTGGTAAGAAAACTCCCATTCTGAACTTTGGCTCTCGTATAGTTCGCTATCCGAAGTGTTGTATCGGCCCATGTTCTTTCTTCGACCGCCACGGATTTAAGTGGACCAAATCCTTTAAGCACACTTTCAAAAACTTCATTGCCATCGTCCGTTTCGCTAATAATTATTTTTTCTCCCGTCGCACCATGTGGCATATCGAACTCAGCTACCATCCTTGGAAGTACAAAAATCGGATCTTTATTTGGCCGAAAAAATGCCCCGCATACCCAACCATGAGCGTAAGCAATATTCCCAAAAGTGGGCTTTCTGCGCTGTGATCCCGTTAAATACTCCAGATCAGCTGATGGCGGACAGAAAAACAAGTCAACACCGTGAGCTTGCATTCGGCGACTAAGCTCTGCCTGTCGACTATTGTAGATTTCGTCTTGAAAAACTCTCATTGATATCTCCACCTATAATTGTAAGTAGTGCGTTGCTAGTATGCTCCATGATACCACTAGTTACCTTCAGTTAACATCCAGCGTTGAAAGCTAATGTTAGCCTTTTTGCATGGTTTAAGTCGCAAAACTACCTATCTTTTCTGATTTTTTTTCTCGCGGACAAGATTAACATAATAGCGCGATCACGCCATAGCACCCTATCTTCCCACATACTTAGCGGTAACATGGCGCGGCGTTCATTTTCGACCGAAGCAATCGTTTCTTCATCCCATGCCGTGGAAGTGCCACGCTCTGCTCCAATCTGCTGATACATAGGCCCCATTCTCTCCGCGTGTTTTCTTATTCCACCCCTGGTGTTTAAATCTACAGTTTCAAAAGGACCGACTATAGACCACCTAAGTCCAAGTCCATCTTTAATGATTAAATCTATCTCCTCGGAAGAAATTATTCCGTCCTTAATTAAAGAATAAGCCTCATTCAATAATGCTCCCTGCAGACGATTAAATACAAAACCTTTGATCTCTTTTTTTAAAACAACAGGAATTATATCGATGGATTCCATCAATTTCACTGACGCCTCAATAGCAACTTGCGACGTAAATGGTGCTGGAATAATTTCCGCAATACGAAGCAGGTATGGAGGATTTCCTGGATGGATGACTAAACATCGTTCTGGATTTTTGACAAATGATGCAAAACTGGATATGGGAAGAAATGATGTTGAGCTCCCTATCGTAACAAATTCTGGTATTAACTCAGACACTTGAGAAAATAATTTTTTCTTTTCTTCTTTTATCTCAGGTATACATTCTTGAACATGCACGACACCTTCTACAGTCCGCTCTAGATCATCTTCTAGAGATAACAAATTCAATACACTATCTAAATCCCTATTGATAAGTCCATATTTCTTTAATTCAATAATACGATTCGAAAATTCTTGTTTCGATTTTTTTAGTCGATTTCTATCAGGATCATAAAGTTTCACAGCAAACCCAGCTGTCGAAAAAACCACTGCCCACGCCAACCCAATGCTACCCGCACCGACAATTCCTACGTGTTTATGATCTAAATTTGCTTCCATCTTTGGCATTTTTTCACCTATATGGGTAGATAGTACGATGTTTCTAAGTAAATCCGCTAGACTATGCATCATTATGACAAAAAACAATAAGGCAAACAAAATGAGTACACCTTGCATTATCACAGTTGCAATCACAGGAGCGGTACCCAGAACAAAAGATAATCCTGCTGTGCCAGTGACTCCCACAAAACAGATAGAATCTACTCATGAAGCATTTGAAGCAGGCGCCTCTCTAGTACATGTGCATGTTCGAGATGATGAAGAAAATCCTTCTTCTGACGTTGATCGATTCGCGAAAATACTTGAAGGCGTCCGACAACACTGTCCTGAAATGATAATTCAATTTTCTACTGGTGGAAGAGGACGCGCAGCATCGGAGCGAGGATCTATGCTTCATCTTGCACCTGACATGGCATCACTAGCAACAGGATCGGTTAATTTTCCAAATGCGATATATGATAATCATCCTGATCTGATTAGCGAACTCGCACAAAAGATGCTTGATTACAATGTTAAACCCGAAATTGAAATCTTCGATCTCGCTATGCTTTATAACGCAGCAAATCTTGTAAAGAGAGAGATGCTAACCAAACCACTTCACGTCCAATTCGTGTTTGGTGTCCCTAATGCGTTACCTCCCATAAAAAGAATTCTTGAATTTGAGGTCGATGAATTAAATCGCCTTTTCCCTGATGCTACATGGACGGCTGCTGGAGTTGGACGCAGTCAACTAGATTTAAATCACTGGGCATTAGAAATGGGGGGGCATTGCCGCACTGGATTGGAGGATAATATACGATATGATAAATCACGCTTAGCTGCAAGCAACGCCGAACTGGTAAGCCGCGTATCAGATTTGTGTCAACAATATAATCGGCATCCAGCCAATCCGAAGGAGGCTAGAGAACTTTTATCATTACCGGTGTAAAACAAATAAATTCAGTCTTGAATACTTTAAGGCGGCGTTACTAAATCGTCCGTTGAATATAATAATTAGTTTTATTGATGTTCAACCAAACTTAAACGTGCGCCATTAGCAACTGGTATTTCATCAAGAGAAAATGGGTCTAAATCATCGATACATGCTACATTGAATGCATATCCAGGTGGACTACTTCTTTTCTGGTTATGAGTATATATCCCACAAATTCGACAAAACCAATGCTTAGCTATATTGGTATTCCATTGATAGAGCGATAAATACTCTTCGCCCTCAAGAATTTGAAAATCACTTTCATCGATATCAGCCATTATTGCCCCTTTACGACTACATATCGAACAATTGCAACGGCGCGGATTCTCTAACTCTTGCTCTAACCTTATTTCAAATTTAACGGCACCACAATGACAGCTTCCGATTTTTGGCTGTTTCATATTAAATTCCTTTTTTAGAGTCATGAGTGCTAAAAATAAACACCCTGCTGCTAGTGAATTAAATCAATTTCTTTCTACGTCGCGTTGAATGCGCGCACGTTAAACTTAATTAATTTTCTGCCAATTACTGGCAGCTAACAACTTTTTTGTATAGCGATGCTGGGGATTTCGAAATAGGTCACCAGCTGGTCCTTGCTCTACAATCTTTCCATGCTGCATAACCAAAATATCATCAGCAACTGCTCTAACAACTTCTAAATCATGAGATACAAATACATAGGCTATCCTGAGAGTTTTTTGAAGTTCATTTAAAAGACGGAGGATCTCACCTCTAACGGATAAATCAAGTGAAGATGTAGGTTCATCAAGAAAAATGAGCTTAGGCTCTGGAGCAATTGCTCGTGCAACCGCTACTCTTTGCAATTGACCCCCGCTAAGCTCCTCAGGTTTTCGATTGCGCATCTCCTCACCTATTTTTACAGCATCTAAAACTGTTTCTACTCGTGTATGTCGCTGTTCCCGCGACCAATCTGGACGGAGATTAAGTGTCTCACTGACTGAATTACGGATACTAAACAAAGGGCTAAAAGATCTCTGTGGGTTTTGAAACACTATTTGAATATCCTTACGAAACTGTCGTCCACGTGATCTATTCTTTTGATCTATATGAACGCCATCAAGCATGATATCACCTGAAGTTGATTCCGTTAAACCGAGAACACACCGACCTATAGTGGATTTACCGCTCCCACTTTCGCCAACTATCCCCAATGTCTTACCTGCAGGAACGCGAAAAGAGACTCCATTCAGGGCATGCACTGTTTCTGTTTGTCCAAGCGCAGTTCGTGTCTTGAAAATTTTTGTAAGATTTTTTACTTCGAAGAGTGTATTTGAGGAATCAATCATAAAAATGGGGCATTTTAATTAAGATGACAACGACTAAGGTGATTATCATTTAAACGAGATTGCGGTGGCATTTCCTTGTCACAAACCGACATTTTTCGGTGACATCTATTTCGAAAAGGACATAGGCTGTGAATTTGATTAAGCTTAGGCACAGATCCAGGTATGGATTTTGGTTCAGAATCCTCACCAATTCTTGCGCATTCTAAAAGACGTTCCGTATAAGGATGCTTGGGAGATTCAAATATTTCCTCAGTGGTTCCAAATTCCATAAGAAGTCCTCCATACATTACACCAACCTTTTCGCAGATTTTTCCAATGACCCTTAGATCATGTGAGACAAAAAGCAAAGATGCCTCTCTTTGATGCATTTGTTCACTTAACAGCTCAAGAACCTGCATCTGTGTGGTTACATCTAAGCCAGTGGTAGGTTCGTCTGCTAGAAGCAGTTTTGGCTCACAAACAAGAGCCATTGCAATGTTGATCCGCTGCGCCATACCACCACTCATCTGATGTGGGAAACGTCGTGCTACCTTCTCAGGACCCACAATGCTTAAGGCTTTAAGTAAATTCACAGCTCGTTCCCAACCCTCTGTTTTGGTGGATCCCATGTTATATCTATAGACATCGGAAATTTGATCACCGATTGACATTAATGGACTAAGAGCAGATACAGGATCCTGAAAAATCATACTGATCTCACGACCTCTTACAGTTTCAAAAATGTCATCTTCAGAATTATCTAAACGATTACCACTCAATATTATCTCACCACGAGTACGCTGACTGCCTCTAGGAAGTAAGCGCAGAATGGCGCGTAGGGTCATCGATTTACCCGAACCACTTTCCCCAACTAAACCAACAGCCTCATTCTCGCCTACCACAAAATCAATACCTTGCAATGGAAATATACTCTCACCATCACCTGTACTAATTTCGACTTCTAGTCCCTTGAGTTCTAGTAGCTTATTCAAATTGAGCTCCGAATTTGTCCCGTCATCTGTTTTCGACTTAGCCCATTAACTGCATAGACAGATAGGACAATAGCAAGACCCGGAAATATCGAAGGCCACCATACACCGAGCATGATATAGCCGGCACCCGAGTTAATCATAGAGCCCCATTCTGGATGGGGGGGCTCAACACCAAGACCGATAAAACTGAGGCCAGCAATAATTTGGATGGCATATGCACAAGTGAGAACAAATAATGAGAATATCTGCCCTTTAGCATTAGGGATGAAATGCTTTAATACAATATTCCAACCGCTCAGTCCTGCACAACGAGCAGCATCAATGAATTCAGCGGTCCGGAGCGGCAATAGTGAACTTCTAATGATGCGGAGATACATCGGAATATTAACAATTGCGATCGCCAAGACCATGTTTCTAGCGCCACCTCCAATCGCCGCAAATAAAGCTAAAGCAAATAATAACACCGGGAAAGATTGTATAACCTCAACAAATCTAAGCAGTATTGAATCTGTAATTCCACCCCGATATGCTGCAATTGCTCCTAATAAAGATCCAATGCCGCCGCCAATAAGCACACCCAGTAATGCCAAACTAAAATCTATCCGTGTCGCATGTATAACTCTGGAAAACACATCAAAACCATAATCATCCGTACCAAACCAATGATCCCATGATGGCGCTGCTAAAGTGTTCATTGGTTGAGGTTCAAGTGGATCATATGGTGCAAACCAAGGCCCAATAATAGCCAAAATCAACATACCCACCAAAACCAAAACTGGCGGCCTTCTTAACTGTCGTCCAATGAAGCGCCAATATCTACTACTAAGTAGATTTGACTGAGTATCGATAAACTTTGAAATCATTCTCGTAACCTAGGGTCCAATAAAAATTGGATAAGGTCAGCAAGAAAGTAAACTACGACATAAATTGTCGCTGACAGCAACACAACGCCGAGAACCGGATCATAATCAGAAAAATCCATAGCTTGAACTGCATAAGTTCCAATTCCGGGCCAAGAAAAAACAACCTCTACCAATACGGCACCACCAATTAGATATCCAAATGTCATGGCCACAATATTAATCACAGGTGGAGCTGCATTGGGAGCAACATGACGAAACTTGAGCGCACGACTAGGAATGCCGTAACTACGAGCGGCTTCAACAAACTGACTGCCAAGAACAGTAGAAACCGCGCTCCGCGTTACCGAAAAAATTGGTGGACTGCTAGTAAACGAAAGAGTTAGCGCGGGCATCAAGAGATATCTTACGGCTTCTCCGAATAAAGCAAGATCCCCTGCTAATAAAGCATCCACTGTATAGAATCCTGTTACTGAGTCAGGAGGGTCGGCACCACCTAAACGACCAAATGGCGCTGGCAAAAGTGCTAGAACATAGTAAAGCAAATAAATGAATAAAAGACCTAGCCAAAAACTAGGTACAGACACGCCTATCTGGCCTAAGCTGCTGCCTATTCGATCTGCCCACCCCTTCGGCCTAAAAGCAGCCAGGGCGCCGACGGGAACCGCCCAAAGTATCGATAAACCAACCGCAAAAATGACCAGTTCCGCAGTTGCCGGAAGTCTATCTGCAATCTCATCGCGTACCGGTGCAAAAGTACGACGAGATGAGCCTAAATTTCCCCTAGCTAAACCACTCAAATAAGTAGCATATTGCTCCCAAAGTGGCTTGTTGAGACCCATCTTTTCTTTACGTTCAGCAATCATCTCATCCGTGCTATACACTCCAACAGCAGCATATAAGGGAGTTCCCGCAAATCGTGTCACACTAAAAGTCAATATCGACACCGATATTAAAACTATCAACAATATGCCAAGTCTTTTTATGAGATACAACGACCACTGCTTGATCACAGCGGATCGGTTAGTTTCTGCGGTGGTGTTTAGTGAGTCAATGTCGTCGGATGCCATATGAGTGCTGCCCATAACATTCATTTGTTAACCGCAACAGGCAAAAACCTCAACGAAATGATTTTCAGAAAGTAGAGTTATCTTTAATTGAAGCGAAGTAAGCCTGCTTGCCGGTGACTTTGTCTGTGTACTCGACAGAAGAAAAGCCACCGGCAGTTTTACATACTAACCTGTTACATACGGTTTAGTGGTCGGAAATAAAGAAGCGTATCCGGATGCAAAGTAATGCCTCCGATGTCTTCTCTAACCGCTAACGTGTAATCTCCATCGGCCAACCAAAGCATTGGTGAATCTTTAATCAGCTGTCGAATGGCCTTTCGATAAGGCTCTCGTCTTTCGCCATCATCCACGATAGCCGCGGTCGACTGGTACCAATCATCTACCTGGGTATTACTATAACCGGTCCAGTTGATGACAACACCAGTACCCCACCACAGGAAGAAATGATAATAAGGATCATCTACATAGTCGGTCAACCAATCACGCATAAAGGCATCGTAGGTGCCTTGGCCATTCTTTTCGCCCATCGTAGCTTGCGATACTGGTGTAATTGTCATATCGACACCAATTTTTGCAAAGGATGCTTTTAAACTGGCCGCTGCCTGCTCCACATGAGGAACACCTTTAGCTGTGATGAGCTCAAACGCAAACCCGTCACCATGTCCTGCCTCTGCAAGCAACTCTTTAGCCTTGTCAAGATCTGTGTAATAGCTCGGATTATCGCCTAAGTTATAGAGATCAAAAAATCTGGAATTAACTGACATCGGGCCTGCAGATTTTGCAGCTCGATCTTTTAAAACGCCATACACAATATCGTCATAAGGTACTGCATAGGCTAAAGCTTGACGTAACTTCACATTTTCAAAGGCGCCACCAGCTCGAACATTGAGCCCTACATTCAGCTTCTGTCGATCAGGTATAGATAGTACTTTTACTCCTCGGGCCTTCTCCGCTCGATTTAGTTCTGCTGCAGAGAGAGCAAACGCAATGTCAACATCCCCTGTGCTCAACATAGCCAATCGATTTGAAGACTCAGGAATTACTAACATTTCAATGCGATTGAAATATGGCTCGTCCGCAAAAAAGTTTGGATTTGCCTTTAATACAATTCTCGTTCCTGGCTCCCAGGTATCGAGCACATATGCACCATTTCCTGCATAATTTCTCGACATCCATTCCAAAGCCCACGGATCATCGTCAGTTGCATGACTAGATACTTCCTTGCTATCCAGCAACCCGAGTGTTTGATCTCGCATCAACGGAAATTGAATGGCTGATGGCCGTGTATCCATTAATTCAATTGTCCACTCATCGACCCGCTTCACCTGGTCCATGCTAGTTATACCAATATTACCCCACACCCAAGCTGGTCCAGCCTTTGTACCTAGCGCTCTTTCAAGAGTCCACCAAAAATCATCGGCCGTTACTGGATTGCCAGTAGTCGGAAAAGTCATGCCCTGGCGAATGCTAAGAACTACATTACTGCCATTGTTGGTGACCTCCCAAGACGCTACCGAGTTTCCTTCGAAGGCTGTCGTATCAGCGTTGACAGACTCATAAGAACCACTTGGTATTGCATACTGGATCGGCTGCAAATAAGTATTCTTTAAAAATAGATTGGTCGCTCCTGATTGACCAAATGTCGGATCCATCGTTGCGACGTCGTCCGCAACAGCTATTCGCAACGTACGGTGACCATCGGCATGCGCTACACCAAGCACGCCTAATACACCTATCGCTAAAATAGCAATTTGTCTAAATAAACTTCTAAACATAATTTAATCCCCCTAAAAATCTATACGTAAAGGTTAAATAAAACAAAAACTTCGTTTTGATAGAGTATGTGACTATAACTCACTTCAATGTTAACTCACCTTCTGAAGTGTTGCTAAATCCTTAAAGGTTGTCAACTATAGGCAGCTGGAACAAGGTGATTTTTAATTCACATAATATTGAAATTCGATAAAAATCTCATTGCTTGGTTGATTTTATGCCATTTTATCTACATTCGATTCTCCGCTGATCCCCAACCGCCGCCGCCGCCAGTTTTTACTAGAATCCGACTTCCGGCAGGAATTGGTAGAGCATTAACCTTGTAAATGCTTTTAGGGGATTCTCCAGGAAAGATAACGGAAACATCCGGTGGTGCGCCATCCTTTCCTCCTAACAAACCCCAAGATGGTGTACCGACCCTTTCGAACCAAAGCTGTAAGCGACAAGGCGCAAGCACTTCATATTCTCTAATTATGCCCATTCCCCCGATCCAAGCACCATCACCTCCAGATCCATCTCGAAGTGAATATCTAAGGATACGAAATGGATATCGTTGCTCCATAGTCTCGACCGGGAAATTTTTAAAATCACCAGCTGCCGAATGAATTAGCGCCGATTCGCCATCACCTCCCTCATAAGCACCCCAACCTCCAACTAATGACTCACCAGACAGGAATAGTCCGTCTTCGTTTTCACCGACCAAGGTCACGTTCCATGAGTCTCCAACATGACCAGCCGCCGTGCGATGAGGCACTGCCGAACTTAGTGCTTTAATAATCAAATCCATAGCGAGCATAAGATGAGGTCCATAATGAAGGCAAGGCGCTGTCTCGCTGGGATTAAAGCAAGAGCCCTTAGGAATGATAGTTCGAAGATTTCGGAAATTTCCGCCTGATACGGTAGTTGAAGGATTGACTAAGAATTTATAGGCCTGCTCTATTGCGGATCGAGTTTGTACCCTTCCTGAATTAACGCTACCGATGCATTGCGTGCTTGATCCGGTTAGATCTACTTCCATCTCATCGTTTTCTATGCGAACTGTCACTTTAACATTGATCGGATCACTTGTTACTCCATCGTTATCTAACGCTCCTTCGGCGGAGTAAATACCATCCGGTATTTCTTTAACCGACACACGATCGAGCTCCTCAGCTTGTCGAAATATTTCATCAATGGACAATGAAACTTGTGGCCAGCCAAACCGTTCAACGATTGTCCTAAAGCACGCGACACCGGTTCGACATGCTGTAAACTCAGCCATTAGGTCTCCGACAATCGCAGTGGGGAACCTTGAATTTAGCGCGATTAGATCAATTATCTGCTGGTCAACCTCACCACCTCGGACTATCCGTGTCGGGCCAATACGAAGACCCTCCTGGAAGATATCGATTGTATCGCCAACATAGCCTGGATCCTTAGCTCCAACATCATTACAGTGCGCTTTAGCACCTGCGAAGCCTCGTAATGTGTCTTCGACAAAAATCGGCGCAAAAACGGTAACATCATTCAGATGACTTCCGCAAATCGTAGAATCATTAACAATCCATATATCACCCTCTTCAAAAACGTGTTTCCCTTTTATGTCAATAACAGCACGAATAGTTCCTCCCAAGCTTCCAAGGAAAAAAGGGAGTCCAGGTGCCTGACCTAACAAGGCACCTTCGGAGTTGTAAATACCCACTGAACAATCTTTCATCTCATATATTACTGGACTGAAGGCTGAGCGATATAGATTTCGACGCATTTGCTCTGCACCTGAAATAAAGGCGTGCCTCACAACTTCAACCGTGCCTGGGCTTGGGCTACTGGAATTTTTTTTCATTTCTAATGACGCTCCATAACTAAATGATTACCACGAACCGGCTCAATAGACCACGAGTCTGGCACCAATATTGTGGTTGATTCCTCAATAATTATGGCGGAACCATTCACTCGACTTCCAAGATTGCTGCGTGAGTAGATCGGAACATTATAGGGTTCTCTATTAAACAATACCCTCGTCTCACCAATAGGTTTGCTGGTGCTGGTTTGCGACACTTGTACCATACTGTCAGTTCGATCAAAAGAGACTATGCCAGCCATACGGAGCGAGACAAATTCGACCGGTGCATCTGGTTGTGAGTGCCCATATCTAAGATAGTAGGCATCATGAAATGACTGAAGCAATTCCTGATCCGCAGTATTCGATGGAGTGGGAACCAGAAGAGAATACTCTTGTCCAATGTAACGCATTTCAGCGCTAGGCTCGTAACGCAATGAAGCCACATCGGCCCCATCGTCCCTGACTCGATCTTGAACGCGCTCTCGTAGCCTCTGCAAAGCTTCTCCGATATCAACTTGTGCTTCATTAAATTTACGATAATAAGTTACTGAGACATCGTGACGCAGATCGCCCTGAAGCATTCCCCATGCTGAAAACGCTCCCGCCTCTGAGGGAATTATGATACGTCTTATCTGTAATTCGTCCGCTACGAATGCAGCATGCAATGGTCCCGCACCACCAAATGCACAAATAGAAAAGTCTCTAGGATCTAAGCCTCTCTCTACCGTAAGCTCTCTAATCGCCTGGGCCATTTTAAAATGCGCTACTTCTAGTGCCTGTTCCGCGGTAGAAAGCGAATCAAGCTTTAGCTGGTTACCCACAGTATCTATAGCATTGTGAGCTGCATTAATATCAAGCTCCAAACTTCCTGCTAACAATTGATCTGCCGGTAAGCGGCCTAAAACGGCATTAGCATCGGTGATAGTTGCAAGTGTTCCACCTCGTCCATAACACGCTGGACCGGGGGTTGAGCCTGCAGACTGAGGACCAACTCGTAAACCACCTGATGCCTCATGAATGATGCTCCCACCACCCAACGCAATCGAAACTAATTCGACTGATGGCGCTAAAATTGGCAATCCTTGCAGATCAAACTCAGATTTTAGTTCCACTTCGCCACCTCTAATAAGTGACACATCAAATGAAGTACCGCCCATGTCAATACAAATTAAGTCTTCCTCGTCAATGGAACGCCCCACCTCACGACCTCCAACCACACCACCAACCGGTCCTGAAAAAAGCGTTAGAACTGCCTGCTGGGTCGCCTGGGTCGCTGACATAGCACCTCCATTTGACTGAGTAATATGTACAGGCACTTTAAGCTGCTTTTCCCTAAGTTCTTTTGTTAAGCGATGCAAATAATCTTGAACAATTGGTGTAATGTAAGCCGAAACAACCGTGGTTGAGGTTCTCTCGTATTCACGCCATTCCGGCGCTACTTCGTGACTCAGTACAACAGGAATAGAATTCAGATGTTCTTCAAAATAACGTCGTACTTCGAGCTCATGCGCTGGGTTGACATAACTATGAAGAAGCGCCACAGCTATCGCTTCAAACTCACCATCTTTTATATCTTGAAGAACGGTAGCCAGACTTTTTCCATCTATCGCATGAAGGGTAGATCCATCCGAATCTAAGCGTTCAGTCAGCTCGAAAATAGCTTCTCTTGATACCAATGGCTGAGGTTTCCGATATCGCAAGTTATACATGTCTGCGCGGTGCCCTCGTCCAATAATATATACATCCCGAAAACCCCTAGTCGTAATCAAAGCAACCCGAGCACCCCGTCTTTCGAGCACGCTGTTGATTCCAGCGGTAGTACCATGAACAAAAAGTTCACTTTCGGCCAGATCAACTCCAGATGCCTGGACAGCTTGGAGCACACCTTGGACCAGATCACCAGGCGTTGACAAAACTTTTCCAATTCGGTTTTCACTGCCGGAACCTTCTACAACTAGATCAGTAAATGTGCCCCCTATATCTACTCCTATACGATTAACCAAAACACAGTCTCCACATGTTGTTTAGAGCCAGAAAATGTCATACGTAGCTCAGACTTGTTAAAAAATCCAATAATCTCTACAGACTCGCTTGATATTCTGCAAAATGCACAGCGGTAATGACAGGATCCAAACATAAAGCGTCCACAACTTCAGACACCTCGTGAATCATTCCGCCCCATAACGTGCACCCAAACAAAACCGCTTGCGCCGCATCTTCTTCAAGCAACTTGTTGGCAACAGGTACAGCATTTTCATGCAATTTCTTGCGAAATAGGTTATCAACTTCGTCCGAAGTCAATTCAGTATTTCCAATGATCTCCTCCGTCTCTCCCGGGGATCGCATCGGGACAAAACGAATGGGTCCCACCACTTGATCGAGCCCATAGTGACGCAGATTTCCACGTAACCAATTAGCTGTTATTTTCCACGCATGCTCATCTGGACAAAGGATTCCCAATCGCAATCCCCGACCCGCAGCGGTAGCTGCCGCGGCTTGAAGCGGTCCCACAACTGGAATCCGAGCAGCACGTTGCGCATCCAAAAGTGCTGGATCTGAGCAGCAACCAATAATTGCAGCATCACACCCATCCTCCTCCGCCTTCAGAACCTCACGAATTATTTCATTCAAATAAAGCGGTACAGGAGGAAGCATAGGGCCCGCCAATTCTGGTGGGAGACTCACATTACACACCTCTATTTTGGTGCCGGGAGATGCTATCTTTGACATAAAAGCCGTTCTACTCTCATGGTATAAGTCACTATCAACAGGCTCAATGTATCTTATTCTTGTCATATTACTTTACTCGGCTCCCTTATATTTTTTTATTTAATTTAGTCTGAAGCCCTAGGAGAGCTCCTCCATCTAATCGAATCTCAGCGCCTGTCACAAATTTTGCGTCATCGCCCGCCAACCAACAAATTGCTTCGGCAATCTCCTCAGGCTGGGCAGCTCTACCCATAGGGATGGAACTTAATCGAGTTTTCCACCATTTTTTAGGATCATCACTCGCATTCGCCATTTTTTGGTTCATCGGGGTATCCACCATACCAGGAATAATTAAATTCGCTCGAATACCCCTTGAAACCCCTTCACTCGCTGCAGTTCGAGTCAAGGCAGCAAGGCCGGATTTAGAAACTGCGTAGGCTCCAACATCTGGCTGCGACATTTGACCTAAGACGGAACCAACAGTGACAATTGACGACCCTTGAGCCAACAGAGCCCAAACAGATCTAATACAACGCATCACGCCTGTTAAATTTGTCTCCATTACGTCGTCCCATTCAGAATCCAACTGATCTCGAATAGGTGCAGATTCTCGAAAAATTCCCGCTACTGCACATAAAATATCAACATGTTTAAAATCTTTTCGGATTACTTCAAACGCCGATTTGACGCTATTAGTATCTTTTAAGTCAACTTGAATTGGCACCGGTTTGAAATCTGAGTCGCATTCAGCAGCTACATGCTGCATTCGGTCAAGACTGCGTGCTAGCATGACTACCTTACACTGCTCAGATGCCAACTTCTTTACAACAGCCGCTCCAATTCCTGAGCTAGCACCTGTAACAACAGCAACTTTATTGGTTCTCATGATGCAAGCACTTTGTTATAACTCATAAGCAGGAACTGGCGGAGTTGTGCCAGTAAGTGGATCAGCATCTATTTTATCTAGATCATCACGGCATCCGTTTAATTCCCAATTAAGCAATGAAAATGGTACATTTCCATCGTTCCAAACCGAGTCATGAATCTTTTGAAAATCAAAAGTTTTCCCTTCGTTTTCTATTGCCTTGCCAACAAGTTTCATCAACTGGTGCTTCCCTGCCTGATACGCAAGCGCTACTCCAGGATTTCCAGCATAAAAAGCACTTTCCTTAAGAGCAGTAGCACGATCAACATCAACTTTATCGGAAAAATGTCTGGCTGCCTCTTCAAGCGAAAGATCTCCGGTCGCCAAACCAACATCAACTTCCACCCTCAAAGCGCGCAGACGCATGAAGTTCCAAATCACAGTTCTTGTATGTGGAGCATCATCAAACAAACCTGCATGCAGCATCAATTCTTCATTGTAATGTGCTATTCCTTCATTAGATCCTGAGTCGTAATATCGCCGACGCAAGGGATTCTCATGACGATAACATAAAGCAAGTTGCTGGTAATGTACGCCCTCGTGAACAATCCCAGCCCTAGGATCTCGGGCATTTGCTGCATGAAAATAACCCAGTTCGAGGCCAGGGTCAGGTACATAGGACACACCATCTTTATCAAGACGATATTCATCAGTCAAATCATTCGTAACAGCTAAAAATCCCATCGGGGCCAAATAATCTGGAATGGGAGCATTTAGATAGTGACCAAGGTTATTCGGCTGGGATAATAAGCCACTGTTGACATAGAAATCTCGAATTGATTGCTCATCTCTTGCTTCAATTTCGCATTGCTCTTCTGCGTTACTAGGCAAAGGAGGGAGAGGAATTGAGCGCGCCCGATGTTCCGACAGCTTTTCCCATACTAAAGACCTGGAGTACTCTCTACGAGCACCAGCAACTAACTCTTCAGGATCTTCAGACATTAGAGCTACGTTTCTTAAAAACCATACAAAAACATCTCGCCCAATGGCTGTATCCGTTTTCATTGAGCCCACTCTTGCCTCTAACCATTTTCGAAAGTCCTCTGCAGCAGTTCCCGCATTTTTGGCTGCCATTGCTAGGGGTTCATGAAGATGTTGAGGCAGATGTGGCGTCAAAAATCCAGCCGACATCGCAATTCTTTCACCAATATCAGGAAATTTCCCACCTCGAATATCTACTCCTGAAGTAAGTTGCTCAATCACAGCCTCTGCGAAGGGGGCAACTGCTGTTCCGTCAAGAGCCGAACATGCTTCAGAGAAAATTGCTGGGGCATCTTCAAGCGCCTTCACCACAGAAACTGCGCGTTGTTCTGAGAACGGCGCTGGCTCCAGTAATAAATCCATATATGGGCCCAATGCCTGATCCACCCAAAATAAAGCATCCCGCTCCCAACTTCGCAAAACGTCCAGCTCCCAATACACCCGGGACAACAGAGAACCCAATAAACGATGATCTACGGCATCACTAACCGAGAGAACAGATGGGTCTATATCTTTCCAGCGTTGCATGAAAATGGCTCGCTCTGCTCTATATTTCTCCACAGCAACAGCAGAAAATTCAGGGCGCCATCCCTCGGGCCTGCTTTCGTGACCTCGTGATGTAGTGATCGAAACTCTTTGTGACTCGCCACTTTTAGGTAGTCGCGGGATATCATCGCCAGAACAAGGTTGTTGGCTTGCCCTCCAAGTCCAAATATCCAGCCCCAGTTGACTGACTTCTTTATTCTTCATTTTTGACCCTCTGGAATCCATTTCATTAATTATCGGCGACCTCTGATCACCAGTTATAGTTCTTTTTCACTTATGTAATGCTAAAGTAGATTATTAACAACTATTCGTGCTACATGTCAATCTTGATCAACAATTAACGCCTTAACAGGTATCTTGACTAATGTTTCAGGTTTAGCTTACTTACCTGATAATGGGCGATCCGTACAAAAACAGCGAAGTGAAGCTGTATTAAGATCATTATGCAATTTTACAAAAATTATACAAATGAAAATTGGTTTAATAGTTAATCCAATCGCTGGCCTCGGAGGCAAAACCGGCCTAAAAGGAACTGATGGCGAAAAAGCGATTGCTGAAGCATTACGGCTCGGAGGGACAAAGGAGTCTGCAAAGCGAGCCGAGCAAGCGCTACGCCCATTAAAATTCTTAACCGACAAGTTCTCAACCATTACGTGCACCGGCGAAATGGGCGAATATGTGTGCAAAAATCTTGGCCTCACTCCGACAATAATTAGCGTGTCAACGACAAACACCACAAAAAGTGACACCAAAAACGCTGTCACCAAAATGGTGGAACAAAAGGTATCCCTAATTCTGTTTGCCGGTGGGGACGGCACTGCCTGTGATATTTTGGAATCACTTGATGGAAACACACCCATCTTGGGTATTCCTACGGGAGTCAAAATGCACTCTGCCTTATTCGGTACGAGCCCTAGCTCAGTCGGAGTCTTAGTCAGCCAAATTGTAAAAGATGGATATGATAGTTTCCCCATAAGAGCGGCAGAGGTGATGGATCTCGATGAAAATTTAAGAAAACATGAACTTATCCAGACTAAATTAGTGGGCTACGTAAACATCCCCGACAACCAGTTATTAACCCAAAATCCAAAGAATCATGCTATTCCGACTGATGATCAATCTATTGAAGGACTTTCCCAATTTTTTAAAAAAAACCTAAGACAGGATGCTATTTATATTGTTGGTCCAGGTAAAACTACATACACAATTCTCAAGAAAATTGGGATAACAGGAACTTTGCTCGGAGTAGACGTCATAAAAGGGAAAACCTTAATCAGTCATGACGTTAATGAACATCAGCTGGAAGCGCTCCCTACAAATTCTCCTATCTATATCATTTCTGGAATAATTGGAGGTCAAGGATTTTTGTTCGGGCGAGGCAATCAGCAGATCACACCCAAGATAATTCGACGAGTATCAAAAAAAAATATTCTTGTAATCGCCACTCCGGCAAAAATTCACTCTTTACAAGAACAATCTCTTCTCGTTGATACTGGTGATAAAAAATTAGATCACGAACTCGCAGGTTATATTAAAGTGCGGACCAACAAACACAATACGCACGTGATGAGAATCAAAGCGGCTTAAAACTAGTCAATATTCGGAGGAGTCCAATCGTCGGGAGGACCCTGTCGTGTAAATGGATGGATGTTCACTGTAAATCCAGCATCACTCCCATTCATATACATCACCCTTTTCACGATTCGCCAACCCTCAATATCACGTCTCAAATCATCATGATATTGGCCATAAATAATGGCGGTGGTCATATCAGCTCGCTCATGCCAAGCAAGCACATAACTAATCGAAGACGCTCGATCCTTGTCGTAGAACGAAATCTGTACATTTGATAAATGATGAGAAGTCCTAACCCATCGCCACATTCGTTCGAGCGACTTTGCAACCTCTTTCGATCCTTGACTGTTTAGTCTTTCATCGGGTCCAAATTCAACGACACAATCCTCGGAAAAAAGTTTTTCGATTGCTTTGAGATCCATTGCATCAAGTGCGCGACAATACTCTATCAGAAGATTGGTTATGGCACGCTCGTCGATTAGCTTAGTCACTAAATCTTTCATAAATTGTGGGATCTGATATTTATTAGGGCGCTTTGCATAGCTCTTTCTTAATCTACTGAAACCAAGATCATAGTACTACAAAAATGGCTTAGTCTAGATTTTTCCTCTTATATGCTCGCCAAGTCATAGCCCATTGAGTGGGATCATCCAGTGGCCCAGAGCGGATTTGACCAATCGCTTGTCGATGAGGTGCGGCTTTTACTACCTCAGGATTTTCATAGGCTTCTCGAATCACTTCTTCCACAACATCGATCCAGTAATCAATATCCTCCTTTGAGTAAGTCTCGCCAGCTTCTGGTGTAAAGGGCTGTGGAATCAGCCAAGGATGATGGGCTAGCCACGGCGCATCAATACCAAAGTCGACCATACGATTACTAAGATCATCGACAGTAACACCCGTTTCTTCAGTAACCTTTTCAATACTATAACGTGTCATCTCCATTCTTGGGCCACCGATGTTCGGGTGGGATTTAGTGATTCCACGAATCTTGAGCAATCTTGATTCCATATAATTATTTGCTAACACGGAAATTTCAGCAGCCTCTTCAATCCCTATAGCGCCCATGGCCCGAGCCCAAGAATAGGCTTTTATGACTTGAGGAACGTTTCCCCAAAATTCACGGATACGGCCTATAGTTTTTGGACGGTGATAATCCAAATGATAAGTACCTTCCGAATGAGTAACTACGGGCGATGGCAGGAATGGAGCAAGATCTGCACTACAACCGTAGGCACCAACAGCGGGACCACCACCACCTTTGGGCGCCCCAAATGTTTTATGAAGCATGTACATGCAAGCATCAAACCCCAACTCTCTAGCTTTTATCTTTCCCATTACTCCATTGAAGTTAGCGTGATCATAAAAACACAGTCCGCCTGCCTGGTGCACAATCTTAACCCACTCAACTATCTCAGGATTATAAATTCCCATATCATCGGGGTTGTTGATCAATAAAGCTGCTGTACGATCTGAAACTGCTTCTCGCAATGCATCAAGGGTTGGGTAACCATTATCCCCAAGAGGTAGGGTAATCACGTCAAAACCCGCTGCCGCAGCTGTAGCTGGATTACATGGGTGAGCTTGTATGGAGGTTATGATTTCATTTCTCTTCTCTAGCTCACCTCTCGATGCATGGTATGCCCTAGTCACACAACAATGTGTATATGCCGCATGCGCACCACCGCCGGCTTGAAAAACAAATTTATCCATACCCGATAACTCTCGTAGAATTAAATCAAAGTTATGAATTAATTGCAGTGTGCCTTGTAATGTGCTTTCATCTTGAAGTGGATGAGTCTCAGCAATCTCAGGTCGTAAGGCAATAAGCTCATTCAGTCTTGGGTTGTATTTCATAGTACAAGTGCCAAATAAACTGATGCCCATCATCCCCAGCGTTTCTTGGGAGAGATGCAAAAAATGACGCTGGACTTCCTGTTCCGACATTTCTGGCAAAGCCGGCCGATCGTTTCTAATCATATGTTCTGGAATCAATTTATCTACGGAACCAACGCGATCAATGATATCTTGACTCGCTGGCCTAAACACGATACCACGTCTGCCTTCAGAGCCCATCTCTGCAATAACTGGTTCATCCCAAACCGGGGCGTGATATGCTCTTAGATTATTATTCTTCATGAGGAGAGAACCTCTTTTAAACTAGTAGCTAGCCTTTCAATATCCTTTTGCGTATGGATTTCCGTTACACAATACAACGCACTTTGCCCGAGCTCTGGAAATTCTAAAGAAAGATCCTTGCCGCCAAAAATATTACGCTCTCGGAGTCTCGCATTAATATCCCTTACCGAAAATCCTGTATCGTCAAAATTCAAGACAAATTCTTTAAACACAACCGCGTCAAAGTGCATTTTGATGCCTTCAATTTCAGACATCAGTTGCGCGGCATAATTTGACTGCTGTGTAATCAGTTCACCAATTTCACGAAATCCTGAAGGGCCCATGAGAGCCATATAAACTGCCCCTGAAATAGCCCAGAGATAAGTGGAATTCCCGGTCCAATCCTTTCCGGCCTCCCTTAAACCATAAGAAGTTTGTCCAGCACAACTCAATCCAAACCCATATTGGCCTTTTACTTCAGTTTCAGTAATGCTTATGTTGAGTGTATTGTATTCCCTAACATAAACTTCCTCGTCGGGGGTGGCGATGTATCCACTCACTCCACCTCCACAGTTCATATGCACGCCAAGCGGTTGAACGGGGCCGACGATGATATCAGCTCCATAATCAACCGGCGATCGAAGGATGCCCAAAGAAATTGGATCACAACCAACAATAGTTTTCGCACCATTCTTTCTTGCTAATTCAGAAATTATTTGTCCATGCTGCTCTATAAGCCCAAAATAATTAGGCACTTCAAAATATATGGCCGCAACATCGTCTGACAATTCTTTTTCCAAATGCTCAAGGTCAATCCCTCCTGAAGCAGCAACGCTATTTATTTCTACGATCTCAATATGATCATCCATATTTTCTGGAGCGCAGTAATTTACGACAACTGCTTTTCTTTCAGGATCGATAACTCTCGGAATTAATACTTTTTTCCTGCCGGTAATTCTGGAAGCTAAACGAATAGCATGGCCTGATGCACAGCCATAACTATAAACTGGAAGCCCGACCATATCTAACTTCAACAAATCGCCAAGCTGACTACAAAACTCAAAAAGAGCTTGATTTCGTCCATGATCAGACGACGGTGTTCCCCAAACGTTAGTCAAAAATTCTGCCCGCCCTACAATTTCATCACAAATAGATGGCACATGATGCTGCCAACAACCGGCACCTAAAAAGTTTAAATTGTCCTCACAATTCCCATTCTGCGAAAGTACGGACAATAAATGGCGCTTTAGATCTAGCTCTGACGCAAGTTGCTCAGGTAACTGCAACGGTGATTTTCGTCGATGTGTTTCAGGAATTTGTTCAAAAATTTCCCCAACATCTTTTATATCAAGCGCACCGAGCATGTCAGATCGAGCATTGCCAGCAGAACTTGGCATATAGGGGTGTGCTTTTGTGCCAACCTTATCCATCTATCCTTCTCCCTTGTTTAAATTTTTTAAAAAACCACGCCATTAGTTGAAAATTTATCATGGCTTGTTCAGAGAGTAAAAGGATGAGCAGGTCGATTCATCAACATATCTGCCGTTAATTGTGCTGCGATCAATCCTCCTGTAAAACCCATCCAGGGAAAAGCACTTACAAAAAACCCGCTAACATTATCAGACTCTCCCAAAATTGGGATCCAATTATCTGTTCCATTCACTAGCGCCGGCCAGGTTCGAACTAACTGCGCAGCCTCTAGTTGAGGAACCATTTCAATTGCAACTGCCAAGTTGCCTACAACAGAATCATAGCTCACACTCAAGCGATCAGTAGAAGAATCCAAATTACTCGGCCAGCCACCACCTATTAGGCACGATCCATTTGTAGTTTGCTTTAGTGTTAGGCGGTCACTAGCAGAATATACAAGATGTTTTATTAAGGATGGAATGGGTGCTGTTACGTTAGTTTGTATTGGGCTCGCTTTAATAACACCCTCAACACCAACCATCGCGCAAATTCGGCTAACATCAATTCCTGCGCAATTCACGACACGATGGCAACGAATGGCCCCCTTCGTTGTGTGCGCCCTAAAAGTAGTTTTTTCTTTTGCAATACCGACAACTTCTGTTTGTCTGAATATGTGTACGCCCAATTTCTCTGCTTGCACTGCAAACGCAGGAGCTACAAGCAAAGGATTAGCTTTTCCCTCATCTGGGTAAAACATTGCGCCAACCATATCCTCTGATATGTATGGCGCAATATCTCTGAGGTCATTTCTATCAAGATACTCAGATTCAATCCCAAATTTATTCTCTATCACTGCTTTCGCATTAATAGCTTTCATCTCCGATTCAGTCTTGGCTACTAAAAGTCCCCCGACGAGTCTAACTTCCAAGTCAGCATCTAGAATGTCTTCTATAGTTTTCCAGAGATCGAGCGACTCTCGCATCAAACCTAAAGTCGGACCAAAACTATGCGCCCATTCTTCACCCTTTTCGAGAAATGTGTCATGGGGTATCTGTCCATGAAGACTGCCTGAATTTGAACCAGAGGCAGCACTGTTTAATCCCGATCTTTCCACCAACATAATCTCAAGGCCTTCTTGAGCCAAGAAATATGCTAAAGCACAACCAGAAATGCCGCCGCCAATCACCAGCACATCCGTTTCCATCTCAATTGCATTCATTAATTTGACTCAAGTTTTACTTTAGCTAGCTATAATGTACACGACAGTTACATATAATTGGCATAATCTTATAATGACAAAAAATTTGCTCCATATGCAAAAGATTATTATCTCAGGAGGCTAATAATGACTCACCATTTCCGTGGTAGCTATACCGTCGCGGTCACCCCATTTACCGAAGATTTATCCAATATAGATTTTGAAGCATGGAGAAATTTTCTTGATTGGCAACTTAACATTGGGGTTCCAGGCATCATCATACTTGGAACCACAGGCGAATTTTTAACAATCCGGGATGAAGAAAGGCAAGCATTTGTAGAATCAACAGTGCAACATGTCAATCAACGTGTGCCTGTTTTGGTTGGCACCATGAACGCTCATACACCAACGGCAGTTAGATACAGCAAGGAGGCTGAAGAGTTGGGAGCGGACGGACTAATGATTCTTCCACCTTACTACTATACACCCACTCATGAAGAAATATACAACTACTATAAGGCTATCTGTGAAAAAGTAAGCCTACCAATCATGCTTTACAATAACCCGTTCACATCTAATATAGACATGCCAACGCGGCTTGTAGCAGATCTGACTAAATCATTCGAACAGGTGCGGTATATTAAGGAAGCTAGTATGGACGCTGCCCGTGTGTTTGATATCATTGAAGCAACAGATGGCGTGATGAATGTATTCGCAGGCGAACGGGTCGTTGAATCGTATTTAATGGGAGCAGTAGGGTACGTTAATCCTTATGGTAACTACATACCACGTGCTTCTTCGCGCTTTTGTGAAATGATGATAAATGGACAAGTCACCGAAGCCAAAGAAATCCAACATTCTATTGATACAATGCAGGAGGTGATTGGGGAAGGTCATCCGACCTATGGCCATCAATGCTACTCCAAAGCGTTAGCAAGAGCAGTTGGTTATCCAGTGGGTGATGTCCGCCCACCACTTACCACCTTCAATGAACTCGGTAGCGAAGGCGAACAAAGACTTAAAAAACTCGCTGCTATGATTGAACAATTGGATATACTTATGGATGAACTAGAGAAAAAATTAGCGGCTTAAAATATTTGCCTATAAAAAATGATAGTTTTAAAAACTGTTGCATATACTCATTATGAAAACACCTCAATTATTCAGTGAACTGCAATTAAGGGGCCTGCTCCTTAGAAATCGAATTGTTGTTTCTCCGATGTGTCAATATATGGCTATAGATGGTCATGTCCAAGATTGGCATTTTGGCCATCATGCCCGGTTTGCCTACGGCGGCCCAGCCTTATCTTTTGTAGAAGCGACAGGAGTTACGCCGGAAGGACGCATCACACATGGGTGCACCGGCATCTGGGACGATAGTCATATCGATGGTTTGAAAAAAATTGTTGATCTCTATAAATCTCAGCAAGTAGCAGTTGGTATTCAAATAGGTCATGCGGGCCGTAGAGCAAGTGCAGTAAGACCTTGGGATGGCGCCCATCCAATTCCCGAAGGAGATATAGACGAGCCACCATGGGAAAGAATGGCACCCAGTGCTATACCAGAGGAAGAAGGGCATCCCTTACCTCGTGGCATGACTCAGAATGAAATACTCGAAACAGTTGAAGCATTCACTGCAGCTACAAAACGTGCGTTAACTGCCGGTTTTGACACTGTGGAAATCCATGGGGCTCATGGCTATTTGATCCACTCTTTTTTTTCCCCTATTTCGAACCGTCGAAATGATCAGTATGGTGGAGATCTTAAGAGTAGATTAACGTTTCCATTAATGATAGCCGAAGCAGTCCGAAGCGTTTGGCCCGACGAAAAACCACTTTTTTTTCGAGTATCCGCTGTCGATAATGTTCCGGGCGGAGTTACTATCGAGGATACAGTAGAGTTATCAAAAGCTCTCAAAGCTCGCGGTATAGATGTTATTGATTGCTCATCCGGTGGCATGCTAGGCCCAGCCACACTTTCTAAAGCGAAGAATGCGCAAGGCTATCAAGTGCCTTATGCAGATCAAGTAAGAAAAAAAACAGGTATAAAAACAATGGCGGTAGGTTTGATCATTGAACCAGAACATGCCGAAAAAATACTTAACGAAAATAAAGCTGATCTAATTGCATTAGCCCGAGAAATGATATCGAACCCAAACTGGGCATACAATGCAGCTCTAAAATTAGATCATGGGGCGCCTCATGATGTGCTACCCCCCTCGTATGCCTTCTATCTTGAACGCCGTGATCAGAGTCTTAATGTAGATCCAAAAATTAATACCTTAGCTTAAGGATTAATCCAGAGTCCTTCTACCTAAGATAACTTGCTCCATTAACATCCAATGTGGCGCCCGTTAAATGTCGACAGGTACCGGTCGATAAAAAAGCGGTGAGGTTTGCGAGATCAGACGGGGGTATCCATTCTTTCATTGCCAAAGCTTGTGTGACTTTATCTTCGCCTCCCGCGGCTTCTGCAAACTGTTCTGACATACGGGTCCGAACTACACCTGGCGCTATACTGTATGCAAGCACATTATCTTCAGCATAATGCCTCGCAATACTCTTGGTGGCATTCAATACGGCCGCTTTGGAAGCCGAATAGGCGATCATTGCCGGCGTGCCTGGACCGCGATGGGCTACCCAACTCGAAATAGAAATAATTATTCCTCCGCCATTATCTCGAAAGTGAGGGACTGCTCGACGCATGAGATTGCATGGAGCCATTACATTGACAGCCAGGGTATCTTCCCATGTTTCTTGCCATTCATCCTCGCTATCATCGATGCCGCCAACAAAACGAATGATTGCAGCATTATTAATTAAAACGTCGACACCATCACGCCAATTGACAGCGTTATTCCAGAGGTCATGGACATCATCTTTATTTCTAAAATCGGCTTGAAAGGTCACAATATCCTCAGTATTCAGAGATCCAACCACCTCCTTCATCCCATCTTCATCAGAGCAGTAATGCGCGATAACACTAGCCTTTGCTGCTGCTAGATTCTGAACAATGGCAGCACCAATACCCTTAGAGGCCCCAGTCACTAATATTTTCTTTCCAGTTAAATCAATCATTTTTATTTGCTCACTTTGTTTAGCTGTATAACACTCAGATAGGAAATCGACCCGTATCAAGCCACTAATATCTAGGGCTTAAAACGGCCAGTTTATCTAAATATTTAACATAATATTAATCGAATCAACACTTAAATTAGTAGCGGTCACTGCATTAAGTGCCACAAAACGTCTGCATAACAATCTGGTCTGGCATCGGCGGCTCAGCATATTTTTTCATATGTGATTGTTCATCGTATGGCCTGCTTATAACATTCAGTAATTGATTAAAAGGATTAAGATCATTGTGATCGACCGCTGCACGAATCACTTCCTCGATCAAATGGTTACGCGGGATAAAAAGCGGATTAACCGTTTTCATATCAATAGTCCTATCTATATCAGAACGATTTTCCGTGGCAAGTCTTGCTCTCCAGCGTGCCAACCAATCTAATATATTTGAGTTCCCACTAAAAAGATCGATAAAAGCGTCGTCAGCTGCTGTAGCGATACGCTTAAGATCACTCAAACGTCGAAATGTCAACGTGAAATCAGCTTGGCCGTCTGACATACAGCTAAACAAATCTTCGGCTAGGCGATCATTCGCTTCACAGAGGTCCAATAATCCAATCTTTCGCATCAATTTTGGTCGATAATGGTGCTGAAAGCGTTGTGGAAAAGTATTGACGACATCCGTCACCTCAGTAATCATGTCACTACCATCTTTCGATAGGAGTGGAAGCAATGTTTGGGCAAACCCTGCTATATTCCAGTGCGCAATAGGTGGCTGGTTGCAGTAAGCATACCGGCCCATCCGATCAATTGAGCTATACACTTTCTGTGGGTCAAACGTATCCATAAATGCGCAGGGCCCATAATCAATTGTCTCTCCAGAAATTGACATGTTGTCTGTATTCATCACGCCATGAATAAACCCAATTAGCTGCCAATCAGTAATTAATGAAGCCTGCGCATCAATTACTGAAGTCAATAAAGACATATATGGGTCTGAAGATGACATGTCTGATGGAAAATGACGTTTCATAATATAGTTCGATAATAAAGCCAATGCATCTACATCCTCACGAGCGGAAAAATATTGAAATGTGCCCACCCTAACATGGCTGCTTGCAACACGTGTAAGTATGGCTCCTGGTAACATAGCTTCTCTCATAACTTGTTCACCGGTAAATACTGCTGCAAGTGATCGTGTTGTCTTTATGCCTAAAGCTGCCATAGCTTCACTAACCAGGTATTCTCGAAGGACAGGTCCTAACGCTGATCTGCCATCTCCCATTCTTGAGAAAGGAGTGCGGCCCGCACCTTTTAATTGAATATCGTGACGAATTCCAAATTTGTCCATAATCTCTCCGAGGAGAATTGCGCGACCATCACCGAGCTGGGGAACCCAGTGACCAAATTGAAACCCTGCATAAGCCATGGCAAGTGGTTCAGCACCAGGAGGAACCAAATTACCTGCCAAGATCTCGACTCCTTCCTCATCTTGCAAAAGTGACGGATTTAGTCGTAGCCGTTCAGCCAACTTTTCATTAAGGCAAATTAGACGAGGCTGCCTCACCGGAGAAGGTTTCAAAAACTCGAAGAATCGACTCGGAAGTTCAGCATAACTATTTTCAAAAGGAAAGATGCGGTTAACCATACACTATCAAGACTCTTAAATTGTTGCGCATGACATTAAGTGATTGTATGGGAGATCTTGTTAAGAAAGTTCTAAAGTTGAACAACGAATCATCAACCTCTCGTAACCAGTAAAATCATTAATTGGGTAATGTTGTGTGAATCTATTATCCCACATTAAAACATCTCCAACCTTCCATCGGTGCCGAAAAACAAATTCCGGCCGGATAATATGTCTAATTAGAAATTGTATCAATATCTGACTTTCTATGTCCGACATACCTATAATTTTTTTAGTAAACATCTCGTTAACGTAAATACCTTCTTTTCCAGTTATTAAATCCCGACGAATAACTGGATGCACAGCAGTAAGGCCCTCTATATCTGGATTAGCTGGACCGGCGTAGCTATGCAACGCTTCAAGAGATCTTAAGAAAGACTGCATTGAAAAACTCAGGTTCTCGAAGGCCGCAATTGTTGATGAAAATAGTGTATCACCTCCCACCGGCGGGATTTTTTTCGCATGTAGTATCGTAATGTAACCAGCGGGCTTTTGAAAAGTTACATCAGAGTGCCAGCAAGCACCGCCAAAAAGTGTGTTCCCATTTGGATCTTTTCTAAGAATCAAAACCTCCGGAGCATCTACTGAATGCTCTACCCCATCATCGACATGATGAAAAAATAAGGGACCAAAATTTGAAGTAAATTGGCGTAGAGACTTCGGCGACAATTGTTGATTATGAAAAATAAGAACCTTATAACGATCCAAATTTTTCCTTATTTTCTGTATTATTTCTGCCCTATTCTCAGAGTGTAGATCAACGCCAGTTACCGAAGCGCCAATATGCGGAGTTACTAATTCGACTTTTAATGCCATAATTAAAAAAATAAAAAATCGAGCCGTTTTAGAAAAAAAATTGAAAAAGATTTTGTTTGAGGTTTGCAATACTATAAATCATGGAAGCTTCTGCTGATATAGATTCTAGAATGACTCTGGTAACGCTATCAGAGCTAGTGTCTAATAATGGATGAAAAATAAAACAATTCTTTTGGTCTTAAATAACAAACATGAATCAAATAAGTTTTCAAAAACTATCAAAACAATTTAAGCCTTTAATCGGAGGAAAACCGTAATGTCTGTAATCGCTGTATTCGTAATAATAGGTGTGGCTCTACTTATTGTAATGTTTGCATCCATATTTCTCTTGCGGCTTTCACGCCAAGAAAAGCCTATCCGACCTGAAAACGGGTCTGATAAACAGAAATTACAAGATAGTTCGGAAGACAGAAACAATTTGGATCAAAATTAATTACGTGGTTTAACTGGATACAGACTGCTAGATAGATTTAGGGCTCTTGACAACTACGGGTATTTCTTTTGGTCCAGGATCTCGTGTACGACCAGCTTCATCCAGTCGAGAAAGATATTCTTCCCACCAAATATCATAATTTACGCCTAGTTGATGGAGAGTCTCCCACGAATAAATTCCTGACTCGTGACCATCATCAAAACATAGTTTAACGGCATAAAATCCTTGTGGCTCAATTCGCTCTATACCCACATCTTTTTTTCCATACTGCAAAACTTCTTGTCCAGGGCCATGACCTCGAACTTCAGCCGAGGGGGAATAGACTCGAAGATACTCACAAGGAAGGTCGAATCTCGATCCATCATCGAAATGTATTTCGAGAATTCTAGATTTTTTATGCAAAACCATGTTCGTCGGCCGATATTTATGGCTCATGTTTAACTTTATCTCCGTTTAACCGTACCAATTAAGTCTATAATTCGATAAAAATATGCGTTCAACTATAGTTAGCTATTCTACTCACTCACAGGCAAAGAAGGCATAGTTAATCTAAGTAAGTATCTTTAAATCGACAATAACTCCATTCATCAAGCTGAATTTTATGTAACGATAGCTAACTTGACTACCACTCTATGAGAAATATATCAATCTATGTATTGTGATACTGATAACACTAAACTACCAATCCAAATACCCATAGAGGTATTTGATATCCCGGTACATGAAATCCGTCGCGGATATCGAAGCGATGTGTATTTTTGGCGAGCAAAAAGAACCCTAGAAAAACACAAAATGCGCGAAATCTCTACGATTCAGGTATTCCAAAAGAAAAAAGCAATACTATGTGGCATCGAAGAAGTTTTAGCGCTTCTCGCTCTAGGAACTGGCCACTATCGGAATCCACAAAAAGCATTCGACCTCTTTGACTCCCTTATGAGATCAAAAAAAAGGGTCCGTTCTCTCTATCTAGCTGATCAAGATAAATTAAATAAAGCTATGCAAGAAAAGACCACAATCAGTCAACAGCTTGACTCTGAATGGGTAAACGCCTTGCCTGACATGAGGGTCTATTCTTTACAAGATGGAGATAAAATTGATCCTTGGGAGCCTGTCTTGGTCATTGAAGGCCCATTGTCAGAAATTGTTCATCTAGAAACGCTGTATCTAGGTGTTCTGGCGCGAAGAACACGAATTGCTACAAATGTTTCTAGGGTAGCAAAGGCTGCAAATAATAAGCCAGTTTTTTTCTACCCTGCACGCTTTGATCATTGGGCCGTCCAAGGTGGCGATGGATACGCAGCATCTGTTGGAGGAGTTAATACCGTGTCTACAGATGCGCAAGGAGAATGGTGGGGTATGAAAGGTGGAGGCACTATCCCTCATTGCTTGATCGCCGCCTGTCATGGAAATACTTTACTCGCAACTGAACGATTTTCCGAAACTTTTCCAGACACGCCTCTTGTCGCATTAGTCGACTTCGAAAATGATTGTGTTCGTACTTCTCTTGAGGTAGCAAGGTCTCTAGGCGAAAAACTATGGGCCGTAAGATTGGATACATCAGAGAAAATAGCTGATGTTTCAGTGATGGATAAATACAATGAACAACTAAACACCGGAGTAACCCCCCAACTTGTTCGCAACGTGCGTTACGCTCTTGACCAAGAAGGATTCAACAAAGTTCATATCGTGGTATCCGGGGGTTTCGATGCGGAAAAAATTTCAATTTTTGAAAATGAACAAGTTCCAGCAGATGTTTACGGCGTTGGCTCAGCCTTCATGAAAGGTAGTTTTGATTTTACCGCAGATGTTGTAAAAGTTAATAACCAACCAATGGCCAAGAAAGGTCGTAGCTACCGTATCAATGAGCGGTTAATTGAGCGCTCTTTAATATGACAATATTTTTCCGGTTACTTGCAAATTATGGCGCGATTAAAAAACAATTTTCTTATTAAGCTCTTGAAGGCAGTCGATTCCCTTCTGCACCAATGGATAAAGGTCATCCACACCGCCTAAATCAGGTAAATCTTTTGGCGAAACCCATCGCAACTCTTCAGATTCATGGTTCCTGACTATTCTTGAATCGCTTGGCGCTAAGGCCAAGAATCGCGTATCGTAGTGCTCATGAGGATCTTCATCTGGCGGATTTACCAAATGAATATCAAGATCAATAGCAGGCTCAACTAGCGCCAATGTCGCAATTCCTGTTTCCTCAATAGCTTCTCGTAGTGCCACCCGCGCCAAATCTTCATCCCCGTCCGCATGGCCTCCTGGCTGCAACCATCTCTTTAATTTGGCATGATATAACAATAATATATTCAGATTTTCTGGGTCGATGATGAGAGTAGATGCTGTGAGATGACCCGGTCGACCATCTCTATATAGGATATCCGATTGGTATTCAATTTTTGACAAAATTTTTTTTTGTTTTGGAGAGTGAGGAGCCGATAAAATAAAATTTTTTGCCTTAACACCGCTACGGTATTCTAATTCAGACTGCCCATAGACATAACTATAGTTCAATTATCAACTCTCCATCGATCAAGCACCATCTTTAGCATTAGCAATTATGTTTCACATAGAAAATAAAGCGTTGGTGCACTTACGAATACATCACTTTGCGCCCAAACCGGTATCCGTCGCATTGACTAAACACGCCATGTTACCGGGTGGGTGGCTGTTCTCATACATTAGTTGATGTGCCTGCCCAATTTCATCAAAACCAAATGTTCTAGAAAGACATGGATCCACTTTCCCGGATATAACTAATTCATTGACCGCTTTAGCTTGTTCATCATTAGCTAAATGGCTTCCTTGAAAACGTTTTTGCATCATCCAATGGTAACGAAGGTCCATCGACACATTGTACCCAGTTGTACCAGCACATATCACAATCATTCCACCTGTGTCACAAACAAACCCAGATGTTGGCAACGTTGCCTCCCCTGGATGCTCAAATACGATCTTTGGATTTTTACGCTCCCCCACGATATCCCAAATTGCCTTACCAAAAGCGCGTGCGCCCTTCAACCAAGCTCCCCATTCCTTACTCGTTGTATCAGGCATCACTCCCCAATGATCGAAGTCTGAGCGATTAATAACACCAATTGCTCCTTTATTCATACAAAAATCACGTTTTTCATCTTCCGACACAACAGCGACGGCGTTCCCGCCACGAGCCGCAATAATTTGCAATGCGATTGAACCAAGACCACCGGCTGCACCCCAAACTAGCACTAAATCGTTGCTTTCAACTATGTTGGGCTGCCACCCCATTAACATACGATACGCTGTTGAAGCACACAGCATGTAACAAGCTGCTTGCTCCCAATTTAGGTGACTTGGTTTGGGCTGACACTGGTGTGATTGAGCTTTCGTGAACTGGCAATATCCACCATAGTTTGTTTGATAACCCCAAATTTTTGTTGAGGGAGCAAGCATTGGATCCTTTCCAGAAAGTACCCAAGGATCATTAGGCTCCCACCATCCTGAATGGACTACTACTTCCTCACCCACTTTAACCTCAGTGACCTCGGAACCAATAGCCCAAACAATACCAGAACAATCGCTACCTCCAGCATGAAATTCTTCTGGTTCCCCTTTTTTCTGACGATCCCTAATGACATCTACAGGGTACCCTAAAGCAGCCCAAACATTATTGTAATTAATGCCAGTTGCCATCGTGTAGATAAGTACATCCTTTGACCCTAGATCAGGAATAGGGATAATTTCGCGTTTCCACGCGTCCTTCGGCTCGCCAAATCGTTCGCGTCGCACGCAAAAAGCATGCATATTCTTCGGTACGACCCCCAATGGTGGAGGTGTTCCAAGGTCGCATATTTCAGGCCTTATATCGACATCACTTGAACTATCCAAGGGCATACTTATCTCCTTTTGATAATCACAATCTTTTTAGATCACATGTAATTTCTTATGCTTTAATATTGACATACAATTATGTTGAATAATATGGTCTATTCTTGCAAGATCATTAGTACAAACGCAAGTAATATAAACATCTCTTATCTTTGAACAGTATTAACGGAGAAAAAAATGGGCACCAAGTATGAATCCATTTACCAACAATCTATTGCTGATCCCGAACAATTTTGGTCAGAAGCTGCTAAAGCAATTGATTGGATTACTCCGTGGAAAAAAGTACTGGATAAGCAAAATAATCCACATCTAAGGTGGTTTTCAGGCGCTACACTAAATACTTGTTTTAACTGTGTTGACAGGCATGTCGATGCAGGCAGAGGAAATCAAGCTGCCATCATTTATGACAGTCCAGTTACAAACACCAAGGAAACGCTGACCTACCGAACCCTCCAAGAAAAAGTTGCTCGTTTTGCTGGTGCTTTAAAAAAACACCGCGTAGAGCGTGGTGATCGAGTGATTATTTACATGGCAATGATACCAGAGGCTATCATTGCCGCTCTTGCTTGCGCAAGAGTAGGCGCAATTCATTCAATAGTTTTTGGTGGTTTTGCCGCAAACGAATTGTCGGTGAGAATAGATGATTGCAAACCGAAACTGATCATTAGCTCATCTTGTGGCATCGAGAAGGATCGCATCGTGCCATATAAACCTCTTATCGACAGAGCGCTCGAACTTTCAAAGCATAAACCATCAACCTGTATCATCCTGCAGCGCCAAGAAGAAAGAGCAGATCTATTACCAGGACGGGATATCACTTGGGCCCAAGCAATGATTGACGCTGAATCATTTGACTGCGTACCAGTAGAGGCAACTGACCCACTCTATATTCTTTACACATCTGGAACAACAGGCCAACCCAAAGGAGTAGTACGTGACAACGGAGGTCACGCCGTAGCACTTCACTGGACAATGAAAAATATATATAACGTGGAATCTGGAGATGTTTACTGGGCAGCATCGGACGTCGGGTGGGTCGTGGGCCACTCCTATATTTTATATGGCCCTCTACTGGCCGGCTGCACAACGGTGCTGTATGAAGGAAAGCCCGTCGGTACTCCAGACCCTGGAGCGTTTTGGAGAGTAATTTCTGAACACAATGTTAGTGTCATGTTCACCGCGCCAACCGCGATACGAGCGATTAGACAACAAGATCCAAATGCTAACAAAATACGTAGCTATAAACTAAAGAATCTCCGCTCTCTATTTTTGGCAGGTGAACGGTGTGATCCAAACACACTTAACTGGCTAAGGGACAATCTCAACATCCCTGTGATAGACCACTGGTGGCAAACTGAAACAGGGTGGGCTATTGCTGGCAATTGCCTTGGCATAGAAATGCTACCAATTGTTCCTGGCTCTTTGAACCGCGCATGTCCGGGTTGGGATGTTCGAGTTCTAGATAATTCTGGAAACGAGATTCAAGCAGGGATAATCGGTAATCTGTGCATTAAAATGCCTCTACCTCCCGGTATATTTCGTACTCTTTGGAATGCTGATAATCGATACCAAGACGCTTATTTTAATAGGTTCAAAGGATATTATGAAACTGGTGATGCGGGCATGATTGATGAAAACGGACGTATTTATGTCATGGCACGTACAGACGATGTAATAAACGTCGCCGGCCATAGACTATCAACGGGGGCCTTAGAGGAGGTTCTAATATCGCATTCAGAAGTTGCCGAATGCGCCGTAATCGGTCCAGATGACCCAATAAAAGGCCAACTGCCCATTGGCTTCTTGGTGCTTAATTCCAATTGTGAACAAACGACCCAAACGGTAATCAATTCATGCATAGAAATGGTGAGAGACAAAATTGGTCCTATAGCATCATTTAAGAAAGCTATCATTGTTGATCGTTTACCGAAAACGAGGTCAGGAAAAATTCTTAGGGGCACAATGAAAAAAATTGCTAATGGTGAAACATATAACAGTCCAGCTACTATTGAGGATCCACAAGTGTTAGAGGAAATCGCGGTCGCTCTTAAAGATCTGGGGTTCCCTTTTGACTGATTTTATCCATCTTGTTATTGGTTCTCACGAACCCAACGTCTGAAATGAAACTCTGCCCGACCCTTATCCACAAGATACAAGATTTTAACTAATTCGCTAGAACGAAAAATTTCTAGACGTCCCTCCTGTTCATACCAATTACCGACATATCTTCCTTGTCTATACGTCGCCCCTAGCACTTTCTCTTCATATTCTATTGGAAGAGTATCACTGATCTGTGTCGAATCATTCCCCACATCAGAAGAATCGAACTCTTTCAAAAAGAACGTATAAGCAAGCGTTAACAAACCAATCAAGCCAATAAGGGTAGCGTTCATAATCGATCAGTGTCTCTTCTAGGTTGCCTTGGTCTGCGCTATCTCACGTTTCATTTTTAAGTGATCTCAGTAAAGCTACAAATGGTTTGTGCTTCGGAGCTCGTTTCAACGAACCTGAGAGAGGCTCAATATCAATCCGAGATACGAAACGCGCATGCTCATCGTCATGACAATAAAGACAAAGATGTTCCCAATTATGACCATCCGCTGGATTATTATCATGATTATTATCTTTGTGATGAACAGTTAGTTCACGAATATTCTTTTTATCGAAGTCACGGCCGCAACGCGCGCAGACCCACGGATGTATTTTTAACGAACGCGCGCGATAACCTTTATCTCTATGATTTCGATCCTTTATCACATTCTCAACGATGCTATCAGCACGATTAATTGTTTTCATATCAGATAGTGTGTGATTGCTTGTGGACAAATTGCTCTCAGGTCTCGCGAATGCAGTTAGAATGATTCATGATAACAAATTATTTGCGAAGTAAATACTATACTTGAGATTCAATCACGAATTTTTTATCATTCTATAGCTATAGCGTACGAGTTTCCCTATGGTTTTTAAATCAGGAAAAAATAGAAATTTGCCAAATGATCATATGGTGACTACATTTTGTTAGACTCGGCAGAGCTGACACCTTAGTGCTCACCAAAGTTATCCTCTACACTAGTTTCGACGATGGAAACAACACCAACAAAAATTGCAGTCATTGTTATCCTAGAAGCACGGGAACATTGGCTTATGTTAAAAAGAAAATACCCACCTAATAAAGATCTATTCGCTCCTGTTGGAGGCAAACTTGAGAGCGGTGAATCACCTCGACATGCTGCTATTCGAGAAGTTTATGAGGAAACAGGCATAACGATTGAAACCATACACTACAAAGGACTCTTAGTGGATTCATCGCCCACTGACTACAACTGGACCTGCTTCATCTACCAAGCTAACATCCAATATATTACCCCTCCATATTGTAGAGAAGGCACCTTAGACTGGATCCCTATTGATTCACTTTCTGAGTTGCCAACACCAGTTTCAGATCCGTATCTCTACCCGCTTATCCTCTCGGGGAAACCTTTTTTCCTAAGCGCGACCTACTCGACAGAGAATAAACTGATTTCTTTAACTGAAGAGATATCGGAAACTAAATTGTATCCTTAATTTACAACGATATCCGTGACCCCGTAATAATCCTTTACTGAGAATCAGCCAAATATACTAACTCAACTAATCACATTTTATTTGAGCTCGATTCATATTCTGAGAAAATAATTTTTTAATCTATTCGCTACAAAAAGATAAGGTCATATAGGGCTCGCTAGAAAAAACTCGCGTCGAATCAGGCCTTCTTCAATAGCATATCGCCTAGAGTTCCATTCATCTTGACGATTTTTGAAGCCTTCATATCCGATTGCTTGAACTAACTCATTTTTGCGTTCTAGATCAATAGTTTCCAAAGTGCTACATAAAACAGCGCACTCTTCACTAAGATCTCTATGATCAAGAATCTTCCAACCAGTTTTATCCAATAAGTCAGAATATTCTATATCTGATGCAACGAATTGAGGACCGTTATCAATTGCTCTGACTTTGTCCTCTTCACTTAAGTTTGATGTTATGGACATAACCGAGAATGTCATCAAACCACCCTGCCGAATAACTCTTCGACAACTAACAAGAACATCATACTTTCTCGGAAGACAACACAAAAGATCGCTATGATTTATAGCGTCAAAGTAACCGACCTTAAATGGAAGATTAGCCGCGTTTGCTACACAAAACCATGATCTGTGATCACGGCATTGAGCCTTGGCTCTATCTGATGCTAACTTTAAAGCTGGCCCTGTCAAATCTAGCATTGTTACATTACATCCGGACTGTTTACCCAAATAAAGTCCAGGCCACCCAGTTCCTGAACCGATATCAAGCAATCTATCATTCTGGCCGAGATTAAGTATTTTTTGAAGCTCATCGGCTTGAAATCGAGTCGTCCAACTATTAGCTCCGTAATCACAGCCAAACACAATTTGCTCAATATCCAACATTATGGGCAGTTGTCCTAATAGATAGGTCGTCTCAAGTCGCTTTTGTTGATCCTTTTCGGTTGCTGTACAACAACTCATGGATTTATTACCCAGAATAATTTGTTTGCATATTTATTTCATATTGAACAAATGTTGTAAAGAGGTGAAGAGCCTATTTCGATGCAAAGTTATAAAATCTGAAATGTTTAGTGTGGAAAGGATCAACTAATCCGAAGTAATTTAAAGTAGAATTACGTACAGTTATGCATAATTTGATTTAAATATAGTTTTAATATGGTTTTGCCAATTTCAACACAAACTGCAGATTCATAATGAAACATGATAAGGCGCTTACCCTCATAGCCTCAAAAGGGACTCTTGACTGGGCCTATCCACCATTTGTACTAGCATCAACTGCCGCTGCAGCGGGCTATCAAGTTACTATGTTCTTTACTTTTTATGGTCTCCAACTTTTACGGAGAGATCTAAACCTAAAAATCAGCGCCCTCGGTAATCCAGCAATGCCAATGCCGATGGGTATGAACAGTTGGATGCCCATTATTGGAACCGCTTTGCCAGGAATGGAGAGCATTATGACAAAAAAAATGAAAGAAACGATTAAATTAAAAGGAATTGCGACAATTGAAGAATTGCGAGATTTCTGCCTTGAAGCTAAAGTCAAGATGATTGGATGTCAAATGAGTATTGAACTATTTGAAATGAAGAGATCCGACTTCATTGATGGGATCGAAATTGGTGGTGCGGCCACTTGGATGGAAACAGCCGATAAAACGACTGTTAATTTATTTATTTAAGTTTATCCTATTGCCTGGACTATCCGATCCTGCCTCATTAGAACTAACTCTCAGTTTCTGTCCTTAAACTATTCGGAATTCCACTGTTACTGAAACCATTATCAGCGCTCCTATGATTGTTGGTATCCGGGTAATTTCGGTTGACCACCATCTTGGAGTAGAGTTTTTTCACTTCTGAACTCCCCGTCGTCTTGCAAAGGAAAGGTAATACCGCATGCACTAAACAGGCCGCTGCAGCAAGAAAAAGACGGCTAGCAAAGGATAATGCATTAACAAAATGGACACCATAACTCTCATTAACCTCGTTAGGATGATCCTGGAATTTTCGCACAATATTCGAAAGCATTTTCTATTCCCTTGAATTTGTCTAGTGGAATTTTATTGTAACACGTTGTTTTAGAGAAAAAATTACTATTTTTTCATTTTTTTATATAATTATCTACTATATATTGGCTTGATAAAAGAAAGGCTAGAATTCGCCAATCCTTTAATTAACTTGTTATAACTTCAGTCTTGGGGAAATTAAATTGATGCTGCAAGCAAAAATTAGTCATTGTTCAAATGCAGCCCGTCGGCTTGGGAAGGCCCGCATATTTGCAAGCCTGTTTTGCCGGACCTTGAGGAAATAATTGATAAAGATACTTGCTATTAGATTTATTCTTTCCCAACTTTTCACCCATTGCCCGAACCAAACGACGGATACCGGGTGCAACATGGTTATCGTTATAATAATCCCGAATCAAATAAATTACAGCCCAGTGATCTTTAGTTAGCGCTAACTGATCTTGAGTCGCCAAAAACTCTGCCACACTAATACTCCAGTCTTCCACATTTTTAAGGTACCCCTCCGAATTAGTCTGGTAAATTTTACCTTCAATTGTGAAAGTCATTTGGTTGCACCAGAAAAGTATTCCATAGTCATGTCAATTTTAATACTACGACAAAAACGTTTCCAAAAAAAACAATTTTGGAAGCATTTTTTTAGCAAGAGCGTGCCTTATTTACTTGACGAGACACAATAATGTCACAATCGCCACTTGAGTTCGAAATACAACTAAATAGGAAAAAGATCTATTAACATAACCAGGAAAATAGTAAGATAGAATGATAAACTAACTTTTTTATAGTTATTAGGAAAAAATTTTTATGGACGCCACTGATCAAAAAATATTATCTCTGCTTCAGGAAGATGCAACCCTGTCGATTGAGAGCATTGCATCTCAAGTACATCTTTCTTCTACGCCGTGTTGGAAAAGAATTAGAAGACTAGAGAAAGATGGCGTGATAGAAAAGCGAGTTGCCCTCTTAAATCCGAATAAAGTAGGGGCAGGGGTAACAGTTTTCGTCGCCATAAAAACTAATCAGCATAACCGTGATTGGCTTGATAATTTTGCAACATCAGTTGAAGATATGCCAGAAATACTAGATTTTTATCGTATGAGCGGGGAAATTGACTATCTTTTACGAGTAGTAGTACCGGATATTGCAGCGTTCGATTCGTTCTATCAAAGACTGATAAATCGTGTGCCTCTTTCGGATGTAACCTCTAGTTTTGCTATGGAACAAATAAAGCATACTACGTCTCTTCCAATCTTAACGGATTAGGGCCAACCCTCATGGAGAATTTCGTACGTTACTGAAAAATTTAACCTCAAAAACAAATTTAGATTTAAGAAATAGAGAATCCTTGATTCATCTCTAAAGCTGGTTGTTCCTCGTTACATTTACCCACAATTTGTGCCGGCACTCCTGCAACGGTGCAACGTGGCGGTACATTACTGAGCACCATACTTCCTGCAGCAACCTTGGCCCCTTCCCCAATTTCGACATTACCGAGGATTTTTGCTCCAGCACCGATTAATACTCCCGATCGAATTTTTGGATGTCGATCTCCTGTTTCTTTGCCAGTTCCGCCTAAAGTCACCTCATGCAGAATTGAAACGTTATCATTTATGACCGCTGTTTCACCGATCACCAGTCCAGTCGCATGATCTAACAAAATGCCTGCCCCTACTTGAGCCGCTGGGTGTATATCCACAGAAAATACCTCACTAATGCGACTTTGCAAATAAAGCGCTAATTCGCGACGCCCCCGAACCCAAAGATCGTGCGCTACCCGAAATGCCTCTAGAGCATGGAATCCCTTAAAATAAAGAAGCGGCATACAGTATTCATCGCAGGCTGGATCTCGATCTCTGAAAGCTTGTAAATCAGATCTCACAAGGGAACCAACTCTAGACGTCGAATTCATTGATTCAATCAGAACATCGTAGAGAAACTTCTCGGTAAGCATTGGCGAGCCGAGCTTCCTCGCTAATTGCAAAGCTAAACAATCTTCTAGTGAATCATGAACGTGTATAAGATCATTAAAAAAACTAGAAAGCAACGGTTCGCGATTCATTTTTACTGATGTCTCATCTCGAATAGACTCCCAAATAGGATCGACCACGCTAGTTTTTTTCTTACTCTTTTCCATGTTTGAAGTACCCCGTTTTTTCCTCCACTACAAATAGATCGTTTTTTATACTTCTCTATTCACTAGGTCAAGTGAAAATGCTGGAATGCAGATTGCGATGTACTCAGCACCTCCCACCGAAGGTGTGCTATATCGCACCCATTCCCCTTTTTGTACTTCTATGCCCTGTCCTGCTCGAATTTCAAGATCACCAGCTTCCGTTTCGACCTTTAACATCCCACCTATAACATAGGTGTACTCATTAAAATCTGGTCTCTGCCCGGACTCTCGCCAGCCTTCGGGGCTCGTCATATGCGCAACACTAATATCGGAGCATTCGTTATTAATTCTACCAATTATCTCTCTGATAATTTTACCTTCACTACCAGCAGCTTTTATGATGGTTGATTTATCTATCTTTACTGCCATGTCTTGATAAGTCCCTATTATGTAAAATCAATTTGCGAGATGGCATTATAGTTCAGAAACATGAAATTTTTGATTGGACATAATGAATAAATTCTTGAAAAATACCCTCAGACACAATCTGGTATTAAAAACAGTCGCAATTATTTAGCGTAACAAACTAATTGAGAGCGTACATAAACCCAATAAAATACTGAACATTTTCCATCACTAATTGAAAAATAAAAATGATATAGGAATGAACATGAACACCTCCAAGGCCCGCTGTACAGAAGACACGAAACTCTACGAAACACTACTGGAGCACACTGAAATCAAGAAGGCTCGAACTCAAATTCAGCGCACCGAAAAAAATGATAGCCGTCCTGGAATACGCCGTCATTTGTTAGCAACTTCAGTCCGACTTAGTCGGCAAATGTCCGTTCCACTACACAAAATGCTAGACCAGTGTACGGAAAGACTCGAGATCGACTCACCATTGGAACTATATGCTTACGCAAGCCCACAATTTAATGCGGCTTGTTTCAAACCAGAAGATGGAAGAACATTTTTAATGTTTTCATCTTCTCTTCTTGAAGGCTTTTCTGATGCTGAATTACTCTTTGTTGTTGGCCATGAATTAGGACATCATCTTTACAAACATCATGAGATACCTATCGGGCACATTATGAAGAATAACAAACAAGCATCTCCCTCATTAATATTGGATCTTTTTGCCTGGTCACGATATGCAGAGGTCTCAGCTGACCGTGCTGGAGCCTTATGCTCAGAAGATTTACAGAGTGTATCGCAAGCATTATTTAAATTAGCATCAGGAATCACCGATCAAAGAATCGTTCAATTTGATCTCAGTGAATTTCTTGATCAAGTAGACGATATGGTGGCTTTTGATGAGAACTCAAGCTATGGTGGGCCTAAACAAGACTGGTTCTTGACTCACCCATTTAGCCCGATTCGCGTGAAGGCTCTTAAACTTTTTTTTGAATCTAATTTAATAAAATTGAGTGGTGTTGACAAAATTAGTCTAGAGAACTCTGTGCGAGATATCATGGGATTGATGGAACCGAATTATATGGAAGGTAAGACTGATGCAACACGCGCAATGCGCAACTTATTTATTGCGAGTGCAGTCACAATTGCTCATATTCATCAAGGTGTTAGTGAAAAGGAACGAGAAACCATGAATCGATTTGTTGATCCGCGATACGCTCTAGAAAAACTTGACCCGGAACAATTGAAAGAAGTGCTTCCTAAAAGACTCTCCGAGGCGCGAAAACGAGCTAGCCTAACTCAAAGAATGCATGTAGTTCGAGATCTATGTGTAATTGCTCAGGCAGAAAAACCAATAGCAGATAAAGAATTAGAGCTACTAACTAAAATTGCAACCGAATTAGAACTCGATTCTGAATTTGTAACACAGTGCCTTGAAATCTCAACAGACCTCGATTAGCTATTGAAGTTGGCTAAAGAATAGGCTTTCATTGGATCTCAACTAATCGATCACCGATTTATTTTCTTCGGCCTCGGTGACTAACCAATCCCAAAATGCTTTAACCCGTGGTTCTTCAGCTTTTTGATCGCTAGTGACACAGTAGTATCCATAGGTTCCCGGATACTTGACATCAAATAAACGAACCAAACGTCCCTGGGAAACCAACTCATCAGCCATTAAACTCACTGCAAGCGCTACTCCCTGCTGTTCAAGGACAGCCTGAATCGTAAAGTTAGGGGAACTAAAGCGAGGGCCATTCTCAGAATCAATACCATTAACATTGGCGGCGCGTAGCCATTTTTCCCATCGTGGCCAATCTGGATCGTGAAAATTAGGATCAAAATGTATGAGGGTTTGCCAACGCAAATCCTTTGGCACCTTAAGTGAGTGCTGCCCCCGAAGCAATTCTGGACTACAAACAGGAAAAACACTTTGCTCCATCAGCCGATGTGCTCTCAACCCCGGATACCGACCACGGCCAAAACGAATAGTCACATCCGTTTCGGGACCCTCAAGCTCAGAAATATTTTGCAATGGATCAAGCCGAATTTGTACCTCAGGATGAAGCACGGAAAACTCAGATATTCTGGGAACTAACCATTTCGCACCAAAAATTGGGGGCGCGCTTATCAAAAGTGGTTCAGTTTCAATGCTGGACCTAACGCGCCCAATAGCAACACTTATATGATCAAATCCTTTTCGCAACTCTGGCATACAAGCCTGGCCGGCAAAAGTTAACGCTAGCCCACGATTCTTCCTTTCAAATAACTTGACACCAAAAAAGGATTCCAGGGTTTTAATTTGATGACTAACTGCCGCAGGTGTCACATTTAATTCCGTGGCGGCTTTTGTGATACTCATATGGCGGCCACTACACTCAAAAGCTTTTAATGCATTCAGTGGCGGCATCGAAATTGGTCTCATGGACATCAAATAATCTAAATCTTTATCAATTAATTTTACTTCAAAATCTAGCAAAAATACCTTTTACCTGCAACAACACTGATGAAAAATAGCTTTAATAATCATATAGTTTTATTAATACAGTTAAAATTTCAGATTATATGACAATCTATCGAGTAATTCTAAATTAATGAGAATATCTAATGTGTTATTGAGAAATCATCAGTTGTAGCGATGATGCTTGATTCAGATAATGCTACGCGTCATCGCATGCTGCTATCCTCCTTGGTGTGTGATTATGATTAAACCCCGCTCTCTGCGGGGTTTTTTTTAGCGACTAGGTAATCAACCCCATTTCACATAGCATTACAAATTTAGTTTTGGTTTAAAGCAACAATTTTTTTGATTTCACCTGGATTTTCTACTACGTAATTTGCTCCTTCATCTTCCAACTCACTTCGTGATCCATATCCCCAAAGAACTCCAATAGACTGAAGTTGATTTTGTCTCGCAGCCTGTATATCGATAAAACGATCACCAATCATTATTGGATTGTGTCTAACAGTACCATTGTTGAGTAAGTCTTTTAATTGTTGATGTTTAGCTATACCAACATCCCCACCACTGATAAAGTCAAATAGTTCATCTAGATTAAACATGTTCAGAATCTTTCTAGCTATATCTGCGGGTTTAGATGTACAAATAAATAGTCTATAGTCAGGTTCTGAGTACAAGTACCTCAACAACGACTTGACCTCAGGGTAGAGAGTATTTTTTGAATAACCAATATTCCAGAAATGTTGCCGATATTTATCCACCAAATCATCAAGTATAGGTTTTTTTAGATCTCCACAGAATCGAGCATACATCTCATCAAGGGGTAATCCTATAAGATTTCCAATGTCATCGTCAGAAATAGTTTTGAAATTATGGCTATTTAAAGCCCAATTAATAGATTCTGCCATACCAATCTTGGGGTCACTAATTGTCCCGTCTAAATCGAATACGAAATCAATCTCAGGCATATTTAATTATATTTTTCCAAAAAATATAAGGTCTAATTGCTCTCTAACTAGCTTGCAATACTTCCAAACAATTCAGTCACTAATCCCAACTTCAAAATTGAACTCCCTAATACACTGATCCCAAATAGGGATAATATCGTGCATCGATTCCCAGAATTGTTTAGTTCTTCGAACCTCAAAATCTTCAAGGTTCACGCCCTGCTGTTCGACCCAAGTAAAATAACCCAAATTGAAAATTCGATTGCGTCCTATATTATCAAGCTTTTCGACATGATTCGGACTTGCATTAATTAATCTTTCCTCAATAATTTTTTCAACATCCTTCTTAGTAAATCCATCGGGATACGCTGAAAACCTAAATTGCTCTTTTTCACTCTTGTACAACTCCGAACCATCCGTAGCCACAGACATTATGATGTCTTCTGGCCCCAGATCAAGTACTTTAGCAGCCTTAACAGAAGCTAGCATATTAGCAATTGATGAGAGTCCAAAATGTCGCAACTGATCGACAAATTCGATGTCTAACCCCAATTCATCTCGCAAGTAATCTTTTCCTACTCGGCTATTAAAAACAAGATTTAGACTATCCGTTGCTCGATCACTAATAGCTGCAACCAAATCAGTATTCATTACATTGTGGATTAGAGGAATATGTTTGTCTCCAATTCCCTGAATATTGTGTTCTCCATAACCATTATATAGCATCGTTGGGCACTCAAGCGCTTCTACTGCTACTATTAAACTCTCATATCTCTCCTTTAGCCAATCACCGGCACCGAGTGTTCCGGAGGAACCAGATGCAGCTACAAACGCCGCTAAGCGCAACTTCGACTCACGCTGGGACAACTTCAAAAAAATATCTTCTAATGCAATGCCACTTGCATAATAGTGAATTATGTGATTTGCAAATTCAGAAAACTGGTTAACAATAATATTTCTTTTGTCTTTGGCTAAAATTTGGCATGCATCATAAATCTCTTTTACATTGCTCTCAGATCCTGGTGTTCGAATAATGTCTTCAGGTTCTCCTACCCATCGTTCCAACCAATCAAAACGTTCCTGACTCATATTCTCTGGAAGCACTGCAACACCACGACAGCGCAATAAACGAGAAATTGCAATTCCACCACGAGCATAATTTCCGGTAGACGGCCAGACAGCTCTTTGCTGAGTTGGATCAAATCTTCCGCTAACAATTCGAGGTACGAGACAAGCATAAGCCGCTAAAACTTTGTGGGCATCGATCATAGGGAAACGATTCCCTAAAATCATCACAATACGAGCATTAACTCCGGTCAACTCACTGGGTAATTCGATGTATTCCGGGATTGACGCTTGCGTACTTTTCTTCCACATATTGTACCAATGAACTCGGAAGAGATTTAGAGGATTTGCGTCAATTTTATTAACAGATTGAAGTGTATTTTTAATATCTAGCGGAATTTCCGAAGGGAAAGCTAGCTGTTTAAAAGTAGGCAGCACTATACGTTCGTCGCGACATCTTCGAACTGAATTCTGATAACTTTTTTGATCTACTATTTCCGTAGAAAACATAAGCTAACCCGAAGCATACTTTTGATTAGACTGATTTTTAGATGTCATGAATGTTTTCAATATTGCGCAACAATACTTTATCTGAGCAATCTACCAATTATAAATTAATACAACTTTTTTAAAGCTATGTCTCCAAACATGGTTAATTGTTATTATTGATATCGATGATCAACAACTAATTATATGATAGCTTCCTTCCCTTGGATTCATACGCCCCTAACTAAAAATTGCCACATACAATATATTTATGTTAACTAGGACGTATTCCTCTTAAACGTTCACTTCGGCGCCGGAGCAATTCTACTGTGGTAAGTAATAATATGGATAAGATAACCAAGATTGTCGCCACCGAAAGAATTGTAGGACTTATTTCTTGTCGAATTCCTGACCACATCTGTCGTGGTAGCGTAATTTGGTTCTGACTCCCAATAAAAAGCACTACTACAACCTCGTCAAAAGATGTAATAAATGCAAATAATGCGCCTGATATTACACCTGGCGTAATTAGTGGTAGCTGAACCTTGAAGAAATTGTAAAAAGGTGTGCCACCTAATCCCGCCGCTGCACGAGTTAAAGTGTAGTCAAAACTAGAAAGTGTAGCTGTTACAGTGATGACTACAAATGGCATCCCAAGAACCGTATGAGCTAGAATCATTCCAGTGAAAGTCGCTACTAACTGAAACTTGGCAAAAAACATGAACATTCCGGAGGCTGTAATAATCAGTGGTACGATCAATGGGGAAATCATAATTGCCATGATTAATTTGCGAAATGGAGTGTAAGTGCGACTAAGAGCTAATGAGGCCAAAGTTCCTAGTGTTGTTGCCAAAACCGTTGCACACAATGCTATAAACAAACTATTACGTGCCCCATCTTTCCACCTATCCGAACAAACTGTCGTAATATTTGGATCAGAACAATCACCAACCATTATGCGATACCATCTTAACGAGAATGCCTCTGGATCAAAACGTAACATCTCGGGAGTGAATTGCAGAAACGGTGAAGAAGAAAATGACATCGGTATAACTGCAATTAACGGCATAACAAGGAAGAATAAAACCAACGCACATAGAGATAAGTATATGTAATTCCAAATACGTTGTAATGGAGTAGCGTAGCTAGGCAGTGCCATCAAAATCAACCCAATTTCATGTTATCAATTCCAACAACTTTGTCGTATACCCAATAGAGCAATAGAATAGCAACAAGTAACAGGCTACCCATAGCTGCAGCTAAGCCCCAATTGAGCGATTTCTGCATATGGTATGCCACCATATTACCAATCAATCGACCATCCTTTCCGCCTACCAATTCAGGGGTAATGTAATACCCAATTGCTACAATAAAAACCAAGATAACTCCAGCTCCAACACCCGGTAAAGTCTGGGGCATGTAAACACGAACAAATGCAAGCCAAGGTGGTGCTCCAAGATTTTGGGCAGCTCTCATATAACTTGGTGGTATCGTCTTCATAACACTATACAGAGGAAGAATCATAAAAGGTAGCAAAATCTGTACCATAACAATTACCGTTCCTGTAAAGTTAAACATCATTGGTAATCTATTCTCATCGGAAATTATATTTGCCCATACTAAGGTGTCATTAATAATCCCCTGCTGTTGCAACATCACCATCCAAGCAACAATCCGTACTAGTAATGAAGTCCAAAAAGGCATGAGCACGCAAATCATCAACAAATTTGAGTATCGCAATGGTAAGGTAGCAAGTAAATGTGAAGTAGGATAAGCCAATAATAAACAAAAAATTGTTACATAAAGACTAACAAGCATGGTCCGACCCCAGAGCATCACATAAACTCGCCGCTCTTCTGGCTGCATGACGACATCCTTATTGACATCAAACCGTCTATCGAGCGAGTTCCAGTAATAGCCCATAGTTCTTGTATCTTTCATAGCGCCAAGAGAATGCCAGAATTCAATTTTGCCCCAACGTTCATCAGCCTTAATCATAGCTTCTCTATAAGGCGGCTCGTCAAACTTCTTAAACGCTCTCAGTGATTTCCTAATAAGGCTTTTCCAGCCTGGTTGCTCATAGTTCATTCGAGTGCCAGACTTTCCAACAAGAATTTTGTGTGCAGAGGCAAGATCTTTATACATAGATGTGAATACAGATTCGTCAGGAACACTATCGCCATTCCATTCCATCAGACTCGCATATAGTCGTTTACAACTCGCATTAGGTAAGGTCGTCAACTCTCTACACAAATCAAACTGTGCCCGATTTTTAGCGGCTTTCTTTTCTACTGAGCTTCCATCATATACAGCCGCTTCATCAACGATCTGTTTCAACGACTGCCATATTTCTACCTCACCCCAAGCTGGATTTATCTTAGTTATAGATGGCTTGTATGGTCCTTTATCTGGTATCTTAATCCACCATCCCGGATCATTTGCGTCAACATTTGGCCCCTTGTTATTGCTGATAAAAAACTTATTCAATGTAAACAAATCAAGATACATCGCATGAAACAACTCTTCTTCAGGGATCGTTTCACGATCCCAATTACTAAAAAACCCAAATGTTAACGGTAATTGCATATTTGAAAGACTGTCATCCACACTTCTACTTAATAGACTGCCTATGGGTAGCACGAAAAGGAAAAGAAGAAATAGAAACGCTGGCAAAATCAGCCCCAAAGCTCGCAACTTATTTCGCCGTAAAGATCTTCTAAGGCTAACTTTGAGCGGTATACCATCTGCCGTCAGGAGCTTCGAAGAAACGTCAGAACTCATAGTCACTATGAATAAATTGTTGAAAAATTAAAAACTACTGGGGCCAAGCGGAAAAATTTTAGCTTGACCCCAGAGTCTCTTAAACACCCTATATTACATCTGCTCTATTGAGCCATCCACGCGGTATAACGTTCAGATACCGAATCTCCATTATCCGCCCACCAATCTGGATTAGCAACAATTGCGTTAGCCATTGCTGCCCCTGCGTTTGGCATGTGCGGCATTATGTTTGCACCAGTATGGAAAAACGGCTCATTCGCCGCAAGTATATCCAAGCCAGATTTACGCATTGGCCCATAATTGATCCATTTAGCTTGTCCGGCCTGCTGCTCGGGTGCCGAGGCATGAATTAAAAACTCCAATGCTTCGTCATAATTTTGAGTCCCTTTTACCATAACAAGCCACTCTTCCTCTAATACCTGACCATCCCAATTCACAACATAATCTGCTCCCTCAGACAATATGGCTGAACCGATGCGGCCATTGTAGGCAAGAGCCATTGAAACCTCGCCACTCTCTATGAGCTCAAGAGGCGCAGATCCGGCTGACCAAAAAACAACATGGTCCTTAATAGTATCTAGCTTTGCAAAAGCACGATCAATGCCACCTTCGGATGACATAACGTCATAGACATCTGAAGCCGGAACACCATCAGCTACTAGAGCCATTTCAACAATTGCACTGGGCCAGGTATGAATTCCTCGCTTTCCTGGAAAATTCTCGACATCAAAAAAGTCAACCATGGTCTTTGGTGCTTTTCGTCCTTTTGATTGAAAAGTTCCCTTTTTGTAGAATGGCACATAGGACCAAAAAATTTGCGGCACGACACAGTCATTTGGTACGTCAACCATGATGTCGTCATCCATTGAAGTGCCATCCGCTGCGGGCAGGAATGCATCGCGCGGTAACTCCTCAAACAACCCCTCATCACAACCAACACGAGCATCACTGGCCAACACATCCACAATATCCCACTGGATATTTCCAGACTCTACTTGTGTTCGTACTTCACCCAATCCACCATTGTAGTTAATAAAATTTGCGGTTCCACCATCCCATGTGTCTGCATAGGCTTTCTGTTGACTCATCGTGTAAGCACCACCCCATGACGCTACAGTTACATCCGCCTGGGCTGGCAACACCATGAGAGAACCGATCACCATGGCCAACACAAGTTGCATAGTTTTCTTCATCAGTTTTCCTCCACTCTTGCTTTGTTAAAATATCACCCCTTATGTTTCAAAGGGGGGTTTTGTTCGTCATCGAAGCAGCCATATTAGGCGTTTTCAAGGACATCCAACGCTCGGCAATCTTCTACAGACCACCCGAACTTCACAATATCACCTGCCTTAAGTACTGCATGATGACTTGCATTTGGAATCTTCACAACAAAATCGCTACGGCCACATACGGTAGCACGTGTACGTATATGATCACCTAAATAAATCATTTCTTCAATCTGAGCATCAAATACATTTGGATACTTGCCATTTTCTGGGTTGACTTCTACTCTCTCCGGTCTCAACGAAAGGGTAGTCTGGCTACCTATCCCGCCCGCATTCACATTGAGCGCTTTGACCTCAATGCCATCGCCCACGTGTACCGTACAGGACTCAGTAGAAGTTTCTGCTACAGAACCCAGTAGGGTATTATTCTCGCCAATAAATTGTGCAACAAAAGCATTTTCTGGTCGCTCATATAAATCTTCAGGCGTGGCTAACTGTTGAACAATTCCACTATTAAAAACGCAAATCCGATTCGACATTGTTAAGGCTTCGGACTGATCGTGCGTAACATAAACAACTGTGACATCAAGATTTTCATGAATATGTTTTATCTCATATTGCATCTGTTCACGGAGCTGTTTATCCAACGCTCCCAGTGGTTCATCCATTAGAACTAATCCAGGATCAAATACAAGTGCCCGCGCTACAGCCACCCGTTGCTGTTGGCCTCCAGAAAGCTGCGCGGGTCGCCTATCGCCGAAGCTCCCGAGTCGAACCATATCGAGTGCTTTTTCCACTCGTTGGGTGATATCACTCTTATTCATTCTCCTCACTTTTAAAGGAAACGAGAGGTTCTCGTTCACGGTCATATGGGGAAACAAAGCATAATTCTGAAAAACCATACCGATACCTCGCTTATGAGGGGGTATGGCATTTATAGGTCGACCACCAACAAATATTTCCCCATGGGTTGCTGGCTCAAACCCGGCCAACATCATTAAACAAGTTGTTTTACCGGAGCCAGAAGGCCCCAACATGGTTAGAAATTCACCACGCGCTATGTCCAAGTTAAGATTTTTTACAACCAATTCTGAACCATCATAGCTTTTCTGCACCTCAGAGAAACTTACGTAACCCTGATTAATATTAGTCCCTGACCCAGTTACAAACGATTTCAGTTGCTCTTCCATACTAGGTTTAGAAAACCCTCCTGCCTCAACAAACCGATATTAACCATGGCTATTGAAGTCGATTAAACAGTAATCCATTCGACAACAAACTTAGTAAATTCTGACTTTTACAAACTTTAATTGTATGCGCCTCCCAAGCAGTCTAATTCACAAAATTCGTTTAGCACAACCAAAGTTTATGTAATTATTGCTAATAACCCTATTTTTCCCAGTTTTCTGAGATTTTTTAACAAACATAATCCCGTAGACATCTCAAATACTCAGCTCTAAAATTGCCTTAAAGCTCTTTATTGGCTAGAAAAAAACAGAAATGTTGGGCTCAAGCTTAACTTTGCGCCATTCGAACAATCTGAGGAGACAGATCAAAATGAAATTTGAAGGAATTTACCCCCCCATTATTACTCCTTACAACGAAGATTATTCGATCAACTTTACCGAATTTGAAAGCCTAATTGAATCTCTTCTGAATTATAAGATTCATGGGCTAGTCATTGGGGGAACCACAGGAGAATATCACCTGCAAACATTTGAGGAGCGAATTAAACTGATGGAAGTTGCGAAATCAGTGATCGCAGACCGTGCCGCAATTATCGTCGGAATAGGAGCTATACGCACTGAAGACTGTATTGAGTTAGGCCAATTTGCTAAAGATTTTGGCGCTGATGGAGTGCTAGTAAATGCCCCCTACTATGCAGTGCCAACCCAGTCGGAATTAGCAGAACACGCTCTGGCTATCGATCGAGCTATTAATTTGCCTATCATGTTATACAACTATCCAGGCCGGACAGGAACAATCATGGAGCGTGAATTCTTTGACCGGATCAAGGATAGTCCTAACTTTGTTGCGATCAAGGAATCTACTGGAAGTATTGATCAGTTACACATGCTAGCTCTTGACTATCCGAATTTATCCCTTATCTGTGGCATGGATGATCAAGCATTAGAGTTCTTCGCCTGGGGTGCGCGAGGTTGGGTTTGCCCTGGCGCAAACTGTTTACCTAAGGAACACATCGCTTTGTATGAAGCATTATTTATAAAAAATGATTTGGCCCAGGGTCGGAAAATAATGTCTGTAATGATGCCATTCCTAAACATCCTTGAGCAGAGCGGGAAATTAATTCAAGCTGTAAAGTATGCTTGTGAGCTAAAAGGCTTACGGGCTGGAAAGGTTCGCTTACCTTTGCAACCACTATCAAAAAATGAACAAGCTAAAATCGACTCGGTGCTCGAAACACTAGAATCCGAAATGCTAGATATAACAAACTCTATATAATGCCTCTAAATTACCATAATCTAATTAAGTATTCCTTTCTATTATTGGTATTATTTTCTGTAACCTTGCTACTCTGGTTGTCAACAAGGGAGGATGCGAATTTTAAATCAACCTGGATTAATTCCTATCTAAAAATGCACTCGAGCCTTACGGCAGAAAAATCCGACACTAAATTGATAGTTGTTCACGATAACTACTCAGAATTAACGAAATTAATGCAACTACATCCGTCGATGATGGAAATTCAGAAAACAAAATTCTCCAATATCGCTCTTCTCAGCATAAAAGGAGAAATAGCGCCAATCGTGACACTCTTGCGTGAATCTAGCTTTGTTCGTTTTGTATCGAGAAACCAATTAATATTTTTCTGCCACTAGGCAAACAGATTATCTAAATTCGAATTAGATCACACCTGTTGATCACATCCAAATCTACCAAAACAAGGCTAAAACATTTTGTCCAGACATTAGCTAGACAAGTCAAGAAATCGATATACGTGCATGAGAACATATGGCGCTATTTTTTTTTCTAGCACAATATCCTCTACAGTAAACCAATTAAGATCTTGGCCTTCTTTTAGAACTAATTCCTCGCGCCTACCTTTAAATTCCAAAGAAAAAAAATGCAAATTATACCCAGGGTGATCTAAATTACCCCACTGATAGAGATATCTACCCCTATCAGGATACCAGCACAGCTCTTCCATAATTTCCCGCTGTAATGCTTTCCAAGGACTTTCTCCTGTCTCAATCTCTCCACCAAAAAATGACCATTGGTTAGGGTACGAAATCCCAGGGCGATCATCTCGAAGCTGAAACAAAAATTCATTACTTTGCGTAATAATAGCTTTACTAATTTGCGGCATTTTCTTCGAGAACCACTATGCTATATACAATAAAGATAGATTAGCCTTTAATCACTCAAAAACTACATGAGTACCACACATTTTCCCACAACCTTCCGCTCAATAAGAGCCGTCAAAGCATGATGCCCCTCATGGAGTTGAAACCGCTTCCATATAGCCGGTCTAATTTTCCCATTCTCATACCATGAAAACAATCGCATGAAATTTTTATCACTTTTTTCGCGCTCTTCTTGGATGAAACGACCCCAGAAAACACCAAGTAGTGAACTCCCTTTAAGTAACAAAAGATTTGTCGAAGCCTGAGGTATATTCTTACCATCGGAAGCAAACCCAACAATAAGTATCCGTCCGTTCCATTTGACTAAACGCATAGATTGTTGGAAAGCGTCACCACCAACTGGATCAAAAATAACATCAACCCCCTTATTGCCCGTCAAATACTTCACCTGATCAAGTAAACTCGCACGATCTTCTGCGCAAATGATCATTTCATCCATGCCATATAGTTTTTTCAGTGTGTGCATCTTTCCCTCATCACTGCCGACAGCAATTACTCGGGCACCTAACTGATGGGCAATGTCTATTGTTGCACTACCTACCCCTCCCGAAGCTCCTAATACCAATAAGGTTTCACCTTCTTGTAATTGAGCACGGTTAACTAGAGCATGATAACTGGTACCATATGTCAATGAGAAACTTGCTGCAACATCAAATGGCATACTATCTGGCATCAACCAACATTGGTCTGCCGACACTACAACTTTTTCCTGCATTCCTCCTGAAATTAAGATTGCTATGACTCGATCTCCTACAGAGAACCCAACACTATTATCGCCGACCTCTAAAACCTCACCTGCAACTTCAAAGCCCAAGGCAAACGGTAACTCAGGCTTTACTTGATATTGGCCCCTCATCATTAAGACATCCGGAAAATTAACCCCGCATGCTCTAACTCTTATTAAGATTTCTTTGGGGCCGGGAAGTGGTAAATCGATGCTCCTAACCTCTAACACCTCAGGTTCACCATACCTTGGACAAATCAATGCTCTGATTTTTTCCATGCAATAAAGATTAGAATTTAGACTTTCTTTAGTCTAAATTTTTGTTGGTAAAACTGGCATCGGATGACTCGCTCTATCTAAAATATTTCGCTGTATTAATAAGTCCTCCAATTGATTTAAATGGTCATTGATGAAAGGAATTAGGATCGGATTCTTATGCCACCGCCACCCATATCGCTTCATTTCATGTACCGCTTCAATAGGACTCTTTCCTTGAACCAATATTCGATAACTTGCAACCACACCGCCTGTTCGCTGCGTACCAGCAGCACAGTGAATTAACACCACTTTGCCATTTCTCACGCACTCGTGGAGTTTACATATAGCAGACGCATATTGGAAAATGTCGCCAGTGCCATCACCTAAAAGTGGGTATACAAATTGTTCGATACCGTTCTCCTTTATTATTTTTTGTTCTCCCTCATAATTAACATTACCCGGCAATGGATCTAATAGTGAAACTATGACATCGATATTGCATTTCTTTACTTGCTTCTTAAATTGTATCGGAGTAAGTTGGCCACTTCGAAAAATAGCGTTAGCCTCTACCACGCCCCATCGTTTGGGAAATAGATACCATTTAATATACTTGTCGAATAGATATCCCAACAATAAGAGCAAGAATAACCAAAGAATTATTTCAATAACCATTTTCTATATTCAGCAATTGGCAAGAAGCGCTATTTTATTGTTTTATACCATTCTAGAGATTAGACAACTCATTTTTTGGAATTAACTAAAAAACCTCACAAAGAAGATACCACCTTATTAATCAGGCACACAACTATCGTTTACTGAGAATAAATTAACCAGACCCAATTTCATATACTCTTCAGATCATAGCTCCAATTGCTTTACTTCTAAGTTCTCTATGAGAAATTCTAGCGGTAGATTTTAAATTTAGTTCGATCAATTAATAAAAAACGAAGACTTTGAAAAACGTCACACCAAGAACTTTAGTCACAACTATGTGTCTAAAAAAACGATACAGGGGAATACTACCGAACCCGCCTATGTGTATTGGAAAAGAAAAACCAGGGCCTTTCTGAATAGACCCCGGTCTCATTATTGCGCCAACCTTTTTCAAGCCTCTGAAACATCAATACGACAAAAGAATTCTAGGTCGTTCAGCTATCGATCCAGACATCATTGTAGTATGGATAGAGGTTCCAAAGAGTAGGCTGCCAACCGTGTACATTGTTTCTTTTAGCAAAAACAGCATTCTTCGTTACCAAGCTCACATAAGGCACTTCCTCGCAATAAGCTTTTTGAAAAGCGGTAGCCGCAGCTTGCCCCTCCTCATTTGTACCTGCAGTTTGCCATGCAGTCATGGCAGCATCGATAGCGGGCACAGCAGCTCGTGACATATTTGGAAACGGTATTGTAACGCTATTGACAAACAAATTGAGGACATCTATTGGAATTGGCCATAACCAGAAGAACAAGGTCATGGGTGCTGCGTCACGACCCTGAGCTGACTGTTTTTCAAAGGTAACAGCCCGGTCAGCCATATTGACCTGTGCTTCGAACCCACCTTCACGCAACATGGCTGATACTGCAGTCGCCACAGCTTCGTTAATTGATTCAGCTTGTGCTACAAACTCGAATGACATAACCGTTCCATCTTTTTCCCAAATCCCATCACCATTCAGCGACCAACCAGCTTCGGTCATTAAAGCAGCAGCGCCATCCACATTGTAGCTAATCAAATCTTCTACAATCGGATCATAGGTGCGATCGGTTGAAGGTAAAGGCCCGGGTGTCGCAACAGCATCACCAAAGAAGACAAAATCTCTGATAGCCTCTCGATCAATTAGATGTGCAATCGCCTTACGAACTCGAACATCCCCGAACAGCTCACTATGATCCTGATTCAAAGTAAGAATATATCCAGACCACTCTGGGAACCTATAAACAGTTATATCTGGGTTACTCTCAAGTCGACTAACATCCTGCGGCGCAGGACCTTTTAACGTATCGATATCGCCGTTCTCCAACTGAACTGCTCTTTGACTCGCCTCCGGAATAAAAGTCCATCGCACTGCATCAAGATGTGCCTTACCTCGATTCTCAAACCACGGAGTGTTAGATCCAGGGTAGTCTTCCCAACGCTTCACCAAAACATGGCTGCCAGGCACCCATTCTTCATGCGTGAACGGGCCAGTTCCGTCGGCAATTTCAGTTCCAAAAGTCGAGTTGGCAGTATCACCACCAGCTTCTCTCCAAGTATCGGTACAGCTGATTCGAAAATAACCAGTCTTATGAGGACCTAAAGTACCAACCCACGGGTTTTTCATATTGATAACTAGCTGATCACCTTCAGAGGTATAGTTATCAACCGCTGCAGCTAGTGTAGCAATGAAGGCCAAGGACTTAAATGTCGCAAGATAGTCGGCTACTGCGGCTGCATTAGCTGGTTTACCAGAATGAAATGTTCTGTTTGGATCAATATCGAAACGATATTGCATTCCATCATCCGATACCGAGAATCCAGTTGCGAGTTGAGGCGCATCTCCTCCATCTGGATCATTAGTCAAAATTGCTTCGTAAATTGCAAAGAATGCTGGATCATACCAATTAGTTGTGATGGGATCGTGCTTTGAAAAATCTAGATCATAACCCTCACGTAGAGTCCCACCTTTTTTCGCATGTCCAGCTGCCTGTACTGCTGATGAACCAGAAATCAACAGCGAACCAGCGGCGCTCGCCGTAACCCCAACGGCAGCAGCCCGCTTCATGAACTGGCGTCGGTTCAGCTTACCCTGATGATAGTCACTAACGAGGTGATCCAACTCTTTCCTCATTTCCTTCTCACTCATATTATCCTCCAATGTACATTGTTTTTTCCCAGAGGCCGCCTCCGCTAATCACCGAAAGGGCTCCGAGCTTAGTGACAACATTATAGTCAACCCGAAAGCATGTCAAGCTAGCTTTACACTTCCATCTATATTTGGATCCTTAGTAGTCCAAATTATGTTGATTTCCAAAGCCTTGCCAAATTTTAAAGCGGATAGCGAACTCTAAACTCACGCTCCTTTTCTTCTGTCCACATCGCGCCAAACGGTAATACTAGCTCCTCGTACTGATCTGTTTCACATGGACGACCTTTCTTGACATACAGCTTTATTTCATCATCTTTGAAATATAAAATATAGGAATAAACAGTCTGGTGTACAGCATGATTACAAATACCTGTTGTAAAATTATCATGACTTGTTTGCAACGAATAAATATCGTCTATGCTCATCATGCGATCTATTCTTTTTTGAGAATACGACAGTCGAGATTTACTCGTAATAGTATCACCATCTGTTTCGCTACCATCAAAAAGAAGGTGATGGTTCGTTCGAGTAATTTTTTTGGATTGCCGCTCAACCGCTATTTTGTGTCCATGGACTTCAACGACCGCTAGTGTTTCTTGGTCGATCATGACAAGATTAGAACACCAGTAGGCCCTCGAAGAAACTGCATCTTGGAGAGCCAAGATGGCAGTTTCAACCGAATGCGCCTCCGTTAAAGCAATCTCAGTTAGTCGATCATAATTTTGACCATCTAAAGGCTCTTCACGAACATTAGCATCACAACAAAACAACCCATGTTCATTTGCCCCTATAGAAAAACCAGAAAACTGGTCTGCGGAGGAATCAGGGCTAGCCCAAGTTGAAACCCCCTTTACACCCATCACGCTTTTAGATATCACAATCTCATCATTAAAGCTGTCACGGCCAAAATCTTTATTCTTAAATAATAAGTACTCCGCGCCTAACCTCACTGCTCCAATGGTGCACATTTGCTTACTAAAACGCTGAGGCTAAAACTAACTTATGCCTTTATGAGCCTCTTCCCATGTAGCGCCTCCGGTACTATTTACCCAGTAACTTTTGGCCCAACCTACACCTTGCCATGTCCTCACTTTCGTAGGGGTCAATCGAAACAACCAACGTGGTTGATCAAGTGTAGGGCCGAGATACTTAGGTCCGTCGGGTCCTAAATAACGAATTGACATTTGCTCTGCAATACCAACCCACTTCCCGCCGACTATACTCTCCTCAACTAACTCGGCAACGCCATCAAAATGAAATTTTTCCATGGTATTGACATCATCAATAACAGCCGAAACTCTGGGATCTGCTTTTAAATACTCAGCCCACTTCGATCGCGACCGTGGTATGACCCAAAAAGTACCCCAGCAGTCTTTGCCAACATTACAACCTTCTTTCTTTTCCCATTGATGCCAACACGGTATAATAAAAGGATCACCGTTTGGTTTTAAGCACGCAAGTCTTAACGTCATCCCTTTTGTCAAAAAAGCTTCTATATTTTCTGACTCCATTGCGCCAGCTTTCAGGCTATGAGACGCATCATCATACTTCTTATCCATATTTATCTTCCTCATTATTGATATTCGTTGGTCAACCAAACTACTATTCCGACTCACAATACTGCAATCTTAACGAGACCAGTTGCTATGTCAACTTTGAAAGACGCTCCTTTCGCCGATATGTTACGCTTGGCATCACAACTAAATCGCATTGTAATTTCGGGTAATGGAGGCTGGAATGGAGAGATTTAAGGGAAAACGAATATTTGTGACGGGCGCTGGCAGTGGTTTTGGGCGTCGGACGGCAGAGAAATTTGCAGAAGAGGGAGCATCGGATATATACCTAGTTGAAATATTTCAGGAACGTCTCAATATGGTGACCGAAGAAGTCCGAAAACGGGGATCAAACCCAATTCCTATGTGTTTCGATTTAGCCGATTCGGAAAAATGTAGTGAGTCAATGGCTACAGCTCTTCAGCAAGGTCCGTTGGATGTTCTGATTTGCAACGCAGCAGATGTAGAAGAGAAACGGTTTGTCAATATCGAACTCGATTCTTGGAAGCGACAACTTGATGTCAATCTAACCGCCTATTTTATTTTGAGTCGAGATGCGGCACGATCCATGGTAAAGGAACGCTCCGGAGTAATTCTTTTTACTGCTTCTATTGATGCGCAGGGACATTCCCTTGGTTTTACACCTTACTGCGTGACGAAAGCGGGCGAGGTTTCTTTGATGAAATCAATGGCGGTCGAGTTGGCTAGATCAGGGGTAAGAGTAAATTCGGTGAGCCCTGGACCTGGTGACACCCAACAAAGTACCGACCTTGTAGGTGAAGAGCTCATGGAGAAATGGAGAAAACATGGTTTCCCGGAAGTTCCCCTAAATCGTCTCGTTTCAACCGATGATATCGCCGATGCATTTCTATATCTTGCGTCTGATGCTGCTCGTTTTGTCACTGGACATGATTTGGTTGTTGATGGCGGTCACACAGCGGATGTATACGAAATCCCCTATCCAGAGGATAGCGATCATGAGTATTCCTAGCACTTACACTTCCAAGATCCATCGCTTCCAAACAAGCTGATTGGAAATACGACAAATGAAACAGGAAAATGATCTAAATAACCCATCAAGACGGGGCTTCCTTACTGGCCGACTACGTTTTAGCTCTTCTAGAAATAAGTCTGATGTCTTACAGTTAAGTATTGAGCTTTTGAACTGCTCGAGAATTTCCGAAACCGATTCTACCGATACCGCTATCAAATATACTGTACTGAATTCGGGCATTGAAAGAGCTTCAATAATTGTAAAACGAAGACGCCGGAAAATGACTCAGGTTATGAAACTAATCCACCTTGATCCCAAAGAGACCTATGACGGATCATGGAAAGAACATGATTTGGATAGCCGAGAAAGTTATGCTATTGAAGTAGAAGCACGTTATAAAAGAGAGACCATAACTCGTGAACATGTCTTTAGTCAGAGCGCTGCATAATGATGTGCTCAACACGTATATCTTGTCATTTTTCAAATTCTGATTACAGAAATTAAAGGTCTAGCCAACTAGACGAATGATTTATGAAAAATAAGACATCTATAATGCTTGATGACGATATTGCGCTTTCTGTGCGGCATCTCGTTAAAAATTTTTCCATAGGTGGCAGTTGGTATTCAAATAGGAAAGAAGGGGTTGTCTCTGCTATTGCAGACATTTCCTTTGATATCCGTCGTGGAACCACAATGGGGCTCGTTGGTGAATCTGGGTGTGGAAAATCTACTACCGCCAGATGTATTCTGCGCCTAATAGATCCAACATCAGGCTCCGTGTTTTTTCGAACCGATGCAGATTCAAGTCAGGTAAGTGATATTTTGACTGAATCCCCAGAAGCACTAAGGCGTCTTCGACAAGACATGCAAATTGTGTTTCAGGATCCCTTCGCCTCACTAAATCCTAGGATGACAGTTGGTAAGTCTATTGAGGAAATACTCATTGTAAATTCCAACATGGATCGCAACGAGCGGCAATCAAGAGTCTTTGAGTTGCTTGGCCTTGTTGGATTAGAAACTATTCATGCGAAACGGTTTCCTCATGAATTTTCTGGAGGGCAGCGACAACGTATAGGGGTAGCGCGAGCTCTTGCATTGAATCCTAGTTTCATCGTTTGTGACGAGCCAGTTTCCGCGCTAGACGTATCTATTCAGGCGCAAGTGCTTAATTTACTCTTGAAATTACAAAGTGATCTAGGATTAACCTATTTGTTTATAACGCATGATTTAGCGGTTGTTCGGCAAATTTGCGATGAGGTAGCCGTGATGTATCTTGGCAAAATCGTTGAACACAGTCCAGTCGAAACTTTGTTTGCGGAACCAATGCATCCCTATACTCAAGCGCTCGTCTCCGCAGCACCTATTCCAGATCCCAAAAGGCAAAGAAATCGAACACGAATACTTCTAGAAGGAGACGTACCAAGCCCAATTAATCCCCCAATCGGATGTCGTTTTCAATCCCGATGTCCAATAGGAAAGAACGAAAAAAAGTGTCTCGAGATTGAACCACCATTATTAAAGATCAACAACGAACACCGAGTTGCCTGTCATTTTCCAGAAATTCGCTCAGTAATTTAATACCATATCTATTTTTCGAATTGACTGGCAGATCAAGATAATAAATTTGTTAAATTTTTCGTTGAGAATAAATATTGGAGAACAAGTATGCCTGTAATTGACAGTCACCTACATCTATTCAAAGCTGTATCTGATCAATATCCTCGAACCGTATATCCTGGTTTAGCAGATCCAGAACTTGAAGTGACGGCCGAGATGCTGCTAGAAAAAATGGAGAGTGCCGGTGTGGATAAAGCTGTAGTAGTACCCCTCGGGCCTCAGGATGAATATTTAGCAGAAATCATCAAACGCTATCCAGGTCAGTTTGCAGGAATTGGTGTCTACGATCACAACGCGTCTGATCAAGCGAGGAATCTAGATCACCGAATTAAGAATGCCAATATACAGGGAATCCGGATTGGATTAGTTGATTCGAATGAACAGACACCAGATGATCCACATCAATACTCCATGTTTCCTTTATTAAAAGCAATGGCGGAACGGGATCTACGAGTTTGGTTTTATGGGGAATCGACCCAAGTAGCATTGCTCCAAAATATACTGGATATCTTGCCCGATTTGGTTATAGTCTTTAACCATATGGGATTCATGGTTTCTCTATCAAATCTCGCTGTCGATGAATATGGCCGCCCGCACTTTACTACAGAAATACCGCCGCATACCTTAGGCCTGCTAGGCCAATTAGCAGATCGAAAAAACACTTACGTGCATTTTTCGGGCCAATATGCTTTCAGTCATGACAAATACCCCTATATGGACATGCTGCCGGTCGCGAAACATCTATACAAAAATTTCGAGGCTGACCGAATAATGTGGGCTTCTGACTTCCCATGGATTGTTGAATATCCAGGCTACCAACAACAACTTGATTTAGTGGATTTCCTGTTGCCACATCTCGATGAAATCGAACGAAAAAAAATTAGAGGCGGTACAGCTGAATCACTATTTTATTTCTGAATCCTGAGCCTTCGCGTCTAAAATCGCTTGATCAATAGCTTTCTCTTGCCATGTTTGGTGTAGGGGAACCAGATACCGTTGGAGGAAAAGTGTCATATCGCCAATTAAATGCTGATGTTCTCTAAGTAACTTTGGGCCCTGTTGTACAGATGCAACTGACGCCCAAAGTTTTTTGGGGCCTAAACGATCAAAGATTTGTCGAGCTTGTTCGGTACCTTTTTCATCACTGGTCCCTGAAATTACAAGATAGGAAGTATCAAACTGACGAGAAGTATCCTCGCAACCGCTTTGCTCTTCAAATAGTGGTGACACTGCAACATGTACCTTCGGAGCGAAATCTCCCTGAATAGAAAAAAGTTTTTCGGAAATATGCCCATGAGTACATAAACCCAAAGGACCCCACACTGTACCTAACTCCTTTAATAAACTTTGAACATCAGAAAACAAAGATTCATTATTCGGCTCACCATCCGAAAACCCATGGCCCCGCAGTTCCAAATTTATTACCCGGAACCCCTTGTTAGCTAGTTCTTGATCTATGTCTTTCCATACATCCAAATCTTCCTCATAATCATGCAATAAAACAACAGGCGCACCACGGATAGGCCATTCGTAGCCCCTCATTGTTAACCCCGCATCCAAATTAACTTCAATACTCACCGGCGCAACTTTCATTTAGCAAACTCCTGTGGGTTAAAACATCGTAATTTTCCTTTGCCCGAAGTCAATAATTCTGGACGCGAGTTCCAGCACTCATCTATCGAATAATCACATCTCGGCGCAAATTCACATCCTGGCGGGGTAACTTGTGGCGGAGGCACTCGCCCCGGAATTGCATGCAGAGATCCTCGACGCGCAGTAATATCTGGAATAGCAGAAAGTAGGCCTTGAGTATAGGGATGCCGTGGGTTATCAAACAACTCTTGAACTGTAGCCTCCTCAACAATCTCGCCAGAGTACATAACCGCCACTCTATCTGCCACGGCAGCGACCACAGCTAAATCATGAGTAATCAGCATCATTCCCATCTTCCGTTGTCTCTGTCGGATCCGAAGACTTTCCAATATTTGTGCTTGAACAGTCACATCAAGAGCCGTAGTAGGTTCATCAGCAATTAAAACTGCTGGGTCTAATGCGGTTGCCAACGCAATCATCACTCGTTGCCGCATACCACCTGAAAGCTCGTGTGGATAACTCTTTAACCTTTTTTTTGCATCGGGTAATTGAGCCTCCTTTAGAGCATGAATAGCCAATTTTTCGGCTTCTGAACTACTTACATCGCGGTGAACCATTATCACTTCTTTAAGCAAACTACCGACAGTGAAGACGGGATCCAATGAAGTAATTGGATCTTGAAAAATCATTGAGATTTCCTCAGCACGCAATTTCCGCATTTCGTGAGCCTTAAGCTGTGTCAAATCTTTCTCGCGATAAGTAATCACACCGCCGGTAACTCGCGCAACATTATTTGGCAATAATCCCATTATTGATAGTGCGGTCATAGATTTTCCACACCCACTTTCTCCAACAAGACAAACTATCTCATTGGCATGAATTGATAATGAAACTCCTTTTACAACTTCAAAGGAATTACCTTCACTATAAATAGATATTCTAAGATCCTTGATCGTCACCAATTCTTCAGTAGAACGCTCACTCATATGCATTTAGCTCGGCATTTTCTGGACTATTTACAATCAATAGGATCTCTAGCAACATAATTAGTTTGACCTACGCAATCTAGGATTCGCTAATGTATAACCAGTGTCCGCAAGCCAATTACCTAACACTACCATCACAATCAAGATGAGAGAGAAAAATTGTGCAACTGGATAATCGCGACGAAGCACTGCGGTCACTAATGCTTGGCCAATACCTGGCCAACCAAAAATTTGTTCAACAATAAGAGCGTATCCAACAATTTGACCAATACGTAATCCAGCTAAAGAGATTATAGGAATCAGTGCATTTCGAAGGACATGTTTACCCATGATACTCCACTCCGATAATCCACCAGCTCTCAACGTCCGTACAAAATCATGGTTTTGATTTTCTATCATCGCTGAACGCGTCATCCGAACGGTTAAAGCAATACCTTCGAATGCTAACACGATTGCCGGAAGGATAAGATGCTTTGGACTGCAACACCCAGCAGCCGGTAGTATTCGCAATGTAGAAGCAAACAACCAAACAGCAAGGAGAGCGAGCCAAAAATTAGGAACAGCCATACCAACCACTGAAAAAGACATGATCCCATGATCCGACCAACTATTCCGTCTTAAAGAGGCGAGAACTCCTAGTGGGATTCCGATCACAAAAACTAAACCGAAAGCTGCAGCCCCTAAAATAAGGCTATTTTTTCCATGCTCTTTTAGCATAGAGACAAGCGAAGCATTGTTCGTGATCGAACGCCCTGGATCACCTTGCAATATTTTTCCTATATATTCAAAGTATTGCAGATGCACTGGTCTGTCTAACCCCAGAGAAGCCCGAAATTCTTGTCTAAATTCCTCCGTTGCTGAACCAGGTAAAGCTGCGGCAGTGGCATCACCGCCGGATAAACGGATTGCGTAAAAAACCGCTATTGAACTGACAATTAATACAATTAACATGTATCCCAGCTGCCTAAGTACTAGTTTCATTCGCTTGATTTCCTTCTCTTTTCGTGCCGCAACCTTGGATCAAAATGATCACGGAGCCCATCGCCAATCATGCTCACCGCTAAAACCAAAACTACGATCCCAATTCCTGGAATTGTGGCTTCCCAATGATTCAGTCTAAGAAAACCCCTACCATCAGCAATCATCTTTCCAAGACTAGGTAGTGGCGGTTGTGCGCCTAACCCAATGAAAGACAAAGCTGCTTCTGCGATTACAGCAACTGCAATCAAATAGGATGCCATTATCAAGGCAGGCGCCAGAACATTAGGCAACAAATGCCTCCACATAATACGATAACGTGAGACGCCTGCCGCTCGTGCAGCTTCAACAAACTCTTTTTCTTTTAGAACAACCACTTCTCCCCGTACTACTCGAGTAATAGCTGCCACATTTACAATCCCGACTGCTAGTATCACTGGGAACAGCCCTTCTCCGAGCCCTCCAACTAGCAAAACTGCAACAAGAATTAACGGAAACCCCCAAATAAAGTCGGTGGTTGATCGAACAACACGATCGATAAAGCCACCAAGATATCCTCCGACCATTCCTAGTATTACACCACCGATAAGAGACAAAGCTGTCACAGCAGCGGCAACTAACAATGAAACCCGAAACCCTACGAACAAGCGTATCGCCATATCCCTGCCATAGTTATCAGTCCCTAGCAAATAGCCCTCAGATAGAGGCGGTTTATGCGCATTCCTAAGAGATTGGCGAGCATAATCTGCATCATTAAAGACCGGCCCCAAGATGGCCAAGCCTAACACTATCAAACCTAATATAATCCCTGTTACTAGCATTTTGTTGTGCGAAATCGATTGGAAACGCTTCTGCCAAGGGTTAGCGCGCAAGCTTGCTTCGTAAAGCTTTAAGTTTTCCTCCCAACGGAGTAGTTGAGGAGACCGTATTTTTTTATGATCTGTTTGCAATTTTTTTCTACTTGCTTGCTATCGTAATCTAGAGTTCAATATTTCGTAGTTGTATGATACCGTCTCGTAGCCCAACAGAATACCATGATTAGAAAATACTACCTTTTGTCGAACAGAGGTTTTTTATCTCACTTTGCCGCGCACCATAACGACAATTATATCCATGCACTTAGTTGACTTTATCAAGCTAGAGCTTAGTTGGCAAAACGCTTAGCGTATATCATAGATTGCCGAAATCAGTTTAAAACATCAACGTGTAAGATTAGGATCATCTACTTGGAATTATCGAATTTAGAGAAATCAATAACTTTTTACAAGGCCTGTCCTTAATTCGCTTTATATTATATTTACAAAAACGAGGAATCAGATGTCAAATTTCGAAAAACAAAATCATCAAAGAGAACTACGGAAAGCTATTGAAGAAATGCCAGTTTCGCAAATTCGTGAAATAGCGAATGATGCTATCGGCTTAGACAACATGATACCGCTTTGGTTTGGTGAGCCCGACATATCAACGCCTAAATTTATTTGCGATTCTGCAATTCGATCCATGATGGACGGACAAACGTTTTATACGCCAAATAGAGGCATACCCGAGCTGAGAAAAGCTATCATGTCCTATACATCGGAACTTTATGGCATTTCTATGACTATGGATAGAGTGACCGTAATGGCATCTGGAATGAGTGGAATAATGATAAGTCATCAGTTATTAGTTGAACCTGGCATGAACGTCGTATGTCCTACACCACTATGGCCCAATATTCGAGGGACAGTAGATATATTAGGAGGGAATTGGCGTCCAGTTGACCTGCGTTTGATAGAAAACAGTTGGCAGCTTGATCTCGATCAATTATGCGATAATGTCGATGAGAAAACACGCGTAGTGTTCATCAATTCACCAAATAATCCAACTGGCTGGACTATGTCCTCCGAGCAGCAGAAAGCATTGCTAGACTTTTGCAGAAAACGTGGAATCTGGCTCCTAGCAGATGAGGTTTATGCACGCATCGTTTATGACAAACAACATGCGCCATCTTTCCTAGAGCACGCTGATCCAGAAGATAGATTAATCATTATCAATAGCTTCTCAAAACCATGGGCAATGACCGGTTGGCGATTAGGGTGGCTCATTACACCCCAACGTTTTGGAAAAACTTTAGAGAATATGAATGAATTTAACTTTGCTGGTGCTGCAACATTTACGCAATTTGCCGGGGTCACTGCCTTGGAAGATGGAGAAGATTTCATCAAACAACAAATTACACGCTACAAAAAAGCGCGTGATCTTGTTTATCAGCGTCTTTCAAGTAATCCGCGAATTCGCATGGGTTGGCCAGAAGGAGCGTTTTATGCTTTTTTCCGCGTAGAAGGTGTCACAGATGCCCTTGGGTTCTGCAAAGAATTAGCAAATAATGCTCGTGTCGGACTTGCTCCAGGAATAACATTTGGGGCACGAGAAGACGGATGGTTGCGACTTTGCTTTGCAAATCAAGTTGATACCCTGAATATGGCAATAGATAGATTAGAACAGCATCTTCCATCCTAATTTAAGTCAAAATTGTCAAAATATAAATGGACATACATACAATATTGAGCAGCAACACAAATACTGCAGATAAGGCTATGCCAGGTTTTTCAATGCCTTAAACATGCGTGATTAAATCGCTTTCTCTTATTTTCCCACTTTGTTGCGGTAAAGGACGAAGAACAGGAGCATTATAAGAAATTGAAGAACGATACCGATCCGGTTTCCCGTATTTAGTTGTCCGCTGTTGCGGTATTCGTCCAGCATGTTCAATTAATGCATCCATTTCCTCGGGTGGTAACTCTTGACCATTTTTATTTCCGGCAGCTCGGGAGATGGATTCGTTCATCAAAGTGCCACCAACATCATTGACGCCCGCTTTGAGGCACTCCCTGAGTCCTGATTTCCCCATTTTTGTCCAGGATGCTTGAATGTTATGTACCCTACCATAGAGAACAATTCTCGCGACGGCATGCATCAAGATAGATTCACGAAAAGTGGGGCCACGCCTGCAACCTTGGCGATTGTACATAGGTGCCTCTTTGTGAATAAACGGCAAAGGGACAAATTCTGTAAATCCGCCTGTCTCTGACTGCAAATCTCGAATGGTTATAAGATGTCTAGCCCAATGCTGGGGCTTATCTACATGCCCAAACATAATTGTTGCAGTGCTTGATAGTCCAACGCTATGTGCAACTTTGATAACATTCAACCATTCTTGTGTCGTAAGTTTATCCGGACAGATAATTTTTCGGATATCATCATGCAAGATTTCCGCCGCAGTACCGGGTAAACTGGAAAGACCAGCATCCTTTAGAGTTTCTAAAAATTCGCTTATTGTTAAGTTCATAGTCGACGCACCATGAGTCACTTCTAACGGAGAAAAAGCATGAATATTGATTTCAGGAATTTCAGTCCTGATCTCGCGACATATCGACAAATAGGTATTACCGTCAAATGATGGGTGAATCCCTCCTTGTAAACAAACTTCGGTTGCGCCACGCTCCCAAGCTTCACGAACACGTCTTCTTATTTCTTCTAGATCAATCAAGTAGGGTTTATCTTTCGATTCATTGTGGGCAGTACTTTTTGAGAATGCACAAAACCCACAGCGATACGTGCAAATATTTGTGTAATTAATATTACGATTAACAACATAAGTCACTGTATCACCATTGACTTGACGTCTCAATTCATCTGCAAATTTACAAACCTCAAAAAATTCATTTCCACGAGCGCCGAAAAGCTTAACTACATCTCCTTCAAGCAAATCAATGCCTTTGACCACGCGATCAAAAATTAAACTTAGCGTGGACCTACTGGCCTGACCTACATTGCCAGAAATTTCAAATGGAGCTTTCAAAACTTCTCCAGGTATCCATCTATCGGTCCTTGGAAACCCCTCCGCATCAACAAATCTTTGAGCTAGACGAAAAATTTTTGACGATAGCCAATTTAAATTATGTTGTAGATAGTCTGGATAAATAGGGAGGCGCGGAACCAAAGTTTTACCAGCAAGACGTACCTTATTTTCTAATTCAACAACTTTAGGCCATGGTGCTTCTGGATTGACATGGTCTGGCGTAACCGGTGAGATCCCGCCCCAATCATTTATCCCCGCAGAAATTAGCTCACCTTCTCCACCCGGCCACAGATTGGGGGGTGCCTGGATACTCATACTTCCCCCAAACAAAATTCGTGCCACTGCAATCGTCCACATCAAATCTTGACTAGGGGGCTCAGAGTGCCCAGCCATTAACGTTCTAGCTTTAGCCCGAAAAGGCTGAATTATCAATTCTTGGATATGTTTATAACGATCATTTAACTGGCGAATACGGAGCAATGAATCAATCCTCTCAGCGCGTGTCTCTCCAATACCAATCAAAATACCGGTGGTAAAGGGAATGCTTAACATCCCCGCTTCCTCTATATTTTTTAACCGCACCTGAGGTCTTTTATCAGGTGAACCATAATGTGGGCCACCCTTAATACATAAACGCTCGCTAGATGATTCCAACATGATGCCTTGGGATGCCGAAACTTCTCTCAGGGCAGCCATTTGATCCTTTGTTAGAACTCCTGCATTGATATGAGGTAACAATTGATAATCTTCAGCGACTTTATGAGCGAGATCAAGCAAATATTCAAAAGTCGATTTATACCCTAATTGTTCTAATTCCTCCCGAGCGCTCCTATAACGCAATTCTGGCTTATCACCTAGAGTAAATAATGCTTCATAACATCCTGCCTTCTTACCCAATTCTGATATGTGAAATACTTCATCTGGTTGGAGAAAACCTTTTTGAATTTCTTTGGGTTTTCGAGCAAAGGTACAATAGTGGCACATATCACGACATAAAACTGTGAGCGGGATAAAAACCTTTGGTGAGTAGGTCATCATATCACCATATCCATCATCGCAAATAGCCTTACTTAACTCAATCAGACTGTAGTCATCAGAACAACGTAAAAGTGTCATTGCCTCTTTGTCTGTTGGTCGAGCACTCCAAAACTTTTCAATATTAAGACTCATCCTAGTCCTTCAATCTTTTCAAATCGTGAAAAATTCTTCTCGTATACAGGGTGTTTGCGATACTCCAGATCTAAACTACTCAAATAACCCTGCGTTCTAGAACTATTACCAATTGAGGCCAATCTAACAAGATCACTCGGCCAATCAATATCAAAACCAAATCCTTTTAAGGGCAATATTTCTACAGAAATACCATTATCTTTAGCAATCCTATGATGTTCTGAAAGACTATCAACGCCAAATCGTGGTTGCACATGTAGTGGAATTTTTGAAGCTATACTGTTAGTTCCCATGCCGTCCCGAGATGGAACCAATGTTAATCCTTCGCTCACTTGCAACGATCTCACAAGAATATCTAGCTCAGATAAATTTAAGAGCGGCACATCACCTGGCACTGTGAAGAATTTTTCAATACCTAGGCTCCCAAGAAATTGAACCGCCTGTACAATAGCCGTATTAAGGTGCGGTGGCCCATCTTCTTCTAATACAGTCACTCCTAACGCCTGGCAGTGTGTTTTCATAATTTTACACTTCGTAACTACCAACAAACCTCCTACTCCAGGTGCGCAATTAAGAATACTTACAACATCTTTCAACATTATTAGAGATAGTTTACGCCGCTCATGCATAGTTAAAATGGGCATCAATCGACTATTCGAAAAGCTAATTGACTTAAGCGGAAGAATAGCCCATGGCTTTTTGCCGTCAGTGTAAGGCATGGCTATTCAATTAACGCTTTTGCATTGACTCTATACAGGACACAACGTGCTGACCGAGTCTTATTTTGTCTTCTAATGTGTGCATGGAAATGTCAGTCGTAAACACTTTGATCCCTAAATCCTCTATTCGAGACACAACATCAATATCAGTTGAATCGATAATTATTGCGTCAATTAGGTTTGACGAATAGTAGGATGCTACCGCAAATGAAGAAATTTCGTAACCAAGTTCGGTCATAATTTTTGCGGTAGGGCCCTTAAATGCTTTTGAGCCGACCAAGGGTGAAATCGCTATACAGGGAAAATTGCGGTTTGCAAGGCTCTCCTTAAAGCTTGATATAGCCAAAATAGGCGCTACGCTGAGAAAAGGATTAGATGGTGCAATTATCAGCGAATTTAGAGCAGGGCTTTGGAGTGCTGTTTCCAAATCTGAATGTAGGCGAGCAGACTGCGCGCCCTCATATCTCAGACTATGCACTAAAGGCTCACACTGAAGTCGGACAAAATAATCCTGGAACCCAAGTTCACCATATTTCTCAGTACCAACTATAGTTCTCAGGCGGTCATCAGTGGATGGCGTAATATTATGTGTCAGGCCGAACTCGCTACAGAAATCTCTAGTGATTGTGGACAGCTGGTCTCCTGTATTCAGTCGTCGAGTCCGCTCAAGATGCACGGCTAAATCACGATCGCCCAATCGAAACCAAGCATCTCTCCCGAGCTCAGTCATTTCTTTGAGCACCCCCCAAGTTTCGCATTGTCGACCCCACCCAGTTTCATGATTTACACGGTTCGAAAGTGTGTACAACAGCGTGTCAAGATCAGGAGAAATATAAAGACCCCAATACTCAAAATCATCACCTACATTACCAATGATCATGAGTTCTGTGGGACTGAGGAAAGACGTAAGCCCCTTAACGAGTTTTGCTCCACCGACTCCGCCAGACAATACAACATGTTTACCTGATTGGCTTCTAGTCAAATTACTCATCGAAACAAATCAAACTCTTTTCTTCGAATTAATGTCTTAGCAGGAGAATCCTGACTCACAACTTTGACACCCCGAATTAGCGCCACTGGAAGTCCTTCATCGGCTTGTCCCTGCACCAATGATGCCGCACTTGCTAATTCGTCTGCAATTGCCTCCTGACTTGAGACTAACGGTACACCAAAAAGGTCAAGCTTGCCTCTATGGTCTTCCACTGCTGGCACTCCGGCCACTCCTATCGCTAATCCGGTCGTACCATTTCTCCACGCTCGACCAATACTATCACTAATAATAATCCCAACCTTTTTGCTTGTTAAATCATAAATACGCTGACGATAATTTTTGCTTGTTGCGTCAGGGTCAACCGGAAGCAAAAGAACCCATTCTCCTGCCTCATCTGGGCGAATATTCGAGTGATCTATTCCGGCATTGGCCAAAATCATTCCCAAGCGATGTTCCACAATAATCAAATCAGTGGACTGTCGAATAATTTCCTCCGATTCAGAAAGGATCAACTCCACAAGCCTCGCATCTTTTCCTGTTTTAATAGACAACTTTTTAGCTTCTTCACTTGGCTCAACATCCTTCAAATTAATCTCTCTACCTTCGGCCTTAGATACAATTTTCTGAGTAAAAACTAAAATATCGCCCGACTCAATTAAAATATTCTGTTTCTTTGCGCACGCTAAAGTTGATTGAACTATGTCACATCCAGTGCTAACTAGAGGAAACTCTTTTAGTGCGGTAATCGAAATGTCGCTGACGCAAGCACTTTGTGATATTTCAGATTTAATCTTTTTGTCCTTCACTAATAACTTGAATACCGGCTCCCTTCAAGCCGTAATATTTGTTCATAAAAATCATGACCGAAGTCATAGCTTCAGATGCAGCAGAATTCTCAATAGAACCACCGTGCCAACCTTTTAATCCCAGTTCTTCAATTAAATTAATCACAATCTGACGTGACGCTTTTTTATTTCCATAAACCAAAACATCGCCAAGCAATTCATGCTCTAAATCACCTAAGTGCGTTGCAGAAACTGTATGAAAAGTAGCTACCACATCAGTGTGTTCACCGAAAAATTCTTGGGTAATTACAGCTACACAACCTCGTTGTGGCAATGAAGCTCGTGCTACCTTTGGTGGTCGTAAAGGAACTGTAGTCTCAATGAGAATTTTACCCTTAACACCGGTTGCAATATCTTGCAATGTTTCCTCATGCGCTGAATAGGGGACTGTCAGTATCACAATGTCAGCAGATTCTGATGCTTTGGCATTAGTCTCTACTGTTATCTCATAACGATTGTGTTGGCTTGACAGCTTGTCGGCAAGATCGCTCGCCTTCTCTTGATTTCTTGAGCCAATGATAATTTGATGACCTGCCAACAACCAACGCATCGCTAACGCAGAGCCTAACGCTCCAGTGCCGCCAATTATTGCGATTTTTTTCTGATCTATCTCCACTATTTGCCCTCTTAATAAACCTTAGCTGTGATTTTTCGTATTTAAGACATTACTGTATCATTAATCCTTAGAAGGAGTCAGAAATCAATCTAAAAAGACTTTCGCGCAGCAGAAGTTAAATGTTATAAAACGAAAAGCAATACTAATAACGAGAGAACAACACTATGAACTGGTATCCAATTCCTGTGGAACAACTTGGTGTTCCACCAGAACCATATGAATATGCTATTCGATCAGGAAACACCTTATATCTTGCTGGGCAAGTTGCTCTAGATTCAGATGGTTCTATTGTCGGAACCACTACTGGAGAGCAAGCTTTTAAAATCTGGAAAAACATTTCTATCGTTCTTAACTGCGCTGGTTCATCAATCAACGACATAGTCAAAGTGACCTATTACCTGCAAGATATACGAGAATTGAAAGAAGAAATCGAAGTACGCAAAGAAGTTTTTGCAGGCCGCCCATTCCCCGTCGTGACAGCAATCCAAGCTGCCGCCCTCGGCCTCCCGGGCTTAAAATTAGAAATTGACGTTACTGCGGAGATGCAAAGTGTCTAATTACACGGAAAATGATATTTTAATTCTGCTTGAGAGGGCTAACCTTTCCTCACTAAACTCTGAAGCGGAATCGATAGCGCATGATTTAAATGAGCGATCTAAATTAAATGAAACTCTTTCTGAACTTTTGAGATGTTCAGATAAGAAAATACATTTTAAAGTATCCGAAACCTAATGCCAATCTCAAAAATACGAACGTTATCTAAAGAACTTCGGGATGGTAAAGTTTCTGCGATGGAGCTTACGACTCGAACTATTGAATGCATTAAAACACTGAACCAAGATATCAATGCGTTTGAATTTGTAGATGAAGAAAGCGCATTAACTGCTGCAAAAAACTGCGACGAAGAACTTCGATCAGGTCAAGATCGAGGGCCGTTGCATGGTATCCCAATTGGCATCAAAGACATAATCAATGTAGAAAACTGGCCTACTCGCTGTGGGTCTGAAACATATGATTCCAGGCCAAAAAAAAATGATGCTGAAGTAATTCGACAATTAAGAAAAGCCGGTGCCATATTAGTGGGTAAAACAGTACCGCATGAACTTGCATGTGGAATAGCTAGCTACCCTGCTAAAAATCCATGGGATCAAAAATATATTCCAGGTGGTTCATCTGGAGGGTCAGCTGCAGCTGTAGCCGCGGGCATCGTTCCTATGGCTCTAGGTAGTGACACAGGCGGTTCAATCCGAATACCTTCCGCTGCCTGTGGCATAACTGGAATCAAACCGACGTTTGGTAGTGTGCCGTGCGGTGGTATCGAACCACTATCCTGGTCGTTGGATCATATTGGGCCCTTAGCCTCATCCGTGGAAGATTGTGCATTATTACTTCACTCGATAACGAACACTAACAGGCCTGATCTAACTTTGTTTCTAGAATCAATTAATCAAAAAAAAGTCTCTGAACTTAAGGATTGTCGTATTGGAGTCATACGAAGCGAGCCCTTTGAGCCTATACAAAACGAAATAAGAGAGATATTTGATGTTGCAATGTTACAGCTTGAGTCAATGGGTGCTCAGATAGTTGATGTGGAAATTCCCGAACTTAAGCACACCATCGCAGCTGAATTCGCAATAATATGCTTTGAAGCGGGTTATTATCATAAAGATAGATTGATCGACTTTGCTAACGAAATAGATGCTGATATTAAGTATCTACTGATTGCTGGTAACTTGCTGCCAACAGAACAATATTTCCGTGGCCTCCATGCACGCAATATTATTGCTGATGCTATCCGTCACTGCTTTGACCGCTATGAATTATCTGTAATAGCTACTCCCACACTTCCGGCACCAATCGCGAAGACAGATCAGACAGATTTTCGATATGGCGATAAAGATGAACCAGTAACGATTTCTTACGTAAGAACCACAGCACCATTTAATCTAGCCGGAATTCCAGCGTTATCGACACCTTGTGGGCTCGATAGCAACGGATTACCAGTTGGATTACAAATTGCAGGACGTGCCATGGATGAATTTACTATTTGCACCGTGGGACATGCTTACGAATCAGTTGTCAAGTGGGAAAATATGACCCCATAATTTTTGCTAAGTTAAATTAGAGATCTTAAATTTTCTATACAGAAAAAACCTATAATCAACTAAACAGAGGATAAAAAACTTATGCCTTTCGTTAATCTTCCTACGGGAATAAATATGTATTACGAAGTAGAGGGGTCATCTGGAGACCCGTTAATTTTAATCATGGGCACAGCCGCTGACCACAACACGTGGGCCGCACAAGTACAAGCATATAAATCAGATTATACTGTAATAACTTATGACGCCCGGGGAACCGGACAATCAACGCACCCGGAAAGCATGGAAGACTATACAATGCGTATTCTAGCAGAGGATGCGGCCGCACTACTTGATCATTTGAACATCAATACAGCGCACGTAAGTGGATTATCCTTGGGAAGTGCTACCGCCCAAGAACTAGCGATCAATCATCCAAAAAAAGTTTCAACATTGCAACTTCATGGAACCTGGGGTCGTTCGGATGAATGGTTTATTCGTATGATTGACACAAATGAATATCCTGTGTTGAACGATAATTTTGAACTATACATCCGTACGGCATTACTTTGGGTCTCAAGTCCAGATTTCATCAACAATCAACCAGAGCTAGTTTCGGCCTTTGAAAAAAGCATTGTTCTAGATAATCCGTACCCACCTAGCAAGGCGGGCATGCTAGGTCATTTCCATGCAGATAAAACACATAATGCTTTAGATCGCCTTTCTAATATCAAGGTACCTACTTTGATAACTTCCGGTGAGATGGATTGGCAGGTACCAACACGATATGGAATGGAGGTTCATAACGCTATAAATAATTCAGAAATTCATGTATTTAGAGGTCCTAATTCAAGTCATATCGCCTTCTATGAAATGGCTGAAGAATGGAATAAAACGACACTAGATTGGTTAAAGAAACAATCAAAATAGAACGTTGTTTCTTGATGTTTATTTATGCTTTGGCGTTTTTGCTTTTCATCACATTTTCTTCACGGCTCTTCGTGATAAATTTACATATGTAAATTAAAAATGATTATCTTCCTAGTAGGATCAATGTTGGGAATATGAGTGAAGAGGTGAATATATAGTATGACAATTACTGCGAAACGTTTAAAAAAACTTCGAGGAAATGCAGGATTAAATCAAAGTCAGTTGGCAAAATCTGTCGGAGTGACTCGTGCCGCTGCCTCAAGGTGGGAACAAGGAGATATCGACTCCATACTTGCAAAAAACGCAATCCGGTTAGCAAATATCTTGGGGACTAGTGTCGAGTATCTGTTCACCGACAAATCAAACCATTATCAGGATATCGATATTGATACCTTATCTCGGTCTATAAATATAGTAAATGATGAATTGAAAGGCCTTCAACCGCCTAACCAAGCGACCATAATTTCTTTGGTATACCAGATGATGAAGAATGGCCAACCGGTGTCAAAAAATATCTTACGTCAGCTACATAAAGCAAATTAATGCTAAATTATTCCTTGTAGTGTATGCAATCCACAAAAAGTTGGCACTCAAAAAGCCCTTCCTGCTTAATCTTATTTCACTTTTTTTGAGTCAACATACCCTCGGATAAGCTTTTTTTGTTGTATATTCTAATTGACGCTAATCGTTTGCGATATTTAAGTGTCGCCTGCGAATGTACATATTAAGTGTCACACTCTTCTTGAGATGTATCTTGCCTCAACATTTGGAAGGATATTTTAAAGCCAGCCCCAAATTGGGGGCTGGTTTTTTTCAGAATATTTAATGCTATCAAGTCAGATAAATAACGATACATATTTAGAATTATCTAAAATCTTCCGCTAAGAGTTTCTTTAGCAACCGGTGCCCCAAAACCCAGATTGGGGCTAATAATAAATATGTAAAGAAATTTTTAAAATTCATAGAAAATAAGGCTTGAATTGAAAACAATACGCCCCCGACACCGATAAAAAGGCATACGCTCATAATGCAAAAAATAAAAATCCAACGAAAGCGTTTATTTTTGATAATACCCATACGCAAACTCTTAACTAAAATACAACATATAGACTAAGTATGCCATACCGCCCATCGCACTTATCTCTAACAAAAATACAATCAATATCATTGACCGTGGAAGCCTGCTTTTTTTCTTTTGACCGCTCAACAAGCCCTTTTTTCGAGCTTCCTGATAAGTTAATTGACCACTAAGATTGTTTTTTTTCATTACATTTTATGCTAGCTTCTTCCATCAGAAGAATCGATTTCAAATCATCCAATCCTTTTTAAAACAAATAGGGTAGTTAGTAAAGAACAAAATTCAGGAATTTACGGTTTCGTCTTTAGCGGTGCCTTAGATTCGCGATACAAAAAAGACATCGTACTCAGAAGAATAATTCCAGCTCCTATCCAAGTCCAAATGTCTGGGGTGTCACTAAACAGAAAATACCCAAAGAACCCTGCCCATAATAGCCGAGTAAACTCTAAAGGAAAAGCTACTACTGCATCCATTTTTTTTAACCCCTTGGTTAGCGCTAAATGGCCTAGTGTCCCAAGTATCCCCATTATTATTAGCCAAAAATAATCGTGAATGCTAGGCCAGGACCATACCAGATACGCAAGTGGAAATGACAAAATTGAAAGCTGTATACCAAACCATGCGACAATAGACGCTACACTATCAGTACGAGACAATTCTTTTACTATAACGACGCTAGCACCCCAACAAACAGCAGCAATAATTATTAGAATAATTCCAAAATTGAATTCAACCCACCCAGGTCTAACTATTATTAGAACACCGACAATTCCAAAAACAATGGTTCTCAACCGCCTAACAGATAAGTGCTCTTTAAGAAAAATAGTTGCGATTATCGAACCGAATATTACATTAGTAAAACTTAGTGCTGTTGCCTCTGTAAGCGAAACCAAACTGAGTCCATAAAACCAACAAAACATGGCTATAATTCCGGTTAGGCCTCTAAGACCATGAAGCTTGGGTCGCGTAATGTTAAGCGCTCTCGGTCCCTGACGCACTAATAATGGGCATAGAGCCAAAAAACCAAAAAGATTCCTGAAGAAAACTATTTCAAAAGGATGCATTTCTGAACTAAGATAACGAACAACTGAATGCATGGCAGCCAATAGAGTGGCAGCTACTAGCATCAATATTGCGCCACGCAGCATTGGTTTTTTGATGAATTGCGTAGCGTAAAAAATTCGGATCACCTTATAATTAATTAACCTGAAATTAACAAATTAATTTCAAGACGAAAAAAATTCATCTCTTCTGAAAGAGACAACCGATGATAGTAATGTGATACTACTATTAACAATAGGCCTCAAATATCTTTGTTAGTCTAACATTGTATTGGTATGAGCCAGATGAGTCGTATTATTTAAATAGAAATGTGGAGCAAAATAATTGCTAGCCGTCAAAGCTCAAAACCTATCAAAAACATATAAAACAAAACAAGAATCCATCGAGGCTGTAAAAGATGTTTCCTTCAACGTTAAGCAAGGTGAAATATTCGGGATTCTAGGCCCAAATGGGGCTGGCAAAAGTTCTGTAATATTGATGCTTACTACTTTGCTAAAACCGACTGGTGGAGTAGCCGAGATTCTTGGACTAAGCGTCATAGGCAACGAATCACTAGTTAGGGAAAAAATTGGTGTGGCTCTTCAAGAAACAGGAATCGACGAAAATCTAACTGGTAAGGAACTTTTGCATAGCACATCAAGATTGTGGGGCTTAGATAAACAACACTCTGAAAAAAGATCGAACGATCTTCTCCGATTGGTTGGACTTTTAAAGGATTCAAATAGAAGAGTAAAAACCTATTCCGGCGGTATGAAACGACGGCTTGATCTTGCTCTTTCATTAGTCCATGAACCTAAAGTACTATTCTTAGATGAACCAACAACCGGGCTTGATCCCGGTTCCCGTCGAGTACTATGGGATGAAATCACTCGGCTAAAAAATTCTGGCGTCGCTATTATTCTCACAACCCAGTATCTTGATGAAGCAGATGAGCTAGCAGATCGTATTGCGATTATTCATGAAGGTCGCGTGGTTAAGGAGGGCACACCAAACGAACTAAAAGCATCCATCGGCGGCGATGTCGTCACGTTCACTTTTTCTAATAAAGATCTAGCGAAAAAAGCTATCGAATTAACTCCCAATGCCGAAATGTTTGAAAATGAGTTAAGGGTCACCGTTCCAAATGGACCCCAATTCATACCAGAAGCTTTTGTGCGGTTACGCAATGCCCAAATAGATGTCGCCGCTGTTTCAGCATCAAAACCAACGCTAGATGATGTCTTCTTGAGTGTCACAGGCTCCACGCTTAGCGAAGTCGATGACAAAACTTAATTGTTCTAAGGATATCTAAGACAAGATGACAATTGACAATTCGATGAAGGCAAAATTTTCAGTACAGTTGTGGGTCCTTATCAAAAGATTATTATTTAGAGTGGTTCGCAGACCCTATACAGAGCTCCCTACAATAATCATCTCTGCGTTTTTTTTATTCGTATATGTAGGACAACTGGACCGTGTTTTTGGTGGCGGATTATCAATACCCATTGATTTTTCAAATGGAAACTTTGTTAATTTTATTCTACCATTCTCAATAGTTTCTGCCTCAATTAGCGGTGCATCAGCAGGTATTAGTTTGGTAGAAGATATTGAGTCTGGTGTATTCCGTCGCTACCAGGCAATGCCTATATCCAGATGGGCAATTATTCTTGCACCTATGGTCGTAGGTGCAGTTCGAGTATTAGCACAGTCAGGACTTATATTAGTATTAGGAATACTAATCGGTGCGAGCGCCGTCACAGGTATATTAGGTTACTTTGCTGTTCTAGGGATCGCCTTTATGTGGGGTATGGGTTTTGCAGGTTACTCGGTCGCAGCGGGAGTACGAACTGGCTCTGCACAAGGTGCGCAGGCGGCTACATTCCTATTCTTCCCTGCCCTCTTTATTGCTCCGACATTTGTCCCTCGTGAAGCTCTATCTGGTTGGCTAGCAACCGCCGCCAAATTTAATCCTACAACATACGTAATCGAGGCAATGAGAGCAATTATGATTGATGGTTGGATTGCGCAACCAATCATTAATGGCCTGACCGCCGCTGGGCTTTTTGCTGCTATTACATTATCCTTCGCCGTCATTTCAGCAAAAAAAGCAACAGAAAAAAACTAGATCACCATTGGAAATCAACCAACTAATCACCATATTAGTTTCTATAGTGGTTGGCGTATTAGACTAACTCAAAAAAATACAACCTAAATAATAAATTTATGACTTATATCGTCCATGTTACTGCAGTAGTTGAAGGTGACCTTCACCGTATAGAAGCTCTTATAGATGAATATCGATACAACTGTTTAAAAAATCAAGCAGGTATGGAGCAATTCTACGTATGTCGATCCGCCCAAGAAGAAAACGTGTTCCTTTATACTCAAATATTCAAGAATGCCGAAGCGCATAAAGCACATATGGAAGGTGGCGATCCGCAGCAATTCTTTGAAAAAATGGCAGAACAGGGTTTTCGGTTTCAGGGTCAATGGATCGCTGGGAAAGAAATCGATACACCTCCTGCAGGATATGGATTAAATTAATTCACCAACTTAGATGTTGTCAGCCTAGGCTCATCTTTCTTTTATTTTTTTAATGTCTTGTCTGCTACAAAACTATTGGGGTAATATTTTCTCAATCATAATAATAGCGACATATCAGAATCTATTATTAGGCCAATTACATTGTGACGATCAACTAAAGCTTTAATCGAGCCAACTTCTTTTGCGCCCTCAACAAATTGGTTAAGATAGTTATATTTACATTTAGGATAACCCAAAGGAATACCTATCGCCTGCTTTACATTCATAAAATTACCATCCAAGACTTGTACACCTTTTAACTCATCCAAATACTGCACTAATCCCGGTCGGAGACTAGCCAATGCGTGCGCTTGGCCGTTAATAAAACTGTTATGAGCCTACTCTAACCCTCGAGATTGATACGGTTTAGCTTTTCTTAAGTTTCGTAAAAGAAATACGCCACAGGCTGCTTTTTTGCGCGGCCGAAATAGTCATTCCTCTTTGATCAACAGCGGACACACTATTAAAACTAGAACTGTTTCGAACAAAATAGATTGATTCAATTCGGGAATATATCTCTGTAAAGTTAATTTCCTTTGCTTTTTCTGGTTCGGCAGCGAGAAAGCAAACATCCCATAAAGAGTTGTTACCACTTAACAACTATTTCTTGCGATATTTTGAAACATAAGACTCTGATATCAATATCTAGATCATTTCCGATTAGCCGCGCGAGATCATGAGCAATCTCATAAGGGTTTCCATTTTTATCTCTTCCATTAATCAGTAAGAAATTAGCAAGATTTATAGCCTACACAAAATCCCAGTTGGAGCCATTTCTGAAACGGAAAATTGTTTTTTTTCCATCATGGAAGCAATCCGATGTTAAATTTTAAAGTTTGATAGAAGATCACAATTTATACCAAATCTTGTAAAATACGAACCAAAATTCTATACAATAAGTCCTTTAATTTTACTGGAGGTAATATGAATTTAATTGAAGAAGGAAAGAAGGCTCCGGCATTCACTCTCATTGATGAAAATGGGGAAAAAATTAAGCTAAGCGATTCATTAGGGAAATGGGTCGTGCTTTATTTTTATCCTCGTGATGATACACCTGGATGTACTGTAGAGGCTTGCGACTTTACCAATCATTTAAAAAAGTTTGAGAAGCTTTCGGCAATTATTTATGGATGCAGTCCAGATACAGCAGATTCTCATCAAAAGTTTATTCAAAAACATAAACTAAAAATCAAACTACTATCTGATCCAGACCATAAAATCATGGATAAATATGATGCATGGGGCGAGAAAAACATGTATGGAAAAATATCTCAAGGGGTGATCCGTTCAACTGTAATAATTGACCCAAAAGGAAAAATTGCTAAACACTGGAAACGTGTGAAAGCAAAAGGTCATGCTGAACAAGTTCACAAAAAACTAGTTGAACTTCAAAGTAACTAAAATAAGAAGAACAGTCTGGAAAAATGAAGTTTATTAATTGTCATTAAAAAAATTTACTATTCGAGCTCTTGAGCAAACTGATCGGCTTGACTTACATATTTTCCTTTCGTACGTGCCACCTGTGTCTCCAGCCCTCGAATAGTTGCTTTTAATGTGTTGTCAATAGTGGAACGTATTAGCCAATCAGGTAACATCCCACCAGGATCAACATCGAATCCGTATTCCACTTTAGTGGTCTCATCATCTACTTTCTCTAGCAAAAAATAAATTTCAGAGTATGGAATACGAACACGACCCTTAACTACTGGAATAACGTTAGGCCTCGCCTGCATTGAAATTTTATACTTTGATCCTCGCTGTATTATTGCTCTATGCGTTTCAACAATCGAGTCCCGATCCGCAACAGGCCAAGGGGAATTGGTAACCGAATAAACTAATGCGCCACCATGGTCGAGATCTTTAATTTTATGCGACTCTGTACAGTTTGGAACCCACTCTGGTGAGCTTTCGTTATCTAATATGACGGCCATCACATGAAAAAGTGATCCCTCAATTTGTCCTATTGCTCGAAGTATAGGCATCAACCGATCAGACTGTATCTTGCTAAAAATTGTAATGCCCTCATCTGAACTAACTTTTGACCATTCAGTATCGATCTGATCGGATAACGCAAACCCCCCCGTTGAAATCATTAGTAACAAAAAGAAAGTGTATTTATTTAAAATCATTTAATATTTTTCTAAATCCTAGTTACAAAAACTATGTTTCACCGATATATGACTTTGCTTTAAAAGCAATATGGAATAAGGCGCTTTCTGGTCACAGGATAGTTTTCGAAGTTTCTTCTATACCATTTATGATTACTAACTGCCCGCGGGGCCAGATTTGCAGCTGAATAAATAAAAAAACACAGTCCAGCCAATGAAAATGTTGCTAACGCCCAACCAAGCCACTCAAGAAGCTCGCCTAGATAATTTGGAGAAGACACCCAACGATAGACCCCTCCGTATGGAATACTGTAACCTCGATCAGTAGACTTACGCAATTTAAATAAAACAGAATCAGAATGAATATTTAGAACAAGTCCAACTATAAATATTGCAATGCCAATTATGAAAAACGGATTGACTAGCTATTCACTACTATACTGACCAAAATGAGAAATCCATCGAGCGTTTAAATATGAGTTGAAAATATTGAATAAAAAACCTAAAAAAACTATCAGTAATGGCACGCTTCTTTTTGAGGGCCGCATCCTAACACTAAAAATGAAGGTACGATGCAGATAATGCGTTTGCCAAAGAAATCGGTGATTTTGGAGACCTACCCAAGGTAAAAACAATTAGAAAAGCAATGGTAGCTGGCATTTCCATCAGGAACTAGCCTAGCTTATATGAGATTCTCGGCCCCCAACCACCGCTATCATAGCGACCATATGGTGCTGGTCTAGCAGATAATAGACAAGCAGTTAAGACTGCAAATCCTAAAAAACCCAGCAGAGAGACGTATGCAAATATATTTCATTCATTCTATTCATTTTTTTCAAATAGTGAGTTTTACTGCTTAGATAGAGAGAAAAGCTCCTTAATAACCCCCCCTTATCGCTACATGTTTTTTTAACCTATGAGAATCCGCACACAGATTTTTTTGTCAAGTAAGTCATGAAGCAAGTTTATATGTTAAGTATTAAATATCGATCAACCTTTTTCTAGGGATTAATCATGGATTCTTATATACTGCGAATGGTTGAGTGACCCTCACTTAGGAACATCGAAAAGTATGGATAACATTATCGTAGAAAGAATGGGCAACATTGCTCAGATAATCTTCAATCAACCCAAAAAGAGAAACGCTATTACTCTAGAAATGTGGCGCACTATAGGCAAAATTGCAACGAAATTTTCGAGAGATGACGAAATACTCGCAATCATAATTAGGGGTGCCGGAGATGAAGCGTTCTGCGCCGGTGCTGACATTTCTGAATTTCATTCTAATCGATCTTCGAGAACCAGAACTGCTGAATATAACCAAACCATGATTAACGGCTTAACCGCTCTAGATAATGTGAATAAACCGACTATCGCGATGATACAAGGCTACTGCATTGGAGGAGGTATGAGTCTTGCACTTCATTGTGACATCAGAATAGCAGATGAAACTAGTCGTTTTGCCATACCAGCAGCAAAATTAGGACTTGCCTATCATTGGGAAGAGGTAAAACTACTTACCGAGGTCGTTGGGCCCGCTTTTGCCCACGAAATTCTTTGTACTGGTCGACAATTTGGAGCCGACGAAGCGTTGCAAATGAGGTTGGTAAATCGCCTTAGTTCTAGAGAAGAAATTGTATCTTATGTCATGGAGTATGCTTGCGACATAGTCAAGAATGCACCATTAACACTAACTGCAATAAAAAAGATACTCCAGGAAGTAACCAAAAATCCTGCAGATCAAAACATCCCTTTAATGAACAGCCTAGTTGATGCATGCTTCAATAGTGAGGATTACCAAGAAGGCCGTCAAGCCTTTATCCAAAAAAGAGCGCCTGTCTTTAAGGGGCAATAAGAAATTCATAGATAACCAATGATATATAAAAATATTCTAGAAACGATTGGAAAAACCCCAATCGTAAGATTAAATCGTATAAAAAATATATTGGCGTCCGAAATTTTTGTTAAGCTGGAAAGTTTTAATCCTGCAGGATCGGTAAAGGATAGGCCAGCGCTTCGTATGATTGAGGACGCAGAGAAACGAGGTTCACTCAACCCCGGCGACACGATTATAGAACCCACATCCGGTAATACTGGAATAGGTCTAGCAATGGTTGCTGCCGTAAAAGGATACAGGGCAATATTTGTGATGGCAGAGAACATGAGCGAAGAGCGAAAGAAAATTCTTCGTGCCTTTGGTGCTGAAGTCATCCTTACACCAGCCGAAAAAGGCACAGTCGGAGCAATAGATGAAGCTAAGAAATTACAAAAGGAAAAAGGTTATTTTTTTGTCGGACAGCATTTCAATCCTTCAAACACAGACTCGCACCAAGCAACTGCCGATGAAATATGGGATGACTTTAGTGATCGACTAGACGCAGTGATCTGTACAACGGGCACGGGAGGCTCAATTTCTGGAATTGGTAAATTTCTTAAAGAAAAAAATCCGAAACTACAAATGATCGCAACGGAGCCTGCGGATTCACCAATTTTGTCTGAGGGAATTGCTCGCTCACACAAAATTATGGGAACCGCGCCTGGCTTTATTCCTGAAATCTTAGACACATCAATATATGACCTCATAATACCGATAACCACCCAAGAAGCCTATGATGGCACGAGATTTCTGGCAGAAAAAGAAGGTATTTTTGCGGGAATCTCCTCCGGAGCAGCTCTTGCAGGAACAATAAAGTTGGCTCAACGCCCAGTAATGAAGGATAAAGTGCTCCTAACAATTCTGCCTGACACTGGAGAGCGCTATCTTTCGACTGATCTATGGTCAGGGGACCAATCCTAACAGCGAGCGGAAGTCCTATAGCTCAATTCCTGTTGCTAATAATCTCCAATAGAAACGAGGTAGAATAGAAATTACAGGTAAAACTATATTTAGATGATCTGTAAAAAAACCATAAGCGCCCGTAGCTCAGCTGGATAGAGTACCTGGCTTCGAACCAGGTGGTCGGGAGTTCGAATCTCTCCGGGCGCGCCAGATATACTGCCTGAATTCGGTTATAGTTACATTGATCTAACGTCATTTAACCAACTCTTTTTGTTAAAAACAATATGACCAAATCATATGATGCGATCGTGATTGGCGCCGGGATAATCGGAACATCAGTTAGTTTTGAGCTTGCAAAGCTAGGCTGGAAAACTTTAAACCTCGATAAGTTACCGGCAGCTGGTTATGGTTCGACAGGAGCCTCATGCGCGGTCATACGAGTCCATTATTCTACTTTGGATGGGACTGCTTTGGCTTTCGAGGGATACCATTATTGGAAAAACTGGAAACAATATTTAGAGATCGGAAATGACTCGGAGCTCGCGCGCTTTGTGGAGTGCGGTTGTATGGTTTATCAAACACCACAAAATAATTTTCTCCAACCGATTCTTGAGCATGCAGATCAATTGGCTATTCCTTATGAAAGATGGAGCTCTACAAAAATTAAAGAAAGGATGCCGATCGTTCGAACAGCGAGTTTCAGTCCCGCTAAGTCAATGAAAGACCCAACCTTCGGGGAATCAAATTCAACAGAAATATACGGAGCAATTTATTTCCCTACAGCAGGATATATCAACGATCCGCAACTATCTGCACAAAATGTTCAGCGCGCAGCAGAAAGCAAAGGAGCTGACTATCGATTTAACGAAACTGTCGTCGATATAGTTAAGATAAACGGTCAAGCTGCTGGCGTCACCTTGTCCACTGGGGAGGTAATATCATCAAAAGTAGTTGTAAATGTTGCTGGCCCACATTCTATGAAAATAAACGCGATGATAGGGGCTGAGCTAGATATGAATATTTCTACTCGCGCTCTGAAAGTAGAAGTTGCACACGTTCCCTCACCTGATAACTTTGATTACGAGAACAATGCGTTTGTCATTTCAGACAGTGATATCGGTTGTTATAGTCGCCCTGAACTGGGTAATCATATTCTTGTCGGGAGCGAAGACCCAGAATGTGATGAAAGGATTTTTGTAGACCCAGACGATTGGGACGACAATTTTACCGAACAATGGGAGACACAAGTATACAGGCAAGCACAGCGATACCCCGATCTGCCAGTCTCCTCACCCCTTAGGGGTGTAGTTTCTCTTTATGATGTATCCGACGATTGGATGCCGATATATGATCGATCGTACTTACCAGGCTTTTATATGGCCTGTGGAACCAGCGGGAACCAATATAAGAATGGTCCTGTTGCAGGAAAATTGATGGCCCAACTTATCGAGTATTGTGAAGCTGGAAACAATCACGATCAGAACCCACTTCAATTTCATCTAGAGAATATTAACTACGGCCTAAGTACTCGAACAATGTCGAGATTACGTAACATTAATCCAGAAAGTAGTTTTTCGGTCCTCGGCTAATCATAATTGTGTGGAGCTGGAACTAAACCATCGGTAATACATTATTGACACCGGTCCGATGTGGAATACCAAAATATACGTATAAAAATAGGTTTTCACCGCAACATTTTGCATTCTATGCTATGTTTACGATTGATATTACTTAATTTCGGAGGGGAAAATCCTAGTATTTTCCTAGAAAACTGCTCGTGACACAAAACAAATCTCGGCTCGCAATCGATGTCGGAGGCACATTCATCGATTTTGTTTACTTTGACAGCGAGTTAGGAACTCTCGAAATTGAGAAACAACCTTCTATCGCTTCCGAACTGCCCTCCCGCATCATGATTGGAATCGAGGAGCTTGATGTTGACCTACAAGAGCTCGGTATGATCATTCATGGTTCGACAACAGTAATTAATACTATCTTACAAGAAAAAGGAGCACGGATTGCCGTCATTACTACGGCCGGTTTCCGCGATGTTTTGCAACTAGGTCGTGGTGCTCGGCCAGAGGTTTTTAACCTTCAATATAAACCACAGACGCCTTTGGTCGAGAGATATCTCCGATTTGAGGTACCAGAGAGAATGGCAGCAAACGGAGAAATCGTTACAGCACTTGACGAAACTATGTCGAGAGATCAAGTTCGAAAAATGAAGGATTTAGAGATTGATGGGATAGCAGTTTGTTTGGTGAATTCATTCGCAAATCCAGCTCATGAAATTCAGTTACAACAAATTATTAACGATGAATTACCTAATGTTTCCGTATCTATCTCCTCAGATGTAACTCGAGAATTTCGCGAGTTCGAACGAACCAGTACAGTGGTACTGAACACCTATGTCAAACCTAGAATGTCGTCTTACCTGGCAGAACTTGACGCTAAACTCACTGGGAAAGGATTTAATGGAAACTTTACTGTCATGCAGTCAACTGGCGGTATGCTATCTCGACAAGAGGCTGAGCGATTGCCCATTCGAACATTGGAATCGGGACCAGCTGGCGGTGTTATTGGCGCTGTAACCCTAGCTCGGCAACTTGGGATTCCCAATTTAATCGCTTCTGATGTTGGTGGTACTAGCTTTGATGTGTCACTAATCCTTGATGGAGATCCAGTCGAGAAATCGCAAACCATCGTAAACCGAAGACCCGTCCTCCAACCAACTATTGATATTGAATCAGTCGGAGCTGGGGGTGGAAGTATTGCGTGGGTAGATGACGCCGGTGGTTTCTACGTAGGCCCGATGAGTGCCGAAGCTGACCCGGGTCCCGTATGCTTTGGTCGCGGTGGAACAGAACCAACAGTTACTGATGCGCATCTGGTATTAGGTCGGATCAATCCTGACAACTTCTGGGGGAATCGGATGAAGATGGATGTTGGTGCTGCTCGAAAAGCTATCGAGGAGAAAATTTGCGGTCCATTAGGATTAAGTCTTGAAAAAGCAGCCTATGGCATTACTCATCTTGCAGACATCAATATGATCAACGCGATTCGAGTCATCACATTAGAGCGAGGACATGACCCAAGAGATTTAACCCTGCTATCTTACGGTGGTGGAGGCGGGCTTTTTGCAGCAGCATTACTAGAGGAGCTTGAGCTTCGAGGAGCAGTTATCCCACAGAACCCAGCAGTTTTTTCGGCATGGGGAATTCTAAATGCGGACTATCGTGAAGACACGGTACGAACTTCAGTCTATGGTCTCACTAACCTGACTCCTGAAAAATTTTTCGATATGTATGACACGCTAGCGAAGGAATGCCTTGAAAAGCTGAGTGAAGCTGGAGTTCAAACGAAAAACGCGATTATTTCCCAAAGTGCAGACATGCGATATGAGAACCAAGAACACACTGTAACAGTGCCTATTCCGAGTCGAGAACAATTACGAGACGGATTCGATGCACTAAATAGCGCATTCGACGGGGCGCACGAAAGGATGTATGGGCATTCTTCCGTTGGTATGCCAACGGAGCTTGTCACTGCCCGCGTTGCTGCGACAGTACCTGCACAATCACCGCCTATTCCAAATATTGAAGAATGGACTAAGGGTGAGAACAATGCATTATTAGGCCAGCGAATGACCTACTTTGAATCTGCATCTGATTATGTAGAATGTCCTTTTTATGACAGGACACTGCTCCGCTCAGGCGAGCTAATAGCTGGACCTGCAATCATAGAAGAGTGGAATTCCACTGTTGTTGTACAACCCCATCAACAATTGAGGGTTGATGAATACGGTAACTTACATATCACACGCGAATCAGACAGGTGAACAACATGAGCTCTAAAAAAACCAATGAACTGGATCCTATTACAACCCAGGTTGTGAGAAGCACGCTCGTTGCTGCTGCTGAAGAAATGCGGTTGACCATGGTGCGAACGGCATATAGTCCGCTACTCTACGAGATTCAAGACTTCGGTGTAGCTATCTTGAATACTGAAGGTGAAATGCTGGCGCAAGGAACGTCGATGCCAGTTTTCTCCTCCTGTCTCCAGGTCACCGTACGGAACGGCTTGAAAAAATTTGGAATCAACGGTTTTAATCCCGGAGACATCATTATCGCCAATGATCCTTTCACCACTGGCACACACATATCTGATACCAGTATCTACATCCCGATAATCTTCGATGGATCACTGCAAGGTTTTTCTGCGGTCACGGGCCACTGGGCAGATATTGGGGGCATAGTTCCAGGCGGTTGGTGTCCCAATTCGACCGACGTGATTCAGGAAGGTATGACCTTTCCACACCTTAAGCTGTTTGACGATGGAGTGCAAAACGACTCCTTGATGGATTACATCAACTCAAATAATCGCTTCCCTAACTTAGTCCGTGGAGATCTTAAGGCACAGATGGCAACTGCCAAGACTGGGGTCGAGCGCTATCTCCGGCTATGTGAAAAATACGGAGCCGATACAGTGCGTGATTCCATGGGAACAGTCATGGATCAGACCGAAGTACGGGTTCGAAAGATCGTATCGGCAATGCCAAATGGTACATGGAGTGCTGAATCTTTCCTAGATCACGACGGTGTAAACAAAGACATTCCGCGCACGATTAAGGTTACGGTTACTATCGAGGAAGACGAAGTTACTGTCGATTTTGATGGCACCAGTGAAACAGCTGGGGGTCCCGTCAACATTCCGTTAGCAGGAGCGAGATCATCTGCAGAAATGGCCTTTAAATCCGCGACCTTGCCACTGGAGCCATCAAATGAAGGACATGTCCGGTCTCTGAATGTCAAGGCTTCCGATAACCTTCTAACCAACCCATCGTGGCCTGCCCCTTGTGATTCGTATGGGTATGCGAGCGTTTTAATTACAGATCTAGTTAGCGAGGCCTTAGCCAACGCGGTTCCAGATCGCTGCCCAGCAGGAGAGTACATGCTTTTTGGTGCTTTCATGTTGCGCGTGGATCCTAAATATGGGGAACCGTTCATCGCTGTCGATCCTGTCGATGGTGGTGGTGGTGCACTATCTACAGATGACGGTGCTGATGCGCTTATATTTCATATGGATGGTGATGTCGCAAACTTACCGGCTGAGGTCTGTGAAACGCGCTACCCACTCCGAATGGAACGATATGAGCTTCGCACGGAAGAATATGGCATCGGAAAATTTAGAGGAGGCCTAGGAGTAATCCGAGATTATTGTTTTCTAGAGGACGATTGCCAGATCCAGATCGCTAACGAACTGACTCAAGCACGACCGCATGGTTTAAACGGCGGTCACGACGGAGGTATCAACAGCATCAAAATGCATGCTGGATCTAACGAAGAAGAACTCCTAACTGAGCGTGCTACTGGAATGGGGCCATTTAAGACGGGAGACGTAATCAGTTTGCGCTCAGCCGGTGGCGGTGGATACGGAGACCCACTTGACCGTGACCCTGAACGGGTACGAAAAGAGATTCAGAATGGCATTGTTAGCTCACAACAAGCCAAAGACTTCTACGGCGTTGTAGCAACAAGAAACGACTCCGGGTTTGAAATAGATCAAGAAGGAACCAAACAGACGCGAGAAGAGAGAAGAGCTATCTAAACTCGGTAAATTGACTGTCGTTTCTAGCGAATGGTCAAATCACCTCCTATTCTTTAAAAGCATGGGGGTAGTTTTCTCGGGCGTAGCTCTCGGAGATATATCCCTCACGAAGGTCTGACATTACGTCCTCTACTGTTCGCTTATCGGGGTCACCATACCCACTGCCAAGAAGTTCTACCGCAGTAATACCTCTAAAGTTGTTCCTCTAAAGCTGTCCCAATAAAGAATCTAAAACACCTAAAAAAGCCATTAAATTAGGTGTAAACTAGAAATTCATTGGGACAGTGGTTCTTGAAAAAGGTAGTAACGGCGCCAAGAATTAGGAGAAAGAACATCTGGCTTCAAACCAGGTGGTCGGGAGTTCGAATCTCTCCGGGCGCGCCAATTTATCAAACACTTACAGCGTTTTAAAAAGTGGTGGTGTCCCAAATAAATTCAATTTCCAACGCTGATGGCTGATCTGGGAAGCCATACCAGCACCCTGATGTCGTTCCGTAGCGACGCTGTGAAGGTGTCCGACATTCTCCAAAACTTTACTGATTGCCCACAACCAGAGTCCTTTTCCGCAGAATATTAACGGCTACTGTAACTAACCCGAAGTTAGGTGTAATATCAGTAGATCAATACAGCTCACTAAGAGGCTGAATGAAGTACTAAAGCAGTTTAAAGGAGGAGGATTATGTGTCAGCTGATACCTGTGGCAGATCCGAGCGTGGATGCGCCAAAAGTGTTTTAAGAGCAGAGGATTTGGTGGGGAGGTTGGGTTAGTTGCGGATCAGTAGGAACCACTGGCCCTCTATGGTAATGAACATCAGATTCCCTCCGTCAGCAATCCATATGTCTCCAAGTAATAAGTCAGATTGATCAAAACAATTGGTCTCAACGATAACTACCTCAGAGGCTGTAATCCCAAGTGTAGCAAAACTGCCACCGGCTGAACCAAAGTAGTTACGGAA